>NZ_JAHPJM010000010.1:0-235930 GCF_019042715.1 Paenibacillus sp. AK121
GGCAAGCCGAAGGGCGTGATGATCGAGCACCGCAGCCTGGTGAACACGGCGGCGGGCTACCGGCGGGAATACCGGTTGGATCAGTTCCCGGTGCGGCTGCTGCAGCTCGCAAGCTTCTCATTCGACGTGTTCGTGGGAGATATCGCGCGGACGCTGTACAACGGAGGCACGATGGTGATTGTGCCGAAGGACGACCGGATCGATCCGTCTCGTCTGCACTACTGGATTGAGCGGGAGCAGGTCACCATCTTCGAATCGACGCCGGCGCTGATCGTGCCGTTCCTGGAGTACGTGCACGAGCAGCGGCTGGATATGAGCTGGATGGAGCTGTTGATCACGAGCTCGGACAGCTGCAGCGTGGCGGATTACCGGACCTTGCAGGAACGCTTCGGCTCGTTGTTCCGGATCATCAACGCATACGGCGTGACGGAAGCGGCGATCGACTCCAGTTTCTACGACGAGCCGCTGACGAAGCTACCGCAGACAGGCAATGTGCCGATCGGCAAAGCGTGGCTGAATGCGAAATTCTACATCGTGGATGCGCATCTGAATCCGGTGCCGGTCGGGGTGCTGGGCGAGCTGGTCATCGGCGGAGTCGGAGTGGCGCGCGGGTACTTGAACCGTCCGGAGCTGACGGAAGAAAAGTTCGTAGACAGTCCGTTCGTCGCGGGCGAGCGGCTGTACCGCACGGGAGACTTGGCGCGATGGATGGAGGACGGCAACGTGGACTTCATCGGCCGGATCGACAACCAGGCGAAAATCAGGGGGTACCGGATTGAGACGGGCGAAGTCGAAGCGAAGCTGCTGCGGGTGGAAGGCGTGCGCGAAGCGGTGGTGCTGGTTCGAAGTGACGCGAACGGGCAGAAGGCGCTATGCGCGTATTACACGCCGGATACCGGAGCGGAGCTGGCAGTGAACGATCTGCGCAGCGCGCTGGCGCAGGAGCTGCCGGGTTACATGATCCCGTCGTACTTCGTGGAGATGGAGCGCCTGCCTCTGACGCCGAACGGAAAGATTGACCGGAAGGCGCTGCCAGCGCCGGAAGGGGAAGCGGGAAGCGGAACGGAGTACGTCGCACCGCGCAATGAGTTGGAAACGAAGCTGGCGGCGATTTGGCAGGAGGTGCTGGGGCTTGCGAAGGAGATTGGCGTTCACGACAACTTCTTCGACATCGGCGGCCACTCCCTGCGAGCGACGACGCTGGCGGGCAAGGTATTTAAGGAATTAAACGTCAACCTGCCGCTGCGCGACGTATTCCGTCACTCGACGATTGCGGCGATGGCCGAGGCGATCGCCCGGATGGAACGGCGGGAGCATGAGGCCATTCCTCAAGCGGAGGAGAGAGAGTACTATCCTCTGTCCTCCGCGCAGAAACGGCTGTTCATTCAGCACACGCTGGATGGAGCGGATCAGCTTTACAACATGCCGGAGTTGGTGCAGGTGGAAGGCGAGTTTGATTTAGACCGGTTGGAAGCCGCCTTGCGGAAATTGATAACACGGCATGAATCGCTGCGCACCGGTTTTGAAATCGTGAAGGGCGAAGCGGTTCAGCGGGTTTACCCGCAGGTCGATTTTGCTATCGAGCATCATCAAGCGGATAAAGAGGATGCGGCTCAAATCGAGCAGATCGTCCGCAGCTTTGTTCGTCCGTTTGATCTCGGCAAGCCGCCGCTGCTGCGCGCCGGGGTCATCGAACTGGAGCCGAACCTGCATATTCTCCTTTTCGACATGCACCATATGGTGTCCGACGGCGTATCAATGGCGATTGTGATCGATGAGTTCTCGAGTTTCTACGCCGGGGAAGAACTGCCGCCACTGCGCATTCAATACAAGGATTATGCCGTTTGGCAGCAGTCGAAGGCCCACCGAGAGCGGATCGGGCGGCAGGAAGCTTACTGGCTGCAAACCTTCGAAGGCGAGCTGCCGACGGCGGACCTGCCGATGGACTACGAACGGTCTGCGGCTCGCAGCTACGAAGGTGCGCATCTGGAGTTCGACGTCGAAGCTTCTCTCTCTACGCGGCTGCGCGAATTGGCGGCCGAGCGTGAAAGCACGCTGTTCATGGTGCTGCTTGCGGCTTATACCGTGCTGCTGTCCAAGTACAGCGGGCAGGAGGACTTGGTCGTGGGCACCCCGGTGGCGGGAAGAACGAACGCCGATTTGGAACCGGTCATCGGGATGTTTGTCAATACGCTGGCGATCCGCAATCGCCCGTCGGGCGACAAAACGTTCTTGTCCTACCTGGAAGAAGTGAAGGAAACGGCTTTGGGTGCTTTCGAGAACCAGGATTATCCATTCGAGGAGCTCGTGGAGCGTTTGAATGTGAAGCGGGAGCCGGGCCGCTTCCCGCTGTTCGATGCCGTTTTCGACTTGCAAAATATCGAAGAACGAGACGCCGAGCTGGAAGGGGTCAGCCTGAAGACTTACGAGCTTGACCATTTGGAAGAAGCGAAGTTCGATCTGACGCTGTTTATGTATGAAAACAACGGGGCGCTGAGCGGGGGCTTCTTCTACGCCACCAAGCTGTTCAAAAAAGCGATGATCCGCACCTTGACCGAGGATTACCTGCGGGTACTGTCTCAAATTGCGGAAAATCCACAACTCGAGCTAAGCCGGATTGAATGTCATAAACCGGCGGCAGGCGCAAAGAGTGCCGTCGATACGATCGAATTCGCGTTCTAATCCTACAAGCGCGCCTCCGCCGTCAAACGAAAGCGGCGCGCATCCCAAGGAAGACGGCGAACAACGTCCAAGCCCGTAAACGCGCAGGCCGAAAGCAAGCTTTTTCGGACCTGCGCCGGGGCATGCGGTCACTTCATTTTTAGGGGAGATACGAATGAAATCTTTGTTTGAAAAGGAAGAACGATACTGGAGCGGCAAGTTTAGCGCCGATGACAGCCTGAGCTTCCTTCCCTACAGTCAATCCTCCAAATTATCCGCCGACGGGGAAGCTGCGGCCGAGCCGGGCTTGCTTCACCGTACTCTGCCGAGCGAACTTTCGGAGAGAATCATTTGCCTCGCCAACGGTTCGGATTTGGCTTTGTACATGATTGTTTTGGCAGGAGTAAAAAGCCTGCTGTTCAAATATACCGGGCGGGACCAAGTGCTGGTCGGTATGCCTTCTTATAGCGCAGACCCCGACGGGACTCCGCCGCCGCATGACATCTTGGTGATCAAGACGTCCGTAAGCCGCCAGACTACGCTGAAAACGCTGCTCGGGGGCATCAAAGCCTCCATCGGCGAGGCGCTGGAGCATCAGCACCTGCCTTTTCGGAAAATGGTGGAGCCGCTCCATCTGGACTATACGGGGGACGGCCTCCCGGTCGTCAACACCGTCGCATCCTTCGCCCCGATTCATCCGGAACCGCTGGTTAACCGGGTGGCGGCCGATACGGTTTTTCGCTTCGACCGCCAAAACCACTCCATCGAGCTGGAAATAAGCTTTGATGGGCAGCGGTACGAGCGGGCATTTGTGGAACAGGCGGCCGACCATCTTGTTCGGCTGCTGTCCGTGCTTTTATTTCAGCCGGATCTGGAGCTCGGACAAGCCGATGTGCTGTCCCCAGACGAGAGGGAGACGCTGCTGAAGCGATTTAATGACACCGAAACCGAGTTCGAGCGGGGGAAAACGATTTACGGCTTGTTCGAAGAACAGGCGGAGCTTTACCCGGACAACGTGGCCGCCGTCATGAACGAGCGGCAGCTGACCTACCGCGAGCTGAACGAGCGATCCAACCGCCTTGCGCGGAAGCTGCGGGAGACGGGAGTAGAAGCGGACCAGCTGGTAGCGATTCTGGCCGAACGCTCGCTCGATATGGTTGTCGGCATTCTGGCGATTCTCAAAGCGGGCGGAGCATACGTGCCTGTCGATCCCGACTACCCGGAGGAGCGCATCCGCTTCATGATCGAGGATTCGGGCGCGCCGTTATTGCTGATTCAAAAGCATCTGCACGAGAAGACCGACTTCGCAGGAACGCGCCTCGAATTGGACGATTTCGTTTGGGGCGACAGAGGGGCGGACTCCGCCGATGCGCTGGACGCTTCGAACCTGGAGCCGATTTCCGGGCCAGGCAACCTGGCATATGTCATCTACACGTCGGGAACGACCGGCAGACCGAAAGGAACGCTGATCGAGCATAAGAACGTCGTGCGCCTCCTGTTCAACGACAAGAACTTGTTCGACTTCGGGCCGTCCGACACGTGGACGCTGTTCCACTCGTTCTGCTTCGATTTCTCCGTCTGGGAAATGTACGGAGCGCTGCTGTACGGAGGCAAGCTGGTCATCGTACCGCCGCTGACGGCGAAAAATCCGGCCGATTTCCTGGCGCTGCTGGGCCGCGAACAGGTCACGATTTTGAACCAGACACCAACGTACTTCTATCAGCTGCTGCGTAAGGTCTTGGCGGACCATCCGTACGATCTGCGGATTCGCAACGTCATCTTCGGGGGCGAAGCGCTGAGTCCGCTGCTGCTCAAGGGCTTCAAGACGAAGTACCCGGAGACGAAGCTGATCAATATGTACGGCATTACCGAGACGACGGTTCACGTGACGTATAAGGAAATCACGTGGGTCGAAATGGAGGCGGCAAAGAGCAATATCGGCAAGCCGATCCCGACGCTGAGGGTGTACGTCCTGGATGAAAACCGCCGCCCTGTGCCGATTGGCGTAGCGGGCGAAATGTACGTGGCCGGGGAAGGCCTTGCGAGAGGATACCTGAACCGTCCGGATCTGACGGCGGAGAAGTTCGTCGATTCCCCGTTTGCGGAGGGGGAGAAGCTGTACCGCTCGGGCGACTTGGCAGCTTGGCAGCCGGACGGCAACATCGAATACCTAGGCCGGATCGATCATCAGGTGAAAATCCGCGGGTACCGGATCGAGTTGGACGAAATCGAGACGCAGCTGCTGAAGATCGCCGCCGTGCAAGAAGCCAAGGTGCTCGACCGCGACGACGCGAACGGCCATAAGCAGCTTGTCGCTTATTACGTCGCGGAAACGAGGCTGGCGGCGAATGAACTCAAGGAGGAGCTCGCCAAGCAGCTTCCGGGGTATATGATTCCTTCGCACCTCGTGCAGCTTTCGCGGATGCCGCTGACCCCGAACGGGAAAATCGACCGCAAAGCACTGCCCGCGCCGGAGGAAGCCGCGGCTGGAGGAGCGGAATATGTCGCACCGAGAACGCTGCTCGAAATGAAGATCGCCCGCGTCTGGCAGGATACGCTTGGCGTTCCGCAGGTCGGCGTAAAGGATAACTTTTTTGAGTTGGGTGGCAATTCGTTAAGTCTGATGAGGCTCGTTCAAGCCGTTTACGATGAAACGGGCATCGAGATACCTTTGAACCGCCAATTCCACAATGTAACAGTTGAAGCCATGGCTTTCGGCGAGTCGGATCTCGGCCTGGATAAAGGGGGAGACTCCTTCATTAAGCTGAATAAAGCAGGAGATCTGAACGTGTTCTGCTTCCCTCCGGGTAGCGGTTTCGGCATCGGTTACCGAGAGCTCGCAAGCAGGCTCGACGGCCGGTTCGTGCTCTACGGCATTGATTTTATCGACGATGCCGTCGATTACGAGGCCATGCTGAACCGTTATGTGGACGAGATCGTCCGCATCCAGTCGGAAGGACCTTACGTGCTGCTCGGCTACTGCTTCGGAGGCAACCTGACGTTCGAGGTAGCCAAAACGATGGAGAAAAGAGGGTATTCCGTAACGGACGTGCTCATGGTGGACTCGTGGATTAAGGACGCGCTGACGCCTTCTGAAACGTCGGAGAAAGAGCTTGAAGAAATGCTTGCGGATTTCGACGAAGAAGAGAAGGAATTAATGAGCAACCCGCTCGTGCGGGAGCGGGTTCATCGGAAGGTCAAAGCGACCTTGGCGTACGAAGCGCAGCTTATTAATTCCGGCACGATCCCGGCCAGGATTTATGAACTGATTGCGAAGGACAGCGAAGCTTTCCGCCTGGAGCACCAATTGCCTTCCTGGCGGGGGGCAACGACGCAAGCTTACTCCGATTACCGGCTGGAGGGCGCGCACGAGGAATTGCTGGAACTCGCGCGCGTGGAAGAAACGGCCGTCGTCATTCGAGACATCTTAGAGCAAGTCAAGCGGCAGATCGAAGCGGAGGCCGGGGTACTGCATGGAAGCTGACCGCCAGCCGTCTGTTCTAGAACAAGGCACAGCGGCGCCTTCCAAACGCCAAACCGCTTACGCCGCCTGGAAAGCGTTCCGCTGGCTGATGTCCTATGTAAGCCGTCACAAAGGCTGGATGATCGTCGGTGTCTTGTCCGCGATTGCCGCCGCCGTTATTGAGATATGGACGGGAAGTTTGATCGAGCAGCTGACCACCCAGGCCGAGAAGGGGGCGGGGCCAATCGTTCTGCAAATCGTGTACGCGGTCTTTGTGGTCATCTTGATCGGTGTGCCGGCGAAGTTTTTCATGAGCTTCGGCGTGGAGAGAAGCAGCGCCTCTGCGGTGCAGGATATCCGCAACCATGTCATGCGTCATATCGGCAAACTCCCGGTCTCCTATTTGGAAAAGCAGCACTCTGGCGACGTATTGTCGCGGATCAACAACGACCTGCAGCTCATCCAGCAGTTTATGATTCGGGACCTCGCCCAGTGGTTTTATCATCCGCTGTTGTTCATCGGCTGTTTCGCTTATTTGATCTACCTTCAATGGGAGCTGATGCTGTACAGCCTGCTGTTATTTCCTGTAGCGCTGCTGGTTTCCCAATGGATCGGCAAGCAGTTGGAGCGGTTGACGGAGGAAGCCCAGGCGAACATGGGGCGAATGAACGTCAACCTCCAGGATACGCTTGGGGGTATGCCTATTGTAAAAAGCTACCTGCTATCCGGCATGTTATCTCGCTCCTACCAAGTGCTGCTGCAATTGACGGCCCAAAAAAAGCTGGCCGTGAAAAAGCGGGAAGCCTGGGTCAACCCGCTGCTTTCGACGCTGATGATCAGCCCGATCATTTTCGCCGTCAGTTACGGAAGCTATTTGATCTACAAAGGGCAGCTAGGCGCGGGAGAGCTGATCGCCTTCCTGTACTTGCTGAATCTGTGTCTGGAGCCGCTGGAGCATATTCCGGAGCTCATCACGCGGACGTTCGAAATGGCCGGTGCCCTGAGAAGGGTCTCTGAAATCGTCGAGCAGCCGACCGAAACGGAAAATGGCCGTTCGCTTCCGAAAGCGAGCGCCGCCCCCATCGAGTTTCAGAACGTAACCTTCGGGTATGAGGAGAGCTCCCCGATCCTACGGAATGTTAGCTTCTCGGTGCCGGAAGGGAAGACGATCGCGCTTGTCGGAGCGAGCGGCGGAGGGAAGAGCACGGTGTTTAAGCTTGTATGCGGCTTTTATCCGCTTCCGGAGGACCAGGGCGAGATCCGCGTGTTCGGCAGCCTGATCCACGGCGCCGACCCGGAGCAACTTCGGTCGCATTTTTCCGTGGTAACCCAGGATTCATATTTGTTTAGCGGCACGATCGCTGAAAATATCGGCTACGGGCGGGAAGTAGCGTCGATGGACGAGATTATCGAAGCCGCCAAAGCCGCTCAGGCGCATTCCTTCATTATGCAGCTTGAGGGCGGCTACCAGACATATGTCGGAGAGCGCGGAGGCTTTTTGTCCGGCGGGCAGCGCCAGCGCATTGCAATGGCCCGGGCTTTTCTGAAGGATGCTCCCGTTCTGCTGCTGGACGAGCCAACGTCGGCTCTTGATCCGGAGTCGGAAAGCGCGGTTCAGGAAGCGCTGGGCGTAATGATGAAGCAGAGAACGACGATGGTTATTGCCCACCGGCTTTCTACAGTACAAAACGCCGATGAAATTTGGGTCATGGAACAGGGGAGTATTGTTGAAAAGGGCACTCATGAACAATTGCTGAAGATGAAGGGACTGTACGCCCAGTCGTACTATCAGGAATTTACCGAGTCTACCGAACGCAGGGAGGTGGCGTACACATGAAAAAGGGCGGATGGCTCTCGCAAGTGAAAGAACTCGGCTACTTGCTGATGTTTATGAACCGCAAGCGCAAAACCCAGTACGCCATTGGCCTGGCCGTGACGGCGCTCACCCAGACATTGTTCCTGATCGCCTTCAGCTTGGTCGTACATAACTTGGTTGATTTCGCCGTGTCCCGAGATACGTCCCTGATGGTGGAAGCTTTTATTATTTTGGGCGCGGCCTTGTTCCTGGAAAATGTAATTTCTCCCTGGTTCATTTACTTATACCAGCGCAGTGTCGAGCTGACTGTGCTGAATATCCGCGAACGTCTTTATGACAAGCTGTGCCGGGTGCGGCCGAGATTCCTGGAGCAGACGCACCATGGGGACTTGCTGTCGCGGGTGAACAACGACGTAACGACCGTTGAGTTTACATTCTCGCAGGTTTACTTCGTTTTGCTGCTTCAAGTTGTCTTTTGCATCGGCTCCATTGTCTCCATGGTGTTGATCGATTGGCGGTTTGCCGGCGTATCCTTCGTCATTCTGCTGCTGTCCTCCGTGGTGAGCCTGAAATTTGCGCGGGATATTCGCGCTTTGTCCGAACAAGGCTTGCAAACGCTCGGTAAAATGACCGAAAAATTCAAAGATTTTATGGGCGGCATTCAAATTGTGAAGCTGTTCCGCATCCGCACGATTTACGGCCAGTACGAGGCGTTGAACGAACAAATGACGCAGACGCTTCGGCAAACCGCGCAGAAGAACGGCATGCAGGCAGCAGTGAATCATTTTATCAGCTACGTCACGTTCTGCGGCATCATCGTCATCGGCAGTCTTCTTTATGCCTACGGACTGATGGGAATGGGAAGTGTCGCCGCCCTGGCGGTTCTGCAAGTGAATCTGACGCACGCCTTGTTGAACTTGGGGATGGTTCTGTCGATGACCCAAAATTCGCTCGCGGGCGCTCACCGGATTCAAGAGGTACTAAGAGAGGAAGAGGAACCGGATCGTTTGGGATCTCCTCACAGCGAGCTCGTGTCGGAGGCTGCGGTGGAGTTTCGCGATGTGGAATTTTCCTATCAGGCGGATAAAAAGGTGCTTGTCGACATCTCCATGCAGGTGTTTCCCGGCCAGGTCGCCGCTATCGTGGGGGCCAGCGGCAGCGGCAAAAGTACGCTGATCAAGCTGCTACTCGGCTTTTATCCTGTGGACAGCGGAGAAATCCTGCTCCAAGGCAAACCGTTCGGCCATTACACGCTGGACGAAATCCGCAGGCAGATTGCATACGTTCCGCAGGAGCCGTTCTTGTTTACCGGCACGATTGAGGAAAACATCCGCTACGGCAACCCGGATGCAACGGATGAAGAAGTGATCGAAGCGGCCAAAGCAGCGTACGCTCACCATTTCATTCAGGAACTTCCTGAACAGTATAAAACGCCGGTGGGGGAGAGAGGAGCGTCGTTGTCGGGCGGACAAAGGCAGCGAATTGCGATCGCCCGGGCGATTCTCAAAAACGCCCCGATTCTGCTTCTGGACGAAGCGACTTCCGCACTGGATAACGAATCCCAGCATTGGGTACAGCAAGCCCTGAACGTATTGATGAAGGGGCGCACCACCATTCTGATCGCCCACCGCCTCAGCACCGTGGAACATGCGGATTTAATTACCGTCATGAACCAAGGGACGGTCGTCGAGCGGGGCCGCCATCAGGACCTGCTGGCGCTCGGGGGTTATTACGCCCGGCTGTACGGCTAGACCCGCTTTACGGCGGGCGGCTTCCTGCTTGCGAATGCGACAGAGTCTTTTAGTAATCCAAGGTATGACTTTATAACCGGTAGTTACCAGAAAACGTAGACACGAAAAAGGAGGAAGAGTCCGAAGGAGCCGTTCCGGGAGTGGCCTGCGCGGTTCTTCTAAGAGTGACTAAGTGACATCTAGGTACAAAGCCTATCTATAAAGAATCTCTAAACCGGGAGTGTGTCGATGTGAGAGAGAATACCAACGAGAAATATGGATTAACGCAAGCCCAGCGCCGAATATGGTTCATGGAAATTATGAATCCGGGAACGTCCATCACGATGCTTTCCGCGACCTACCAGATTACGGGCGAGATCAACGCACAGCTTCTGGAGCAAGCGGCGGCAGAGATCGTCAAAACCTATGACGTTTTCCGAATCCGCATTAGCGGGGATTTGCAAAATCCAACGCAGTGGTTCGAAGAGCCGGAGAATGTCCAAGCTAGGATAAGCCGCCTCGAAATAGGCACAACCGAACAATTCTATGCTTGGGTGAAAGAAGTAAGCGAAAAACCGGCCAGCGTGTTCGACGAACACCTCCACCAATTTACGATTATCCATTTTGCGAACGGCCAAGTATGGCTCAATTTGACGGTAAATCATATTATCGCCGACGGCTTGTCCGTCAATGCTTTACTGCATGCGGTGATGGAAAAATACCTGGAACTGCGCAAAGGCACCTCCAGCAGTTACCAGGCCCCTTCCTATCTGGATTATATTTCCGCGGAGCGTGAATATGAGCAATCGCAGCGTTACCAAAAAGGCAAGGAATACTGGCTGACGAAGTACAACAATTTGCCTGAAACGACCGGCATTAAATCGTATCCGCCATTCTCGATCGGCAGCGAATCCAATAAACTGGCCATCACTTTGGACGGTTCCCGGTATGAACGCATTCTGGCCTTCAGCGAACAATATCAGGTCAGCTTATATACGTTATTTCTGTCCGCCATGTACGTTTTATTGTACAAGCTGACTGACAGCACCGATGTTCCGGTCGGCACGGTTTTCGCCAATCGCACCAGCAAGAAGGAAAAAGAAACGATCGGCATGTTCGTCAGCACTGTGGCTACGCGGATTCGTCTGAACCCAGACAAGCACGTGCTTTCCTTGATCCAAACGGTTTCCAAGGAAAATACGGCGGATCTGCGGTATCAGAAATACCCTTATAACCAATTGATCCAGGATTTACGCGAACAACACGGCCGCAACGATCTTTCGGGGCTGTTCCGTACGTCTCTGGAATATCTGCCTTTAAAAATCGTGGAGTACGAAGAAATCAAGGTACGCCTGGAGGCTCACTTCGCTAGGCACGAGATGGACGATTTGCTGCTGCGCTTCGACCATATGTTGAATGAAGGCCATGTAATTCTCCATGCTTCCTATCGTACCGGCCTGTTCGAGACGGCCGAGATTGATCGGATTATGGAACAGTATGTAACCGTTCTGGACCAGTTTCTTCAGACTCCCGAACTGCCGGTACGCGAGATTTCTCTGCTGAGCGATGAGGAGAGACACCGCATTCTCAACGTTTTTAACCCGCCGGTTGCAGGGCTTAGTGAGGGAGAAGCGTTTCATCGGTATGTTGAAAAGTTTGCCCGGGAAATTCCAGATCATCCGGCAGTCGTCTACATGGACAAACAGCTGACCTACGGCGAATTGAACGAACGCGCCGAGCGGCTGGCTTCTCTCCTTCGCGAACAGGGCGTGGGAAGGGAGACGATTACGGGGATCTGGGCGGAGCGTTCGGTGGAACTGCTGGTCGGAGTGCTCGCCGTTTGGAAAGCCGGCGGAGCCTATGTACCGCTGGACCCCGATTATCCGGCGGAGCGGATTGAGTACATGCTCAGCGATAGCGATGCATCGGTGCTGCTTACGCAGCGTCATCTGTTGGAGCGGGCCAGAGGTTGGTTGGCCGATGACCGGCTGAAGCTTCAAGCTGTCTATGCCATGGACGATGAACAGATTTATAACGGGGATGCCTTAGCCGTGGAATTTGAATCTGCCGGCAGCGCCCCGCAAGACTTGGCTTATGTGATTTACACCTCGGGTACGACGGGACGCCCGAAAGGCGTCATGATCGAGCACGGTAGTCTCGTGAATACGGCGGATGCGTACCGTCGCGAGTACCGGTTGGATCAGTTTCCGGTGCGGCTGCTGCAGCTGGCCAGCTTCTCGTTTGACGTGTTCGTCGGAGACATCGCGCGGACGCTGTATAACGGAGGCACGATGGTGATTGTGCCGAAGGATGACCGGATTGATCCGAACCTCTTATACGGCTGGATTCGGGACCAAAACATTACGGTATTCGAATCGACGCCTGCGCTCATCCTGCCGTTCATGCAGCATATTTATGAAGAAGGGCTGGACGTTAGCTCTATGCAGTTGCTGATTACCAGCTCGGATGCTTGCAGTGTCACCGATTACCGATTGCTGCAGGAAAGATTCGGCGGACAATTCCGCATCATCAACAGCTATGGCGTTACCGAAGCGGCCATTGACAGCAGTTTTTACGGTGAGCCTCTGGATAAGCTGCCGCCGTCAGGTCATGTGCCGATCGGCAAAGCTTGGCTGAATGCCCGGTTTTACATTGTCGATGCCGCATTAAAGCCGGTTCCTGTAGGGGTTCCGGGCGAGCTTGTCATCGGCGGCGCCGGGGTGGCGCGCGGGTACTGGAACCGTCCGGACCTAACCGCCGAGAAGTTTGTGGACAGCCCGTTTGTGCCGGGCGAACGTCTGTACCGGACAGGCGATTTGGCCCGCTGGCTGGAAGACGGCAACGTCGACTTCATCGGCCGGATCGACTATCAGGTGAAAATTCGCGGGTTCCGGATCGAACTCGGCGAAATTGAAACGGCCCTGCTGCGTTTTCCGGGCGTCAAGCAGGCTGTGGTGACCGACCGTACGGATGAGCAGGGGCAGAAGTATTTGTGCGGCTACGTGACGGCGGATGCTTCCTTGCAGCTGAGCGATCTGCTGTCCCAATTGAAGCAAGAGCTGCCGGCCCATATGGTCCCGGCCCGGTTGGTGTCTCTTGATAAGCTTCCGCTCACGCCGAACGGCAAAATTGACCGTAAAGCGCTGCCTGAACCGACCGGAGAGGTAGAAGCAGGCCGTGAGTATGTGGCTCCTCGCACAACGCTTGAAACAAGACTTGCTCTCATTTGGCAGCAGGTGCTGGGTATTGCGCGAGTTGGAGTCCAAGACGATTTCTTTGACTTGGGTGGTCATTCCTTGCGGGCCTCCACGCTGGTTTCCAAGATTCGGAAAGAGCTGCAAGTCGAGGTTCCGCTGCGGGAAGTTTTCCGCTACACCACGATCGAACAGCTGGCCCAAAGAATCGGCGGTTTAAGGCAGCAGGAGACGTATGAGATCACAAAGGCGGCTGAGGCTGAGTACTATCCGGTTTCATCCGAGCAAAAGCGTCTGTACATCCTGCGGCAGCTTGACGGGGCCGAGCGCAGCTACAATATGTCGGCGGCGCTTCTTCTCGAAGGCAAGCTGGACTGCACGCGCGTCGAGCACGCGTTCCGGGCGCTGATTCAGCGCCATGAGACGCTGCGTACCGGGATCGAGCAGGTTCAAGGCGAGCTTGTTCAGCGCATCTATGATGAGGTGGAGTTTGCTGTCGACTATTTCCAGGCGAGCGAGCGGGAAGTGGACCAAGTGGTGGAAGCTTACTATCACCCGTTTGATCTGACCAAGCCGCCACTTCTTCACATCGGCCTGATCGAAGTCGCCGAGGATCGCCACATTCTGCTGTTCGATATGCATCATATCGTCTCGGACGGCATTTCGACAACGCTGCTCTTCGACGAGTTCAGCCGCCTGTATCGGGGCGAGGAGCTGGTCCCGCTGCGCATTCAATACAAAGATTATGCTGTTTGGCAGCATTCCGAAGCTTACGGGCAGATGCTCCAGCCTCAGAAGGAGTATTGGCTGGAACAGCTGTCGGGCGAGCTGCCGGTCTTGGAGCTGCCGACGGACTTCCCGCGACCTGCGGTGCAAAGCTTTGACGGCCGGACCGTGAAGTTTTATATCGGGAAAGAGCGGACGGAGAAGCTGAAAGAGCTGGCGGCGCGGACGGGGACGACCCTGTACATGGTGCTGCTGTCGGCTTACTCCATCCTTATGCATAAATATTCGGGTCAGGAAGATCTGATTGTCGGAACGCCGATTGCCGGAAGAACGCAGGAAGAAGTGCAGCCGATCGTAGGGATGTTTGTCAACACGCTGGCCATTCGCAGCCGTCCGGAGCGTTCCAAGCCGTACCTTTCGTACCTGAAAGAAATCAAGGACATCACGCTCGGGGCTTTCGAACACCCAAATTATTTGTTCGAAGACTTGGTGGAAAGTCTCCACATTCCACGCGCGACCGGCCGGAATCCGCTCTTTGATACGTTCTTCGCCCTGCAAAATACGGAAAACGAGCAAATTGTCATCGAGGGGCTGGAGCAATCGTTTTATCCGCTGGAAAACCGAACATCCAAGTTCGAGCTGCTCCTGGACATTTCGGAGCTGGACGGTCAGCTCGAATGCCGGTTGGATTACGCTACGGCTTTGTATAAACAGGAGACCGCGGAGCGGTTCGCCAGACATTATGACAAGCTGCTGGAAACCATCGCAGCAGCGCCGGACGTGAATATTGCCTCGCTGGAAATACTCACAGAGGAGGAAATCCGCGAGCTGGTGGGCGGTTTCAACGATTCGGAAGCGGACTACCCGCGGCAGCAGACGATTCACGGCTTGTTCGAAGAGCAGGCGGAGCTTTACCCGGACAACGTAGCCGCCGTCATGAACGAGCGGCAGCTGACATATCGCGAGCTGAACGAGCGATCCAACCGCCTTGCACGGAAGCTGCGGGAGACGGGAGTAGAAGCGGACCAGCTGGTAGCGATTCTGGCCGAACGCTCGCTCGATATGGTTGTCGGCATTCTGGCGATTCTCAAAGCGGGCGGAGCATACGTGCCTGTCGATCCCGACTACCCGGAGGAGCGCATCCGCTTCATGATCGAGGATTCGGGCGCGCCGTTATTGCTGATTCAAAAGCATCTGCACGAGAAGACCGACT
Organism: Paenibacillus sp. AK121; assembly: GCF_019042715.1. Taxonomy (NCBI): domain Bacteria; kingdom Bacillati; phylum Bacillota; class Bacilli; order Caryophanales; family Paenibacillaceae; genus Paenibacillus; species Paenibacillus sp. AK121. The sequence continues at coordinate 14,804 of NZ_JAHPJM010000010.1, forward strand.
TCGCAGGAACGCGCCTCGAATTGGACGATTACGTTTGGGGCGACAGAGGGGCGGACTCCGCCGATGCGCTGGACGCTTCGAACCTGGAGCCGATTTCCGGACCGGGCAACCTGGCCTATGTCATCTACACGTCGGGAACGACCGGCAGACCGAAAGGAACGCTGATCGAGCATAAGAACGTCGTGCGGCTCCTGTTCAACGACAAGAACCTGTTCGACTTTGGGCCGTCCGACACGTGGACGCTGTTCCACTCGTTCTGCTTCGATTTCTCCGTCTGGGAAATGTACGGAGCGCTGCTGTACGGAGGCAAGCTGGTCATCGTACCGCCGCTCACGGCGAAAAATCCGGCCGATTTCCTGGCGCTGCTGGGCCGCGAACAGGTCACGATTTTGAACCAGACGCCAACGTACTTCTACCAGCTGCTACGGGAGGTCTTGGCGGACCATCCGTACGATCTGCGGATTCGCAACGTCATCTTCGGGGGCGAAGCGCTGAGTCCGCTGCTGCTCAAGGGCTTCAAGACGAAGTACCCGGAGACAAAGCTGATCAATATGTACGGCATTACCGAGACGACGGTTCACGTGACGTATAAGGAAATCACGTGGGTCGAAATGGAGGCGGCGAAGAGCAATATCGGCAAGCCGATCCCGACGCTGAGGGTGTACGTCCTGGATGAAAACCGCCGCCCTGTGCCGATCGGTGTAGCGGGCGAAATGTACGTGGCCGGGGAAGGCCTTGCGAGAGGATACCTGAACCGTCCGGATCTGACGGCGGAGAAGTTCGTCGATTCCCCGTTTGCGGAGGGGGAGAAGCTGTACCGCTCGGGCGACTTGGCAGCTTGGCTGCCGGACGGCAACATCGAATACCTGGGCCGGATCGATCATCAGGTGAAAATCCGCGGGTACCGGATCGAGTTGGACGAAATCGAGACGCAGCTTCTGAACGTCGAGGGCGTGGAAGAAGCGGTGGTGCTCGCCCGTCAGGACGGCGGGGGAGAGAAGGCGCTTGTCGCCTACTTTGTGGCGGACCGGACGCTGACGGTCAGTGAAATGAGAACCTCGCTGGCCCAGGGAATGCCGGGGTACATGATCCCTTCGTACTTCGTGCAGTTGGAGCGCATGCCGCTGACGACCAACGGCAAAGTGGACCGCAAAGCGCTGCCGGAGCCGCAAGGTGGCTTGCAAACGGGCGTCGAATACGTAGCGCCGCGTAACCGGACGGAGTCCCAGCTTGTGAAGATCTGGGAGGAAGTGCTGGGCTACTCCGGCATTGGAGTCTTGGACAATTTCTTCGAGCTCGGCGGCCACTCCTTGCGGGCGACGAACCTTGTCAGCAAGATTCGGAAGGAAATGAACGTCGAACTTCCGCTGCGCGATGTGTTCCGCTGTATGACGGTAGAGTCGATGGCCGGGGCTATTGCCAGCTTGGAAGAAACGCGGCACAGCTCGATTCCGAAAGCGGAAGAGAAAGCGTACTATCCGGTTTCCTCCGCGCAAAAAAGGCTGTACGTCCTGCACCAACTGGATGGCTCAGAGCTGAATTACAACCTCCCAAGCGCCTTGCAATTGGAAGGGGCTTTGAACGAGGCCAAAGTGGAAAAGGCGCTGACTACTTTGGTGGCCCGGCACGATATGCTGCGCACCGGTTTTGAAATCGTGAATGGGGAGCCGGTTCAGCGTATTCATCCGCTCGTAGCTTTCAAGGTCGAGAAGCTTCAAGCAAGCGAAGATCAGGTTGCGGCCATTCTTGAAGGCTTCATTCAGCCTTTTGACTTGACCCAGCCGCCTTTGCTGCGCGCCCTGCTGATCGAACTGGAGAAAGAGAAATTCCTGCTCGCGCTGGATATTCATCATATTGGTTCCGACGGCCTTTCCATGGACGTGCTGCTGCGCGAATTCGTGCGGCTTTACAATGGGGAGGAATTGCCGGAGCTGCGGATTCAATACAAGGATTACGCCGTTTGGCAGCAATCCGAGGAGCAGCGCCAGCGCATTAAACGGCAGGAGGAATACTGGCGTGGGGTATTCAGCTCCGAGCTTCCGGTTCTTGAGCTGCCTCTCGACTTCTCCCGCCCGGCCGTTCAGCAGTTTGACGGTCAAACGCTCACGTTTACGCTGGATGCGGAGAAAAGCGAAGCTCTCAAACGGCTTGCCGGCGATTCGGGGGCGACGCTGTACATGCTTCTGCTAGCTGCGTACTCCGTTTTGCTTCATAAATACGCGGGACAGGAAGATATAGTGGTTGGCACTCCGATTGCCGCCCGTTCTCACGCCGACCTGCAGCCGATTATCGGCATGTTTGTCAATACGCTGGCCCTTCGCTTGGCCCCGGTGGCGGAGCGGACGTTCCTGGATTACTTGCAGGAAGTGAAGGAAACGACGCTTGGAGCCTACGAGCACCAGGACTATCCGTTCGAGGAGCTGGTGGAAGCTCTTCAGGTGAGCCGGGATTTAAGCCGGAATCCTCTGTTTGACACCATGTTTTCTTTGCAAAAGCACGAAAGCTTGGATTTAACCCTGGAAGGCTTGGAATGGTCGCTGTTCGACATCGAGGAAAAGACGGCAAAGTTTGATCTTAGCCTTGATATCGTGGAAGCCGATAACGAGCTGGTTTGCAAGATCGAGTACGCTACCTCGTTGTTTAGACAGGAAACGATGGTACGGCTGGCGGGTCATTACGAGCAGCTTTTGGCGTCGATCCTGGCTCAGCCGGGTGCGCGGATTTCGGATTTGGATATCTTGACGGACAGCGAAAAGCATGATTTGCTGGTCGGGTTTGACGTGTCGTCTTCGGCTTTTGCGAAGCAACCCGCCGCAGAGGGGACAGGTTTGGAAGCGGATGAGTCGTGGAGAGAGAGAACGTTCCACGAGCTGTTCGAAGAGCAGGCGGAGCGCACTCCGGGAGCGCTGGCGGTTGTCTACGAAGACAGCAAGCTGACGTATGCGGAGCTGAACGCCAAAGCGAATCGTCTGGCGTATGCACTGCGGGAGCGCGGGGTGAAGCCGGAGCAGGTGGTCGGCATTCTGGCCGGCCGTTCGGCGGAGCTGTTGATCGGGGTGCTCGCCGTATGGAAAGCGGGTGGCGCTTATGTGCCGCTCGACCCGGACTATCCGGCGGAGCGGATCGAGTATATGCTCGCGGACAGCGGGGCGTCGGTGCTGCTCACGCAGACCCGCCTGCTGGAGCAGGCGGAAGCTTGGTGCAGCGACGGAGCTCTAGTGCTGCAAACGGTGCTTGCGCTTGACGACGCTGCGACGTACAGCCTCGGCGCGTCGGAAGCGGCTGTGGGCGTACAAGCTTTGGGCGAAGCAGGCGCAGAGGCGGAGGCTTTGGCGCAAGCGGAAACGGCTGCTGCCGAAACGTCCGCCACGGCAGAAGCCGAGAAGAACGTACTAGCGGCGGATCTCGCATCGAATCCGGCGAATGTGAACAAGCCGCGCGATTTGGCTTACGTGATCTATACGTCGGGAACGACGGGCAAGCCGAAGGGCGTGATGATCGAGCACCGCAGCCTGGTGAACACGGCGGCGGGCTACCGGCGGGAATACCGCCTGGATCAGTTCCCGATCCGGCTGCTGCAACTCGCCAGCTTCTCGTTCGACGTGTTCGTCGGCGACATTGCGCGGACGCTGTACAACGGGGGCACCATGGTCATCGTGCCGAAGGACGACCGGATTGATCCAACCCGCCTCTACGGCTGGATTCGCGACTACGCCGTGACGGTGTTCGAATCGACTCCGGCGCTGATCGTGCCGTTCATGGAGCATGTGCATGCCGAGGGTCTGGACCTCAGCTCGATGCAGCTGCTGATCACAAGCTCGGATGCGTGCAGCGTAGAGGATTACCGCACCTTGCAGGAGCGCTTCGGCTCGCAGTTCCGTATTATTAACAGCTACGGCGTAACGGAAGCGGCGATTGACTCCAGCTTCTATGACGAGCCGCTGAAGAAGCTGCCGAAGACGGGCAGCGTGCCGATCGGCAAAGCGTGGCTGAACGCCAAGTTCCACATCGTGGATGCGAATCTGAAGCCGGTGCCGATCGGGGTGTTGGGCGAGCTGGTTATCGGCGGAGCGGGTGTGGCCCGCGGTTACTTGAACCGCCCGGATTTGACGGCGGAGAAATTCGTAGACAGCCCGTTCGCCGCTGGGGAGCGGCTGTACCGGACGGGCGACCTGGCGCGCTGGATGCCGGACGGCAACGTGGACTTCATCGGCCGGATCGACAACCAGGTGAAAATTCGCGGCTATCGGATCGAGCTTGGTGAAATTGAAGCAGCCATGAAAAATTTTGCCGGCGTGCGTCAAGCGCTTGTCATCGACCGGACGGACGAGCGGGGGCAGAAATATTTGTGCGGGTATGTCGTAGCGGATTCCAGCTTCGATCTGGAAGGGCTTGTGGCCCATCTGGACGCCGCGCTGCCTTCCCATATGGTGCCTTCGCGCATCATGCGCCTGGATCAAATGCCGCTTACGCCGAACGGGAAGATCGACCGTAAGGCGCTGCCTGTACCGGAAGGAAGCATTCGTGCGGAGGCTGCATACACGGCGCCTCGTACTCCTGCCGAGCAAGCACTTGCATCGGTCTGGCAGTCGGTGCTGGGCGTAGATCAGGTCGGCACGATGGACAATTTCTTTGCGCTCGGCGGCGATTCGATCAAGGCCTTGCAGGTATCGTCCCGTCTTTTGCAAACGGGGTACAAGCTGGTCATGAAAGATTTGTTCCATTACCCGACGATTTCCGCCCTTAGTTTGCAGCTGCAAACGGCGGAGAGAACGGCAAGCCAGGCCGAAGTGACGGGAGAGGTCATCTTGACCCCGATTCAGCGCTGGTTCTTTGAACAAAATCCGGCCGACGTGCATCACAGCAACCAGGCGTTCATGCAGTTCTCCAAGCAAGGCTTTGACGAAGAAGCTTTACGCCAAGCGGTGCGTCAGCTTGTCGTGCATCACGATGCTCTCCGTACGGTTTACCGCCAAACCGAGAATGGCTATATCGCCTGGAACCGCGGCGCCGGGGAGAACGAAGCGCTGTTCGATCTGGAAGTTGTCGATTTCAAGGGAGTCGGCGACGTGAAAGAAGCGGTAGAGGCTAAGGCGAATGACATTCAAGCGAGCATCGATCTGGAAAACGGTCCGCTGGTGAAGCTCGGCTTGTTCCGCTGCGACGACGGCGACCACCTGCTCATCGCGATCCATCACTTGGTCGTAGACGGCGTATCCTGGCGGATTCTGCTTGAGGATTTTGCTGCCGGCTATGAGCAGGCGCTGCAAGGGCAGCCGATCCGTCTGCCGCTCAAAACGGATTCATTCCAAACGTGGGCGAAACAGCTCGCTGATTATGCGAACGGTCCGGCGATGGAAAGCGAGAGAGAGTACTGGCAGCATATCGAGCAATTGACCTATGAGCCGCTTCCGAAAGATTTTGAACAAGGCAGATCCAAGCTGAAGGACAGCGGGCTCGTGACCGTTCGCTTGACGGCGGAGGAAACCGAACAGCTGCTGAAGCAGGCACACCGTGCTTACCATACGGAAATGAACGATTTGCTGCTTGCCGCGCTTGGCCTCGCGATACAAGCTTGGAGCGGCCGGGAACGCGTGCTGGTGAATCTCGAAGGCCACGGCCGGGAAGATATTTTGCCGGATGTGGACATTACGCGCACGGTAGGCTGGTTTACAAGCCAATTCCCTGTCGTTCTGGAGCCGGGTCACGCCCAGGCGCTCGGTCATCAGGTGAAACAGGTTAAAGAAAGCTTGCGCCGCATTCCGAACAAAGGAATCGGCTACGGCATCCTGCGTTATTTGTCGGCGCCGCGTGACGGCGAGCGCTTCGCTTTGGAGCCGGAGATCAGCTTTAACTATTTGGGTCAGTTCGACCAGGATTACGAAAGCAGCGGCTCGCGGCCGTCTCCGTTCAGCCCGGGCTCCGATTCAAGTCCGAATGCAGTGATGGATTATGTCCTCGATATCAACGGTATGGTGTCGGAAGGAGTGCAGGAACTCACGATCCGTTATGGGGAAACCCAGTATAAACGGGAAACGGTAGAGCGCCTGGGCACCCTGCTTCATTCGAGCTTGCGTGAAGTCATCAGCCATTGCGTATCGAAAGAGCGGCCGGAGCTTACGCCTAGCGACGTACTGCTTCAAGATGTGACGGTGGAGGAACTGGAGCGGCTGGCTGAACATACGGCGGCGCTCGGCGAACTGGAGAATGTATACACCCTGACTCCGCTGCAAAAAGGGATGTTGTTCCACAGCCTGCTGGATGCCGATTCGGAAGCTTACTTCGAACAGGTGACCTTCGATCTGTACGGAAGCCTGAATGTCGAAGCCTTCACCCAAGGATTGGATACGCTGGTGCAGCGGAATGAGGCGCTACGGACCAACTTTATTACCGGCTGGAGAGACGAGCCGATTCAAGTGGTATTCCGCGAGCGGAAGTGTGAAGTGTACTTCGAAGATATTCGCTCGGTAAGCGATGAAGACCCGGAGAAGACGATAGCCGATTACGTCAGCGCGGATAAAGCGAACAAGTTCGATTTGGCCCGAGGCTCTCTTATGCGCGTGACAGTTTTGCGCACGGGCGACGAGTCCTACCATGTGATCTGGAGTCACCATCACATTTTGATGGACGGCTGGTGCATGTCCTTCATGATCAAGGAAGTGTTCGACACCTACTTCGCGTTCCAGGAGAAGCAGACGCTGGAGCTTCCTCCGGTTACCTCGTACTCCCGGTATATCGAATGGCTGGAAGCTCAAGATGCCGCGAAAGCTTCGCGTTACTGGTCCGAGTATTTGGCGGGTTACGATCAGCAGACCAAGCTGCCCCAGAAGAAAACGCAGCTGAAGCAGGGCCATTTTGAAGCGGCTGAAATCGATGTGGAACTCAGCAAGGAACTGACCGGGCAAATCGAGCGGGTGGCGCGCCAGCAGCAGGTGACGCTCAATACGTTCATGCAGACCGTATGGGGACTGGTTTTGCAGGTATACAACAACAGCGAGGATGTCGTATTCGGCTCCGTCGTATCCGGGCGTCCAGCGGAAATTCCGGGCATCGAAAGCATGATCGGCCTGTTTATTAATACGATCCCGGTCCGTATTCAAGGCAAAGCCGAGGAGACGGTAGCCGATATCTTGAGAAAAACCCAGGATCAAGCGCTGGCATCGGGAGCTTACGAAACGTTCCCGCTGTTCGAAATTCAGTCGCTGAGCGAGCAAAAGCGAGACTTGATCAACCATATTATGGTCTTTGAAAATTATCCGATGGAAGAACAGATTGAGCAGGTCGTCGGCGGAGACCAAGAAGCGCTGAAAATCGCTAATATCCAGTCGCCGGAGCAAACGAACTACGACCTGGACATTACCGTCATTCCGGAAGAGCATATTTTGCTGCGGTTTACGTACAATGCGCTGACGTTCAGAGAGGAAGACATCAGGCTGATCCACGGTCATTTTGCCCAAGCACTGGAGAAGGTTGCGGCTAACCCGAACATCCGCGTGAATCAGTTGGAGCTTTTGACGGCGGCGGAAAAAGAGCAAATTCTTGGCGTGTTTAATCCGGCGCAGCCGGAAGCGGCTCCTGCGGCCGCGTTCCACCGGCTGTTCGAGGAACAGGCGGAGCGCACGCCGGAAGAGGCAGCCGTCGTGTACGAGAACGACCGGCTGACGTATGCGGAGCTGAACGAGCGGGCGAACCGCTTGGCGGCTACGCTGCGCGCAAGCGGCATCGGCCGGGAGAAGATCGTCGGCATTCTCGCCGAGCGTTCGGTGGACTTGCTGGTGGCCGTGCTGGCCGTCTGGAAAGCGGGCGGGGCATATGTGCCGCTCGACCCGGATTATCCGGCGGAGCGCGTGCGGTTCATGCTCGAAGACAGCGGAGCGAAGGTACTGCTGACGCAAACGGCGCTGCGAGAGCGTGCTGAAGCCTGGCTTGGCGAAGAGGAGCTGGCGCTGGCGGCGGTGCTGTACCTGGACGACGAAGCGTCGTACAGCGAGGAGCGGGCGAATGCGCCGATTGGCTCGGGCATGGTCTCCGGCAAGCTGACGGATGCTGTGGACGACGGCGATGAGAGCCATCAGCATGTTGGCACCGACAGCTTCCATGAAGCCCGTCCGAAGGATCTGGCGTACGTGATCTATACGTCGGGAACGACGGGCAAGCCGAAGGGCGTGATGATCGAGCACCGCAGCCTGGTGAACACGGCGGCGGGCTACCGGCGGGAATACCGGTTGGATCAGTTCCCGGTACGGCTACTGCAGCTCGCAAGCTTCTCGTTCGACGTGTTCGTGGGAGATATCGCGCGGACGCTGTACAACGGAGGCACGATGGTGATCGTGCCGAAGGACGACCGGATTGATCCGTCTCGTCTGCACCACTGGATTGAGCGGGAACGGGTCACCATCTTCGAATCGACGCCGGCGCTGATCGTGCCGTTCCTGGAGTACGTGCACGAGCAGCAACTGGATATGAGCTGGATGGAGCTGTTAATCACGAGCTCGGACAGCTGCAGCGTGGCGGATTACCGGACCTTGCAGGAACGCTTCGGCTCATTGTTCCGGATCATCAACGCATACGGCGTAACGGAAGCGGCGATCGACTCCAGTTTCTACGACGAGCCGCTGACGAAGCTACCGCAGACAGGTAATGTGCCGATCGGTAAAGCGTGGCTGAATGCGAAATTCTACATCGTGGATGCGCATCTGAATCCGGTGCCGGTCGGGGTGCTGGGCGAGCTGGTCATCGGCGGAGTCGGGGTAGCGCGCGGGTACTTGAACCGTCCGGAGCTGACGGAAGAGAAGTTCGTAGACAGTCCGTTCGCCGCGGGCGAGCGGCTGTACCGCACGGGAGACTTGGCGCGGTGGATGGAGGACGGGAACGTGGACTTCATCGGCCGGATCGACAACCAGGCGAAAATCCGGGGGTACCGGATTGAGACGGGCGAAGTCGAGGCGAAGCTGCTGAGTGTAGGTGGCGTGAAGGAAGCGGTCGTCGTCGTCAGGGAAGATCAAGAAGATCAGAAAGCTTTGTGCGCTTATTATACAGCGGAAGAAGGCTTGACGGCGTTGGACCTGAAGCGGGCGATTGCCAGCGAGCTGCCGGGGTACATGATCCCGTCGTACTTCGTGGAGCTGGAGCACCTGCCTCTGACGCCGAACGGAAAGATCGACCGGAAGGCGCTGCCGGCACCGGAAGGGGGAGCAGGCGGAAGCCGCGAATACGTGGCGCCGCGCACCGAACTTGAGGCGAAGCTGGCCGCCATTTGGCAGGATGTGCTTGTTCGGGAGAAGGCGGTTGGCGTAACGGACAACTTCTTCGACCTCGGCGGACACTCCCTGCGGGCGACGACGCTTGTCAGCAAAATGCATAAGGAGCTAGGCGTTGAATTCCCGCTTCGCGACGTATTCCGCTACTCGACGGTTGAGGAAATGGCCGCGGCTATGGAGCGGCTGGAGATCGGCTCGTTCACGGCTATTCCGGCTGCGGAACCTAGCGAGTATTATCCGCTCTCTTCCGCTCAGAAACGTCTCTATATCTTGAACCAGCTGGAAGGAGCCGAGCTGAGCTACAACATACCGGGAGCTATGTTGCTCGAAGGAGAGCTCGACCGGCAGCGGTTTGAAGAAGCGTTCCGCGGGCTCGTAGCTCGTCATGAAACGCTGCGTACCGGCTTTGAGATGGTAAAAGGCGAAGCGGTTCAGCGAATTTACGAAGAAGCCGCCTTCCAGGTGGAATATGTGCAGATCAGCGGGGAGCAGGCGGAAGAAACGGTGCGCCAATTCGTTCGTCCGTTTGATCTAGCGAAGCCGCCACTTCTGCGGGCAGGCCTTGCCGAACTGGCGCCGGACCGGCACATTCTAATGTTCGATACGCATCATATCGTATCCGACGGCGTTTCGATTGACGTACTGATCGAAGAGTTCGTCCGCTTGTACAGCGGGGAACAGTTGGAGCCGCTCCGCATTCAATACAAAGATTATGCGGTATGGCAGCAATCGGACGAGCAGAAAGCTCAGCTTGCCAAGCAGGAAGCCTACTGGCTCGACATGTTCCGCGGAGAGCTGCCGGTTTTGGAATTGCCGACGGACTATCCGCGCCCGTCTATGCAGAGCTACGAGGGCCGCACGCTGCAATTGTTTATGGATAGCGAGAAAAGCGAGGGTCTGAAACGGCTTGCAGCCGAGAACGGCGCAACGCTTTATATGGTTCTGCTTGCTGGTTATACAATATTATTGCATAAGTACACAGGGCAAGAAGACGTGGTGGTCGGTACGCCGATTGCGGGAAGAAATCACAGCGATGTTCAGCCGCTGATCGGGATGTTCGTCAATACTCTGGCCATCCGCAGTTATCCGGCTGCCGGTAAAACGTTCCTTGACTACTTGAAGGAAATCAAGGAGACGACGCTGGGCGCTTTTGAACATCAGAATTATCCGTTTGAGGAACTGGTGGATAAGGTAAACGTAGCTCGCGATTTAAGCCGCAATCCGTTGTTCGATACAATGTTTGCTTTGCAGAATACAGAGAATTTGGAAATCCAGCTTTCCGGACTCCATTTGTCGACGTATGCCAGCGAAGAAATTGTTTCTAAATTCGATCTCAGCTTGGACGTCACGGAGATCGAGGAAGGCTTGGAATATCTGTTTGAATACGCTACTGCTCTTTATAAAACCGAAACGGTGGAGAAATTGGCCGCTCACTACTTGCAACTGCTTGAATCCATTCTCCGCAACCCGTCGGCGACTATTGCCGAGCTGGGCATTTTGACACCGGCGGAAAAAGAGCAGATTCTCGGCGCGTTTAACCCGGCGCAGCCGGAAGCGGCTCCTGCGGCCGCGTTCCACCGGCTGTTTGAGGAACAGGCGGAGCGCACGCCGGAAGAGGCGGCCGTCGTGTACGAGAACGACCGGCTGACGTATGCGGAGCTGAACGAGCGGGCGAACCGCTTGGCAGCTACGCTGCGCGCAAGCGGCATCGGCCGGGAGACGATCGTTGGCATTCTCGCCGAGCGTTCGGTGGACTTGCTGGTGGCCGTGCTGGCCGTCTGGAAAGCGGGCGGGGCGTATGTGCCGCTCGACCCGGATTATCCGGCGGAGCGCGTGCGGTTCATGCTTGAAGACAGCGGAGCGAAGGTGCTGCTGACGCAAACGGCGCTGCGAGAGCGCGCCGAAGCCTGGCTCGGCGAAGAGGAGCTGGCGCTGGCCACGGTGCTGTACCTGGATGACGAAGCGTCGTACAGCGAGGAGCGGGCGAATGCGCCGATTGGCTCGGGCAGGGTCTCCGGCAAGCTGACGGATGCTGTGGACGACGGCGATGAGAGCCATCAGCATGTCGGCACCGACAGCTTCCATGAAGCCCGTCCGGAGGATCTGGCGTACGTGATCTATACGTCGGGAACGACGGGCAAGCCGAAGGGTGTGATGATCGAGCACCGCAGCCTGGTGAACACAGCGGCGGGCTACCGGCGGGAATACCGGTTGGATCAGTTCCCGGTGCGGCTGCTGCAGCTCGCAAGCTTCTCGTTCGACGTGTTCGTGGGAGATATCGCGCGGACGCTGTACAACGGAGGCACGATGGTGATCGTGCCGAAGGACGACCGGATTGATCCGTCTCGTCTGCACCACTGGATTGAGCGGGAGCGGGTCACCATCTTCGAATCGACGCCGGCGCTGATCGTGCCGTTCCTGGAGTACGTGCACGAGCAGCGGCTGGATATGAGCTGGATGGAGCTGTTGATCACGAGCTCGGACAGCTGCAGCGTGGCGGATTACCGGACCTTGCAGGAACGCTTCGGCTCGTTGTTCCGGATCATCAACGCATACGGCGTGACGGAAGCGGCGATCGACTCCAGCTTCTACGAAGAGGAGCTGACGAAGCTACCGCAGACAGGTAATGTGCCGATCGGTAAAGCGTGGCTGAATGCGAAATTCTACATCGTGGATGCGCATCTGAATCCGGTGCCGGTCGGGGTGCTGGGCGAGCTGGTCATCGGCGGAGTCGGAGTGGCGCGCGGGTACTTGAACCGTCCGGAGCTGACGGAAGAAAAGTTCGTAGACAGTCCGTTCGCCGCGGGCGAGCGGCTGTACCGCACGGGAGACTTGGCGCGGTGGATGGAGGACGGCAACGTGGACTTCATCGGCCGGATCGACAACCAGGCGAAAATCCGGGGGTACCGGATTGAGACGGGCGAAGTCGAAGCGAAGCTGCTGAGTGTAGGTGGCGTGAAGGAAGCGGTCGTCGTCGTCAGGGAAGATCAAGAGGGTCAGAAAGCTTTGTGCGCTTATTATACAGCGGAAGAAGGCTTGACGGCGGCGGACCTGAAGCGGGCGATTGCCAGCGAGCTGCCGGGGTACATGATCCCGTCGTACTTCGTGGAGATGGAGCGCCTGCCTCTGACGCCGAACGGAAAGATCGACCGGAAGGCGCTGCCGGCGCCGGAAGGGGGAGCAAGCGCAGGCCGCGAATATGTGGCGCCGCGCACCCAACTGGAGGCGAAACTGGTCGCCATCTGGCAGGACGTGCTCGGGTCGGTCACGATTGGCGTGACGGACAACTTCTTCGACCTCGGCGGGCACTCCCTGCGGGCGACGACGCTGGTCAGCAAGGTGCACAAGGAGCTGAGCGTGGACCTGCCGCTGCGCGATGTGTTCCGGCACTCGACCATCGAAGCGATGGCCGAAGCGATCAGCCAATTGGAGCGGCAGGAACACCTCTCCATTCCGGTTCTGGATAAGAGGGATTACTATCCGCTTTCCTCCGTGCAAAAACGGCTGTACATCCAGCAGCAGATGGAAGGCGCCGAGCTTAGCTACAACATGTCCGGCATGACGGTTCTCGTCGGGCGCTTGGAACGGAATCAATTCGATGCGGCGCTCAAAGGATTGATAGCTCGTCACGAAATTTTGCGAACCGGCTTCGAAATGGTCGACGGCGAACCGGTACAACGGATTTATCCGGACTTGAAGTTTGCCGTCGAGTATACGAAAGCGACGGAAAGTGAAACGAAGAGCATCGTAGATGGCTTTGTGCGCGTCTTTGATTTGGAGCGGCCGCCGCTGCTACGTGTGGGCTTAGTCGAATGGGAAGCGGAACGGCATCTGCTCATGCTGGACATTCATCATATCGTCACGGATGGCATGTCGATGGGCATCTTCGTCGAAGAGCTGCTGCGCCTGTATAACGGCGAGACTCTGGAACCGCTTCGGATTCAATACAAGGAATTCGCCGCTTGGCAGCAGTCCGAACCTGTAAAAGAGCGGCTGAAACGTCAGGAAGCCTACTGGCTGGACGTGCTGGAAGGCGAACTGCCGACGCTTGAGCTGCCTACGGACTTTGTCAGACCTGCCGCTCGCAGCTTTGAGGGAGATGTGCTGCCTTTCAGCATCGACAAGCAGATGACCGACAGTTTGCAGCGCATCGCCGATGAGAACGGTGCTACCCTTTATATGGTGTTATTGGCGGCCTATTCAATCCTGCTCAGCAAGTACTCGGGACAAGAAGACTTCATTGTAGGCACGCCGGCTTCGGGTCGCACACATGCCGACCTGGAGCCGCTCATCGGAATGTTTGTCAACACTTTGGCGATTCGCCATTATCCGTCCGGGGAGAAGACGTTCCTCGCTTACTTGAACGAAGTCAAAGAAACGATGCTGGGGGCCTACGACCACCAGGATTATCCGTTCGAGGAGCTTGTGAAAAAGCTGCAGGCGCCGCGAGATCAAAGCCGTAATCCTGTATTCGATGTCATGTTTGTTCTGGAAACCAAGGAAGATAACGTTCAAAGCTTCGGGGATATCAAGATCGAATCTTATCCGGAAACTCATACGGTTTCCCAATTTGATCTTACCTTGGTCATTTCGTTGCTGGATGAGGGAATGAACGGGCAGTTTGAATATGCAACCAAGTTGTTTACGCGCAATCTGATCGACAATTTCGCTCAGGACCTGCTCGTGATCATCACCCAAATTTGCGAACAGCCTTCGGTGCTGTTGAAGGATATTTCCCTGAACGGGCAATCCGAACAGGAGCAAGATGTGCTAGAGGCCATTGATATTATTTTCTAATCCCTTACCCGGTTTGGGTGTATGCCGTATTTCTCTCGGTACACATCCTGCGGGTGTTTTTTTTCCAAATGAAAGGGAAAAAGGCGTACGCTATAGCAAACTTAAAGCTCTAAATATAATTTTTAAAAACCTAAATTTTTTCAAGTTGTGGTTTAAAATGCACTGCTACTCGCGCAGATAACTAGAGCGTTTACGCAGAGTGAGGGCACCGCGGCCAAAGAACTCTATATTCCTGTCGTTCGCTTCATGTAGCCCACGGAGCGAAAGAACTGTGGGCCCAAATCCAAGATGGCATGCACACATCATGAGCCGCTAAGCTGGCGCTGCACTATTTTAAAACTCAGGGAAATCTAAACATAGTAAAGTTTAATATTTAATTTGCCAAGTGGTTGTGTGATCACTATTATTATATAATTTTACATATAAAGGAGGTGAAAGTAAGAAAACACGGAATATGGTTCACATGAGTGATGCACTGCAACAGAGAATCGACCGACAAGCAGGTGTAGAATGCAAATATAAAAATTGTAGGAGGTAAAGTATGTTTAAGTTTAGTAAGAAAATGTTAACGGTAGTTCTTGCAGCTTCCATGAGTTTTGGAGTGTTTGCAACAACCTCAAGTGCAGCGACAGACTACTGGCAAAATTGGACCGATGGCGGCGGGACGGTCAATGCTGTTAATGGATCAGGCGGTAATTACAGCGTAACATGGAAGGATACCGGGAATTTTGTTGTCGGCAAAGGCTGGACTACTGGATCGCCCAACAGAACGATTAACTACAATGCCGGTGTCTGGGCGCCTTCCGGTAATGGATATTTGGCTCTCTACGGGTGGACGAGAAACGCACTCATCGAATATTACGTCGTTGATAGCTGGGGGACTTATCGACCTACCGGAACGTATAAAGGTACAGTGACCAGTGATGGGGGCACATATGACATCTACACAACAATGCGATACGACGCACCTTCCATTGAAGGCCAAAAAACGACGTTTATTCAGTACTGGAGTGTTCGACAGACGAAGAGACCGACAGGGGGCAACTCCACGATCACTTTCAGCAATCACGTGAAGGCATGGGCGAGCAAAGGAATGCATCTGGGGAACAACTGGTCTTACCAGGTGTTAGCAACAGAAGGATATCAGAGTAGTGGGAGCTCTAACGTAACGGTGTGGTAACCACTGAACTGCAAACTGTTCAACGAACGGGAGCGATTGGCATTTCTTCACGGGGAAAGCAGGATGAGGGCTTAAAACCGTATTACAACATAAACAAGGAAATAACGCCGGAGACAAATACTTATCTGGAAACTGTATACGAAAACCCAACGAGTTAGGAATTTACGATATGTCTGGCAATATAAGAGAATGATGCTGGGGATTGTTACGGAGACTAAAGGGATACGGTAGTTAATGAAACAGCGACAGTTGAGGACGAGTTCTCGTCTACGGCTGTCGCTGTTTTATGTATGGGTTAACATAATACCCAAGGTTGTCGAAATGGTGAGGAGAGGGTATAGTTTATATGTATGTATTTTGTTCGGGAAGAGGTTCATATGGCAACAATTCACGATGTGGCGTTAAAAGCGGGCGTGTCGGTCACTACAGTATCCCGTGTAATGAATAACCGGGGCTATATCAGCGAAACTACACGCAAAAAAGTGTTCGATGCAATGGAAGAGCTTAATTATCAACCGAATGAAATAGCACGATCCCTGCTACGCAAGCAGTCCAATATTATCGGTCTTATTATTCCCAATGTCTCGCATCCTTTCTTTAGTGAGCTTGCTAATCAGGTGGAGTACTATGCCTATCAGCAGGGGTGCAAGGTTCTACTCTGCAATTCACATATGGATCCCGTGAAGGAAAAAGTGTATATCGATATGTTGAAACGAAACCGGGTAGACGGCATCATTATGGGGAGTCATACCCTGGAGGTAGAAGAGTACCGACATTTGAATTCACCGATTGTGACATTTGACAGGCAGATTGACCCGTATATTCCGTACATATCTTCGGACAATTATCGCGGAGGCGAGCTGGCCACGGAGCTGCTCATTCGCAAAGGGTGCCGGAAAATTGCACATATATGTGGAAATCTGGAGCTGAACATGCTGTCCAATGAGCGGACTAAAGCATTCAAAGATGTTGTGGACAGGCATAGTATCGAGCATGTGATCGTTCAAACGGACTTGAATGTGTTCGACCAAAAGGAGTACGAGCGCATGATCTCCAAACTCGTTCATGAACATCCGGATGTGGATGGGGTGTTTGCTACAAGCGATATTATTGCCGCTTTTGCATTGAAAGAATATATCCGCGCCGGACGGCATGTGCCGGAGAATGTGCGTATTGTAGGCTTTGATGACGTAAGCGCTGCTTCCTGGCTGACGCCTGAACTTACATCGGTAAGACAGCCGATTGCAGAGATCGGCAGGCTGGCGGTCGAGCTGATTCGTAAGCAGGCAGAGGGCGAGCAGGTACAGCCTGTCAATCTGCTGCCTGTTGAATTGATTGAGCGTGCAACGACCTGAATGAAATCTGTTCCTTTAACAAGGGGAACAGATTTTTTTTAGTAAATGTTAAAGGTTTAACATGTCAAACGATTGACAGAGCTTGAATCTTTGACATATAATCCGTTTGTAAGCGTTTTATTTAAGTGTACAGCAGCCATTATAGAAATAGGGGGATGACAACAGTGAGGAAATTCAAAAGAGTTCAATGGATGGTAATGCTGCTTCTTTTGGTTATGGTGGTGTCTGCGTGCGGCGGCTCCGGAGGAGAAGGTAATTCGGCTTCTGGAGGGGGATCAGCGGATGCGGGAAATGTGAAAGTTACACTTTTGAACTCCAAAGGTGAAATCCTTTCACAGCTGGAGGATGCCGCCAAGGCGTTCCAGAAAGACAATCCCGGCATCACTGTTGAAATCCAGCCGGTTCCGACCGGTGGCTCGCCTTTTGAGCGTGCCTCTGCATTGTATGCATCCGGGAACCCGCCAACCATGACCATGCTAGATACAGGTGATGTGGAGAAATTCAAGGACCGTATCCTCGACTTAAGCGGAGAGAAGTGGAATAAGGACACTGTTGAAAACGCTACCACAGCTACGACGGTTGACGGTAAAAATTACGCGTTTCCGCTGGCTGTTGAAGGCTACGGATTCATCTATAACAAGGCGGTTGTTGATAAAGCGGTAGGTGGAAACTTCGATCCCACTACAATTAAAACCCGAAATGACCTTGAAAAGCTGTTTCAGCAAATCGAGGCATCTGGAAAGAAAGCATTGGTGATTTCACCAATGGACTGGTCCCTAGGCGCTCATTATTTGCCACTTGCTTATGCAGGTCAGAACAAGGACATGGCTGAAGTGGACAAATTCATAGCATCACTGAAGGCTGGCCAGGCTAACTTGGCTACCAATCCAGTATTTAACGGACTTATGGATACATTCGACGTCATGATGAAATACAATATCGATCAGGCTTCCCCACTGGCAGGTGCTTATGAGCGTGGACCGGAGTTGCTCGGCAAAGGCGAGGTTGGCATTTGGTTCATGGGCAACTGGGCATGGCCGCAAATTAGCGGTTTTGATACCGCTAACAAAGAATATGGTTTCTTGCCTGTACCCATCAGCAACAATGCCGATGACTACGGCAATCAGGAGATTTCATCTGCTGTTTCCAAACGTATTGTCATTGACAAGGAGAAGAGTACGCCGGAACAGCAAGAGGCAGCGAAGAAGTTCCTGAACTGGATCGTTTATGATGCGAAAGGTCAGGATTTCCTCGTAAACAAAGCGAACATTATCCCGGCGTTCAAAAATATTACACTGCCTGCGGCTGATCCACTTGGCAAGTCCATCCAGGATTATATTGCAAAAGGCAAGTCAGAGCAGTCGATGAGCTTGCTGCCAGCCGACCACTGGTCTAAGCTAGGATCTTCCATGCAAAAATATCTGGCGAAACAGGGCGATCGCGCAACACTGGCTAAGGAAATCGAAGACTACTGGAAAACCGTAAAATAAGGCTTATTGTCAAATTACCCGGAAATAGAGAGAGAAATCCGAAACAAAGAGAGGGATCACCATGATTGCGGAAAAAGGAGTATGGAACCGGCTACGGACACGGCTGCTGTTCACCGGGCCAACCTTGTTTGCCTTCATAACGGTAATGATCATTCCATTCTTGTACGGCATTTATTTGACGTTCACAAACTGGGACGGTATTTCCACGACACTATCGCTGGTTGGCATCCAAAACTATCTGGCCGTTTTTCGGGATATTGAGTTTTGGAAATCGTTCGCCTTGACGCTCAAATATGTATTTTATACCGTTGTTCTTATCAATGTTATCGCTTTTATGCTGGCTTATGTGCTGACTAAAGGGTTAAAAGGACAGAGCATTTTCCGGGCAGGATTTTTCCTGCCCAACCTTGTCGGCGGCATTGTACTCGGTTTTATCTGGCAGTTTATCTTCAACAACGTGCTAGTCTATTTGGGACAACATGCTGACATTCAGGCGCTCAGCACGACTTGGCTGGCTGATCCTGACAAAGCGTTCTGGACACTCGTGATTGTAACCGTATGGCAGAACGCGGGTTACATGATGGTCATTTATATTGCAGGATTGACGGGTGTGCCGAATGATATTATGGAGGCTGCAAGTATTGATGGGGCGAACAGCTGGACCAGACTGCGAAAAATGGTGCTGCCCTTGATGGTTCCTTCTTTCATCGTATGTATATTTTTGTCCCTGCAACGTGGGTTTATGGTCTATGACGTCAACCTCGCACTCACAAAAGGCGGGCCGTTCAGTAGTACTCAAATGGTATCGATGCATGTGTATGAAAAGGCATTCCTTTCCCGTGATTATGGTGTGGGCCAGGCTGAAGCATTCGTGCTGTTCCTGATGGTTGCTCTCATCACTCTGCTTCAGGTTTATTTTAGCAAGAAGTTGGAGGTGGAGGCGTAATGGCAAGCAAAAAAATCGCTTCCTCCATGATCAAATTCATTGTGCTGACAGTGATACTCATATTGTTCATCGTACCGTTCGTCTTTCTGCTGATCAATTCGTTCAAGGAAAATATGGCCATTACCTCGAATCCGTTATCGCTTCCAGAGAGCTTCAATATGGCCAACTATACGAATGCATTCGATAAAATGAATTATTTCGCTGCCTTCACCAACTCATTGGTTATAACAGTGTTAAGTGTTCTGTTTATCTCACTGTTCGCGGCGATGACGGCTCATTATTTTGTCAGAAACAACACCAAGTTCAACCAATATACATTTATGCTGATGGTGGCTTCCATGATCATCCCATTCCAGGCCATCATGATTCCATTGGTGAAAATTTACGGCTCACTTGATCTGTTGAACAGCAAGTGGTCGCTGATTTACATGTATATCGGTTTTGGCAGCTCGCTGGCTGTTTTCATTTATCATGGATTCGTAAAGAGTATTCCGAAGGAACTGGAGGAAGCGGCGCTAATTGACGGCTGCACACGGATTCAGACATTCTTCAGGATCGTGTTTCCGGTATTGATGCCCACGACTGCCACTATTTCTATTCTCAATGTACTGTGGATCTGGAATGATTTTCTGCTGCCTTCCCTCATTCTGGTTGATCCTGAGCAGAGGACACTTCCGTTGTCCACGTACAACTTTTATGGGACCTATACAGTGGATTATGGTCCATTGATGGCAAGTTTGGTACTGACGATATTTCCGATCATTATCATCTATTTGTTCGCCCAAAAGTACATTATTCAGGGTGTTATGCAAGGTTCGATTAAATAACTGTAGGAGTAGGATGCCTTATCAAACATACTAGAGTGTATACGAGAGAGAATGCAGATCAATTTATTACCCAATCCAGGCATATGCTGCGGCCGGATTATCGGCTGAACTACCATTTAATGGCTGAATTTGGCTGGATGAATGACCCGAACGGTTTCATTCAATATAACGGGCAGTATCACTTGTTCTATCAACATTACCCGTATAAATCGGTGTGGGGACCGATGCACTGGGGACACGCAGTCAGCCGCGATCTTATGAAGTGGGACTATCTGCCGGTCGCTTTGGCTCCGGACGGTGAGTTCGACCGGGACGGCTGCTTCTCCGGCAGTGCGGTTGAGCAGGACGGGAAGCTTGTCCTGATGTATACCGGACATGTTGTAACCGGGCCTGACAAGGATCAGGATTACAAGCAGTCACAGGGAATTGCAGTATCGGAAGACGGGGTGACATTCGAAAAGTGGGAGGGCAATCCGGTCATCGGTTATGATGCCATACCGGACAGGGTCAGCCGCAAAGATTTCCGTGATCCTAAGGTGTTCAGGCACGAAGATCAATACTACGTCGTTCTTGGCTCTAATGATGACCAAGGGAACGGGCTTGTACTGCTTTACAGATCTGAAGACCTGAGAAACTGGACGTATGTCAATGTGCTGGCTGTGAGTGACGGACGCTACGGCGATAATTGGGAGTGTCCGGATTTGTTCCCGCTTGGCGGTCGGCACGTATTCATGCTGTCTCCACAGCGCATGCCTGCTCAGGGAGAAGCATACCGTAATCTGCATTCCACCATGTACGGTATAGGTGATTTCAATGCGGAGGCTGGAACATTTACGGCAGAGCAGTATGCTCAGGTAGATCACGGATTCGATTTCTATGCCCCGCAGTCAACATTGGA
Organism: Paenibacillus sp. AK121; assembly: GCF_019042715.1. Classification (NCBI taxonomy): domain Bacteria; kingdom Bacillati; phylum Bacillota; class Bacilli; order Caryophanales; family Paenibacillaceae; genus Paenibacillus; species Paenibacillus sp. AK121. Next base: position 35,557 of record NZ_JAHPJM010000010.1, read on the forward strand.
CGATAAAGGGCGGCGTATCATCATCGGATGGATGGATATGTGGGAGTCGGAGATGCCAACCCAGCAGGGACACCACTGGGCTGGTGCGATGAGTCTTCCACGGGAAGCGGTGATCGACCACGACAGATTGCTGTTCCGTCCGCTTGAAGAGGTGGAAAATTACCGATCCAATCTGTTCGAACAGCGGGATATCTTGCTGACAGGCGAGCAGATCATGGAGACGTTCGGAGATAGCTACGAACTGAAGGCGGTATTTGAGTTCGAGGCTGGTAACACTGATGAATTCGGCTTGAAGCTGCGGGTGGGCGGCGAAGAGGAGACTGTACTCTCGTATCGTCCGGATGACGGTCTGTTCCGTTTTAACCGTGAGCGTGCAGGTATCGGACCGGGCGGAGAGAGAAGAGTGCATTTAGACTTACAAGAGGGACGCCTGGAGCTTCGGGTTTTCGTCGATAAGAGCTCTGTGGAAATATTCATCGGCGACGGTGAATACGTTCTCACCGGAAGAGTGTATCCCGGAATGGAATCAACAGGTATTCGTGCGTTTGCGAGCGGAAAATGTACGATTGTCTCGTTCCAGAAGTGGGATATCCTCGCATAGAATCGCACCACAAACAGGAACCTGACCGTGGATGGTCAGATTCCTGTTTTTTTGTGGCCATTTTGCTCGTGTGATTTTAGGCGCGCTTATGTTGCAGATAAGCATCAAGATAAGCATCAATTTTTGCGAGAGCTTCTTTGGTACCGCCGGATTGCTGGAAGCTGTCATTTATTTTTTGTACGCCCTCTTTATACGCTGCGTTTGACATGACCTCATGTACGCCATCTCTTAACGTTTGTGTATTGATTTGATCCTTAGTTATTCGATAGCCAGCTTGAAGTTCCGTTAACCGCTGCGCGACCATAGGCTGATCCTTGTCCTGAGGCAGCACGACCAAGGGTACATTAAAGTGAATTCCTTCATTCACGCTGTTCATTCCACCATGAGTAATAAATACATCTGAATGACGTAATACCTCCAATTGAGGTACATAGGGTGAGATGATAAAGTGCTCAGGGGCCGGGTTAATTTTCGTAAAGTCAGCTTTCTCGCCAGCTGCAATCACGACGATGCCTTCAAAATCGGAAAAAGCCTCAATGCAGGTGTTAAAAAAGTCTTCAGTGTGGTCCAGAACAGTTCCCATCGAAATATACAAAACCTTTTTACCCTGTAATCTGTCCAGCGGGAATGAATTTTCTTCTTTGCGCTCCGGGAAGCTGGGACCAATAAAAAGATGCTCGTCCCCAAATTGTTCACCATTTGGTTGAAAATATTTGCTCGTATATACAACATTCAAAACCCCTGAATTGTTCATAAATTGAACCAGCTCTTTGGGGGCAACACCGAATCTTTCTTTCATGAGCTGCAGTGAAGTCGTGACTTGTTCATCAGGATGGAACGGTACTTTAGCGTCGGAGCGGAAGAGATTGGCAGCCATCAGATGATTTGAAATGAGAAAAGATGGGGATGAAGAAATGCCTGGAATATTCAAATAATCTCTTACTAATTCACCAGCTCCGAATCGATCATAGAACACCAAGTCAAATTGAATACGCTCGAACAGCTCCTGAGTGATGGCTAAGATGTCCATCGAAGTCTGGATATGAATATTCAAAAATGCGTTCAGTCCTGCCGGAGTGTTGGTATCAATGGAAGCAGTCCTGACCAGATCAGGATGCAGGTGAACCTTCGCTCCAACTGCTTCGAGTCTATTCTTGTATTTCTCAGTTGTAATGTAATGAACCTGGTCCCCTCGTGCTGCAAAGGCTTGCGTGATCCCAAGCGTGGGGTTTACATGTCCTTCTGCCGGAAAATTAACCATTAATACGTTTAACATCCATCCTTGCTCCTTTCTTTCTCTTTCATTTAAGATGCAGTTTAACTGAATCTCTTAATCCATAATAACAATAATATTTATTTTTTCAAATGATATCCTTTCATGATTGTGTTTTAAAACTCGGTCAACATCATTCTAAAGAATAACGTAAGGACATGTTGGCATGAAATGTGTATAACAAATATTTACCTCGTGCATAGTAAAGACGAACGCTATTTAGCAAGGGAGGTTTTTTCTAAATGAATGTTCAAAGAGCACAAGAAATAGCGTCCTCTCCCATCATGGCAAATGTGTTGTGCGATGGGCTACCCATTTATATTCAGCATGTGAATGAACAGCGTGAGACGGCACGAATCTATGCGCTGAACAACCCGGAAGAGGAACGGGAAGTGCCTTTGTACGCGTTAACAGAACGAGATCAGACCCTTGAATAGAAAGGAGCGACATGAAAAATGAAACCGAATCAACAGAAAGAGATCGAGGCAGATCGTTTGAATTTTCGGGATCAGACGGATGATGTGGTCAGAGAAGTACCGGCCACCACGGATGCCAGCGAAGCTGTTGCAGCAATGACTTCACATATCAATAAATATGATGTACCAGATGAGTTGGAAGAAGAATAGAGAGGGGTCAAGCGCGCACAGGATACCTGCTGCGTGCTTTTTATATGACGCCATAATGGATAGTATCGAACAAAAAGTACTCAATGCCCAAACGTACAAGTGAAACTGCCCATGTGTACGTTTTTTTCTTTTCGTTTTTTTGTAAAATGATATATAAATGATTTTTGTTCAAACGAAATAGACCAGGCCGTCATAGCGGCATATCTTAATAAGTTGAAAAGCTGAATTCAGAATTGTAGGAGGGAATTATGAACGATGCATCTAATGTTCAGGTTCAAAATCTAAATCCGGAAACAAGTGAGAGTAAAAGTGAAGGTGAAGTTGAGAACAAGGATATTTCAAAAATATTAACGATCATATGGGTTTTTATAATTTATAGTGAGTCTGTCATTCTTCAACATTTGTTCGGTGGTTTAAAACTGCTGCAAAGTTCTTTGTTCACTATAATTATCATATTGCACATCCTCTTGTACCTGCATGCTCATCGAGTGGCAAAATATTTTTCATGGGCTTATTTTGTGATACAAGGGGGCTTGATCTTTGCTAGTGCATTTCTTCTACCTGAAAGTTTCTCCATTGTACTAGTGGGTTTAATGCCCGTTTTGGTGGGTCAGAGTATAGGTATTTATTATAAGCCGCTGAAGGTCATTCTTGTATTTTTGATCTCCTACGTTCTTTTTTGTGTGGCTGTGGTCTCTCACAATGACGGCAGGCAATTTGTGTTGTTCATCCCGCTATTTTTTCTAATTGCCGTTGTTATAGTAGCTTATGCGGTTCTTTTTCTCAAACAAGTCAAAGCACGAATCCGCACACAAAATGTTCTGAAAGAGCTTGAAATTGCACATCAAAAGGTGGAAGAACTTACAATTGCCAATGAACGACAACGCATGGCCCGTGATCTGCATGATACGCTGGCTCAAGGGCTTGCTGGGCTAATCATGCAGCTGGAAGCCATTGACGCTCATCTGAGCAAAGGAAGTACGCAAAGAGCCCAAGAGATTGTCCAACAATCGATGTCACAAGTACGGAGGACATTGTCTGATTCAAGGCGAGCCATAGACAATCTGCGTTCGAAAACGATCTCGGAAGTTGATTTTGCAGAAGCAGTGGAGGAAGAAATACAGCGATTTACAATGGCTACGAGCATTCGTGTCATACGCAACATCAAAATTAAAGCTTCAGTCCCCAGACTGCTGTTCGAGCATGGACTGTTTATTATAAGCGAATGTTTAACCAATGTAGCGAAGCATTCACATGCGAATACCGTATGGATTAATATCTTAGATAACGAAGGCAAGATTAAAATTGAGATTCGTGATGATGGAAAAGGATTTGATACGAATATAATTGCCAAGCAAACAGGACATTACGGAATAATAGGGATCCATGAACGTGTACGGATGCTGGGTGGAAACATAAATATCAACAGTATATTGCAAGCAGGTACAGCTATAAAAATAGAGGCGCCTCTTACTAAAGGAGACCTATCATGAAATACAAGATTCTAATCGTCGACGATCATTGGGTCGTTAGAGAAGGGTTAAAGCTGGTGTTGGAGACCAATGACAGCTATGAAGTTATTGGTGAGGCCGGAGAAGGTGCAACTGCTCTTAAACTGATCGAGGAGCTTCAACCGGATGTCATATTGCTAGATTTATATATGCCACAAATGAGTGGTTTGGAAACAATGAAAGCCCTCAGAGAAAAACAAAATGAAACGCCTGTCATTATCCTGACTACCTATAACGAAGATGATTTAATGATTAAGGGACTTTCTTTGGGGGCAAAAGGATATTTATTGAAAGATACCAGCCGGGAAAACCTGTTTCGCACGATTGAGTCAGCGCTTAGGGGTGAAACGTTGCTTCAGCCAGAAATAACAGCAAGGGTGTTCGCTGCAACGAATAAGAAAGAAGCCAAGCTAGAATCCCGCGAGAGCAGCTTAGTTCTTACGGATAAGGAAAGGCATATATTAAAGTCTGTTGCACACGGTTTTAAAAGCAAGGAAATAGCATTTGATATGGGGATTTCCGAGCGTACCGTCAAAGCGCATTTAACGAATATTTATAATAAGCTTGGTGTTGATTCCAGATCTGAAGCCGTTGCTGTTTCGTTGGAACGTGGGATTTTACAGCTTTAGAGATATTAACTGAATAGATGTTATTTCATTGCCCAGTCGTACATAAGGTGCTTGCCCCTTTGTACGATTTTTTTGTGTGTTCATTGTTATAACATGAAAAAAGAAATGAAAAAAGTTTACATGACCCACGGGTTGCTGATAGCACCTTTAGAAGAGAGAATCAGGGAGGATGACATGAAGTTGAAGAAAAAAGGAATCAGGATCATGATTACGGGGATTGCATTAGCTATAGTAGCTTCCGGTTGCTCCAGTGCAACGGAGAACTCTGTAACACAAGCAAGTCATCCGGTAAAAGTAGAGAAGCTTGTAATGAAACCTTTGGCCAATGATTTTAATCTGGCGGGAACATTGCAGGCAAGTAATGAAGCTAGTGTTTCCTTTGAAGCGGATGGACGTATATTGAACACTATGGTTGAGGTAGGGGACTCCGTAGAAAAAGGGAGCGTCCTTGCGAAGTTAGATACATCTGCCTACCAGCTGCAGCTGGATCGGGCCAAGGCAACCATGGAAAAGGCAAAAGCCGGTCTTAGCCAAGCGGAGGCTTCTGTTCAATCGGCACAGGCGGGTATTCATAGTTCACAATCCCAGGTCGATGCGGCCCAATCGAAATTGCAGGAATTGAACAATGGCGCCAAAAAGCAGGAAATTGCACAGTCACAAAATGCGGTTACTGCGGCCACCAATGCTTACAATAAGAAAAAAGCGGATGCCGCACGGACGCAAAGTCTGTTCCAGGCAGGTGCAGCATCATTGTCGGAAAATGAGAATGCACAGCTGGAATTAACGAATGCACAAAAAAGTTTAAGTGACGCACAAGAGCAGTTGTCTCTCTTGCTTGCGGGAGCCTCACAGGAACAACGTGCCCAGGCTTCAGCTGGTGTAGAGCAGGCCAGAGCAGGGCTGGAGACCGCTATGGCTACGAAACAGCAAGGGCTAGCCAGTAAAGCTCAGGCGCAGGCTACCTACGAGGATGCATTGGCTGCTTATGAACAGTCATCCTTGTCACTTAAAAAAGCTACTTTAACCTCCCCGATCGCTGGCGTAGTCATTGAAAAAAAAGTAGCCGATGGTCAACTGGGCTCCAGTGGAAGTGAGGCATTCATTGTCGGGAATATCAAGACCCTAAAAGTACTTCTTCCCGTACCGGATAGCGAAATCTTATCATGGAAGAAAAACCAAAAGGTAAATATTTCTCTCTATGATGAAATTAGAACAGGGACTGTTACTCAGATCTATCCATCCACGAATACCAAAACGGGCAGTATTAATGTGGAAGTTAGCATTCCTAATCCTGAACTGAATTGGAAACCTGGTCAAGTCATCAGCGCATCTAAAAGTGTAAATCAAGCGGAAGCACTGTTAGTGCCTGTGGAAGCCGTGATTAGCAATGGAAGTGACCCTTATATATTTAAAGCTGTGAATGGTAAGGCTGTTAAAACCACGATTAAAGTGGGAAAAGTGACGAATAATCAATTCGAAGTTCTCTCCGGACTACAGGCAGGCGATCAAATCGTTACACAAGGAGCAGGAACCTTATTTAATGGCGATTTAATTGGGAATGATGTGCTTGGGAAATCGGAGGAGTCGTCCGAATGATTAAATATATTGTTAAAAAGCAGAAAATTACGCTTATTTTCTTTGGCATGTGCATACTGCTAGGACTCTTTAATTTTACATCGTTACCCAAACAGGAGCAGCCTGATGTTATTCCCATGACCGCCAGTGTTACAACCGTCTATCCGGGTGCCTCACCTGAGAGAGTTGAGCAGACCATTACTAAGGTCATGGAACAGAAAATTAAAGCTGTACAAGGTGTCAAAACGATTTCTTCCACTTCATCGAAAGGCCAATCCAGTATCATCATAGAAGCTTTGAATGATGCGGACCCGACAAAAGTATGGGCTGATCTTCGTACAAAGGTGCAGGATGCACAATCCGAGCTTCCAGCCGATGCAATGCAGCCTATAATCAATGATAGCATGACCAGCTCTTTTATTGGTTCATATGCGATCACCTCTGATAAGGTTGAGGATTTGTACTCATTAAATGAATTAATGAACAAATGGAAAGATCAATTAAAAACAGTCCCCGGTATTTCGCAAGTTAATATTCAAGGAATACCTGAGCAAGAGGTACGAGTCAGTTTAGACACGCAAAAGATGCAACAATATAACATCTCCTGGGAACAAGTCGTTCAAGCGATCAAGGACGAGAATGACAGAGTTCCTACAGGAAGTATGGATTTCAATGAGCGTACTTATCAGCTGACGGTGAATGCCTCAACTGATCCATCGATTCTAAATAACGTTCAGATTTCAAGCAATGACGATGGATTTCCGATATCTCTGAAGGATATAGGTACTGCCTCACTTGTTTTTAAAAAAGCAGCTAGTTATACGTATGTGAATACCAAGCCTGCTATTTCGATCAGTGTAAGCGGAGATATAGGAACAGATGTGCCAACGGTATCCAAAGCTACAACAGCCAAAATCAATCAACTTGCGAGCAGTTTGCCGAAGAATGTACATTTTGAGCTGCTTTTTGCACAAAATGATCGAGTGAGTGAAATATTTGGAAACCTGACCAAAGAGATGATTATCGCTATTTTATCGGTCATTGTGATATGTACTTTAGGCTTGAATTTGCTAACTTCTGCATTTGTGGCGTTGGCCATTCCTGTTTCCATCGCCATCGGCTTTATTTTCTTGCCTATGACAGGAACTACGCTGAATCAAATTTCAGTCATCGGGCTCATCATCGTGCTAGGGATACTGGTTGATGATGCTGTCGTGGTCAATGACAATATTGAACGCCGACGCTCTGAATTTGGGGAAAATGCGACGGAGGCAGCTATTAAAGGAACCAAAGAGGTATCCTTATCGATCATTACAGCTACGCTAGCTACGGTTGCAGCATTTGCCCCGCTGTTATTCCTGCCGGGTAATATCGGAGACTTTATTAAACCGATCCCTACCGTTATTTCGTTAACAATGCTAGCTTCCATGATTATGTCGTTAACAATTATTCCTATTTTTCGTCAATGGTATGATCAACGCCGTAAAGGGAAACAGAGTAACCAAGCAGTTAAGCCGCCCGGGCTTCTGGGTCATCAAATCCAGTCTCTATCCAATGTGTACTCTAAAAACTGGATGCCAAGAATACTGCGGCGTCCGCTTTTAACAGCGCTGATTGGTCTTATGATGGGTACGGCAGCTTATGGATTACTTGCGGTTGTTCCCATTCAATTATTCCCAGAATCCGATCAGGCAGATGCCACGATCAGCGTAACGATGCCGGAAGGAACATCGTTACAGGCAACCAATCGGGTAATTAACGAGATTGGGATGTGGGTCAAAAAACAACCAGAAACAGAGCGGCTGTCGGCAACGGCAGGTGGAGGAGCGCCTCAGATGTACAGCGATGTTGCAGGCGGTCACGGCTCCGGGGGAGCAGTCAATGGTCAACTTGCTGTCGTTGGAAAAGAGGGGCTATTCGATCTCCAGAAAACAGTGGATAGCTGGACTCATACGTTGCAAGCCAAATATCCATCTGCATTGATCAGCATTCGGGTTCCTCAATTAGGTATCCCGGTCGGCAGTGCGGTGTCTATCCGGATGAAGGGAGAAGACATTGATAAACTGCAAAACATGACAGCTAAAGTCAAAGAAATGGTTGCGGGTACCCCCGGAGCTGTAGACGTGACCGATAATATGGGGATGCAAAGCTATAATCTGAATTTCCAAGTCAACCCACAAGCCTTGGATAAATATCGGGTTAGCTATTCCAATTTGACGCGTACTCTGCTGTTAATGGGTGACGGGGTCAATGTAACGGATTTTGATACAGGTAAGGAATTGCTGGATATAAATATATACATGAATAAACCAAACGATGATCCTGAGGTATTGTTCCAACAATTAAGTGTAACCAATGCGGCAAAAGAGCAAATTCCATTATCCCAGTTAGTCACGATGAAACCGGACTTTTCCATTCAGCAAATCCACCGCTATGATTTGGAACGAACGGTAACGATTTCAGCCAATGCGAATGGGCGTACAGCTACAGAACTCACTAATGACATCCGTAGCAAACTAACCCATACACAATTTGAACCAGGCTACACCTGGGAGATGGGAGGAGAAACATCCGCGCAATCTGATATTTTTACAGATTTAGGGAAATTAGCTATTATCGTTGTTTTTCTCATCTTGCTCTTGATCACGATGCAGTTTTACTCCGTCTCCACACCGCTTATTATTATGACCACTGTGTATCTGGCAGCGGCAGGCGGAATTCTTGGAAGCTTTATTTCAGGCATGCCAATTGGATTCATGAGTATTATGGGGATCATTTCACTGGCTGGTATCGTTGTGCGTAACGGTATTGTGTTGATAGAGTTTATTGAAGATGCGCGGCGTGAAGGAGCTGAACTGACAGACGCGATCCTTATGGCATGTTCTGCCCGTTTCCGTCCGATCTTGCTTACTTCGTTAACTGCGATTGTGGGGATGATCCCTATCGCCACCATAGGAGAAATTCTCTTCAAACCGTTGGCAACGACCATTATCTTTGGCCTGATCTTTTCGACCATTTTAACCTTGTTTGTCGTTCCGACGCTGTATATGGTCGTAGCTCATCTGAAGCTGAAGCGGAAGCAGAAGCAGGAAAAGTCTATAAACACCGATAGCTCATTGACCTTGTAGGTAAATACAGAAAACAATATACTTCAATATTTCTTTTAGAATAGGGATCGTATATGAGGCGAAGGTCTTCATGTACGATCTTTTTATTTGTTGACATAGTCAACAAATATCAGTACTATAATTGTTGCAAAAGTCCACTAAATAGGGGGAGTTATGGTCAATATAGATGCTAATATCATAGCGGATATGAGGCGTTTTAATCGGTTCTATACGAATTTACTTGGTGTTTTAGATAGACATGTGCTGGATAGCGGATATTCCTTTACCGAGGCACGTGTCATTATAGAGATCGGGTTGATCGAGCCATGTATTGCGAATACGCTGGTCGAATCTCTTAAAATTGATCGCAGCTATATGAGCAGGATCATTGCTAAATTTTGCAAAGAGGGCTTTCTTGTTAAGGAAAATTCAACGGTGGATAATAGAACAAATCTAATTCGTCTGACACCTAAAGGAAAAACGTTCTACAACCAATTGAATGAAAGGTCTGATGAGCAAATTCTAAGATTAGTTCAAGGACTTTCAGAAATAGAGATTGAAGAATTACATGCTTCTATGTTGTTAATTCAGAAGAAATTGGATATTTCGGAGAGGATACAGAATGATACGATTTGAATGCGACTATACCGAAGGTGCCCATGAACGTATATTACAGCGACTACTGGAAACGAATGAGGAACAAACGCCAGGCTATGGTATGGACGATCATTGTGAAAAAGCGAGAGCTTATATTAAAAAGGCGTGTGACTCCGAAAATGCGGATGTACACTTTTTGGTTGGAGGTACACAGACCAATACAACGGTCATTTCTTCGATTTTGCGTCCGCATCAAGGTGTGATTGCGGCAACTTCTGGACATATTGCTGTGCATGAGACCGGAGCAATTGAGGCTATTGGACATAAAGTACTGACCTTGCCAAGCGAGGATGGGAAAATCCGGGGTGAGCAGGTAAAGGAACTATACGACGCTCACTGGAGTGATTCTGCACCTGAGCACTGTGTACAACCCGGGATGGTTTATATTTCTCAACCGACCGAGAATGGAACGATCTATAGCCGATCGGAGCTGGAAGTGTTAAGTAAAGTCTGTCGTGAATATGGTTTACCGCTGTTTATAGATGGAGCCCGCTTAGGCTATGGTTTGGTTGCAGAGGATAGCGATGTATCATTAGCAGATATAGCAAAGCTGTGCGATGTGTTTTATATTGGCGGCACTAAAATTGGAGCAATGATGGGAGAAGCCGTCGTTATCCTAAATGATGCTTTGAAAAAAGACTTTAGATATATGATCAAGCAAAAAGGAGGACTGCTGGCTAAGGGCAGAATGCTGGGCATTCAGTTTGAAACGCTGTTTGAGGACGGTTTATACTTTGAGATTTCCAAACACGCCATAGATATGGCCATATTGCTGCAAAAAGGATTATCCGAGCAAAGGTTTTCTTTCCTGTATCATTCTACAACCAATCAGCAGTTTCCAATTATATCAGATCGTATATTACAGGCGTTGAGTGAAAAATATACTTACTCCTTTTGGGAAAAGGTTGATGATACACATACTGCTGTTCGATTTTGCACCAGTTGGGCCACAAAGAAAGAAAACATTGAAATGCTGCTTCAGGATATCAAAGCATTACAATAGAGGTCACGGATAAACGATGAGTATCATCTTGAAGAGGTAAAATGAATGATGGAATAGGCCATACCTCGTTGCACACATTGCAGCGAAGTATGGCTTTTTTGTCGTGTAAATTACCTAATCCAGGCGGCTCGTCTTTAGTTCCATGAAAGAGCAAGCAGATATAAGAATGGAAAAACAAGACAAGAGCGAATGTATAAAATTAGCGCCTAATTATTTACACTGAATACCTATCGAACCTGTTTACGGTATTGAAGAGGGGAGAGCCCGGTTATTTTTTTAAAGATTTTATTAAAATGGGAGGCATGACCGAAGCCGACATCCTCCGCAATGCTCTGGATTTTGTCTTTGGTGGTTCGCAGTCTGGTTTGAGCCGCCCTAACCCTCACGACGCGGATGTATTCGCTGAAATGAAAGCCAGTCAATTTTAGAAAGATGCGGCTTAGGTAAGCTGGACTAATAAAAAAGCAGGCGGCCACTTGTTCGAGAGTTAACGGCTCATTGAAATGATCCTGAATAAAAGACGAAATTTCTGTGATTTTCTGATGCATGGGATGAGATGAAATAAGTTCACTACGCTCGGCTGCTTCCGATCGGTGCACCAGGATAAGCATTTCCAGCAGCAAATGCTGTACACAACGGTCATGCAGAGGCTGTTTGTTCCTACATTCGCTATTCATTTGCAGGAACAGTCGTTCAACTTCGACTTGTTCTCTAGCCGGTAAGCGAAGCAACGCGGATTGCTGATACGGCGGTAGATCCAGAATGTCACGATCCTGCGGTGGGAGAAACGTCGGAGAAAAATGAATCAAAATGCGTTCTGTTTCCTCCAATTGCGTGCTGGCGGTAGAGTGTAAGTCATGAGGAAGGATGAATATCAGATCGCCCTTGCGAGCGGTGTATACCTTGCCGTTCATAAAGTAGATGCGTTCGCCCTGCAGCAAAAAATACAGCTCATAGTTCTCATGAACATGAGGTCTGGGCATAACTGTGAAGCCGGTACGGTAGATGTGATGAATGGAGAATTGTTGTTCTCCGATGACATATTTGTCTTCCTTCATTTCATTCATGTGCTTCTTCCTTTGCAAATTAAGATAAGTAAGCGCATTCATATATCCATAGTATATATGACACCTGCCAACGGTAAAAGCAGAAAAGATTGATGAAAGGAGGTGAAAACACTTCTGAACGTCTCGGATCATTCTTTTATAAAAGTATGCGCTGGTGTGAAAGAAAATCTTAGGGAGGAAACAGAATATGAGCAAGCAGCGTACATGGAGAAAGGTGCTATGTAATGTGGTTGTGGGTTCATTGTTGTTGACTTTGTGCCCACCACTGATTCAAGCAGAGACTGCGGTCGGGACAGAGATGGCAAAAGTAGAAAAAATAGCGACGAATATTCCGGCGTTTCCGGGGGCTGAAGGTGGCGGTAAATATGTTACCGGTGGACGCGGAGGTGAAGTTTACGAAGTTACCACGTTGGAGGATTACGGCATAGGTGAGCAGGTGATCCCCGGATCTCTTCGTGCAGCGGTCAGCTCCGATAATCGGACGGTCGTATTCCGGGTGGGTGGAACCATTCATCTTAAGGAGCCACTTAAAATCCTGGGCAACAACCTGACGGTTGCGGGTCAGACAGCTCCTGGCGATGGTATAACTGTAAGCGATTACACGACAGGGATTGATGCAGATAACGTCATTCTCCGTTACCTGCGTTTTCGATTAACCGACCGTTACCCCAGTGAGGATGACGCATTAGGATCCAGATATCATAAAAACATTATGATTGATCACTGTTCCTTTAGCTGGTCTGTGGATGAGGTACTGAGTCTGTACGATAACGTAAATACGACGGTACAATGGTCCATTGCGTCCGAAAGTATGCTAATGACCACACACCAAAAAGGTCGCCACGGCTATGGCGGCATATGGGGTGGTCGAAATTCCACCTATCATCATAACTTGTTGGCACACAATGCAAGCCGCAACCCGCGTTTCCCAACCGATAAAAAACAAATCGACGCTGTGGAAATGACCAATAATGTCATTTATAACTGGGGATTTTTCTCTTCATACGGTGGTGGTGAAGGATCGTATAATGTGCTGAATAACTATTATAAGTATGGCCCCAACACATATAAGGATGTTCGCGGTCAAATCTTTGTAGACGTGGGAAGTAAAAAATATAAAACACGCATGTTTATTGGTGGCAACTACATGTACGGCAACGAATCGGTTACTAAGGACAACTGGCAGCTTGGAACATCCATTGGATCGATTATTGACCCTTCCACTCGTTTGGCAGAACCGATTGAAGTCAGAGGGGAATACGACAACGGGATTTCACCGGATGCGTATGGTCCATATCAAGCGACAGATGCACAGACCGCATACACTGAGGTGCTTGCTGGTTCAGGAGCCACGCTGCCAAGAAGAGATGCGGTGGACGCCCGCATTATGAATGATGTGAAGAATGGAACGGGTGCGTTTATCAACTCCCCGCGTGAGGCAGGCTGGATTTACGATGATTATAGCGTAACCAACACGGAGCTTACTGACAGTGATCATGATGGCATGCCGGATGAATGGGAACGTGCCCATGGGCTGGACCCCAAAAATGCAGACGACCGCAACGGTCAGGAGCTTGCCGGCACAGGCGAGTATGCTCATTTTGCCAAGGGCTATACGAATCTGGAAGTCTATTTAAATGATCTCATTGAGAAGCTGTCCAATGGAAGTGGGGTAGATAATCCGGAGGCCGTCGTTCAGGTGTCGGATGAAGGCGGACGTTCGCTGAAGCATAACGATATTTTGGAAGCCGGACGTGATGCGACCATAACTGCAACGGCCAAGGACCAAGATGGCATTGCCCACGTTGAATTTATCATTGACGGCAAACTTGCTGGAAAAGTAGAGGATGCGCCTTATCAAATCAGCTGGAATCATGTGACGGACGGCACCCATTACATTATTGCACGGGTGACAGACCGCAAGGGAACTGCTGCATTTTCCAATCCTGTCACTATCCACGTCAACACGACTGTACCAACGGGAAGCTGGCTCAGCGAAGAGGTTGGCTCTGAGGGCAACGATGGCTATATCAAAGGGCATACTCAGGTATTAAAAGAAGATGCAAACGGCAGCAGCATACGACTGAAATCGGCGGGAGACATTGACGGTCAGGCTGATCTTTTCCATTATGCTTATCAGAAATGGGAGGGAGACGGTGAAATTACAGCCCGTGTGGAGAAGATTACTCCTGTGGACGATAATGCCGAAGCAGGTGTAATGATTCGTGAATCACTGAAGCCTGGATCAAAAATGGCCTTTATGTCTTTAGCATTTGTTAAATATGGTAAACAGGGGACTCTTATTAGTCGTGATCAAACAGATGGTAAAACCAAGCGCGCGTCAATGGAAACATTTATTACAACGCCATATTCGGTTCGTCTGGTGAGAAACGGGCAAAAGCTGACCGGATGGATATCCGCCGATGGTCTAACAAATTGGGAAAAAGTGGGTGAAGCAGTCGTGGACTTTCCAGAGAATCAACCCTTACTGTTCGGGCTAGCTACCGATGCATCCAAACAACAAAACGATGTATGGAATTACAATACGTCGGAATTCAGCAATGTTAAGGTTCGCAAGCTAACAGACTCAGGAGGAACCTCTCCCACTAGTGTGGTTGTATCGACCTATGGCCCTGCTGACTATACATCTCTCCAGGCAGCTATTGATGCAGTCCCTGACAACAGCAACACAAGGACTATTATCCATCTCAAAAACGGTACCTACCGTGAAAAAATAAAGGTGAATTCCTCCAAAAAAAATCTGAGCATTATCGGAGAAGATCGGGACAAAACGATCATTGCTTTTGATAATACAGCCAAGACCATAGTGGACGGGAAAGAATTAGGAACGAGCAACAGCTATACCATGCGTGTGCAAAGTCCTGACTTTGTGATGGAAAATGTGACGGTCGCCAACACAGAAGGGACCGGGCAGGTGCAGGCTGTAGCGTTATATGCCGAAGGTGATCGTGGCAAGTATCATAATGTCAAAATTACCGGCCTACAGGATACTTTGCTCGTAAACCGTGGCAGACAGTATTTTAAGGACAGCTACATCAGTGGCAGTGTGGATTTTATATTTGGCAATGCACCTGCTGTGTTTGATAATTCGATCATACACAGCCTGCGTGCCGGATACGTAACCGCAGCTTCAACAGAAGAGAACCAGCCAGGTTTTGTATTTACTCAGTGTCGTCTGACAACCGAAGCTGGCTTGACAGGCAAGGTGGATCTTGGGCGACCATGGCGTCCTTACGCTCATGTTACTTTTTTGAAGACCTATATGGATGACCATATCAAGCCGGGTGGTTGGAACAATTGGGGGAAGGAATCCAATGAGCAGACCGCAAGATTTGGAGAGTTCGACAACTTTGGGCCAGGTGCAGGAAGTAGCGGGCGTGTACCTTGGGCCAAACAGCTTACAGCTGACGAAGCAAACCAGTACACTGTTGAAGCTGTTCTGAGCGGGACAGATCATTGGAATTGGCGTCTATAAATTTGATGTTCAATAGATAAGCGGGGGATGCGCTTCAAGCGTTTCCTCCGCTTCTGTCGTGTTTGTGAGCAAACTTGGATGTGGTACATACATAATCTAAAATTTAAACAATTTGTTTTTATAGTAAATATTTTATATATTGAAGAGGAGATGTATTTTTAGGCGCATAACAGGTGGTAATAAACTCGAGTCTAATGTACATCTTGTTCGTAATCATCATGAAAAAACCTACAATTATTTTTAGTTGAACATATTATTATGTTGGAGGTGTAGGATGGCACGTGTGTTGGTTATGATCACGCCTGCTGAAGGCCATGTTAATCCGTCCTTAGGATTAGTGAAGCAGCTGGTTGACAGAGGTGAAGAAGTGGATTATGTGTGTTCAGAGGAATTTGGTACGAGAATTCAACAAACGGGAGTAAACCTGATCACCTATTCATTTAGTGTGGATGCATTTATTCATAATCCTGTATTAAAGCCGGCTGAATATAAACATCATTATCAATTCGTGAATATGATCGTTAAAGGTTTGATTGAACCGATTATTCCAAAGGTCATGAAAGCAATTGAAAATAAGGTGTATGATTATTTGATTTATGACTATTTGATGGGTTGGGGAGGCAAAATTATAGCAGAGAGGCTGGGAATACCTGCGGTATGCACGATCTGTTCGTTTGCTTTCGTAGAGCCTCTGGGATCTGATCAAGGCTGGGATGATAATAACATAAAAGTGAGAGAGCTTTATGATGACACCATGAAAGTAGTACATCAATTAGCTGAGGAGTTTCAGGTTTCCGTCCCCGCTATGGATGAACTCGATTCACATTCCCACAGCCTAAAGGTCGTGTATACAAGCCGTTATTTTCAACCGCAAGCTGAAAAGCTGGATGATAGTTATATTTTTGCAGGTCCATCTATTGTACCTCGTAAAGATGCACCCTCTTTTCCGTTCGAACAGCTTCGTGCTTTGTATCCGCAGGTTGTTTATATATCATTGGGAACTATTCTTAATAGAGATTTGGAGTTTTACAAGCTTTGCTTTGAAGCATTTCGCGATTTGCCTGTGCAATTTGTACTTTCATCAGGCCAATATGCGGAGATGGAGTTATTGGCAGACAATATCCCGGACAATTTTATGATCAAGCCCTATATTCCGCAGCTGGAAATGCTTCAGCGTGTAGATGCCTTTATTACACATGGGGGAATGAACAGTGCAAGCGAAGCCTTGTATTACAACGTGCCGATGGTTCTGGTTCCCATGACATCGGATCAACCGATCGTGGCCAATCGGGTACAAGAGCTGGGAGCGGGTATTGCTGTGAATAAAAATGAGCTTACACCCGCTATCTTAAAAGCTGCTTTGGTAGAGGTTTTAAATCAAGCCATCTATAAACAACAGGCGCATGTAATTGGCCAATCACTACGTCAGGCTGGCGGTTATACGTATGCGGCTGATGCAATTATGAGTCGTTTCTCTACTATAAGAAAATAGGATGCGAGAAAAATAGGGTGCGTGTGCGGAGGCTTACGATGTAACCAATCTGGACCATGCATGGCATGATAGCATAACAAAGCAGCACGTAAACGGACTTCAGGTTCTCGTCCAGATTACGTGCTGCTTTTTGTATTGGTGCTGTCCTATAGACTGTGATTTCTTTCTTGTAGAGTAGCCGAGTTGTGAAACTCTAATTTTTTTGAAATCGCGAGCAGACCAAGGCAACAGAGGATCAGGAATAAGCATACCCAATAGGAGTTTCGATAACCCATCCATTGAGCGAACAATCCGCCCATCAAGCTCCCCGCCAGTCTTCCGATCGTTGTCGCATTGGAATACAGTGTCGAGGCATATCCGGGCAGAGATGGCAATAAATCCTGCATGTAGCTGATACCAATGGCTGATATCACTGCAACAAAGAAGGCAAGAAGAAGCTGTCCCACGAATAGCTGCCACATCTCCGTAGACATAAGGACGAGGAGATAATAGACAACGCCTGTTAGAGCCCCTAAAAATATAAGCAAACGGTTGGAGTATTTGGCCGCTAGTACGCCCAGCATGAGCATCAAGGGTATCTCTAAGATTGCGCAAATACTGGATACTAGGGCAACGTCATTCGTGTCACCTTTTAAATTGTGGATGATGAACAAGGAAATGTTCAAACTATTCATCCAGTGAGACGTATAAAGCAGAGTAAGAACTACAAAAGGAATCAGAATTTTAATATTTTTATGTAATGAAATGTGATGAAGTGAAAGTTGATCCTTATTTTTAGCTTGAACAGGAGGCTGCTTGATAAAAAAGAATAGAAGAACGGCAATAAGTACAAAAATAGAGGTCGTACCGACAAAAATACCTTTAAAGCCCGTATGTGCAATCAAGAAGGAACCAAAGAGCGGCCCGGTAATAAAGCCAAGAGAAAACATAGAACGAAGCGTTGAATTCGCAAAGGCATGATCCGCAGATTTACTGCGATCTACCGCCTCACGTGCACTGGCAAATAACTGTGGCATCCCAGGGGCGCCAATTGCCGTAAAGACAGTCATATAAATAAAAAGTACATAAAAATTTTGGATTACAAGATATCCTGCAAAGGCTATGGCATTAAATAACGTACAAATCACTAAAATTTGTTTGCGATCTAACCCGGTATCGGAGCGTTTGGCAATAAGGGAGCTTATCCATATACCACAAATCAAAGTCACCGCTGTAAACACACCAAAGGTTCCCACAGATACGCCAAGTGTACTTGTAAAATATACAGCTAAAAAAGGTGCACTTATAGAAATAGCCATGCCTTGCAATAACATACAGATCATAAATAGCGGGTAGTTAGGGATAAAGAAAAGATTTTGAATACGCTTTAGCATTTCATTTTTACACCCCTTTAGATTTAGAAGCAGAACTTACATACCTATCCAACCTAAACTATATATGACTTTAGCATAATTTGTATATTTACATTGTATAAAATATTATAAGTTATTTTCACTGAAGCGATCTATGAACTGCTTGATCAGTTCATTCAATGTTCCAGCGGTCTTCGTAGGGAGGCGGTGATCGGCTTTTTTAATGAAAACAAGCTCACTCTTCGGTAATTGCTGATGCAATATGTTGGCATAAGGATGAAAGTGTTTATCCTCTTCACCATAAACGAGCAGGACAGGAAGATGGATTTCCCCGAGCCGTGAGGTACAGTTATACTTCAAGCTGTAACGATAATATTGTTCGACATTCCCGGGATGGCTCTGCTTCGCATCGTTGAATAACTTACGGAACAAAGGTAGCTGTTTCGTTTGTGACCAAGCAATCGAAAGCGCAATCGTACCGACTGCGCCGATTTTGGAAAGAGCAATGCCCAAAGAAATTTTGTTTCTTAGGCGCCAATCGTTTACTTCCGACATTCCACTGATAACAATGCCTCCCCATGCTCGGTCTGGATAAGCCAAGAGGAATTCAAGTACTATCGAGCTGCCGGTAGAATATCCACACAAAAAAACTTTGTCCAAGCTCATCCGGTCCATCAAATGTTTAATATCCTGGGCGATGAGAGGGTAAGTAACCGTTTGTTCGGAAGGTTGACTTTTACCGTGTCCTCTGATATCAAAAGCTACAGTTCGAAAATCGGGCGATAGTCCTTGGATTTGGTATGTGAAATTTAAACTTGTGAGTACTGGAGGGTGGATAAATAGGATGGCCATTCCTTCACCGGAATCAATATAGTGCATCGAGTATCCGTTTATGCTTGTAGTAGTCATTGTTATGCTCTCCCTGAATGGTTTTGATCTTAAATTTGGCTTATTAGATTCAAAAAATTCATGGAGTTGTAACTTTGATTGCATGAGACCCCTTTTTTTTCGATGATCCAATGTAGGAATAATTTTTTTACTGCAAGAAAAAATAAGAGGATCAAGAGGACTGTTTTTCTAAGAAGGGGACACACACATGGGCATAAAAAATAAAGTTACCATTGTACTAGTGCTAAGTTTATTGTTGTTGATCTTGGGCTGTAGAGCGGACTCCAGTCAACAGCTAAAGCAACAGAGCGTGAACCCACATATCACAGTAAAGCAAAACGGCAAAAAACCTGTCATTGTGATCTTGATTGATTCTTTAATGGATAAGCCTTTGCAAAAAGCAATTCAAGAAGGCCGTGCACCCGCAATGCGATTTCTACTTCATCAAGGGCAATATTTCCCGCAGGTAGTGAGCTCATTTCCCACGATGTCTGTAACAATCGACAGTACATTATTAACGGGAACGTATGCTGACCAACATCATGTGCCTGGTCTCGTTTGGTACAGCGACCAAAAGAAACGCATGATTCTCTACGGCAATGGTGCCAAAGAAGCCTTAAAGATAGATCAACTGCAAGTATTTAATGACGCTATATACCAATTAAACCAAGTTCAATTGAACAAAAAAACGAAAACAATACATGAAGAATTAGCTGACAAAGGAAAAGAATCCGCGTCCATCAATGCTATTGTTTTTAGAGGAAGAACGAAACATGCCCTCAAAGTGCCTGACTTCATAGCGAATAGCAGTAGAGTGCCAGAACAAATGATAGTCACCGGGCCTAAATGGTTATCCTATGCAGCTCTGGCACAATTGAATCCGAAAAATAGCTGGAATACTCCTGTGTGGAAAAAATTCGGGATGAACGACGAATTTTCCGCAAAAGATACCGCTTTTCTAATCAGTCAGAAAAAACTTCCAAACGTAACCATCACATACTTTCCTGAGAATGATAATTTGGCGCATAGAAAAGGCCCGACTCAACTGAAGGGAATTGAAAAAGCCGATCAAGCACTACAAACTGTGTTGAACGCATACGGTTCGTGGGAAGAGGCTGTAAACAGTGCGATATGGATTGTCATGGGCGACAGTGCGCAAAGCGCTGTATATGATGATCGACAGGCAGCGACTGTTGATTTAAGGTCTCTTTTAAGCCATTACCGTATTGCAAAATTAAATCAACCCGTAAGAAGTGATGACCAGATCGTGATTGCCGCTAATGAACGGATGGCCTATATCTATGCAATAAACGATAACGTAGAGTTATCCGATGTGGTGAAGTCTTTACAAAAGGAGAACAAGCTCGACATTATCGCTATGAGAGATGGTACAAACCATATTCATGTTACAAAAGGCAAAAAGGGTAAATTGTTTTCTTATCGTCCCGGTGGAAAATATATGGATGAATATGGACAATCGTGGACATTATCGGGCGAAGAGGACCTTGTGGATATTACGGTAAATAATAACCGGATCCAATATGGAAAATATCCAGATATTTTGGCGAGGCTACACGGGGCAATGAATTCGCATGAGGGAAGATATGTTGTCGTCACGGTCCAACCGGGATACGAACTCGTCAGCGAAAGTTCCCCTACTCACATCGGAGGGGGAGCCCATGGATCGCTGCACGAAAAAGATTCCCTTGTTCCACTAATTATTTCTGGAACGAATACACGGCCCAAAACACTGCGTATTGTGGATATAAAAGACTGGATTCTGCAATTGGTGAACAAATAAGTATTGAGCGTTCTTGATATTAAAATTGAGCACTATTAGTATGTAAGCATTAGTTATATAATCGAAAGGGGTCACACCTTGGATCTAGGTTTGTAGCCGATTGCATTTTGTGGGCCGGATTCCTCAGCCTGTTCATGCTAAAGACTGTTCCGTTTATCTTTCTCAAGGGATAAACGGTTTTTATATAAGTATATATTTATAAGGTAATGTAATGGAGGTTTTTAGAACATTGATTTTTTTGGCATGCATTATATTCTTAGTCACTTTAGTATTGGTCATCTGGCAGCCTAAACATCTGTCCATTGGGTGGTCTGCGTGCGGCGGTGCCATACTCGCCTTGCTGGTGGGGGTAGTGGATTTGCATGATGTTTGGGAAGTTACTCGAATGGTCTGGAATGCAACACTAGCTTTTGTCGCCATTATACTGATTTCATTAGTCCTTGATAAAATTGGTTTCTTCGAATGGGCAGCACTTCACATGGCACGGCTAGCCCGTGGAAGCGGAACCCGGATGTTTGTCTATGTGAGCCTGCTGGGTGCCGTAGTTGCTGCCTTTTTTGCCAATGACGGCGCGGCTTTAATTTTGACACCAATTGTACTGGCGATGGTTCGGGCACTGAAATTGGATGAGAAAATGGTATTTCCTTTTATCATAGCGAGCGGATTTATTGCAGATACGACATCGCTTCCGCTTGTAGTCAGCAACCTCGTTAATATTGTGTCAGCCGATTTCTTTGGAATCAGTTTTATGGAATATGCGAGTCGTATGATTGTACCAAATCTGTTTTCCTTAGCAGCTAGTATCGTGGTACTGTATCTCTTTTTTCGCAAAAAAATTCCTAAAACGTTTGATGCGACACAGTTAATCACGCCTGCAAATGCGATAAAAGATCCAAAGATGTTCCGTATGTCCTGGGTCGTTCTCACAATATTGTTGGTTGGCTACTTTGCATGCGAATTTTTTGACATTCCCGTCTCGGTGGTGGCTGGTATCATTGCCATCCTTTTCTTGCTGATGGCTAGAAGAAGCCCTGTTGTACCCATGAAAGAAGTCATCAAGGGAGCTCCATGGGCCATCGTATTTTTCTCTATCGGGATGTATGTGGTGGTGTATGGTCTGCGTAATGCCGGTTTGACGGATCTGCTGTCCCATGTGATTCAAGCGGCTGCTGATCAAGGTATGTTTGTAGCCACCATGGCCATGGGTTTTATTGCGGCGATTATCTCGTCGAGTATGAATAACTTGCCCACGGTCTTGATTGATGCACTTGCCATTAATGCCACTCATGCAACCAGTATGGTCAAAGAGGCACTGATTTATGCTAACGTCATTGGGTCGGATCTTGGACCAAAAATAACTCCAATCGGTTCATTAGCCACATTGTTGTGGCTACATGTACTTCGTTCCAAAAACGTAAAAATTTCTTGGGGCACTTATTTCAAAACAGGCATCGTCTTAACTATTCCTACACTTTTTATTACCCTGCTGGGCTTATACCTATGGTTAATCATTTCATAATAGAGCATTAAAGAATTTATATATCTATGCGAGGGGAAAGAGATCACCGATTTGTATCGCTAAAGGTTCAAGCTATTCACTACATTGATATTTAGAATGATGTGCTTGATAATAAGTGATTATCGGACGAGACAAGACAAAGATACCCAAAAGTGAGGGACCTGAAATGGCGACAAAATTATATTACACCGCTCCAAATTTGACGGAGTGGGACACTCATATTACACAGAGCATGGAAAGAGACGGGGCATTTTTTGTTATGCTTGAGGAAACGGCCTTTTATCCGCATGGCGGAGGTCAGCCGTGTGATACAGGAACGATTCAGGGCATCCGTGTATTAGATGTTGTTCTGGAGGATGGGGACATTTGGCATCAGGTAGAACGTTTGCCGAACGAGGGAAAAGTGGCCTGCCAATTGGATTGGGAGCGCAGATTTGATCATATGCAGCAGCATAGCGGACAGCATTTGCTGTCAGCGGTTTGCCTGGAGCTGTTGGGTGCGCGTACAGAAAGCTTTCATTTGGGACAAGAGTACGCCACAATTGATGTCAACTGTTCGGAAGTAACATCTGCGCAGCTATCGGCAATCGAACAGGAAGTAAATCAGCAAATCTACAATAACCGCAGCATAAAAAGCTATTTTGTAACCCATGAGCAATTGAAGGACATTCCGCTTGTGAAAATGCCTAAAGTGACGGAAAATATTCGGATTGTTGAGATCGAAGGCATTGAATATAATGCTTGCGGTGGTACACATGTGGCTCAGACCGGGGAAATTGGAATGATTAAATGCTTGAAATGGGAAAAGCAAAAAGGGATGGCGAGAATCCATTTCAAATGTGGTGCTCGCGCACTCCACGACTTTAATGATAGTGTTCGGATTTTGGACGTGTTATCTGCGAAGTTCAATACTGGGCGAAAGGATATTTTGACTCGATTCGAAAAGTGGGAGCAGGAGCATAAGCAGCTCAAGGCACAAGTAGAGCTCCTACAAGAGGAAAATGCATCGTACCAGGCGAAAGAGTTGTTGTCTGCTGTACAGGGGCATGTTCTTGCTTATGTATTTGAACAAAAATCCATTCAGGAGATGCAGCAATTGGCTGCCAAGTTGACCGCTGAGCATGATTTGCTTGTTTTATTTGCCACAACGGCCGAAAATAAAATCTTTCTGGCACATAACGGTACCCAATCTGTTAGCTGCGGAGCGTTTTTGAAAGAGAATCTGGGCGCGTTTCAGGGCAAGGGGGGCGGTAGCAACCAATCTGCTCAGGCAGCATTTTCGTCCCGCGAGAACCTCTTGAATTTCTTTGAAACGGCCCAGCGGCAGTTCATTCAGGGTTAATGTAATGGAGGATTAGTGACGAAGCGGCAGCTTCCACTTTTCCTCTTCTGTAAATAAAATGAAAGAAAAAATAAGTGCAACAACAGCGCCCCAAATGGCTTTATCCCCAATCGTCAAAGTCAGAAATCCCCCCAGCAAAGCTCCTAGCAAGAAGGCGGCCAGGATGACACCATAGCGCATCGCTCGAATGGCAGCGTTCGTATCCTTGGTCGTTATGGCGATATACATAGCCTCTGTAGCTGATCGGAGATTACCGGTACTGACCGTGGAGGTGTACGGCACATCAATGAGCTTGCGGAAGGAAGTCATTTGTACGGAAGCGACGAACGAGACGATCACCACCACTACCGTATTGGGAACTCCTTGCGGAATCAGTCCCACGATGAAAAAAATTGCTATTTCCAGTAAAAGAATAGCGCGGGTCCAGTCTGGAGTTAGACGGTGGATTGATTTTCGTTTAATCCCTTCAGCAACAAAAACGCCCAGTGAAAAGGCGATCAGGGGCGGGATATAGGATAACGCCTGAATCCAGTGCCCCTGAATGACTTTGACAGCCAGTAGCACGATATTTCCTGTCTGTGCGTTGGCGAAAACACCGCCTCTTCCAACAAAGGTATATGTGTCCAAAAAGCCCCCTACTAATGATAGTAAGGCGCCCAGTCGTAACGATTCGGACGTTACCTGATGTAAATGGATTTTGCCTTTCATAAACACGGCATATAAGCCTCCTATGCTAAACGTCGATTCTTTAAAGCTAACACGGAAATCCAGGACCATACAATTAAATTAATCACTTAAGCATGAAAATGACACAAAGAAGCCACATCAGGTCCCATACAATAGAAAGGACGTGATGCGGCTTGTTGGAGTGCTGTTTAAAGTGCCATCTGTACTTCGAGAATGTGCTTATTGCAGAGCTTGAACGAGGGCTCTACCAAACTCCTGTGCACCATCTGGACCGTCGGCTGTAATAATGTCGCTATGCGCAACGACATGCTGAGCGACATATTCGGCTTGATGCGCTTGGAGCTGGTCCTTTTGTACATCCACTGGATAGCATGTAGCTGTTCTGCCAGAGAGCAGTCCGGTTTGAGCCACGGCTACAGAGCCTGCACAGATGCCAGCCACTAAAGTCTTTTGCTCATGAGTTTGTTTCAGCAGAGCTTGGAGATCTGCATTATTCCACAGATGATCATTCGTTCCTGATCCGCCGATTACAGATACCAGATCATAGTCAGCCAGCACAGCGTCTGTAAAAACAAGATCAGCCGTCGCTTTACCATTGTAGTCACCAATAATTTCGCCTGTTTTTGTACTGGCTAGTGTCACGGTAACGCCTGCTTGTTCCAGCGCTTCTTTGGGTTTGAATAATTCATCCTCATTAAAGCGCTCTGGGGGTATAATAAAAAGAGCCTTTTTACTCATACTCTATTCCTCCTTGAATGTGTAACGTTATCTACTATTGTAGGGTGGCTTCGTCAGGCTGTGAAGAATGCACTTTCAAGTACGGAGGTTACCTGCAGGTTACTATTAATGTGCAAGATCATGATGATTTAGAAGGAGTTAATTGATATATGTCTGATACGCTGAGAGACGAAATACGGGAGAAAATTGTAAACGGAGACTACAACTGCGAAAAGGAACTAACGCTATCTGTGCTAAGCGGTAAATGGAAGGTCGTTATTTTATGGCATCTGGGTGTGGAAGGGCCGCACCGGTTCAGTGACCTGCAAAGGTTGTTTCCGAAGCTGTCGCATAAAGTGCTGACCAACCAACTGCGGGAGTTGATGGAGGACGGTATTGTGCACCGGGAAGTGTATCCCGAAGTGCCCCCAAAGGTGGAGTATTCGATGACTGCGCTGGGGATGACGATTTTACCGATTGTGGAAATGATGTATGAGTGGGGGAAAAAACGGGTGCAATCGATCCGTGAGGAAATGCAACGCAGCAGTGAGGGAAACGTTTAAATTCTGAATGCGATCTAAGAAGGACCTTTAACGCTCCGTCATATGAAAATTAGAACGCCTTGCACGATAAGTACGAATTGTACCTAGAGCAAAGGCGTTCTTTGGCATGTTAGCAGTCAGTGTCTTTTTATCATGTTAGTCTAGGAAAAATAGTAGTGCCCATATGGATCATTGCTGTTCAAGTGCTGGTAGAACCTCAATCCAGCGTGTAGCCCAAGTACCGATATGGTCAAATAAAGGAGCTAAATCGCGACCCTTATCCGTAAGGGAGTATTCAATCCGTACAGGCTTCTCAGGATAAACCATACGTTGTATGATTCCTTCCTCCTCCAGCTCTTTCAAACGGTCCGAAAGGACCTTTCCACTTAAATTAGGAATTGAATTCTCAATAGCGACGAAACGTTGCGGACCATTCGTTAGTTGAAATACGATCAACACCGTCCAACGCTTGCTCAGTAGCTCCATAGCCTTTTCAAACCGTGGGCACATCTGCGGAATGTTCATGTGATCACCTCATGCTTCTATTATTAACGATTCACTGTTAAAAGTAAATGATTTTACTTTACATAAATTTATTACTTGACGAAATGGTATGATATAAATATACTTTGTTACATAAAGTAACTTGTTAGCTTTGCTACGGAGCTTAAGATATTAATACTTAAAATTTGAACATAATTTGATATTATTAATGACGTAATTAAATGAACAGATACGAACTAATCGTTGAGGTTATGGTTTGGGCGCAGGGGGAAGTCGGATGAAGCTGGAATGTGAAGTGTGCGTAGTTGGAGGAGGCCCCGCAGGGACTTTGTTATCCTGTCTACTGGCGGAGCAGGGTGTTTCGACGATATTGATTGAGCGGCAGAGCGTGCCCGGAAAGGCTTTCCGCGGTGAAATTTTAAACGATGAGGGTCAGGAAGTGATCCAAAAGCATAAGCTGCTCGAACAAATTCATGAGGATCATATTCTCGCCTCCACAAGAATCGAATATTGGCAGCATCAGCAGCAGATCAAAACGGTCGAGCCAACTTCAATCCATGGTAATGTGGGAGTGCATATTCCACAACCTCGATTTTTGGAGGCGCTGCTCAAGCAGGCGTCCACCTACGAGTCCTTCCGTTACCTGGCAGGTACAACTGTGACTGCATTGGAAGGTGACAGCGAGCAGGGATACACGGGCTTGACCGCCCGCGATAAGAACGGTCATGAGATTACGATTCACAGTTCTTTGATTGTGGGAGCAGACGGACGATATTCGACTGTACGCAAGCTGGCGGAGATGCCTGTGACGAACATTCGCCACGGCTATGATCTGCTATGGGCTAAAATCGCGGCACCTGCCGGGTGGGAGCCCGTCACTCGTCTGGCACTGGTCAACGGAGGCCAGTTGGCTTTATTTTCACAGGCTGAGGGTTATATTCAAATTGGCTGGAATGTGGAGGAGGGGAGCTTTTCCACCCTGTTTAAGCAATCTTTTGAACCATTTATACAGCTGTTTACGGAGGCTTTTCCGGATTTGAAGCATAGTGTTCATGATCACATTCGTTCATGGAAGGACTTCGTACCGTTGGATATTTTCAGCAGCCGCAGTGACACATGGGCACAGAACGGACTGGTCCTGATTGGAGATGCGGCGCATACCATGACACCCACGGGAGCTTTTGGCTTGAACGCTGCTTTGAAGGATGCCGATGTGCTGACCAGTGAGCTTCTTCGTTTACGCCAGCAGATATATACCGCAGAAGACCTAAAGGTTTTCGAAGACGGACGACGACAGGCTGTCACCGAGCTTCAGGAGCGTCAACTGACCATGGAATCCACGTTTCATGAACATTTTTTACACATAGTTCAATGATATAACACCCTGACAACAACGATTAGCCTGAGAAATACAGGACATTTCATATATAAAGTTTATATAAAGGATGGTGCAGAAAGATGAATCAAAAAGATGTAGCTACGCTACTTAACGATAAAATTCAAACTATTCGTGGAAAGCAATCTTCGACGATTTTGGTAGGACCGATCAAGCTGCCAGTTAATTTGGAAGGGGAAACGATTGTTTTTCAATGGTATTGCTGGTTGCCTGTACGGGATGAGGAAGATCGTCAGGACTTACTGAATGCCAATGCTGAGACGATTGTGAAGCGATTGTCCACACTGAATTTGGCGGAGGGACAACAATCAAGTGTATTGGTGTACGGTGATCTCGAGCAGTCAGAAAATGCATTAGTTCGCATGCATAGTATTTGCCATACTGGAGATATTTTTGGTAGCAAGCGCTGTGACTGCGGATTTCAACTCCACCAGTCGATGAAAATGATTGTGGAACATGGAACAGGTGCATTGTTCTATCTAGCAAATCATGAAGGTCGCGGGATCGGTTTGTTTAGTAAAGCCATGGCTTATATTCTGCAAGAAGAAGGCATGGATACCGTCGAAGCCAACCATCAGTTGGGTTTTGAAGATGATACACGCAATTATGCGGATGCCATTAGTGTGCTTCAGCACTTGAGACAAAAACCAGTAACTCTGATTACAAATAACCCTAAAAAGCTGGATGCCTTGAAGAAGTCAGGTATGAATGTGGCGGGGCGTATGCCGCTCTGGGGCGATGTGTCGCAATATAATGAACGGTATTTGAATACAAAAGTAGAACGATCCGGCCATTTGCGGGATT
This sequence comes from Paenibacillus sp. AK121, assembly GCF_019042715.1. Taxonomy (NCBI): domain Bacteria; kingdom Bacillati; phylum Bacillota; class Bacilli; order Caryophanales; family Paenibacillaceae; genus Paenibacillus; species Paenibacillus sp. AK121. The sequence goes on from NZ_JAHPJM010000010.1 coordinate 64,146, forward strand.
CCGATCTCAGGGAGGTTCTATGAACACTCACGAAAAATATATGCGTCTGGCACTGGAAAATGCCAGAAGTGCCAAAGGGCAAACAGAGCCGAATCCGCTCGTTGGATCAGTCATTGTCAATAATGGCCGTATCGTTGGGATCGGCGCTCATTTGAAGCCTGGCGAGCCCCATGCCGAGGTTCATGCATTGCGTATGGCAGGGGAACATGCTCAGGGAGCGACGATCTATGTAACGCTGGAGCCATGTTCCCATCACGGCCGGACAGGCCCGTGCGCGGAAGCGATTGTGAAGGCTGGCATTCGTCGGGTGGTGATTGCAGCACTGGACCCGAACCCGCTGGTTTCCGGCAGAGGGGTACAGATTTTGAAAGATGCAGGCATTGAGGTCATTGTCGGAGTATGTGAGCAGGAATCCATCCGTATGAATGAAGTGTTCAATCAATATATCGTGAACAAGCGTCCTTTTATTACGATCAAATCGGCAGTAACGCTGGACGGTAAAATTGCAACGCGAACCTCTGAAAGCAAGTGGATCACATCTGAGGCTGCACGGGAGGATGTGCATCGTCTTCGTCACGAGCATGTAGGCATCCTGGTCGGTGTACAGACCGTGATTCATGATAATCCTCAGCTTACGACTCGTCTACCAGAAGGACGGAATCCGATTCGTATCATTCTGGATAGTAAGCTTCGTATTCCATTGGATGCTCGTGTTATTACAGATGGAGAGGCGCCTACCTGGATATTCACAGGGCGGACTTACGATAAAGGCAAGCGAAGCCAGCTGGAACAGCTTGGTGTGAAGGTATATCCGACACAGGATGAATATAGTGATCGGGTCAACCTACCGCAAATGCTGGACATTCTGGGGGCGGCGGAGGTCTCATCGGTATTCGTAGAAGGCGGGGCCGAGGTGAACGCTTCGTTCGTGCAGCAAGGATTGGCAGACAAGCTGGTGTTGTATATAGCGCCGAAGCTGGTTGGAGGGAGCTCCGCCCCGGGTTTTCTCGGGGGAGAGGGCGTGTCTGCGATGAGCGACGCGGTGGCATTGCAGGACTTGAGCGTGACGCAGGTTGGCGTGGACTGGAAAATAGAAGGGTATTTTGAGCGAGGAAAATGAGTCAATTGAGGGGGAAGAAGGCTCCGCGAAGGGGTTGATCTTCCGATCGCTACCGCTTCTCCAGATTCAATCCCTCCGCTCCGCTGCTGCCCACCGCAAAGTCACTCATTTTTCGAAATGGTGTGTGGAGCATGGGGAATGAGCATAAGAAACAAAAACTCAAAAACTCAAAAACTCAAAAACTCAAAAACTCAAAAACTCAAAAACTCAAAAACTTAGAAATTCAAAAGACTGAGAATCGAATCTGAAGGGCTAAAAGGCCTGGAGGGTTCTTTTTTTATATATTAAACGATTAGTAGGATGAATGATTAATGGGGTGAATAACTCATAAGGTGAATGTCTTATGGGGTGAAACCAGATAACATAATTACACAATACTTGGGGTTTTCGTCCTGTTTTCTTATGTATTTTTAGATACTTTCGCCTCATTTAGTTAAAATTTAGAAATGAAAGGATTGACCTGGAAATAGTGATCAAGCACAATGAAGTTGAATTCAGCTTGGAAGAAAAGGGGAAAGGCTTGCAGGGAAAGGGATAAGAGAATTTAAAGGAGGATGTTGGTTGTGAAGAAAATGATATTATGCTTGTTAAGTGCCAGTCTGATGTTTTTAGCTGCACCGGTTTCTACTAAAGCCTTTTCGGGTGAGGTCACACAAGGCACAGGCTCATATTTAACCACATTACCTGCCGGAGCAGCTACACCGCAAAACGAAATTTATAAGACAGCGAATGTAACCAGCCCAATGCCTACCAACGACTGGTGGAGCAGCTTGGCCTGGGTGCCCTACTCCGAGGCTCAATATCCGCATCCACTTGCCTTGAAAAATCAACAAAACGGTCTGCGCATCTTTAACCCAAGCGGTAAAATTACGGTCAATCCGGGATACATCGCAGGCTGGATGGATAATGTGAACGATTTTACCATCGGTCATTCTGTAAGCGCTTCATTCCCAGATGCCAAGGTGGATGGTTTCAGTGATTGGTTTGTTAAATCCTTATTTCAAAGCGGCAGCAACAAAATGAGCGCTACCTATGGACATGGCTCTCCCTATGTTTTTTTTGAATTTGGCGGCGGCAATCCGAAGCTCTCGTTCAATGAGGTGCCAGAGGTCTGGTCCGGCTCAGCTACCTCCCCAGTGCTTGGCATTACAATCAATGGCTCACACTATGGTCTGTTTGGTCCTTCCGGCAGTACCTGGTCTGGCCTTGGATCGAGTACTCTGATTAATCAATTAAACGGGAAAAGCTATTTTACAGTGGCGGCTTTGCCTGACAATACAACAGCGACCTTGGACAAATTTCAGCAATACGCCTATTCTTTTGTTACAAACTCCAAAGCAGAGTACAGCTACAACGAAGCCTCTTCCGAGGTAACGACCACCTTTACCGTTACAACAACTGCGAAGCAAGGTACACAAGCGGGCACTATTTTTGCCTTATATCCACATCAGTGGAAAAACTCATCACAGTCCCTGCTGGGTTACACGTACAATTCTGTACGCGGCCAGATGAAAACGGCGGAAGGTGCTTCTTTTCAAACAAAGATGAAATTTACAGGTGTACTCCCTTCTTTGCCCGATTTGGGATCTTATGATAAAAATAAGTTGAACAGCTATATAGACGAGGCGAAAGCGGAAGTCTACTCTGGAGACAGTGACACGTACTGGACTGGAAAACGTTTGGGCAAGCTGGCAGCGCTGGCGCCAATTGCCGACCAGGTTGGCAATACCGCAGCAGCGACCCAGTTCCGCAATGAGATCAAAAGTCGGCTGCAGGATTGGTTTAAGGCTAGTGACAGCTCAGGAAAGCTGAAAAGCTCGAATCTATTTGTGTACAACAGCAATTGGGGAACATTAATCGGTTATCCCGACAGCTTTGGCAGTGCAGTAGAATTAAATGACCATCATTTCCATTATGGATACTTTATTAAGGCTGCGGCCGAAATTGCACGGGTGGATAAGAGTTGGGCATCCAATTCACAATGGGGACAGATGGTGCAGCTGCTCATTCGCGACATTGCCAATACCGACAGATCTGATTCGAAATTTCCGTATTTACGTAATTTTGATCCCTATGCTGGTCACACCTGGGCTTCCGGTCATGCTAAATTTGGCGACGGCAACAATAATGAATCCTCCTCGGAAGCGATGAATGCTTGGGCCGGTTTGATTTTATGGGGCGAGGCGACGGGAAATACCCAAACTCGTGATCTGGGCATCTATCTATATACAACGGAAATGAATGCGATTAACGAATATTGGTTTGATGTACAAGGCACAAACACCCCTTCAGGGATGCAAAGCGCGACGGCAAGTATGATCTGGGGTGGTAAAACGGTGGGGAATGCAACATGGTGGACCAATAACCCCGCAGAGGTGCACGGTATCAACTGGCTGCCGATTACCTCGGCTTCCTTGTACCTGACACAATATCCGGAATATGCGGCTAAAAATTTTAGCAATCTGCTGCAAAAAAGCGGAGGGAATTTCAGTCCGTGGGAAGATATTGTGTATATGTACAGGGCGATTTCGGACCCGTCCGATGCCAAGGCCAAATTCAGTGCACGCGTAGCGACGATGACACCGGAAGCTGGGAATTCCAAGGCGAATGCCTACCACTGGATCTATAATTTGGATGCTGTAGGCAACATCGACCGCAGCGTCACCGCCAATTCACCTATTTCTGCCGTATTTCATAAGAACGGTGTAAAAACCTATGTGGCCTACAACTTTACAGACCAGGTCAAAACAGTAACCTTCTCAGATGGACACAGCATTACCGTGCAGCCGAACAGCTTTAATACCGGAAATGGAAACGGCGGCGGCAATCCGCAACCTGATACAGAAGCTCCATCAAGCCCGGTAAATGTGCGAGCTACGACCAAAACGGCTTCGGCGGTCACTCTGGAGTGGGAGGCAGCCACAGACAATGTTGGCGTTACGGGGTATATCGTGTATAAGGACGGGGCTCAGGCGGCAAAAATAAACGGTACTTCCGCTTCAATTACAGGACTGGTTGCAGCTACTACTTACAGCTTTACCGTTAAGGCTCAGGACGCAGCCGGTAACTTATCTGCAGCCAGTCAAGCTGTTTCGGTAACTACAGAGCCAGCATCTGGCGGCAATGAGGGAGGCGGAGAAACGGAGGATTACACTGTACGGTCCCGCTTTGTCAGCGATCATGAAGCACTGCTTCAATTTACTCCCAAAACAGCCTCCGCCTATGTTGACGTGCATTATACTTTATCAGGTGGACAACAGCTCAATTACCGGATGACCAACAACGCTGGTGTTTGGGAACAGCGGGTTACAGACCTCTCCATCGGGAAGGCCGTCAGCTATTGGTTCACCTATGAAAAGGCGGGATTGCAATATGAGACTCCTTCATTCAGTTATACCCACCAGACTGCAACTACAACAACAGGAGTTTCCGAGATTTCTGCTACCGACGCGTTGAACACCTCCCAGCCCGGGCTTGCTCCTGAATAAATAAAATTTTGGATGATATAAATATAGAGGAGATAAAGGTATGACAGAGTTTTGGGAATCCAGTTTTATAGAAAATCAAATGATGTGGGGCTTTGAACCTTCAGACTCAGCAATCCTGACAAAGGACTTTTTTCTTGCAAACAACGTTAAGGATATATTGATACCTGGTATTGGATATGGTAGAAATGCCAAGGTTTTTGTTGATAACGGAATAGATGTAACAGGTATTGAGATTTCAAAAACAGCGATTGATTTGGCGAGACAAAAAGAGCTTAATATTAGTATTTTTCATGGCTCCGTAACGGATATGCCTTTTGATAACAAGCTTTATGACGGTATATTTTGTTATGCACTTATTCATTTGTTGAATAAGCGTGAGAGAGATAAGTTTATTAGAGATTGCTATCATCAACTAAAGCCAAACGGATATATGATTTTTACTACGATTTCCAAAGAAGCTCCAATGTATGGAAAGGGAAAACAGCTAGATAAAGACTATTTCGAGATCATGGAAGGGGTGAAAATGTTTTTTTATGATTCTGACTCAATAAAACAAGAATTCGGAAAATATGGACTAATAGAAATTTCCGAAATTGTTGAGCCACATAAAAATATGGAAAGTAAACCTCCATTCAAATTTATCATGGTAAAATGTCAAAAAGAGCTATAAGGTGAATGGTAAGAGAACGACACGAGGGAAGCAGTTATGCTTCCTCCGTGTCTTTTTTTGTTTTTTATGGGGTCGTAATACTTTCGCCATGTTCGTGAATGCAAGGGTGCGTAATAATGATAAAGGCTGATGCAGGAAGATATTACCGAGGCGAGGATTTCCAATGGTCCCGCAGTGCCTGCCCTGATCGGGTCAGGTATCCTGTAAATCTGATGCATCCACCAACATTAAGGGTTCGATTCCCAATCGCCTTCCACGCGACTTCTGGTAGAGTATTCGAATGATCGAATAAAACAATGAAAAGACCCCAATAAGAGCATCCCATGTCTGGTCTTGATGACAGATACCGGGGCGACGGCTATGCGGCCAGCGGATACCGGAGAGAGCAAGCGCTGACAGGACCCGAGGCTTCGGGAATACGGATTCACAGTCGATGTTGAGCTGGTGAATTCCATCCCCGGAACACGGGAACAGGCGGCCCCTTTCTTTTTCCTTAAGCTTGGCCCCGCCCTTCATTCCGGAGGGATGCTCTGTAAGGGTCCACCCCCTGCTACAACAAATAAAAATAAATCCTCATTTTAAAAATATGTTTTGACTCAACGTGCGAATAAGCGGAGCGGTCCGTTTGAATCTGGAGAAGCGAAGCGTTCGCCTTTGTCCCTGAATTTTAACCCTATAAGGGGTTCATCAAATCCAAAAATTCAGGGGCAACAGCGATCGGAAGATCAAATGGAACGTGGAGCCGCTACACGCGGAAAATGTACATTTTTAAGTTGAGGATTTTTAACACTAGGAGTGATATGATGTTTAAGAAGATAACGATTAAATCCGATGAGCGCGGACTGCTGTTCAAAAAAGGAAGTTATCACAAGTTGCTGCACCCAGGGACTTACCTATTGAAGACATTTCAGCAGGAAGCCGTTGAAATTTTAAATGTATCCGACCCTTTTTTTGTACCAGATCACGATATTCGTTTGTTTTTGACAGATCCTCTATTGCTGGAGCAATTGACTGTCATTGATGTAGAGGACCATGAATATGTGTTGCATTATGAGGATAATCGGTTTGTAGAGCTGCTGACAGCAGGGAAATATGCATTTTGGAACATGCTCAAGGAGCATCGTTTTGTTCGTGCAGATACGCGGCAGCCTGCAATTGATAAGTCTTTGGGGCAAGCATTCTTGTCCAAGACACCGGGCTTCTGGAAAGCCCTTCAGGTGGCCAGTCATGAATTGGGATTTTTGTATTACGATAATGTGCTGCAAGGTGAACTAAAACCAGGCAAATATTATTTTTGGTTGTCCACGGTGAATACAGAGATCAAAACACTAGATATGCGACAGCAGCAGATGGACCTGATGGGACAGGAAATCATGACTGAGGACAAAATCACGCTGCGCCTTAACTTCGTCTGTCAGTACCGTATCATCGACCCGCTGCGGGCATTGGAATTTCGGGCATACGAGGAGCAAATGTACATTACGCTTCAACTGTTGTTGCGTGAATATGTAGGCACAATGAAGCTGGATGATTTGCTCAAAATGAAGCAGGAAATTGCGGAATATGTCTTGACTCGACTAAATGAACAGAGCGACGAATATGGAGTGACTTTTACGTCAGCAGGGGTGAAGGATATTATTTTGCCGGGGGATATCAAGGATATCCTGAATACGGTGCTGTTGGCAGAGAAGAAGGCGCAAGCTAACCTCATCACACGACGTGAAGAGACGGCATCCACTCGTAGTCTGCTCAATACGGCCAAGCTGATGGACGAAAACGCCACCCTTTATCGTCTCAAAGAGCTGGAATTCATGGAAAAAATCTGCGAGAAGATTGGTACGATATCGCTGACTGGTGGAAATACGCTGCTGGAGCAGCTGAACACGTTGGTTCATATGAAAGAGGGGCAAGGGCTCCAATAACGAAAAATACTCCCGAACGATGAGTGCAAGCTGGCTCAAAGTTCGGGAGTGTTTTTTATTTTAGTTCGTCTTGGTGGATGCGAGAAAAGCGTCCATATCGATCAGCGGAATGAGAGCACCCCGATGCTCCATCACAGTAGGAAACAATTCGCGTTGCCATTCTTCCTCATTGTTTTGTAGCTGACTGTCTTCAGCAGATGCCGTATCCTCTACCTGATCGACAAGCAGGGCAATCTTCGCACGACTGAGCAAAATCATTTTGTCCTCGGAGGAGTCGCTCGATGCGGGAAGAAGCAGTTTTTTGCGTAGATTAAGGATTGTAAATACATCACCACGAATGGTCACCATTCCTTCATGCCATGCTTCGGAAAAGGGGAGCGGCGTCCCTTTTTTGGCATTCATGACTTCTTCTACTTCCAGAAAGTTTAACGCGAACTTCTTGTCCGCCAGACTGCACACAATAAATTCAGACATAGCAATTCTCCTTACATATTCAGATAAGTCCATCACAAGTTGTGAACTGGCGGTAAATTGGGTTAACTATTGCGTTTTGACAGATGGAACGATAAAGTGGAGGATGCGGTAAAATGGTTTTAGTTAATCACAGAATATCACAAACGAGCAGTTAAATCTTCCAAAATAACAGCCGAACGGACAAAGCGTGGCTTCGAGTTTCCCTGCATATATAATGTTGGGGCTAAGGCTATGTCCGGTGGCACTACATTTTAAGATAAGCGGGTTGAGGTAGAATGGATCATGAAAAGCAGCGATTAAGTATCGAGGCAGCCAGATTATACTATCTGAACGACTATAGCCAGCAGGATATCGCGGTCAGACTTGGGGGTTCACGTCCTACAGTATCGCGGTTACTTCAGGCTGCCAAGGAACAGGGATACGTGCGGATCAGTATTGTGGACCCGATGGAGGATATGGACGCGCTCGGAGAGCAGGTGAAAAAGAAATACGGGCTGGATACCGTGCTGGTCTGTTATTCGCCATTAAATGAATATCAGGAGATCAAGAAGCATATTAGCAAAAAAGCAGCCGATTATTTGCATGAAACGGTACAGGATGCTGATATTATTGGAGTGACATGGGGAACAACCATGCATGCGGTGGCGCTTCATCTCCAGCAAAAGCAGGTCAAGGGAGTCGAGGTGGTTCAGCTCAAAGGAGGCGTAAGCCATTCACATGTCAACACTTATGCCGTGGAAACTGTGAATTTGTTCGCAGAAGCCTTTAACACCATCGCTCGGTATTTGCCGCTGCCCGTGATTTTCGACAGTCAAGCTGTTAAGAGAATGGTCGAGAAGGATCGGCATATCCAGCGTATCATTCAACTTGGCAAGCAGGCGAACATTGCGGTGTTTACGGTGGGTACGGTCAAGGAGGATGCGCTGCTGTTCCGATTAGGATACTTTAACCATGAAGAGCAGAAGCTGCTGCAAAAGATCGGCAAGGGCGATATTTGCTCGCGCTTTTTTGACGATGAGGGCAACATATGCAGTCAGGAAATCAACAGTCGTACCGTTGGAATTGATTTACCTGAGCTGCGAAAGAAGGAGAAGTCCATCCTTGTAGCTGGAGGTCAGCGCAAAGTAGAGGCCATTCGGGCATCACTGCGTGGCAAGTATGCGAATATCTTGGTGACGGACCAGTTTACGGCACAAGCACTTTTGCAATAGAACATGTTGGCCTCAATTCAATTAAACATGGTTACGGCGTGTGCCTACAGGGTAACATGAATTGTAGGTGAACGGCCTGTGTACAAGCGTGAACATAATTTCAAAATGTGTTTTACATATGTTCAGAGCCGTGCTATGATGATCTCATCACAGAGAAATAAACGATTCATTTTCTTCACACTATTTATTAAATGAAGGAGCTTTTAGATATGAACATTGCAGCATTAATCGACCATACATTGTTGCGTGCAGATGCGACGAAGGATGAAATTACAAAACTGACTGCTGAGGCAAAAAAATACCAGTTTGCTTCCGTGTGTGTGAATCCGGCGTGGGTAGCTTATGCAGCCGAACAGCTCGCAGGCACAGGCGTGGCTATCTGTACAGTTATCGGGTTTCCACTAGGAGCCAATACATCGGCAACGAAAGCGTTTGAAACGAAAGATGCTATTGCTAACGGTGCAACTGAAATTGATATGGTTATTAACATAGGCGCTTTGAAGGCGCGCGATGTACAGCTCGTCGAGCAGGATATCCGTGCGGTTGTGGAAGCGGCTGCGGGTAAACTGGTAAAAGTGATTATCGAAACCTGCCTGCTGACAGACGAAGAGAAGGTACTGGCGTGTGAGCTGTCCGTCAAAGCTGGAGCGAATTTTGTGAAAACTTCGACGGGTTTCTCTACAGGTGGAGCTACTGTGGAAGACGTAGCCTTGATGCGCAAAACAGTAGGACCTGATATTGGTGTTAAAGCTTCTGGTGGCGTACGTAGCCTGGAGGATGTGCAAAAATTAGTAGAAGCTGGCGCAAGTCGGATCGGTGCAAGTTCCGGTGTGAAAATCATCGAGGGCGAGCAATCTACATCTTCCTACTAAGTTTATTTTAAAGTCATGGAGGGATTCGGGATGAAGGATCAATTGATTCAGAAAGCGCTTGAGGCGCGCAAACAGGCATATGTTCCGTATTCTAATTTTCAAGTAGGTGCTGCGGTTCTCGGGAGCGATGGCACGGTATATCACGGATGCAATGTGGAAAATGCCTCCTACGGCTTATGCAACTGTGCAGAGCGGACAGCGATTTTTAAAATGGTATCCGAAGGCTGCCGAAAAATTGATTCGATTGCGGTTGCAGCTGATACGGAAGGGCCTGTGTCTCCATGTGGGGCCTGTCGTCAGGTCATTTCCGAATTTGCTCATCAAGATACCAAAATTTATCTGACAAACCTTCATGGCAATACGGAAGAGTGGACGGTGGATCAATTACTGCCGGGTGCCTTTCGACCTGCGGATCTGGGGAAATAAAAAAAAGAATGCCTCTTTGGGGCGCATTCTTTTTATGGGCAATGTAAGCGCTTAATGTAATGAGGGGGAATTGAAATGAAATATGTAATCGCTTTGGTGGGATTGCTTGTTGTATTTGCACTTACTTACGTTGCCAGCAGTGACAAGCGTAAAATCAGGTATCGTCCGCTGATAGTTATGGTTGTTCTGCAAGCAGCGCTTGCTTTCGTATTGCTGAATACAGAGATTGGTGAAATTCTAGTTAAAGGTTTTGCAAAAGGTTTTAATAGTCTGATTGGTTATGCTATGGAAGGGATTAACTTCGTTTTTGGCGGAATTGCGAATGAAGGAGCAGCACCGTTCTTTATCGGTGTACTGCTGCCAATCGTCTTCATATCCGCGCTGATTGGGATTTTACAATATGTAAAAGTGCTTCCTTTTATTATTAAATATATCGGGCTTGTCTTGAGCAAAGTAAACGGAATGGGTAAACTGGAATCCTACAACGCTGTAGCTTCGGCTATCCTGGGTCAATCCGAGGTGTTTATTTCCGTTAAGAAACAAATTGGTCTGCTGCCAAAACACCGGCTGTATACATTGTGTGCATCTGCGATGTCTACGGTGTCCATGTCGATTGTGGGAGCCTACATGCAAATGTTGAACCCCAAATATGTGGTTACCGCATTGGTGCTGAACCTGTTTGGCGGCTTTATTATCGCTTCCATTATTAATCCGTACAAGATTGAGAAGGAAGACGATTTACTGGAGGTTCAAGAGGAAGAGAAGCAGTCCTTCTTCGAAATGCTCGGGGAATATATAATGGATGGTTTCAAGGTTGCTATTACGGTAGCCGCGATGCTGATCGGTTTTGTGGCGCTGATTGCCATGGTTAACGGTATTTTCTCCTGGTTGTTTGGTATCAGCTTTCAGGCGCTGCTTGGCTATGTGTTTGCACCGTTCGCCTTTGTTATGGGGATTCCGTGGAGCGAGGCAGTGCAGGCAGGCAGCATTATGGCTACCAAGCTCGTATCCAACGAATTTGTGGCTATGCTGGATCTGACCAAGCAAACAGGCTTGTCCGAGCGTACGATCGGGATCGTATCGGTATTCCTCGTATCCTTTGCAAACTTCTCGTCCATCGGTATCATTTCCGGGGCTGTGAAGGGTCTGCATGAAAAACAGGGAAATGTAGTGGCCCGTTTTGGTCTGAAGCTGTTGTACGGGGCGACGCTGGTTAGCGTGCTGTCGGCAACGATTGCAGGGTTGTTTTTGTAAAAAAAACAGCGAGTCAGGAAAGGATTTTTATAATGTCTAAATTTAAACGGATTCACTTGGTCGTTATGGACTCGGTTGGTATCGGCGAAGCACCGGATGCTGCCCAGTTTGATGATTATGATGTAGACACACTTGGTCATATTGCACGCGAACGCGGCGGTCTGAACATGCCGAATATGGGTAAGCTCGGTCTGTCCAACATTCGTTCCATAGAAGGTGTACCAGCGGTCGATAAGCCACTCGCGTATTACACCAAAATGCAGGAAGCCTCCAATGGCAAGGATACGATGACAGGTCATTGGGAAATCATGGGCTTAAATATTGCAGTTCCTTTCCGTGTATTCCCGGATGGGTTTCCAGATGAGCTGATTCAGCGCATTGAGGAGCATACAGGCCGCAAAGTTATTGGCAACAAGCCAGCCAGCGGCACGGAAATCATTGATGAGCTGGGCGAAGAACATGTAAAAACCGGCGCACTCATCATCTATACCTCAGCGGATTCAGTACTGCAAATTGCAGCGCATGAGGAAGTTGTACCTTTGAAGGAGCTCTATGAGATCTGTGAGTTCTGCCGTAAAATCACGCTGGAAGATCCGTACATGCTGGGTCGCATTATTGCCCGTCCGTTCGTAGGTGAGGCAGGGAACTTCTCTCGTACCTCCAATCGACATGACTATGCGCTCAAGCCATTTGGTCGCACCACAATGAATGAACTGAAGGATGCAGGCCTGGATGTAATCGCCTTGGGTAAAATCTCTGACATTTATGACGGCGAGGGTGTAACGAAGGCAGTGCGCACAGTGTCCAACATGGATGGCATGGATAAGCTGGTGGCTACGCTGGACGAGGAATTCACCGGATTAAGCTTCTTGAATTTGGTGGACTTTGATGCTGTATACGGTCATCGTCGTGATCCGCAGGGATATGGTCAAGCCTTGGACGATTACGATGCCCGTCTGCCCGAGGTATTCGCCAAAATGACCGATGACGATCTGCTGATCATCACCGCAGATCATGGGAATGACCCAACCTATCGCGGAACGGATCATACCCGCGAATATGTGCCTTTGCTGGCTTATTCCCCTCGTTTTGCAGCTGGAGGCAAGGAACTGGCAGTCCGCAAGACGTTTGCGGATATTGGAGCGACAGTAGCGGATAACTTTGGTGTAAAACTGCCTGAGCATGGAACTAGCTTTTTAGCAGAACTTCAGTAATCTAGACGCTAGCAACGAAGGCAGTCAAGATTATTGGTAACGAAATGAGTAACGATATCAGCATGGACAAATGGGACGGAGGAATAAAAAACATGAGTGTACACATTGGAGCCAAACCTGGAGAGATTGCAGAAACAATTTTGCTGCCAGGAGATCCGCTACGGGCGAAATTTATCGCTGAAACATATCTGGAGGACGTGACCTGCTACAACGAGGTGCGCGGAATGCTCGGATTCACGGGAACGTACCAAGGCAAACGCCTGTCTGTACAGGGAACCGGGATGGGGCTGCCCTCCATCAGTATTTATGTCAACGAACTGATTAGCGAGTATGGGGTGAAAAACTTGTTCCGCGTGGGTACATGTGGCGGAATGAAGGAGCATGTGCACGTTCGTGACGTCATTTTGGCACAGGCATCCTGTACAGATTCCGGCATGAACCGCCATATCTTTGGCGGCTACGATTTCTCCCCGATTGCCAGCTTCCCTCTCTTGAAGGGCGCTTATGATCGCGGGGTTGCCAAAGGGTTGAACATGCATGTTGGCAACGTATTCAGTTCAGACAGCTTCTACCGTGATGACAAATCAGTGGTACAAAAATTGATGGAATACGGTGTGTTGGGTGTGGAGATGGAGACTTCGGCTTTATACACGCTGGCAGCCAAGTTTGGCGTAAACGCACTGACCATTCTGACGGTAAGTGATCACTTGCTGACAGGCGAAGAAACGACAGCAGAGGAACGGCAAACCACGTTTAAAGAAATGATGGAAGTTGCACTGGATACAGCAGTATCTCTGTAAACGATCATACGCACAGTGAGGAGAAATGACATATGAGAATGGTAGACTTGATTGAAAAAAAACGTGACGGAAAAGAACTGAGCACTGAGGAAATTAACTTTATTATCCAAGGCTATACTCAGGGTGAAATTCCTGATTATCAGGTCAGTGCATTGGCGATGTCTATTTTCTTCAAAGATATGAACGAACGGGAACGTGCTGATTTGACCATGGCAATGGTTCATTCAGGAGATACGATTGACTTGTCCGCGATTGAAGGTGTAAAGGTCGATAAGCACTCCACTGGCGGTGTGGGTGATACGACAACACTGGTACTGGCTCCGCTTGTAGCAGCCTTAGACATTCCGGTAGCGAAAATGTCAGGTCGCGGCCTCGGGCACACGGGCGGAACGATCGACAAGCTGGAGGCCATTGCAGGCTTTCACGTAGAGATCAGCAAGGATGAATTCGTAGATTTGGTGAATCGCAGCAAAATTGCGGTCGTCGGACAAAGCGGCAACCTGACACCTGCGGATAAAAAATTGTATGCTTTGCGTGATGTTACAGCAACGGTAAATTCGATTCCGTTGATTGCCAGCTCGATTATGAGTAAGAAAATCGCTGCCGGCTCTGATGCCATCGTACTGGATGTCAAGACAGGTGCGGGCGCATTCATGAAAACAGTAGAAGATGCCAAAGAACTGGCACATGCCATGGTAAGCATCGGGAACAATGTGGGTCGCAAGACCATGGCGGTTATTTCTGACATGAGTCAACCGCTGGGGCTGGCTATCGGGAACTCGCTCGAAGTTAAAGAAGCGATTGATACACTGCGCGGCGAAGGACCCAAAGATCTGGAAGAGCTGTGTATGGCTTTGGGCAGTCAGATGGTATTTTTGGCCGGAAAAGCAGACTCCCTCGAAAACGCCAAAGAGAAGCTCAAAGAGGTCATTCGTAACGGCAAAGCACTGGAGAAATTCAAAGAGTTTATTGCGAACCAAGGCGGCGACGCTTCTGTAGTGGATCATCCAGAACGCTTGCCACAAGCGCAGTATCTTATTGAAGTACCTGCAAAGCAGGACGGCGTGGTAGCTGAAATCGTGGCTGATGAAATCGGTACCGCTGCGATGCTACTGGGAGCAGGCCGTGCGACCAAAGAATCCGAGATTGATTTGGCTGTCGGCTTGATGCTGAACAAAAAAGTCGGCGATGCGGTTCAAAAAGGCGATTCGCTGGTTACAATCCATGCGAACCGTGAAGACGTGGACCAAGTAATAGAGAAAATCTACGCGAACATCCGTATTGCGGATCATGCGGAAGCCCCCGTGCTGATCTACGGAACGGTGACAGAATAATATGTAAGCTGTATTTGCGGCTTATCTAGATAGAGAGCCATCGTATGGATTCCTTTGAACAAGTTTGAAAAATATGACAGCCAGACTCATAATAGATTATGAGTTTGGCTTTTTTTTATTGTCAGGGCGCAGGGCAGCACAGAGGAGGAGAGACATGTTCCGATTATACAGCGATGTTCGTGGGACAGCTTATGAAAGACTGATTGATTATGCTATGGAACGGGCAGATACGTTTATGCTGGGTGTACATAAATGGACGACAGAAGATGAGGATGAGTTGAGCAACAAGGGAGTCCTGTTCAAGGAGTTACTACATCGATTGAATCCTTTTTTGCTGTCCACTCACTCTTATGAGGAAATGAGGGGAAAGCATTCCATTGCTTACACACCGGGAACATTTTACCGGTACCAATGCACGCCTGAGGCTGGAAAAGTATTAAAACAAGCGGCGTCCAGTCTGTTTTCCTGGGTGCATCCGAAATTACCAGAAGATTTGTGTTTCCAGAATGCCGATGGAGAGGATTGGGTCATTAACATAGCTCACGAACGAATCGGTAGATTGAACATGGATAAAGAAGATGCAGATGAATTAGAAAAGCTTATCCCCGGTGTGTTTATTCACAAACCTGAACATCATGGCAATATAGATATGTTTTTGAACGATGCTATTCGGCATCAACCGGATCGAGTGGAGCTCATGCGGTTTGGCTTGACGGAGATCCCGGAACGGATTAGAAAATTGCGTTCTCTGAAGCATTTGACTATCTTTGAACAGGATATACGAACACTACCGTCTGCATTGTTTGAATTGGAATCATTGGAGTCACTGACGATTCAAGTAGCAGATTTGGAAGAGCTACCTGCTGACATTGCCAAGTTATCCCGACTCAAAAGCCTAAGAGTCAGTTGTGGATGCTATGATCGCCCGGCACCGGACTACAAGGTGATCCCCAAGGAGGAACTGGCATTCCGAAATGTACCTCCTGCAATCGGAGAGCTGCATCAACTGGAGTATCTGGATATCTCGTATAGTGGAATCCGTACACTCCCCCCTGAGATACAAAACCTGAGGAATCTGCGTTCCTTGGACATTGTGAACGGATTGATTGAATCGGCACCCGAATTTATATATACCATGACCTGGCTGGATCGCTTTCTTATAGAAGATAAGCCGTTCCATCTGTGCAATCATGGTGACGACTGAATTCATACGACGTAGCTTCAGCATATTTTGTGTAGGAGGGATATGAAATGGTGGAAAAATGGGTTTGGATGGGTGTGGCGGGGGTGATCGTAGGTTATGTCGCTTTTGCCAATATGAGAGTCCTCCCGTCATCAACCATCACAGAAGTAAATCAGAGTCATTCGACGGTTCCGCTTAGTATACAGAGTGAGCAAGGAGAAGCAGCAAAACGCATTGTACATGATCAGGAGATGAATTTTGGAGGACAAGGACAAACAGAGTTCAGATTTGAAGAGGGGCATAAGCTGTACATCAGTATCAAGAATACAGGAAAGCAACCCGTACGATACAAGCTCAACAGTTCGAATGGATCAGACTTGCAAGGCACAACGAGCGGGTTTTCTAGCCGAACGTTACAGCCGGGAGAACGCCACGATCTGCTGTTTATCAAGCCAGAGGGGCAGAATGAAGCTGCAAATGGCTCCTTGAAAGAGCTGATTTTGAAAGTAAGTACGGACGATGGATCACGAGGAAGCGTTAAAACCTTCGCATATATTACACTGTAAGCTACTTCCAGAATGGGCACGACATGCGGTCATTAGTCTACTTATGTTACAATAGAACGGTTGAAGACTTAATGAACAGAATAGGTCAGAGTAGAAAGCAGAAAGGATGACCCGTTGTGCCCAAAAAACATGAATCCGATAATTACAAAATGTCACGGAGGCTGTCACTTACAGCCATTTTACTTACACTTACATTTGTAGCTCTTACAGGCTGCGGCCAGGATAATAATGCTGAACCGAGTGATGCTGGAAGCAGTACAAGCATGATCGAGAACAGTGCTGGAGGCAATCAGAACGGTTCAGCCCAAAGTGACAAAGCAACTAAAGAGAGCAAGAGTGCAGAAAACAGCGGTACTGATGCGCAAAAGTCAGCTCCTTCCGCCCCAGCTACTTCATCAGATACATCTTCTCCTGCAGCGCCCAATGCATCTCAAAATCCTTTTGAGGTAGCAGGTATTCAAGATCCTAAAGCGTTTTTGGACACATTCAAAGCGTTGCAGAAGGCTGTTGCCGACAATGACAAGGAAAAGGTAGCCAATTATATTTTGTACCCTCTGCGTGTCAATGATAGTGAAAAGTCGCTAACGATTCCGAACAAGAAAGATTTTCTGGCTAAATATGATCAGATCTTTACGGACGCGATTCGTGAGGCGCTAGTGAACCAAAAGACAGATGATTTGTTTGTTAATTATCAGGGAGTTATGGTGGGATCGGGTGAGCTGTGGCTGAGAAGAGCTACGGACAATCCGAAGCAATTTGGAGTTTTTTCGATTAATCTTGAAACGGTAGCCAACTAAGTCGTATTCCACGTGTACCCATGCCCTCTAGGCGGTCGGAAACGTATACAATGTTTCTGACTGTCCCCCCCTTGAAGAAAGCAAATTATTAGATCATCCCGTACAAAAAAAAGGTTTGACATCCCTCATAAACTCTCGTATTATATCCCTATAACTCATTAAACAGGTAGGAATTAAAGAATTAAAGTATGAAAGTATAACCTCGCCATTCTGGCGGAGAACCTCTAGGAACAGCAGGCAGACACTGTACACGCGACAGGTTTGACCTATCAGGGCTGCATCAGGGAATTCTCCGCCCTTTTTTTTGATTGTGTCTGTAAATAACAGGCGTAAATGAATGTGTATTTACAAATTACATAGAATGAGGGGTGTCTTGATGAAGAAGAAACACAAAATTCGGCTTATTCTCGGACTATCTTTGGTTTTAACAATGATGCTAAGTGCTTGTGGGGCAAGCAAGGAAGGGACGCAGGCGGATGGTAGCTCTGCTTCTGGCTCCAAGGAAGTGGAGTTGCTCAATGTTTCTTATGATCCGACCCGTGAGTTGTATGAAGCATATAATAAAGTGTTTGCCGCCCATTGGGAGAAGGAGAAAGGGCAGAAGGTCACGATCAAGCAATCCCACGGAGGATCTGGCAAGCAAAGCCGCTCTGTACAGGACGGACTGGATGCAGATGTGGTTACACTGGCCCTGGGCTATGATATTGATGCGTTACAGGAAAAAGGGCTTGTTAAAGAGGGATGGCAAAGTAAATATGAGCATAACAGTTCCCCGTACACATCAACCATCGTGTTATTGGTACGTAAAGGGAACCCGAAGGGGATCAAGGACTGGGACGATTTGATCCGCGGCGATGTACAGGTCATTACGCCAAATCCTAAAACCTCGGGCGGAGCCCGCTGGAACTATCTTGCAGCCTGGGCCTATGCGCTCAAAAAGAACAATAACGATGAAGCCAAAGCCCAACAGTTTGTACAGGAGCTGTATAAGCATGTGCCTGTACTGGATAGCGGAGCACGTGGAGCGACGACGACTTTCGTAGAGCGTGGAATTGGCGATGTGCTGATCGCTTGGGAAAATGAAGCACTGCTCTCTGTGAAGGAGCTAGGTGCGGATAAATTCGATATCGTATATCCATCGATCAGTATTTTGGCTGAACCTCCGGTAGCGGTAGTCGATAAGGTGGTAGATAAAAAAGGTACACGCGAGGTGGCGGACGCGTACCTGAAATATTTGTACAGTGAAGAAGGGCAGACCATTGCTGCCGAAAATTATTATCGCCCAACCTTGGAGAGTGTGACGGCAAAGTTCAAGGATCAATTTCCTAAGCTGGAGCTCGTAACCTTGAAGGATGTATTTGGGACATGGAAAGAGACACAGCAAAAGCATTTTAGTGACAAGGGTATTTTTGACCAGATTTATGTACCTGGTAGTTCATAACATAAGTGGAGTGTAAAGGCGAGTGGATCGGTAGGCGCGAGTCCCATAGTCAAAGGATACAGAGAGGGATGGACAGAACATGAGTCAAATGCAAGCCACCCGAAAACGCGTACTTCCCGGATTCGGGTTAACAATGGGTTATAGTGTACTGTATCTCAGTCTGATGGTGCTGGTGCCATTATCAGCACTGCTCCTGAATTCAACCGGGCTGACGTGGGAGAAATTTTGGGACGTGGCGACTGATGTCAGGGTGCTAGCTTCCTACAAGGTGAGCTTTTTGTGTGCCGCAGCCGCGGCGCTGATCGATCTGTTTCTCGGTTTATTGATCGCCTGGGTACTGGTGCGTTATGAATTTCCGGGGAAACGAGTTTTTGATGCGGTCATTGATCTGCCCTTTGCTTTGCCCACGGCGGTGGCAGGGGTTGCGTTGACCGCTCTATATGCACAGAACGGCTGGATCGGCTCACTATTCGAACCGCTTGGGTGGAAAATGGCATACTCACAGACGGGGATTACGCTCGCGTTGATGTTTATTGGCATTCCGTTCGTCGTACGGACAGTTCAGCCGGTGCTGGAGGAGCTGGACAAGGATGAGGAGGAGGTGGCGGCTACGCTGGGAGCGGGCAGATGGCGTACCTTCCGCAGCGTTATTGTGCCGGAACTGGTACCGCCACTGCTGACGGGTTTTGCGCTTGCCTTTGCCCGCGGCATTGGCGAGTACGGCTCTGTCGTCTTCATTTCTGGCAATATGCCGATGAAGACCGAGATTGCTCCGCTGCTCATTATGTCCAAGTTAGAGCAAAATGACTACGCAGGAGCTACGGCGGTGGCGTTGATGCTGTTGGTCATTTCATTCGTGTTGTTATTCGTGATTAACAGTTTTCAGCGCTGGTCGCGGCGCCGTGCAGTCTAATGTAATTGTCTAATGTAACTGTCTAACGTTAGCATGCAGACAGCAGAGGCCTGCGCATTAAACCCCGTGTTCAAGGAGGGATACATCATGTCACAAGCGATAACTGGGCAAAAGCTTGCTTCTGCACCAGTGCCTTCATCCGCACCGCCCAATAGGGTTACAACTGAAGCCCCTTGGGTAAAGTGGACGCTCATTGGTGCTGCTTTTTTAGCTTTGCTCTGGGTGTTGGTATTGCCGCTAATTGTCGTGCTTACCGAAGCGCTCAAGCAGGGATGGAGTGTATACGTTGAAGCGCTACGGGACCCGGATGCCATGTCTGCATTACGGTTGACGCTGCTGGTGGCAGCGATAACGGTTCCGCTGAATACGGTATTTGGTGTAGCGGCCGCCTGGCTGATCACAAAATTTCATTTTCGCGGCAAAGGTGTGCTGGTCACCTTGATTGATTTGCCCTTTGCGATCTCGCCTGTCGTCGGAGGTCTGATGTATGTATTAGTGTTTGGCGCACAGGGCTGGCTTGGGCCGTGGCTGGACGAGCATGATATTAGAATTATATTTGCTTTGCCGGGCATTATTTTGGCAACGCTGTTCATTACATTTCCTTTTGTGGCGCGCGAGCTTATTCCGCTGATGGAAGATCAGGGGCAGCAGGAGGAGGAAGCGGCGGTCACGCTGGGTGCGCGCGGCTGGCGCATTTTCTGGAAAGTGACGCTGCCGAACATCAAGTGGGGTTTGCTGTATGGCATTATTCTGTGTAATGCGAGAGCCATGGGCGAGTTTGGTGCAGTGTCCGTCGTGTCGGGACATATTCGGGGAGAGACAAATACACTTCCGCTGCATGTGGAGATTTTGTATAACGAGTATCAGTTCTCGGCATCTTTTGCAGTGGCCTCGTTGTTGTTGCTACTTGCTTTGGCAACCTTGGTGCTTAAAAGCTGGTTTGGACGCAAACGCGTGAATTAATTAATGATTGTGTATATGATCCAACAGGGCCTCTCTTTGTGTCTATCGTCTGTTAACGGCGAGAAGATGGGAAGAGAGGCCCTTGTTCTAAGGTGGCTTATATGGATAATAAAATGATCATATCAAGGCACGTTGGTGTGCCCAAGAGGAGCGAAGGGAAATATGAAACATCCGTTTCAGTCCTACCGTCAGTTGTTTCCGGTGCTGTCCTCACATATCCATGTAGGGAGCTGTTCCCAGGGGGCGATATCGAGACCGGTTTCCGCTGCCATTGAGGAATATCATCGAAGCTTGCTGCAACACGGTCTTAACGGCGACCTATCTATGGCACGTTTGGAAGAAGCCAGAGGGCATTTTGCCAAGCTCATCGGGGCGGAGCCTGACGAAATTGCGGTGATGTCCTCAGCCTCTGAGGCGATTGCTGGTGTGGCTACTGCCCTTCCTTATGTACCGGGAAAAGAAGGGATTGTGTATGCAGATACCGACTTTCCGACGGTAGGACACATCTGGCAGGCACAGGAGATGTTTCGTGATCATATTTGCTGTATCCCTTCTACGGAGGGAGAAGTAACCATAGAGCAGTATGAGGAGCATGTTACGGAGAATACTGCACTTATTATGGTGTCCCATGTGAATTATACCAACGGATTTCAGCAAGATCTCAAATCCATTGCACATATAGCTCACCGAAATCAGGCGTTACTGTTCGTGGATGCCTATCAGTCAGCAGGAATGATTCCGGTGGATGTAAAGGCGATGGGCATAGATATTCTGGTCGCGGGAGCACGCAAATATATGCTGGGGATACCGGGAGTGGCTTTTCTTTATATAAGCAAGGATCGAATAGAACGCTTCAAGCCTCGTCTTACGGGCTGGCTCGGACAGGAGCCCGCCTCCCGGTTTGATATTGCTCATCCGGTTCCGGCAGCGGGAACCCGCCGCTTTGAGACAGGATTACCTTCCTTCATTAGCATTTTTGCCGCAAATGCAGCCTTAAAGCTACTGTTGGAAATTGGGGTCATGAACATTCAGACCTATATGAATGAACTGTTGGACTTTTCTGTTGAATATGGACGAAGCAAAGGGCTACACATACGTATACCTGATCGAGGAGGCACTTTACCAAGTCTGCTCGCTGTTGAAGTAGCCGATGTGTCGGCGGTAGAGAGGCGTTTGCGGAGCCGAAATATGATTGTGTCGGCACGAAAGGATATTATTCGTGTGGCTCCGCATTTTTACAATACGGCAGAGGAAGTCCGGCGGGTCATAGATGAATTAGCTGGGAGTTGTTGAACAGCAAAAGCCTCTTCCGAGTGAATGGGAGCATAGCAGGTCCCTTTTACACCGGAGAGGCTTTTGTTGATTTAGAGACTTTTAATTACACGATCCGTTTGCGCAACCAGCCGGATACCAGATCCGTCAAAATGATCAAGACTACAATGCCGAGTAAAATGACGCCTACACGGTTCCAGTTGCGCATTTGGAGTGCAAACAGCAGCGGAGTACCAATACCACCTGCACCAACCAGACCGAGCGTGGTTGCGGACCGGATGTTAATTTCAAAACGATAGAGCGAATAGGAAAGAAACTGTGGAATCACCTGCGGCAGCACGGCGAAGAAAATGACCTGCCAACGGTTGGCACCGCACGCGATCAGAGCTTCCTGCGGCCCGTGATCCACACTTTCAATCGTTTCTGAGAAAAGCTTGGCCAGCATGCCAATGGAGTGAATGCCGAGGGCAAGCACACCTGCAAACGAGCCGGGACCTACGGCTTTAATGAATAGAATGGCGACGATCATTTCGGGAAATACCCGAATGACACTAAGTACAAACTTCCCGCTACCTGATAAGGGGCGTAGACGGCTCATATTGCTGGATGCCCAAAAGGCAAACGGCAGGCAGACAAATGCGGACACGAAGGTTCCAAGCACTGAAATAACCAGCGTATCCAGCAACCCACGCAGCAAATCCTCCCCCTCAGGGATGTAGACAAACGACCAGTCGGGATGAAGGAAACCGTCCAATATCGCGACAGAGACGCTTTTGGCCGTCCCCTGTAATCCTTCAAACTGCATCCCGCGAAAAGCCCAAATGTAAATGATAATTAGCAGAATAGCTAACGCCCAAAAGCGCAGGCGGGAGCCAATAGGTCTGCGAAGCGTAGGATCATTCATAATAACTTCCTCCGTAGCAGGTTACTGCCGTAATCAATCGCAAGGACGATGACGAGGGTCAGTAGAATAATAATGCTTGCCCGGTCATATCGGAACAGCCCAAGGGAACGGTCAAGCAGCAGACCGATGCCGCCAGCGCCAACGAGCCCCAGAACAGATGCTGCACGCACATTAACCTCAAAGGTATACAGCAAGTACGACACAAAATAAGGCAATGCCTGCGGAACCACACCAAAGGCGATAACTTGAATGCGGCTCGCGCCAACAGCAGTCATGGCCTCCAGTGGTCCGGGATCAATGGCTTCAATCGCCTCAAAGGTCAGCTTGGCTATGATCCCGAAGGAGAAGAAGAGCAGGGCAAGCATCCCTGCAAACGGTCCGATGCCGAATACAGCCACAAAGATCGAGGCAAACAGCAAATCGGGAATCGTCCGTACCAGATTCAGGATCGTGCGCATCGGCAGCGAGATCAGCTTGCGCGGCATCACATTATAGGCGCACAGCAACGCGACAGGGATTGCTAATAAGGCTCCCAGTGTCGTGCCGACAATAGCGATCTGGATCGTTTCCAGCATCGGTTTCCAGATGGTAGGCAGGTAACTCCAGTCTGGAGGAAACATTTCCTCCAGCAATTTGCCCATTTCCGGTAAGCCAACGATCAATTGGTAAGGCGTGGCATCTGTATGAATGGAGCAGGCTACCAGCACCACGATAAAAATCATCCAGGTGGCGTAACGCTTGTAGCGTCCTGGCAAAGGTGGCCCTGCGGGCGGCTTACTTGGCTGGGGCGGTCCAGCAGATGGTGACGGTTGCGTCGAAGAGAGCGGCTGGACAGTAGAGTCGGGCTTCATGATCCCACTCCCAGCAGTTCATCATGCTTGATGGCCCGGCCGTAGATCTCCGCAAAGGCTTCATCCGTAGCTTCCTCCGGTGTGCCGTCAAAGACGACCTCTCCAGCGCGTAATCCGATGATCCGTGTTGCATATTCGCGCGCCAGATCAATGAAATGCAGATTGACAATGGTCGTAATCTGCATTTCACGGTTGATTCGCTGGAGATCGTCCATCACCTGGCGGGTGGTCAGTGGATCAAGCGACGCGACAGGCTCGTCTGCCAGAATGATTTTAGCCTCCTGCGCCAGAGCACGCGCGATGGATACACGCTGCTGTTGGCCACCGGACAGCTCATCGGCTCGGCTGTAAGCTTTTTCCCGGATATTCACGCGTTCTAGCGCCGTTAGTGCCAGCTCGATATCTTCCTTCGGGAAGAGACCGAGAATGGTCCGCAGCGTCGAATGATAACCAACGCGGCCGGAAAGTACGTTGCGAAGCACCGTCGAACGCTTAACCAGATTGAAGCTTTGAAAGATCATGCCGATATCACGGCGAATACGCCGCAGCTCGCTGCTTCCGGCAGACGTAACAGACTTGCCGCCTACAACGATGTCCCCGGACGTGATGTCATGCAGTCGGTTAATGGAACGCAGCAGGGTGGACTTACCCGCACCGGATAAGCCGACAATGACGACCATTTCTCCCTCCTGAATCGTCAAATTAATATTATTCAACCCTTTGGTGCCGTTCGGGTATGTTTTCGATACGTTTCGAAATTCAATCATATGCTCCCAACTTTCTCCCCGATAGGGTGGAATGAAAACAACACCGCCATGAATACATGGACGGTGCTGCCCTGTCATTCGTAAAGCCTGTTTCGTACCTGTTACTTTACCGCTTGGCCGACAGCTTCGGCGTATTCACGCACAGAATCGAAGTTTTTATCGTCGCCCTTTTCATAACCTACATGGGTGTAAATTTCTTTAATGATTTCGCCGCCCTCAGGGTCGTTGGCAATGTCAATAAAGGCTTGGGCGATTTTGTCTCTCCATGTTTGATCCATATCGGAACGTACGCTGACGGTGTCATTTGGAATTTTAGCTGTGTAATGAATGACACGTGTTTTTTCAAATACGTCCGGGATTTCCTTCTTCACTGTGTTACGTGCATCCTGGAAAACAGCGACAGCATCAACCTGACCGTTCAGCAGCGCCAGAATAGCAGCGTCGTGGCCTTTGATCGTCACACCCTGCACATCTGTGTCCGGGTCCACGCCAGCTTTTTTCAGCTCTGCTGCGGGGTACACATAGCCTGCGGAGGAGGTTACATTTTGCCAGCCAACCTTCTTGCCTTTCAGATCAGCCAGACTTTGAATTGGAGAATCCTTTTTCACCACGATCATTGCTTTATAAAAGTTTACTTTTTCAGTCGTGTCCTTGCCTGTGGCATCTTCAATGCCATAGCGTTGAGCTTGCAGGAGCAAGTCGGCCGCTTTACGGTTATCGTGTGCCAGTACATAAGCATTAGGCGGAAGGAACCCTACATCTACCTGTTTGGAAGACATGGCTTCCACAATCGTATTGTAGTCAGGAGATACGGTTACTTTCACCGGGATTCCGAGCTTGTCCCCCAGCAGTTTTTCGAGCGGTTTAGCTTTGGCTTCGAGGGTATCTGCATTTTGAGAAGGAACGAATTGTACCTTTAACTCCTTAGGGACATAGGCTGTGCTTTCGTTTTTAGAGCCATCTGTACCCGGAGTGGAGGCGCTGTTGTTATTGTTTGCATTTGAGCCACAAGCGGCTAAACCCGCTGCCAGTGTGAAGGTCATGCACAAGGTCAGTGCTTTTTTGAACAAAATAATTTCCCCCTAAACATCGTAATAACGAAAATTTAAAAAACCTGTAAATTCAGTGACAAACCAAATCTTAACAGCTAGTCCCACAGGTAGGGTAAAAAGCACTCCTGACTTTGGTAAAAATGATGTAAAATTTATCATTTGCTAGAGGCCGTAGACTGTACTTAAACGAATTGCTTATTTTAACATTCTCTTAACAGTGCTTTGTTAGACTTATTCAAGCTCTATGACCGAAGCTGAGGGAGAGAACAAGATTGGATATTTTGGACGTTAATGATAAGACAGGGCGGGAATATGCAGGTGCTGGGAAGGTGAAATTCCGCATTATGGTTACCACCGATCTGCATGTCAGCTTGTGGAATTATGATTATTATACAGATCAGGAAACACTGCATTACGGTCTGACGCAAACCGCTAGTCTGATTCACACGGCTCGGGCAGAAGTGCCCAATCACCTGCTGCTGGATAACGGAGATGTAATTCAGGGGAATCCAATGGGAGATTACGCTGTACAGCGGCTCCAACAGGACCCAAGTGAGGTGCATCCCGCCTATAAAGCAATGAATCTGCTGGGATACGAGGCAGGCAGTATCGGTAATCATGAATTTAACTATGGGTTGGAATATTTGCAGACTTGTCTTCGAGGAGCGCAATTTCCTTACGTGAATGCCAACATATATATAGCAGGAAAGGAAGAACAAAACTACTTTACGCCTTATCTATTGCTGGATAAGACAGTAGAGGATGAAGCAGGCAACAAGCATCTGCTGAAGGTGGGTGTCATCGGCTTTGTACCTCCGCAAATTATGCAATGGGACAAGGCATGGTTGGAAGGAAAACTTATCGTCAAAGATATGCTGGAAACTGCCAGACGATTTATTCCAGAAATGCAGGCAGCGGGAGCCGATCTCATTATTGCTATGCCTCATGCAGGCTTTGAGGATATTCCCGAAACCCCGAATATGGAAAATGCGGTGCTGCATCTGAGCAGGGTGGAAGGGATCCATGCCATTGTGTTTGGTCATGCACATAAAGTATTTCCTGGCCCTTCGTTTATAGGTATGACAGGTGTTAATGCAGAGCAGGGCACCATTCATGGCATTCCAGCAGTAGAGCCGGGCTTCTGGGGAGATCATCTGGGTATCATTGATCTGGATCTGGCCCTTATTGGAGGAAAGTGGCAAGTGGCTGCATCTGCTGCCGAGGTACGCCCGGTGTATGACCCGATACGCAAGGAAGCACTCGTCCAACCAGATACTGCTATTCAGCAGGCGGTAGCAGATGAACATGCTGGAACCCTGGATTATATTCGTGCACCTGTAGGTCGAACGACGGTAGCAGTGAACAGCTTTTTTGCCCAGGTGATGGATGATGCTTCGGTTCAGCTTGTGAATGATGCACAAATTTGGTATGTGAAACAGCAGCTACAAGGGAGCGAGTATGAGGGGTTGCCCGTTCTGTCGGCAGCAGCTCCTTTTAAAACAGGGGGCAGATATGGTCCGGCGTATTATACCGATATTCCCGCAGGGACGATAGCGATCAAACATATCGCCGATCTGTACAATTTTCCGAATACGCTGCATGTCGTTCGACTGAGTGGGGCAGAAATTCGGGAATGGCTTGAGTGGTCTGCCGGTCAATTCCGGCAAATTGATCCTTCGGCAGAGGAGGAGCAAGAGCTGATTAATTCTGAGTTTCCAAGCTTTAATTTTGATATCATCGATGGCATCGAGTACCAGATTGATGTAACACAGCCAGCCAGATATGATGCTGCCGGGGAACTAAAGGACCTAGATGCGCACAGAATCATTCATATGTCTTTTGAAGGGGAACCGATGGATATGCAGCGGAGTTATCTGGTTGTTACGAATAACTATCGCGCGTTCTCCTCTGCGTTGGTTAATCCAGGTGGGGAGCGAATTGTACTGGCTTCACCGGATGAGAACCGGCATGTGCTGACTGAGTATGTGCGGCATATGAAGACGTTGACGCCAAAGGCTGACGGTCACTGGTCCCTCGCCCCATGGTCGGGTCGTCCACATGTGACGTTCCTAACCTCGCCGCAAGCAACGCATGTCGCCAATGCTTATTCTGAATTGCTTTACGAAGGGCTGACGGTAGAAGGATACGCTAAGTTTGCTCTTGATTTTCGGTGATTCTAAATCATTTTGCAAGTTGTGATCTTCTAAGTCCACAGCATCAAAATAATAGAGAAAGACTGTCTCTCAGAGGACGGTCTTTTTTCATAAAACAGATTTAAAATCGTACGAAACTCGTGATTTTGTATGTCCTGAGTCGTGTTTAAAGTTATTGACCTCTCGTATAATTAGACATATACTTTGATTAAACAAATTTTGGTTTAAAAGGTAATGAAAAAGTCACCATCATTCGTTTGAGGGGGTGTCCCTTTGGAAAAAAACACCACGATCCGCGCACAGATAGAAAAGTATATTCAAAGTGAAGGTATTTCGATGCAATGTTTTGCAGATGCTTCCAAGGTAAATCCGGGTACACTTAGCGGTATACTTAACCGAAACCCACCACGGCCTATTTCAGTTAATCAGCTTGATCTGATTACTGAGGCGATGGGATTGGAAGAAGGATCTTTGTTCGAGATGTATGTAGATGAGTGTTTTATTCATTCCTTGCCCCACTGGAGAAGGTTGCGTCCATTTCTTCTTCGTTGCTCAGAGTTGAACAAGCTGGACTGTATACGCAGTGTGCTAGGCTATTTGATGGACGATTTATCGAATATTCCGGCTATTTTTGAGACTGCAGAAGCGATGTTTGAGGATGGCCGACATGAAGCCTCCATGCTTTTGTATGATTGTGTTATTGAGAGTGAGAAGTATACCCACTCCGAACGGTTGGCGATTAGCTATTTTCGCATATTCCAGATTCAGATTAAGGATAACCAACGGAACTTGAAGGCTGCTGTACAATTCCATTTATACCGTAGTCGTCTACCGGAAATTTATGCACTGGAAGGCTTACATATGCTATCTCAAGTGTTTGCTTTAAAAATGCAATGGTCCGAGATGGAAATGTATGCGGACGAGCTAAGAGAGCTGGCGCAGGCATTGTATCGCAATCGGAACCGTTTTGGAGATGAGCACCTGGAGCTACTTAAGCCGCTCGTTTATTACTATGCTCAAGGGCATCTGCTCAAGGCCAGCTGCTATGAGTTTCAGGGTAGATATGAGGAATCCAAGCAATGGATTGAAGGTTATGCAGATTTGAGCTGGTTTGAGGGTTTGGACGAGGAAGGCTGGAAAGTAGTCAACCTGCATCGTGTATATGCACAGGGCAACCGACTTTGTATTGAAATCAAAATGGGCAACACCTCTGCAATCTATGAATATATTACTTACCTGCGCGAGCATCCGGATGAGACATTGGAAGGCTTGAATACATTGCTCGAATCAGCGAATCGGTTTGGTTATTTCGTGGATGCTGAGCTGGAGCTGTTCAGCCAGCAACTCAAGAGTTTCTGGGAGCTTGCACCGGAACAATGGGACACACATTATCGCAAGCACTTTAATGCATTTCGCTTTGCCTCCTTTTGTAAGGTGTATGCGGAATATTATTTTCGAAAAGGCGATTACCCCGAAGGGTTGGAACAAACACTACATTGCCTGCAACTGTCTGTCGATAACAGCTATACCGAGCATATCATTGGTTGTATGGCTTTATTTGAGCAGCACCGGAATTTTGCTACCCCAAGACAGCAGCAGTTGTATCAGAGTTTTTGCCTCGGCGTACGGGCAAATGAAAAAAATCATGCCTATGATCACAGTACGGGTGGGTATTTATAAGTCTAAAATTCATTCAAATTCTTCATATAACACGTACTTACGAGGATGTTCTCATTTCAAAGGGGGATATTCTCGTTTTTTAGCTGTTGCTGGTTCTTGTGACTTTTCGTATGGAAAGGACCGTTTTGCGCGTTGACAAGTTTCGCATGCAGGATTAGGATAAATGCAGCACAGAAAGTGAAGGAGAGCATGTACTAATGACGATTCCCAAAACACTAACGATAGCCGGCTCTGACACAAGCGGCGGAGCAGGTATTCAGGCGGACCTGAAAACCTTTCAGGAGCTTGGTGTATATGGCATGACTGTACTGACTACCGTAGTTGCGATGGAACCTAAAACCTGGAACCATCTTGTATATCCTGTTGCGTTGGACGTGGTTGAGGCGCAGCTGCGTACTGTATTGGAAGGTATCGGTTTTGATGCAATGAAGACCGGGATGCTGGGTTCTGTAGATATCATCGAACTGGTGGCCAGCCATTTGAAAAAGCATGATCTGAAACGGATTGTGATTGACCCAGTGATGGTCTGCAAAGGCACGGATGAAGTGCTTCAGCCGGAAAATACAGAGGCCATGCTGGAATTGTTGATTCCTGGCGCTGATCTGGTAACACCGAACTTATTCGAGGCTTCACAGCTGGCGAAGAAAGGACCGATCACGACACTGGAGCAGATGCAGGAAGCGGCTGCTATTATCCACGAGCGTGGTGCTAAGCATGTGCTGATCAAGGACCGTGGCAAAATTCGCGCAGGTAAAGCGATGGATCTACTGTATGACGGAATCACTTTTGACTGGTTTGAAGCGGATGTTGTACAAACCAACTTTACCCACGGTGCAGGCTGTACCACTTCGGCTGCGGTAACGGCTGGTTTGGCACAAGGGCTGACTGTACGTGAAGCTGTGGATCAGGCCAAGAAATTCATTACACAGGCCATTGAAGGTGGCTTCAAGCTAAATGAATTTGTCGGTCCGACCCTGCATGTGGCACATCGTTTGCAAAATCAATAAAGGTACGAAGGTCTGCGATCCTAGAGATACTTATAAATCTCCATTAGACTGGATATATATTAGATTGTTTTTTACAGTGACTTTTTGATATATAGAGTTAGATGAGGCATAAAAGCCGCAATACATGGTATTGCGGCTTTTAAGGTTGTATTATTTTGGCATTCCAGCTTCCAGTTTGGTCTAATCGTACTGTATAATAGGCATCAGATTTATTACATTAAAGGGGGAAACGGAGCAATGACATTATTCAGCGAAATGGCTTATAGCCGACCAGTGCAACCTGAAATTGAACAGCGGTTTAAAATGCTGTTGCAGCAGTTTCGTGAAGCGGACAATGTAGAACGTCAAAATGAAGTTATTCATGCGATTAACAAGCTGCGCAGTAACGTGGAAACGCAATTGCAATTGGTGGAAGTTCGGCACTCCATTGATACGGAAGATGCTTTTTACAAAGCGGAGCAAGAGTACGCTGATGATTTCATGCCGGTTATCCAAGAGTATGTAACCGATTATTACCGGGCGTTGGTGGAGTCTCCATTTAGAGCTGAGTTGGAGAGCCAATGGGGGAGCCAGCTTTTCAGTATTGCCGAGGTGGCGCTCAAGTCGTTCCACCCGGATATCATTGAGGATTTGCAGCAGGAAAATAAGTTGACTTCGGAATATGCCCAATTAATTGCCTCAGCGAAGATCCTGTTCGAGGGAGAAGAACGCACATTGTCACAGCTCCTGCCATTTGAAATGGCAACCAACCGCGAGACACGCAAACAGGCCTCCGAGGCCAAATATCAATTTATGAGTGAGCATGAGGACGAGCTGGATCGAATTTATGATGAATTGGTCAAGGTACGTACGCGCATGGCACACAAGCTGGGCTATGACAACTTTGTAGAATTGGGCTATGCCCGCTTGGGACGTACAGATTACAACGCAGAGATGGTAGCCAATTTCCGCGAGCAGGTGCTGAAGCACATCGTTCCTCTGGCAACCAAGCTGAAAGAGCGCCAACGCGAGCGGATCGGAGTAGATCAGCTCCGTTATTACGACGAGGGCTTTAACTTCTTGTCAGGCAATCCTACGCCAAAAGGTGACCCGGACTGGATTCTTCGTAATGGAGCGCGTATGTATGAAGAGCTATCACCGGAAACACATGAATTTTTCAGTTTTATGGTCGAGCGTGGACTGATGGATTTAATCAGTAAAAAAGGCAAGCAAAGCGGAGGCTACTGTACATTTTTGAGCGAATATGGCACGCCATTTATTTTCTCCAATTTTAATGGGACATCCGGTGATATCGACGTATTGACTCATGAGGCAGGTCATGCCTTCCAGGTCTATGAAAGCCGACATTTTGAAATTCCCGAGTACCACTGGCCAACCATGGAGGCGGCTGAAATTCATTCGATGAGTATGGAGTTTTTCGCATGGCCTTGGATGAAGCTGTTCTTCGAGGAAGACACGGACAAATATCACTTTGAACACCTATCTTCATCGTTGCTGTTCGTGCCTTACGGCGTAGCCGTAGACGAATTCCAGCATGCCGTATATGAACACCCGGATTGGACACCGGCCGAACGTAAAAGTGCATGGCGTTCCATTGAACGCAAGTATAAACCGCATCTGGATTATGAAGGCAACGAGTACCTCGAAAAGGGCGGATTCTGGCACAAGCAGGGACATATTTTTCAATCTCCGTTCTATTATATTGACTATACACTGGCACAATTGTGTGCATTCCAGTTTTGGAAACGCATGGGTGAAGACCGGGCAGCAGCATGGAAAGATTATTTGAAGCTGTGTCGTGCCGGAGGAAGCCGATCCTTTACCGGATTGGTTGAGCTGGCTGGATTGATCTCGCCGTTCCAAGACGGCTGCATCGCCTCTGTAATCGGAGAAATCGAAGCATGGCTGACCAGCGTGGATGATAAAAAGCTATAAGCATAGCCAAAAAGGGTATTTCACTTACCTGTCTAGCTAAAAGCTTGTAGATGAGATGCTTTTTTTAATGAAAGCAGAGCAGTTGCACGAAAAAAGCCGGGAACCCTACATGATGTAGAAGCCCCGGCTTTGTGTTTATTTTAGAGTAAATATAACTTTATTCATGTTTGGTGTTGAGTGGTTTGAGATTGGCTTCAATTGATGCACGGCGCGGCTCCAAGAATGGAGGCAGTGCCAGAGATTCGCCCAGAAACTCCAGTTCCTCGTCGGTGTCAAAGCCAGGTCCATCGGTAGCCAATTCAAACAGAATGCCGTTCGGCTCACGGAAGTACAAGGAACGGAAGTAAAAGCGATCTACAAAACCAGAGTTGGAAATTTGCAGCTGACCAATACGCTCTACCCACTGTTTGAGCTCTTCCTCGGTTTCAACACGGAAAGCGACGTGATGCACACTGCCGCGTCCTGGTCGCTCTTGTGGCAGATCGTTGCGCTCTTCCAGATGAACTTCAGTTCCTGTACCGCCTTCACCTGTTTCGTAGATAACCACATCCGGTTGTCCGGCAACAGGGGAAGGGTAGGAGCCCTTTTTGCGGAAGCCCATAACCTGTTCAAGAATAAGAATGGTATTCTCCGCTTTGGGAATGGTCAGATGAACCGGACCAAGTCCAACGATGCCGTATTCCGCAGGGACAGGGCTCTTCTCCCAAGGCGTGCCGCCGCGCATTCCGTGATCATGCTCATCTGAAACGAGGAAGAAGCGTTGTCCTTCAAAATCCTCGAACGAAAGCGCCAAGCGTCCTGCTTGATCTATAATTTCGCCATGCTTCACATCCAGCTGCTCGAAGCGGTTTTTCCAATAATTCAGAGCCTTGTCGTTCGGTACCCGTAGGGAGAGCGCCGAAATACTGTTATTCCCTGTACGCGTTTGTCCAGCATGTGGAATTTCAAAGAAAGTGACTTCCGTACCCGCGGTTCCGCGCTCATCTCCGTAAAAGAGGTGATACACACTAACATCGTCCTGGTTCACCGTTTTCTTGATCAGCCGAAGTCCTAATACCTGAGTATAAAATTCAACATTTTTAGCCGCTGCTGCTGTAATCGCCGAAACGTGATGCAATCCTAACAATTTCATGTTATTTGCCCTCCTTGGTTTTTATATGATTAGGTTTTTCAAAGTAAAATAAACCGTCGTCGTAAACTTTTCTTTATATTTATTATCTTGATATTAAGATATATTATTTTTGATTGTTTGTCAACATGAATTACGATCTTGCTACAATACAGTTTCGTAACGGACAAAAATTGAAATTCGAAATAATGCAAAAGCAGATACAATAAGGCTCAATATAGCCCAAAGTAGATAGAATGAATTTTATTATAAAAGGAGTTTACTAAATGTATACGGATAAGGATTTAACGATTAGGCCCGTTAGAGAAGAAAACCTACATGCCCTTTGGACGTTAACTTTTAAGGAAGAAGCACCGGAATGGAAGCAGTGGGATGCACCCTACTATGAACATAAGAAGCTTTCTTTTGAGGAGTATTTAAAAGAGAAGGAAAAGCGAATCGGACAAGATGACTTTTGGCTCATTGAAGTGGAAGGCAAGGTCATTGGATCCGTGAGTTACTACTGGGAGCATAAGCCGTCTCAGTGGCTTGAAATGGGGATAGGTATCTATGATTCGGGGTATTGGAGTGGTGGCTATGGTACGAGAGCACTTCGATTGTGGATCGACCATTTGTTTAATACATTGCCTCTAGTAAGAGTAGGCTTTACAACCTGGTCAGGAAACCATCGGATGATGAAGGTCGGGGAGAAGCTGGGCATGACCCTCGAAGCCAGGCTTCGCAAATGCAGATATTATAATGGAAAGTATTATGATTCGATCCGAATGGGGCTACTGCGGGAAGAGTGGGAAGTGTAGGCGTTCAGACAAAAATACCTTTCTAGGCATAAAAAGATGACCTCTGAATGGATCAGGAGTCATCTTTTTTGGCGCTCATGGGTATTTTACTTTCATATTTTAAGTGCATCTACTCTGATTCTCGAAGTCGCTCTACAATACTTTGTTTGTTGTTCATAGAATAGACTGCTACTGGAATAAGTATCCCAAGCAATAACAGTAAAGGCAATGAGGCTAGAAGTGGCCAAAGTATAAAGTGATAGCTTAAAAGCCATAGCAAGCTGCAAAACGGTTTTACAATCAAAAGAGAAAATAAGACTGCCAATAGAATAGAGGTCAGGCTGGTGGCGCAAATATAATACAGTCCTTCATAAATCAGCATTCCCCGCAGCTGCCGTTTGGTCATGCCCATGCTCTGTAGCATAGCAAATTCTTTACGTCGGGTCAGTATGCTGGTTAAAATTGCATTAATAAAGTTCAGGATACCAATCAGACCAATAATCAAGCTAAGCGTGCCACCGATCAACTCAACAGTGGTTTGCATACCTGATAAAGCGTCCCTTGATGTAATTTTGGATTCGTAGTTCATCATCGGTTCGATTGCTTCAGTGTAGCGCTTCAAAAAGCTCTGCATTGACGCTTCCTGATTTGAGGATACATTAAAGGCGTAGCTCATCACAGCAGGCTCTTTTACAAGTGATTTGTATATTTCTGCCGGGAGGTAGAAGCTATTATAGCTCGAAAGGCGATTCGAATTGGTGGATTTGATACCGACATGGCCAAGTACTGTAAACTTATGTGCTATATCCTCTGTATTCAGTGGAGCATCTGCTGTTCCTGCATAACTATGCAATGTAACGTTCTCCCCCACTTTATGATGAATGCTTTCCATGTAAGGCTTGTCGTTGTCGTTCAGTTCGACTCCCTCCAGGATATACTTACCGGAAGCTAGTTTCTTAAAATCAAGCTCACCATCAATCAATTGCAGTCGATGCAGGGGCAAATCTTCCAGCCCATACACGTCTACAAGGAAGTTGCCGTGAGCGTCAGTGTTCTGGGTATCATCCGTAATTCCCTTTGTATTCTCAGCCGTGAAAGCTGTTGGGTCACCGTACAATCGGCCGCCTTCTTCAAAGCCTGGTTGTGCCTGTACAGCCTTAATAAAACTTTCGGTGGTCCCATTTTCTTGCCCACTAAAACTGCTGGGAACCTGGAAATATTCGGCATGAGCAATGAGAAAATCGGTATCATTAAATTTGGCTAAAAATTTATCCATATCAAAGCTCCGAGATAGTGTGAAGGCAGTGTTCAGAAGGACCAAGCTTAAAGAAAGACTTATAACCACTAAAACGGTGCGTTTTTTATTACGCCCCAAATTGGAACGAGCCATGAGGTGGATTTTTGCACCTCCGGTTGATTTTTTCAGCTTACCATTGTTCTTGTTTACTCCACCTGTGTATCTGACTGCTTCTACCGGCGATACGGACGAGGCAACTCTGCCTGGCTTGAAAGTGCTGATCATTACGGTAATGAGTGCGAACAAAGCCGATCCTATAAAAATCCATGGGTTGGGGGATACCGATACCTCGGTACCGTTATATATACTCATATTTATGATAAAAGGCACGAGCGATTTACCGACAAAAAAACCTGCTATCAATCCGATCGGGATTCCTAGCGCTGATAGAATCAGTGCTTGTCTGCGAATAATCCGGCGTATCTGCTTGCGGCTTGTACCGATCGTCTTTAAGAGACCGTAAAAACGGATATCTCGCATCACTGATATTTGGAAAATATTATATATAATCAAATAACCGGTAAACATGATCAGTAACAGGGCAGAAGTTAACGCTATGATTGTCTCTGTATCTAAACTAAAATTAGTCGAGATGTATGCCCAATTTACATTATTCGCGATATAGTTCGGTGCATCTTCGTCAAGTGAATAACCGCTTTCGGTAATCACTTTATTGAGCTTTCCTCGCAAATCAAGGCTGTTGTCGAACATCATATATGCACTAATGGTTCCTGTATGGAAGTGATCTTTTTTATAGTTGCTTTGTAATTCCTTGGCATGAGCATCCACATAGGATCTGGAGGCCAATATTTGTCCTGCGCTAAACACAGGATCGCTTTTCCACCAGCCAGAGAGGACAAAATCACGCTGTACTTCTTTACCTCGTATATCAAGCTTTAGCCTCAAAGGTGCTCCAATTTTCAGTGGAACATCCAATAGCTGCAACGTCTTGGAGTCTGCAATCACTTCGTTTTTCGCCACAGGCTTGTGCCCCGCATTAAGTTCAATTAAACCGAGCTTCAACCCTACATCATCGTAATACCAGAACTCTGTGTGACGTTTTAGAAATTTATCGTTTTTAACTCCGTCGCTTAATATACGGTTATAAGCAATTTCCTTGATCAATGGATGATCCTTGACATGATTAAATTCATCATCCGTTATATATTTAAGTACGGCATGTCCATCTCCACCGGACTGTCGCATAGTTGCCCGTTGTAAGTTTTCAACAGCACCGAGCCCCAAGGTGTACAACGTTGTAAATAACAATGAAGTGAGAGATATGGCAACAATGGCAAAGAGGTTACGGGCTTTGTTTACTTTGAAGCTCTTATCTGCCAGATTACGGATCGTTTTTTTATTTCTAACCTGAATCATTTGCCTTCACCACCGACCATTTTACCGTCCTCAATCCGAATAATCCGGTCTGCCATTTGGGCAATTTCCTCGTTGTGCGTAATCATCACCATCGTTTGGCGGAACTGTTGACTGGATACTTTGATCAGCCCCATCACATCCAGACTGGTTTTACTGTCCAGGTTCCCGGTGGGTTCGTCTGCTAAAACAATTGCAGGTTTTGCTGCCAATGCTCTGGCGATAGCTACGCGCTGCTGCTGGCCCCCCGATAGATTGTTGGGCAGGTTATTCAACTTTTGGTCCAGACCCAAGGTATGTACAATTTTATCTATGTGGGTTTTGTCCGGTTCTTTACCATCCAGTTCAATCGGAAGCACAATATTTTCGTAGACATTTAAAACAGGCACTAGGTTGTAATTTTGAAATACGAAGCCAATTTTTCGTCTGCGAAATATAGTCAATTCTTCATCTTTCAATGTGAAAATATCTTTACCGTCAATCGTAACGTTTCCACTTGTCGGACGATCAAGTCCACCCAGCATATGGAGAAGGGTAGATTTGCCGCTCCCGGACGTACCGACAATGGCCACAAATTCTCCGCTTTCCACCTCCAGGTTCACTCCATCTAGGGCATGAACAGCGGTATCCCCGTTACCATAATACTTCTTCAACTCCTGAGTTTTTAACAGAGTCATTCATTTCTCCTCCATGAAAAATAGTCTGTACACCAATACTTCGCAATACAGACTTTACCATATCAATCTTTCTACAATCTTTCTGAAATCTAACAGTGTTGTAAGAATTACTTGTCTATGGGGAGAAAAATCGAGAAGGTGGAACCACGGCCTCGGCGTGACCATAGTTTGATGTATCCGCCCCCAGCCGAAACAATTTCTCTTGCTAAAAATAGTCCAATCCCGACACCTTCTTGCGAGATTACAGTTTGTGACCGATAGAAGCGCTTGAAAATCTTACTGTGTTCTTCCTCAGCAATCCCAATGCCATTATCAGTAATATCAATTCGGCAGAATAAATCATAAGCACTCACTTTAATGAATATATTCCCGCTAATTTCTGTATATTTGACGGCGTTGTCCAAAATATTATAGATCGCCTCAACCGTCCATTTTAAATCAAAACAGGCCTGGATTTCTTCTTTACTCTCCATAGTAATCGAAATCCCTTTAGCGTTTGCCTTCGGCATAATTTGTTCCAGTGCAGTAGTTAGTAGCTTCTGAACTGACTCCTGCCTTGACGACAATTTAATAATCCCTGTTTCAAGCCGTGATGTTTTTACTAAGGAATGGATCAGGAAATGAAGCTTTTCGGCTTGTGTGGATAAAGCCTTTACACAAGTGGAGCCTTCCGGTGGCAAATCATATTCATTAAGCAGTTGTGAGTAGAGGATGATGTTAGCAATAGGTGTTTTCGTTTGATGCGAGATGTCAGAAATGAGCTCGTTTATTTTATTTTTTTCTGCCAACAAATTTTTCGAGGAAACGGAGCAAATGGAAAGAAATTGCGCAAGCTTGGCCTCTACTGCTGATAAGACGGATTCGTCAAAAACACGCTCTGAAAACTCGCCACTAATTGCAGTTTCAATCATATGATCCATAGTCTTCATTGTTTTATGTACGTTCTTACGATAGAGAAGAATGGTAACCCCGGCTATGAAAAGAGCAGTAATAGCAATTCCAAAACACGCATAATTCAGGGTCGTCATTCATTTCACCGCCCAAGTGTATCCGATACCGTACACAGTCTTAATGTACTGAGGAGAGGAAGGAAGGTCCTCCAGCTTGTCACGTAGCCTTTTTATGGTGACTGACAAGGCATTTTCGCCCACATACTCAGCGCCATCTGTCCAGATGCTGTCTACCAAATGATCACGGGTAATGATCTTCCCACGATGATCAATTAAGAGGCGAAGCAATTTCTGCTCCGTTTTGCTTAGCTCCACAGGTGTACCCTTTTTAGCAAACGCCATCTTATCAAATGAAAAAGAAAAAGCATCTATCTGAATGGTTTCTGCAAGAATACGCTTGTTCTTTTTTAACTGGACGTCTACTCGTGCCCTTAATACCATCAGACTGAAGGGCTTAGTGATATAGTCATCGGCGCCCAATTCCAAACCAGTTACAATATCTGTTTCCATATCATGTGCAGTTAAAATAATGACCGGCAAAGTTGTTGTTTTACGAATATCGGTTAAAAAATCTAGTCCGTTTCCATCTGGCAAATTTAGATCAAGAATCACTAGGTCAAAAGCAGCGCTTGCCAATTGTTCTTTTGAAGTACTAAGGTCATGTGTTTGCACAAATTCGTTGTTAGGTCCTTTAAGAGCGAGAGTAATGCCATTACTCAAAGCTAAATCATCTTCAACGATTAATATGCGGTTCATCTTTTTCCTCCTATATGCTTTCACAACTAAATATAGCTGGACTCACGGGCTCTCTTTCTAGTTTACTGGATTTTGCTCGTATTTGCTCACTGGTTATCGCACGGCTGTTTGGTCATGCTTAAAACAATTCAAAGAATTTGACAGATACAATATCACTGCTATAATTTATCCTAGTTGTTTTTGATAATGATTATCATTATTGGAGGGGAGGACAGGGCCGAAGCTTGGTACGAGTTATTGGACAGGCTCCCTTAGTTAGAGATGAAATTGCGCTATTTAATATTAGCTTTTCTGGTACTGGCCTTCGCCTCGGTGTTCATCGGTGTTCATGATGTGACTCCACTTGATTTGTTCCACTTAACCAACGATCAAGCGCAGGTGCTCCTGATTAGCAGATTTCCACGTTTGATCAGCATCATTATCGCAGGGGCGAGTATGAGTATCTGCGGGCTGATTATGCAGCAGCTTACCCGGAATCGGTTTGTTTCGCCCACCACCGCAGGGACGATGGATGCGGCACGATTAGGTGTGCTGATGGCCATTATGGTGTTTGGAACGGCGGGATTTTGGACGAAGATGCTGACGGCTTTTGGATTTGCTCTAGGGGGAACGCTGATTTTCATGAAGATATTGGATAAAATCCGTTTCAAGGACCCGGTATTTATCCCGCTTGTTGGTCTGATGTTTGGGGGCATTTTAAATTCGGTGACGACTTTTTTTGCCTACAAATATAATCTGATCCAGGGCATTTCTTCGTGGATGCAGGGGGATTTTTCTCTAATCATGAGTGGCCGCTACGAGATGCTGTATCTTAGTGTTCCTTTGGTTGCGTTGGCGTACATATATGCGAATCGTTTTACAATTGCAGGTATGGGTGAGGATTTTGCAGCCAACTTGGGCGTACATTACAAGCGCACCGTCAATGTGGGTTTGGTGATCGTGGCTTTGGTGTCCTCTGTTGTCATCTTAACCGTCGGGACGATTCCCTTTTTGGGGCTGGTTGTACCCAATCTGGTCAGTATGTACATGGGGGATAATCTGAAAAAGAGCCTGGCTCATACAGCGATCTTGGGCGCCGTTTTTGTGCTGTTTTGCGATATTTTGGGACGGGTGATCATTTACCCATATGAAATTTCTGTAGGGCTTACGGTTGGTGTGATCGGGAGCGCGCTGTTCTTGTATTTGCTGCTGAGGAGAAGGGCTTATGAATCCTAAATTAAAAATCGGAATATTAGCCGCTGCCGCGCTTGTGTTGATTGCTGCTTTTGTGTTTATCGATCTTCCGCACACCTGGCATTACGCGTTGCCGCGACGATTGAAAAAGGTCGCAGCTTTCATTCTGACAGGTGGCTCCATTGCTTTTGCGACCGTTATTTTCCAGACGGTTACGAATAATAAGATTTTGACTCCGGGTATTATCGGGCTGGATTCACTGTATATGCTGATTCAGACGACGATTATTTTTGCATTTGGTTCCGTCCCATTGATTTCGACCAGCAAAGAATTAAACTTTTTGCTGTCAGTGGGGATGATGGTGTTGTTCGCGGGATTGCTATACAAGTTAATTTTCCGCAAGGATGGACGGGGTATTTATGTACTTCTGCTGATCGGTCTGGTGTTCGGGACGCTGTTTAACAGTCTGTCTACCTTTATGGAGGTACTGATTGATCCGAACGAATTTGCGAAAATTCAGGACAAGAGCTTCGCCAGCTTTAGTAATGTAAACACCGAACTGTTATGGCTTTCTGTATTCGTGCTTGTGCTCGTATTTGCTTATGCGTGGAGATTTATTAAGTACCTGGACGTGCTGTCGCTCGGACGGGAGCATGCCATTAATTTAGGCCTCCCTTACAGTTATATCATCAAAAGATTGCTGATTATTGTAGCGATTCTCATCTCCATATCTACGGCACTTGTTGGACCGATCACGTTTCTCGGATTAATTGTGGCCAATGTGGCTTATCAGGTGATGAAGACGTATCAGCACCGTTATATTATTCCGGCCTCCATCTGTGTTAGTGTCATTGCTTTGGCAGGGTGCCAACTGCTGGCGGAAAGAGTATTCGATTTATCAACAACAGTCAGCGTCATTATTAACTTTATCGGGGGGGTGTACTTCCTGTACCTTTTGCTGCGGGAGAATAAATCATGGTAGAAGTCAAAAACGTAACCAAACGCTACGGGAATAAAAATGTGGTGGAGCAGGTGTCCGTCACTATACCTAAAGGCACCATTACCTCCTTTATTGGACCTAACGGCGCTGGGAAAAGCACCCTGTTGTCGATGATCAGTCGCCTAACAGATAGTGATGAGGGAGAAATCCTCATTGACGGACAGGCCGTGAGCCTGACCAAAAGTGAGGAGCTAGCCCGGAAGATATCCATTTTAAAACAGACTAATGATGTCAACATCCGCTTAACCGTGAAGGAACTGGTCAGCTTCGGCCGTTTTCCGTATTCCAAGGGCAGATTGAACAGCGAGGATCGCAAAATGGTAGAGCAGTCTATGGCCTACATGGGACTGGAGGATATGAAGGACAAACATATTGATTTGCTCAGTGGGGGACAGCGGCAGCGGGCGTTTATTGCTATGATTCTGGCACAGGACACGGAATACATACTGCTGGATGAGCCGCTGAACAATTTGGATATGAAGCATTCGGTTCAGATTATGAAGACGCTGCGCAATTTAGTGGATGATCTGGGCAAAACGATTCTGGTGGTGCTTCACGACATTAACTTTGCTTCCTGCTATTCGGACCATATTGTCGGGATGAAGAATGGCAGATTGCTGAAACAAGGAACGGCTGACGAGATGATCGATAGTCAGGTATTAAAGGATTTGTACGATATGGATATTCCGATTCAACAGATCGGTGATCATAAAATTTGTGTGTACTTCACTTAGGGGGAATGTAAAATGAAGAAAAATTTGATGTTTTTAACACTGATGCTTGCACTGGTACTGATCGTATCGGCCTGTGGCAAAGCGGCTCCGGCAACACAGGAAGCGACTGGCGATGGCTCCTCAACTGCAACAACGGAATCCAAAACTGTATCGGTCAAACACGCACTGGATGAAAACCCGGTCCAAGTCAAAGTCAATCCGAAGAATGTCGTTGTTTTTGATTTTGGTTCATTGGATACGCTCGATAAGCTGGGCGTAGACGTTGCGGCGGTAGCGCAGCAGGATCTTCCTACGTATTTGAACAAATATAAAGATTCCAAATATGCAAGTGCGGGCACGCTGTTTGAGCCGGATTACGAGAAAATCAGTGATCTCTCTCCTGAACTGATCATCATTGGTGGCAGACAAGCTGATGCATATAAAGAGTTGAGCAAAATCGCACCTACTATTTCGATGGCTGTAGACACCAAGGATTATATCAATTCCTTTAAGAAAAACGTTGAAACGCTGGGGCAAATCTTCGACAAAGAGGAAGCTGCCAAACAGGAACTGGCTGCGATTGATAGCTCCATTAAGGCTGTACATGACAAGGCTGTAGCGAGCAAGGCTAAAGGATTGATCGTACTGACAAATGAAGGAAGCCTGAGTGCATACGGCTCACAATCCCGCTTTGGTATCATTCATGATGCTTTTGGCGTAACTCCTGTAGATCCTGGCATTAAAGTATCGACGCATGGACAAAAGGTTTCTTTTGAATATGTACAGCAAAAAAATCCAGATTATATTTTTGTCGTTGACCGTGGGGCTGTGGTGGTCGAGGAAGGCAAGGAACAGGTTACAGGTAAACAAACCATTGAGAATGAACTGGTGAAGAAAACGAATGCTTATAAAAACGGTCATATTGTATACCTGGATCCTAACTACTGGTACCTGTCAGGTAATGGTCTGGAATCCGTATCTGAAATGATCAAGGAAATAGATGCTGCACTGTAATGCATACATTCACATCATGGGGGACTATGTAGGATGAAGGGTCATGTAGATGAAATTTCATTAGATGGGTATCTTGTGCACATCTATACACCTCCCGTATCTGTGAATCATAATGAGCTGTATCCTGTGCTGTATGTACAGGATGGCAGCTCTTTATTTCTAAGCGGGTTGGATGAGCTGGAAAGAGGTTTTTCTACGGGAGAGCTGCCCCGTGTAATGCTGGTGGGCATTCAGCCTGTGAATCGGCTGGACGATTATACGCCTTGGGAGGCAGTTGCTTTAGTAGAGGGAAGACCTGCTTTTGGCGGTGAAGGAGATGCGTATCTGGCGTTTGTGGTTACAAAAGTAATGCCATACGTCGAGGCAAAATATCCAGTGCAAACTGGGCTAGAGCATACTGGGATGATTGGTGCTTCGTTGGGTGGACTGATTTCCATGTATGCAGCCTTCCGTTATCAGCATATATTTGGACGTATTGGTTCGATCTCGGGTTCGTATTGGTTTCCCGGTATGATCAATTATATGCAATCTGCATCATTTGCCACTGTAATGGCTGGGACACACCGTATATATATATCTGTTGGGACCCGTGAAGGTGAAGGGAAGACGAATGTACAAAAAGATATGGTTCCGTTGACCCTCCAGGCATACGAGGTGCTGCTGACACAGGGATTGGATGCCAAAGAAGTGCTGCTTGAGCTGGATCAAGATGCGGTACATCGTGTGGATTGTTTTCAGCGTCAGTTTCCTAAGGCCATACAGTGGCTGTTCGGATAGCATAAAATGGAATACAGATTTCATACAACAACTTCAACGGATTGGAGAGCGTGGAGTCTCTATGTCCTTGGGGTTGTTTTTTTTGTATGTATTTTTCGTATAATAGAGAAATGTTAAAATTTTAAGTTATGCGTCATGGAAGTGAG
Organism: Paenibacillus sp. AK121; assembly: GCF_019042715.1. NCBI lineage: Bacteria > Bacillati > Bacillota > Bacilli > Caryophanales > Paenibacillaceae > Paenibacillus > Paenibacillus sp. AK121. The sequence continues at coordinate 108,197 of NZ_JAHPJM010000010.1, forward strand.
GGGGGACAACAATGAAGAAAAACCGCCTGGGATCTTCGGATTTGCTGGTAGGTGAGATTGGCTTGGGATGTATGTCGGTCGGTACGGAGGAGCAGCAAGCCGTTTACTTGATTCATGAAGCGTTAGACAGGGGTGTAAATCTGTTGGATACGGCCGATTTGTACCAGCATGGGCGCAATGAAGAAATTGTAGGGTCAGCAATCCGTGGACGGCGGCAGGATGTCATCCTGGCGACCAAGGTCGGCAATCGGCGTATACCAGGGCAGGAGGGATGGGAATGGGACCCGTCCAAGAAATATATCCTGTCCGCCGTTAAAGAGAGTCTGCGCCGCCTGGGAACGGACTATATCGACCTGTATCAGCTGCACGGAGGGACGATTGACGATCCGATCGATGAAACCATTGAGGCTTTCGAGCAACTGCAGCAGGAGGGTGTCATCCGCTACTATGGTATTTCCTCCATTCGCCCGCATGTCATCCGTGAATATGTGGAACGCTCGAATATCGTTAGTGTTATGAATCAGTATAGTTTACTAGACCGGCGTGCAGAGGAAGAAGTATTGTCTTTGCTGCAGGAGCGGGGAATTAGCGTGATTGCACGTGGACCCGTGGCGAGCGGTGTATTGGCTGACAAGGGGGAAGAAAAGGCGGCCAAGGGATACCTAGACTACGAAGAGGCAGAGCTACTGGACGTGCGCAAGCAATTAAAGGCATTTGCAGGACCGGAGCGTAGTATGGAGCAGACGGCAATCCGTTATAGCCTGTCCCATACGGCTGTCGCGGCTGTGATTCCGGGTGCAAGCTCTTTGGGACAATTGGAGCATAATATTTCTGCAGCAGATATTGCACCGCTAACTGAGCACGAGCGAGAGACGCTACAGCAAATCAGTCGAGCCAATCGTTATGACGCGCAATACCGCTGACCCGAGCCATAGTAGGATAAGTGAAGTATACGCTCGAACATGTACTCATTCCAGTTGCAATATATACAAGAATCATTACAATATAGGAATAAGCCTGATTTATCATTCATATGTGAATGTGAAGATATTATCAGTTCACTCTAGGAGGGACCAATAAATGGAACGCATCGAATCTGAGCAGCAATATCAGGATTTAATTAATGGTGACGGTCTAACTGTCGTGAAATTTGATACCAGCTGGTGTCCAGATTGCAAGACGCTGGATAAATTTATGGACGGCATTATGAAGGAGAACGCGGATAAGCGTTTCTTTGCGCTGGATGCCGAGAAGTTTCAGCCGATTGCTGAACAAAATCAAGTACGCGGCATTCCGAGCCTGCTCGTGTTCCGAAATGGGGAGAAAATTGCTCATTTGCACAGCAAATACGCCAAAACGCCAGCTCAAGTTTCGGAATATCTGACTACGCTGGAATCCAAACAGTAATCAGTACGCATGGTAGATCTAGATCAGGATGATCTATTGAAGCCCGCGAAATAGCAAAAGGGATATCCAAGGCTGACCTTAAGGCCACTTGGATATCCCTTTTTGGTTGTAGGATACCAAACAATGATTACAAAATAATGAAAAAGAACACAGCTGCCAGCACGAAACGATAGATGGCAAACGTAGTCAAGCTCAAGCGTTTGAGCAGACCGAGGAACGTTTTGATTGCCAGCATACCGACGATAAATGCAGTAATAAAGCCGGCTGCGAACACCGGGAAATCACTCATAGACAGATGATCCATACTTTTAATCATATCAATCCCTGATGCACCCAGCATGACCGGAACAGATACGAGGAATGTAAATTCTGCGGCTGCCGTATGGCTTACACGTGCGAATAGGCCCCCAGACATAGTTGAGCCTGAACGAGAGAAGCCTGGCCACAGAGCTAGGACTTGGAACACACCGATGGTAAAGGCTTGTTTGTACGTGATCTCATCCAACGTATGTGATCTAATAGGCGGATGGAATTTTTCAGCCGCGATCATGAGCAAGCCCCCGATGACCAAACTGTACAAAACCGTTTCAGGACCAAACAAGTATTGCTTGATTACATCACGGAACAGTACACCAATTAATCCCGCAGGGATCATGGCTAAAATAATATGTAACAGGTTTAGACGTGGCTGGGATGAGATTTTGCGTCTGAAATCAAACAGGCTGAGGAATCTGCGCCAGTATAATACAACGACCGCCATTACAGCACCTAATTGTACGATAACCTCAAATGTTTTGACCGTATCATTCTCGGTGTTCAACCCTAGAAGATCAGCCGTAAGGATCATGTGACCCGTCGAAGAGACCGGCAAAAACTCTGTCAGCCCTTCAATAATTCCCATAATAATAGATGATAAAATATCCAATTTACTAGCTCCTCCTTACACGCATGTAGGGCAAACAACCTGAGTCGTTTGCCCTAAAAATATGTCATTTCAGTAGGAGTGAACGCAAGTGCCAAGTGCAGTATGCTGGTCGCTCAGATCACAAAGGTTCACTCCTGGGAAGAAGTGTCCGATTCCGACTCCATTTCCGAGGTCGGGGATTTGTGGTGTAAAATAATTTCCACCCGACGAATACGATTTTTACCCATTTCACGAATGATAAATTTCACATCATCTTCTATGAATTCCTTGCCCTGTCTCGGTTCCGGAACCCGGCTATACACCCACCCTCCGACAGTATCCACGTCTTCATCGTCCAATGCCAAGCCCGTCAGATCACTCAGATCGGAAAGCATCACTTTACCATCCATCAAATAACTGTTCTCCGTCAGTTTCTCGATTTCCTTCCGTTCATCCTTATCAAATTCGTCCCGGATTTCGCCGACAATCTCCTCCAAAATGTCCTCAATGGTAATCAAACCAGAGGTTCCACCATATTCATCGACCAGGAGAGCGATATGAACCTGCTCCTTCTGCATACGTTTCAGCAGCGTGTTGACGGGGATAACTTCCGGAACGGTCAAGATCGGTTGAATCAAGCTATCGAAAACAAGCTCGGGATTGCGATCATACTCAAGGAATAGCTGCTTGGTATTAATCATACCAATGATCTGATCCTTGCTGTCTGTCGCTACCGGAAAACGGGTATACTGTTCTTCGTGAATAGTCTGCATGTTTTCTTTGAGCGAGCGATTCGTAAACAAGCATACCATATCTGTACGTGGCACCATAATTTCTTTGGCAACGGTCTCGTCAAAAGCGAAGATACGATTCACGTAGCCATATTCGGTGTTATTGATCTTACCACTTTCCACGCTTTCGGACAAAATGATCTGAATTTCTTCCTGAGAGTGCGCTTCTTCATGCTCACTAGCCGGTTGAAGACCAAACAGACGAACCAGGCGATTGGCCGAGCCGTTAAGGAGCCAGATAAACGGATACATAATCCGGTTAAACCACACGATGACTGGAGAGGTTAACAAGCTGACAGCTTCCGCTTTGCGGATCGCCAATGTTTTGGGAGCCAGTTCGCCGATCACCACGTGCAGGTAAGTTACAATGACAAATGAAATAATAAAGGCCAGGATATGTGAAAACTCCCCATTGATGTTGAGCTGTTGAAAGAGAGGCTCCAGCAGTTTGACTACAGTCGGTTCACCGAGCCAACCGAGTCCTAACGCTGTAATCGTAATACCAAGCTGACAGGCGGACAGGTAGCCGTCCAGATTATTGACGACTTTTTGTAGCGCCAGTGCGTTTTTACGGTTCTCCACGACCAGCTGATCTACCCGGCTGGAACGGATTTTAATAATCGCAAACTCGGTAGCCACGAAGAAAGCACTAAATAAAATCAACACCGCAAACAAAAATAGACTGACACCTATACCCATATAATTTTCACTCATCCCTTTTTCGTTCAATTTTTTAAGAAACTCTATTTTGAGTTCACTTGAACTTATTTTAAGAACTTAAAAGAAAATATACAAGGTTCATATGGAATCGTAGCAGGTCACCTACCTCTAATTTACACGAAAAATAAGGCATAATAGAACCCGCACGGCTCATTGCTTCACTTTACAAGCCTAGTTTAAGGGCGTATGATGAGTTCGAATGAACTTGAAATGTAACAAAGGGAGGAAAGCAGATGGAGTCTTTTACCCTCACTCGCCGTGATATGGCCCATTTGCTGCTGGCCATGGAAGGTCGCAGCGATTTGCAGCCTTTGGCTGTTCTCCAAGACGCTTGGAGGCGCACTCATAGCCATCTTGCCCGTTCCGGTAGCACCATGCCGACATTTCTATATACCGAAGTGACGCCTGTACTGGATAAAATCATCAAGGGCAAGCACAGCGCAGCCTTTTCGCTGCAGGAAATTGTTTCTCTAGGCCAACTGGTGGAATATAGCCATGTCTCACTCGCCTCTATGCAAAATTGGGTCAAACGTGATTTTAAGGAGTTTCTCGGCGCTCCGAAGATCGGCAAAAAATACTCAGTCAACCAGGCAGCCATATTGCTTATCGTGGAAGATTTAAAATCATGTCTTGATTTTGAATCCATCCGTCAGCTATTTCATATCCTGTTCCAACAGCCTGAAGATGATACGGATGATCTGATTCAGCCGGTCGATTTGTACGCTGCATACTCAACTTTATTTGAAGAACTGGATGCGAACGGAGACCAACTGCTTGATGTGACAGGAGCAGGGTATGCCAAAGACAACGGAAATTCTGCTACAGGACAGAAGCGGCAGGAAGCTGCGACAGAAGAACTGCTGGTACAGGCTGCAGATCAATATACTTGTCGTTTACAGCACTTGACCCCCAACCAGTGTGAAGCAGTGCGTAATACTTTGCTGGTGGCAGCGGTATCGGTGCAAAATAGTTATTTTTTGTCGATGGCGCGTCGGTATGTGAATGCGACATTATTTTTGGATTTTCAAGGGTAGATCAGGATTGGCGCAAGAGGCCGATCCTATTTTTTTTGCTCTTTATTGAGGATTGTCTACCCTTTTGGAGACTGAAAAAGTATACAAAAGAGGTATATACACTCAAACGCTGTCAAAGATACAATAAACATATATAATCCAGCAATTGGAAAAACTTTGAATATCTCTTCCAAAGCATCTGGATACACACACAGGAGGTAATGGCATGTCCGATGTCTCCATCATCATTTGTACCCGCAACCGGATCGAAGACCTGACACGCTGTATACAATCTATTGCTGCACAGCAGCAATTGGAGCATACAGCTGTAGAACTGCTGATTGTTGATGACGGCGATATTTCCGACCAACAGATTGAACAGTACCGTCACATGGTATCCGGATTGCCTCAAGGTGTTCTCAAATATTATAAAAAAAGTCGTCCCGGCGTTTGGTTATCCCGCTATGAGGCCTTGTCTCTCGTGCGGTATGATATTGTGCTGTATTTTGACGATGATGCCGAACTGGACGATAAACTCTATATCCGGCGCTTGCTCGATACCTACGAACAGGATGAAACGATTGTAGGTGTTGGAGGGATTGCAAAGGGACTACATTCAAGCCGGGCAGGAAAGCTGCTTGGCGTTTTGACTTTTCAGATGTCTTCTTCCCTTGGCAAGCTCTCACCCAGTAGTCTGGCAGGTTCTTTGCTGCGTTGGAGCGAAGCAACCGAGACTTTTGACACTGAATTTTTCCATGGCTGCAATATGTCATTTCGGAGGGATGCGCTTCGGGACATGAAGCCGTATCCGTGGATGACCAGCTATGCGGTGGCTGACGACTTGTACATGTGCCAGTTAGCGAGCCGTTACGGCAAACTGGTGATTAATCCTGACTTAAAAATCATCCATCATGAATCTCCAAGCTCGCGCGATAAGGCGGGCAAAGTAGCCAAGGCGACAGCAATTAACCACTATTATTTTCTTGCCCTGAAAAAGGCGGGATTTATCCAGTATGGAGCTCTTTTATGGACTTTAACCTACTTGATGCTCAAAGAAACGCTGCGCCGTAATTTTAACGCAGCAGATGGATACAAGCAGGGGGTGTTGTTCATTCTGAACCCGCGTAAGCAAAAATATAACGAATATTTAGGCCCGGCGGTTCAGTAATCTGCTTTATACACATTGACAGGATAAAGGGGGAGTATGATGTTAAGCTTGTCCATTGCTCTGTGCACCCGCAATCGGGTTGACGATCTGACCCGATGCATCAATTCAATTGCCATGGGGGGAGCACCAGAGGCATGTGAAACCGAGCTGTGGATTATTGATGACGGAAAACTGCCAAAGCATGTGCTGGAACGTTATGAGCGTCAGTTGGGCAGAGCGGGAATTGCCTACCGATATCATCGTAAGGAGCAGCCCGGACTATGGTTATCACGTGTAAAGACGGTGGAGCTTGCGCAAGGTGACATCATTTTGTTCCTTGACGATGATGTTGAGCTGCCAAGCAACTACTTGAATGAGTTAATGCGCACCTATGAGGTGTATCCGCAGGCAGCTGGTGTTGGCGGCATAGCACAGGGAATGAGTAACAGTTTCATGGGTACGATTCGCTGCTTGCTTTCGTTCCAGCAATCCTTGTCCAAAGGAAGATTGTCCCTCAGCGGTCAGTCCGGCTCGATGTACAACTGGCATAAGGCCAAGAAGACGTTTAAGACCCAGTTTTTTCATGGTTGTAATATGTCATTTCGCCGTGATGCGATTCTAAGTCTGGAGCCGGTACCTTGGTTGCAAAGCTATAGCGTCGGCGAGGATTTATTGCTTTCCCGTATCGCCATGAAAAGCGGTCCATTGTATATTAATCCGGCGCTTACGCTGCTTCATCACGAATCGCCGTCCTCGCGCGACAATATGGAACAGGTTACTTATATGCGGGTGATGAATCATATTCATCTACTACGTGACGAGGGGTCTGGGCCGATCGGTTATGCAGCACTATATTGGACGACGTTGTATCAGATTTTGAGGGAAAGACCCAAAAAAAATCATAAAGCCATTCAAGGCTATAGAAGAGCACTGAAAGAAATTTTCTCAAGTACGAAGGAGCCTGTTAGCGGAGGACAGTTGTCTAAGCGCAATTCCAAAAAAACGGTGGGCTGATGGAAGTGCGTCAAAAGACGCGATGTGAGCATAGAGACGAGAGGCTTAATAAGGAACAGGAGTTGGACGTAACATGAGCACATGGACAGCAGCAAGGAAAGTATTCACGGGTGACAGTCTCGCCAAAACGATCATGCGCACAAGCTTTAATAATTTTTTTGTGCTAATCGTCACGACCCTGACTTCCATCCTGACCGCACGTATGCTCGGAGTAGAGGGGAAAGGTGAACTGGCGGCTGTTCTGTTCTGGCCTACGCTGATCGGCAGTGTATTGAGCTTCGGCTTGCCAACATCGTTAATTTATAACCTCAAGAAGAAAACAGGCACGACGGAAGAACTGCTGGCGTTGTCGCTCTGGATTCAGTTGCCTGCCAGTCTGTTGGCGGGAGCGGTGGCCTGGATATGTATGCCGTTGTGGCTGAATGGCTATGGTGCAGACATCATCCAACTGTCGCAGATTTATTGTGCGGCAGCAGTACCGCTAGCGGTACTTACAGCACTCACGACGGCATTATCGCAAGGACTGGATCGATTTAGCGTATATAACGGCCTGTTGTTTTACTATCCGTTACTGAATTTCATCGGTCTAGTGACCCTGTGGCTGATGGGCTTACTCAATGTGCAACTGGCGGGGGCAGTGAATTTTGCTGCGAGTTTCCTTGCGCTCATGTGGGCGTTCCTCCGTTTGCGCAAGCATATGAATTTGCGCGCATTTCGTCCGTTGACCAGCCGCCAAGTGCTGCGCCCTTATTATAGCTATGGAGCGCGGGTGTACGGGATGGAGTTGATGGGGACGCTGTCCACACAAACGGACAAAATCGTAATTGTGGCGCTGCTGTCACCCAAAGCGTTCGGTCTGTACTCTGTTGTCTACGCCTTGTCCCGTGTGTTCAATGTGGTGCAAAATGCCGTCACTAATGTAACCTTCCCGAAGGTGACAGGGATGGAACACAGCAAAATTGTCGAAACGGTGGGTCGTGCTTTTCGCATCTCTATGGCTGCGATGCTAATCGTCATTGTACCGGCTCTCTTCATTGGACGATACATGCTGGGATTGCTGTACGGTCCCGCTTTTCTGGAAGCATCGCTAACGTTCTACCTGCTGTCATTGGAATGTATTATTGGTGGTGGCTCATGGATTTTGGCTTCGGCCTTTAACGCACTCGGTCGTCCGGGACTGGTACTGTTCCGGCAAATTGTAGCCTATGCGATCACCGTCGGTCTGTTTTTTATTTGTACACCGATCTTCGGTCTGGACGGCATTGCTATTGCTCTGCTTGTAGGTGCTTGTGTACGGTTGGCGTTCTCGCTGTTCTCGTTCCCCATGTTTTTCAATGTTCCGCTATCCCGGATCATTTTTGATAAAAGTGATATTACATTTGTCTTACAGACTATACAAAAGAAGCGCAGGAAGGGAGAACTGAAAGATGCCGAATTCGCATCCCATGGCTAAACTGAAAAATAAGCTAAGCGTCATTCTCGACGTAGTCCCTCAAGGTTCGAATATTATTTATGTTGATTATCCCGTCTATAATAACGGTGGGGATGTACTGATCATGAAAGGCACCGAAGCGTTCTATAAGGATAATGATATTCGTGTCCGTGCCCGTTATAGCGCCATGGATATTCCCGATCAGCTTCATATTCCGGGCGACTGGATTATCGTATGCCACGGTGGTGGCAACTTTGGCGACTTATATTCAAATCACCAAAATTTGCGAGAACGCATCGTTCGTGATTTCCCTAACCACCGAATTGTTATCATGCCGCAGACGATCCACTTCCAGTCTGAACAGAAGGCTAATGAGGTGGCTGCCCTGTTTAATGCTCACCCCGATCTACATATGTTTGTGCGGGATACACGCTCTTATCAGTGGGCTAAGGATAAGCTGAACCAGTGCAACATCACATTATGTCCTGATATGGCGCACCAGCTTTGGCCATTAAAGCCAACTACGGAAACCGTTAAGGATGTACTGTACTTCCTGCGTACGGATATTGAAACGGTGGGGGGGCAAAAGAAATTCGATGACGAGGCTGATGCCTCTCACCGTCTGGACTGGGATACTTTATTCACTCCGCTGGAAGTGAAGGGGATCGTCTATTTCCAAAAGTTTTACCGTCTGAATAAGAAAATTGGTGGCCCGTTGCCTACCCGTACATTCTGGTACAAGTACACCGACCATCTTATGAACAAGGCGGTTACGCTGTTCAGTTCTTATCGCGAGGTTCGCACTTCACGGCTGCACGGTCACATTCTGGCCTGCCTGCTTGATATGCCGCATGTTGTCATTGACAATTCTTACGGCAAGAATTCGCAATATTATAATACCTGGACACAGCCGAATCCGAAGGCAAAGCTGTTCAGTGAAACACCTGAAGCATTAGAGCAGCCGTCTTAATCGTAAGAAAAGCTAGTTAAAGACCTCCTGAACACTTCATTGGTTTAGGAGGTTTTTGGTTCAGTACTACAAAGAGCATAAGTATAATTTAATTAGATAAACAATTAACGCAATGAATATTTAAATGACTTAATCTATAAGAGAGGATATTTTCGCTCTATTTTGACAATTCATTTCATGAATAGATATAATTTATGGGATAAAACTTGCAGAAAAGCGCGGAATTCTCCAGCTTTTGCTGTACATCACATGATCGTATATTTATTTAAATGAATCGAGGCTGACGAATGAGCAATCAATCGATGGACATGCTTCTCACGAAGGATATCGTGCGTGAAGGGGAACCGACTTTGCGCAAAAAGGTTGATCCGGTATGTCTGCCGCTGTCTGAAGAGGATCTTCAACAGATGCAATGGATGCTGGATTATCTGAAAAATAGCCAAAATGAAGAGCTGGCCACCCGCTATGAGCTGCGCCCGGGTGTAGGACTATCCGCCAACCAGGTTGGGTTAAATAAAAGAATGTGTGCTATTTATTATGAAGACGGAGACCAAACGGTAGAATATGCCCTGTTTAATCCGAAGCTGGTCAGCCACTCTACATCCATGATTTATTTGGAACAGGGGGAGGGATGCTTGTCTGTAGATCGGTATATACCCGGATATGTACCGCGTTACGAGAAGATTCGCATCAAGGCCAATTTGCCGGACGGAACTCAGGAGCTGTTAACGTTTAAGGGTTATGCAGCGATTGTTGTACAGCATGAAATGGACCATCTGGATGGCATTATGTTCTATGACCGTATCAACCCGGAAGATCCGCATAAGCTGCCACAGGGAGTGCATATCGAACCTTTTGTACGTAAATAGTTCGTGATCTGTAAAGTGTGGTGACTCCGTTCACCACCTTTTTATTTGGCAAGAAAATATGGATATAAATGTTGTGAAGCTTTAAACTGAAAACATGTAAGCGCTTATTTCGCGGGAGGGATGGCATGTATCGTGGAGTCCGGCATCTGATGAATAATATGCGTATGCGGAATAAGCTGCTCTTCTCCTACGTACTGATTGTCATGATCCCAGTACTGGTAGTGGGCGGCTGCGTTACTTTTTATTTGCGAGAGCAGGCACTGGACAGTGCGATTGCCCAGACGGTAAATAATGTGGAAAAGATTAAGAGCCAGACAGCAAATTTACTACGTGTGCCAACAGATATTTCAAATGGGCTGATGTTCGATAAAAGGCTAAAGGAGATGGCGAACCGTCGTTATCCCGGCATGGTGGAGCTCATGAATGCGTACCATCAATACAAGGATTTTAATGAGTACACCCAGCAATATAGAGAGGTTGCTACTATCCGGTTCTATTCTTACAATCCGACGTTGGTCAACAATCTGGAGTTTATTCCTGTGGACTCTAACATTGAGCGGCAGCCGTGGTTCCAGGAGGCTTTGAAGGGGACGGCGATTAACTGGTTTTACATTCAGGATAAGGAGGATAACCCGGTTAATCGCCTCAGCCTGGTACGGCAAATTCCTTTTCCCGAATACAATTCCAAGGGAGTTCTGATGATTGCACTGAGTCAGACCGAGTTGAATCATATGCTGAGCAAGGAGCCCTTTGAAACCTTGATTGCGGATCGTAACGGAATTGTGGTCGCAGCTACCCATCCGCAGTCAGTAGGTCGGACGTTGACGGATTTACATTTAGGCTTTGATGTCCAGCGTGCAGGTAAGGGGATATATGAAGCAAAAATTAACGGAACGCCCTCGAACATTATTGTGGATGAGCTGCTGCCAACCTCAAGTGTGAGCGGATTGACGATTATTTCGGTGTTTTCAACGGAACATATCGTGCAGGGGGCGAACCGGGTCAGCCTGATTGGTGCATTATGTGTACTAGCGGTACTCATCATGGCGCTGGTTCTGATTACCATCATTTCCTGGCTTATTACCAAACGGCTTCAGCGGCTGAGCTATGAGCTGGGTCAGGTAGCGGCGGGTGATTTTCATGTGGTATCAAGTGTGGAGGGAAGGGACGAGATCGGTGATTTATCCCGCCGTTTCAACTATATGGTGAGTAGTATCCGCCAGCTTATGGCACAGGTCTATGAGACGAGTGAGCATAATAATAAGCTTGAATTGGCACAAAAGGATATCAAGCTAAAAATGATGGCAAGCCAAATTAATCCGCATTTTCTGTTTAACGCCTTAGAATCCATTCGAATGAAAGCACACCTGAATGGGGAAGCGGAGATAGCAACGACGGTTCGTTTGCTTGGCAGGCTGATGCGCAGGAATCTGGAGATTGGCAGTGGTAAAACAACCGTATTACAGGAGCTGGATATGGTGCGATCCTATTTGCAAATTCAGCAGTTCAGGTTTGGAAATCGTTTGGTCTATGAAGTGAATTTGGAAGAAAGCGCGAAGGACATGTCGATTCCTCCCTTAATCATACAACCGTTAGTGGAAAATGCAGTCATTCATGGCCTAGAAAATAAGGAAGAACCAGTTACCGTAAAGGTAGATATCACAATAGAACAAAGAGAGCTGCACATTAAAGTGGCTGATGATGGAATTGGCATGGAGGAAGAGCAACTGACCCGTCTGTTGGATCGGATCACGGGTACGGAGGAGCCGGAAGGGAGCAGTATTGGTCTACGCAATGTTCATCAACGTCTGACATTGATGTATGGTGAACGTTATGGTCTGCATATTGAAAGCGCATTACAGGTAGGAACAACCGTATACTTTTCCATACCAAGGGAGGAAGCGTCGAATGTATAAAGCGATGATTGTAGATGATGAGCCTGCGATTCGTGAAGGACTGTCTTCCATTATTGACTGGGGAGATTGTGGCTTTCGCATCGTCGATACGGCTGAGAACGGACGCGAGGCTTTGGAAAAGTTCGGAGAGCATCGACCGGAACTGGTCATTGTAGATATTCGTATGCCTGGGATGAGTGGGTTGGAGGTTATACAAAGCATACGCCAAATGAATGGGGAGCCGTATCACTTTCTCATTTTAAGCGGATATGCAGACTTTAATTATGCTAGGCAAGCCATGGGATTCGGGGTGGATGGTTATTTATTGAAGCCCGTTGATGAGGAAGAAATGACGCTGGAGCTAAAGCGAGTACGGCAAAGCATTGAAAACGAAAAGGGAGATGGAAAGTGGGGGAGTCCGTCTTCGCATGAGCGCGATTGGATCGAAGCATTGCTGTTTCCGGTTCATGGAGAACATGCTCGTAATGCTGTAGAACCCAGCCATCGTGCATCCAAGCAGGCTGAACACCAAAACGGCGGTGGAAAACACGGACAACAGCCAGCGTTACCAGCCTTGGACTGGAGTAGCTATCAGGTGGTTTTGCTGGATTTGCGTATACCTGACTGGGATCGGCAAGCCCGGCAGCTGGCAGCAAAGCAGCGGCTGGCCGAATTGTGTCGTGAGCAGGGTAGAGGCATTGTGTTTGAGGCTGGAATATATACGGGCCTATTGCTTCCCGCCATGTTAAAAACGGAAAAAGATGCTGTTCAGTTGTTGGCTGCATGGCGACAGGAGCTAAAACCGTGGGTAAATGAAATCTATGGGGCTGCCGGCGCTCCGGTAGACATTCTTAAGGAGATCCCCAAATCTTTTGAGCAGGCGTTACGATTATTGGAGCGTACGTTTTTGTTCCGGGCAGAAAGAGTCATGCTTCCCGGAGACCTACATGAATGGGAGACAGTCCCTGCTCACATGAATGAAGCGTCTGATAGAGCCCCAGATGCCCCCATGCGTTATGCAGAAAAGCTGTACTATGCGCTGGATATGGCTAATGGTAAAGCGGCGACCCGTGTCATTAAGGACATGGAAGTCCAATTTCCCCAGATTTATCGTACAGAATCTGCAATCAAGGCGGCATTCGCTCAGACATTCACACTTGCACTGAACAAGTATGCAGCTGGACAGGAACACAGCCGGACCGTGCTGGAGGAGCATTCCAACTTAATTACCAATGTATATGCCTATTCAACATTGGGCGAGCTGGTGGATCACTCGCTCGAACATGTGTTGCAGTGGATTGGCCAGACTGATACGGGTGGCAAGGAGATCATCATGAAGCAAATGATTGACTTTATACATGGTCATTATGATGAAAATTTGCGACTGGAGTTACTGGCAGATATGTTCAATTACAATAGTGGGTATTTGGGCAAACTGTTCAAAAGTCATACAGGCGAGGCCTTTAATGCCTACCTGGATAAGGTAAGGATTGAGCGAGCAAGGGAATTGCTTGCACAGGGGATTAAGGTACACCAAGTGGCGGGCCGCGTGGGGTATGCGAATGCAGATTATTTTCATAGTAAATTTAAAAAGTATGTTGGAATGTCACCTTCCTCTTACCGTAATCAGGTCCAAAAGAACGGAGGAACAGATGGCTGTTGATCGATTCCCTAGGTTTAACGTTATGAAGTCTCTCTTGCAGATGTCGGAGGTATCCCCTCCGAATGAAGAGAGGCTCTTTTTATATATATTGAAAAAAGACAGATCAATAGAAAATGTCACATTGATTATGGAATTTAGGGCATTTTCGTAGAAAAGCCATCGTTATGACACAACTTTGACACGATGTTCACATTTTTGATTCAATTTCATTTAAATTTATTCTATATAATGGGGATAATCTGAAGCCCGGTTATGGCAACCATGGCAAGTTAGCTGAGTGAGTCATTTCCTAAAAAAGTGGCGGTTTCATATGTAATAGTGTGAATATAATCACAAATACAAAAGACTTCAGATCACAAACATTAAATCATTGTTAGGGGAAGTACAGGGGAGGAGCATCATCATGGACGTATTGGATTTGGCACGGTTGCAGTTTGCAACCACTACGATTCTTCATTTTGTTTATGTGCCAATCTCCATTGGATTGTCATTGTTGGTGGCAATTATGGAGACTATGTATGTTATCAAGAAAAAGGATTTGTACAAAAAAATGGCTCAATTCTGGGGGACATTTCTGCTGATTAACTTTGCGCTAGGGGTAGTCACCGGGATTTTGCAGGAGTTCCAGTTCGGAATGAATTGGTCGGACTTTTCCCGTTTTGTCGGTGATGTATTTGGTACGCCGCTAGCCATTGAAGCATTGCTCGCATTTTTCCTGGAATCGACCTTTATCGGTCTATGGGTATTCGGTTGGGAAAGATTATCCAAAACTGTCCATTTAATTTGCATGTGGCTAGTAGCGATCGGTACGATGCTCTCGGCTTTGTGGATTTTGGCTGCCAATTCATTCATGCAACGTCCTGTAGGATATGGGGTTGTAAATGGCCGGGCAGAAATGCAGGATTTTGCTGCCTTGTTAACGAACGAGCAGCTTTTGTGGGAGTATCCTCACACCATTTTTGCTGCCATTGCAACCGGTGCTTTCCTCGTAGCAGGTATTAGTGCTTGGAAGCTAATGCATAAAAAGAATATGGACTTTTTTAAACCTTCTTTTAAATTGAGCATTATTGTTGCATTAATCTGTGCCATTGCTATTCCTTTGTTTGGTCATGGACAGGCTCAATATTTGATCAAAACACAGCCCATGAAGATGGCAGCCAGTGAAGCTCTGTGGGGAGACAGCGGCGATCCGGCGCCTTGGACGGTTATTGCAAATATTGATCCTGATAAGCAGGAAAATACCTTTGAGATTAAGGTTCCGTTTGCACTGAGCTTTCTGTCGTATAGCAAGTTTTCTGGCTCTGTGCCTGGTATGAAGGAACTTCAAGCACAGTATGAAAAGACCTACGGTCCAGGTGATTATATTCCGCCTGTCCGTACGACCTTCTGGAGCTTCCGCATTATGATTGCGGCAGGATGTGCCATGATTGCACTTGCTCTGTACGGAGCTTACCTGAGTTTTCGACAAAAATTGGAGGGCTCACATCGTTGGTTCTTCCGCCTTATGCTGTGGGGGATATCGCTCCCGTTCATTGGGAATACAGCAGGCTGGATCATGACAGAAATGGGACGTCAGCCGTGGACTGTGTTTGGCTTGCTTCAAACGAAAGATTCTGTTTCACCTACCGTTGTAGCAGGAGAAGTGCTGTTCTCCCTGATTGCATTTACGACGCTGTATCTCATTTTAACGGGTGTGCTGGCATTCCTGTTTGCTCGCACCGCTCGTAAAGGCCCAGATATTGAGCCGCATCAGCATACAGTCATTCATGATCCATTTGCTCAAGGAGGTGACAGCATTGTCGTTAAATGATTTATGGTTCTTATTGATCGCAGTGTTGTTTACAGGCTTCTTTTTTCTAGAGGGCTTTGATTTTGGCGTGGGGATGGCAACAGGATTAGTGCCGCGTAATGACCAACAAAAACGTTTGATGATCAATACGATTGGTCCATTCTGGGATGCCAACGAAGTGTGGCTGATTACAGCAGCAGGTGCGATGTTTGCCGCTTTCCCGCATTTTTATGCAACGATGTTCAGCGGATATTATCTGGTATTTGTGTTTATTTTGCTAGGTTTGATCTTGCGAGGAGTCTCCTTTGAGTTCCGTGGCAAGGCCGAAGGAAAAGGGTGGACAGGAACGTGGGATACTTGCATTCTGATTGGCAGCTTCCTGCCGCCGATGCTGTTTGGTATGGCCTTTGCGGCTTTGGTGAAAGGTGTACCTATTCAGCAAAACATGGATTTGAAAGTCGGATTTTTGGATGTGTTCAATGGATACACCGTATGGATTGGACTGACAGTGGTCGGAATGTGCCTCATGCACGGGCTGACGTTCATTTCTCTGCGGACGATTGGTGAAGTCAGAGATCGTGCTCGTGTGATCGCGTCCAAATTTCTTCCGGTGCTGGGAATTCTACTTGCTGGTATGGTGGTATGGAGTTATTTTGCAACGGATTTATTTGCACGTCGCGGTCCCTTTATGTATGTTGCGGTTGCGGTGGGAATTCTCGCCTATGTGCTGACATGGTATTTCCTGAGGCAGCGCCGCGAAGGGTGGGCTTTCGGGATGACAGGTGTCATCATTTTGCTAAGCTTCGTTTCGTTATTTGTTGGCTTGTTCCCAAGATTTATGGTGAGCTCGATCAACAGTGCTTTTGATTTGACGATATATAATGCAAGCTCCAGTCATTACACACTGAAAGCCATGACGATTGTTGCAGCAACGCTTTTACCCTTTGTGTTGGCTTATCAGGCGTGGAGCTATTTTGTTTTCCATAAGCGTCTCAGTGAGAAGGATCATCTGGAATACTAATGGATAAAGCCTGGTTTGAATTAAAGGGCATTCGGCCAGTAATGCTGCTGCTGGCCGCCCTTTCCCTGCTCCAGGGAGCAGCGGTAATTGCACAAGCCATCTTTTTGGCAAAGGCTGTAACGGTTTTGTTTAATAAAAATCCGCTGGTAATGGCTTGGCCATCGCTGGCGTTGTTTTTCGCGGCTTTTGCAGTGAGGCATACGATGATCTGGCTGCAACGCCGGACAGCCGGTCGTTTCGCCGAAGCAGCAGGCGCTTCCTTAAGGGAGCGTCTGCTTGCGCGTTTGTTCGAGCGGGGTCCGAGTTTTGCCGCGCAGGAAGGAAGCGGCAAGTTGGTGACGCTAGCGCTGGATGGTGTGGATCGGTTTCGCAATTATTTGGAAATATCCATTCCTCGTATAATAGACATGATGGCTGTAACCTTACTGGTGCTTGTGTATGTTTTCACATTAGATATGATATCAGGTGTGATTTTGACGACTACGATGCCGATTTTGGTGGGCTTCTTTATTTTACTCGGCTTGGCGGCGCGAAAGCAGGCAGACAAGCAGTGGCGTTCCTATCGTCTATTATCACATCACTTCACGGATTCGCTGCGTGGCCTACAGACACTAAGGTTTTTGGGACGCAGTCGGGCGCATGGGGAAACCGTAGGGAAGGTCAGCGACCAATACCGTACGGCAACGATGCGTACGCTGCGGGTAGCGTTTCTTTCATCATTTGCCCTCGATTTTTTCAGTATGCTGTCGGTCGCTTTTGTAGCAGTAGGCTTGGGGCTGCGTCTGATTAGTGGTTCGGTGGGACTGGAGGCAGCGCTTGCGGTGCTTATTCTGGCACCGGAATATTTTATGCCTATACGCCAGTTGGGATCAGACTATCACGCCTCATTGGACGGTAAGGAGGCTTGGGGAGCGATACGCTCCATTCTCGTTGCAGAGGATGAAACGATAGAGCCGAATACAGCTAATGATAAAGGATTAGACATCACGGGGCAGGACATCCTCAAGCTGTCCGATGTGTGTTTTCTTAATGAAGACGGCTCCGCCCGGCTTGAACATGTGTCTGCAAGTGTTGAACCGCACATGAACATGATCGGCATCGTCGGAGCGAGCGGTGCAGGCAAAACGACATTGCTTAGTCTGCTTGGCTGCTTTACTGACCCCACTTCAGGTGAGCTGATCCTTAATGGATGCCGATTATCTGTGGATACCAAAGCTGAATGGCAACGGCATATTGCCTATATTCCACAGCATCCTTACTTGTTTAGCGCTACTTTGGCAGATAATATTCGCTTTTATGAACCGGGAGCATCCAACCAGCAGGTAGAGTGGGCGATTGACGCGGTTGGACTGCGTGAACTGGTGAATGGCCTTCCGGGTGGATTGAATGAGCCTATTGGGGAAGCAGGTCGGACATTGAGTGGAGGGCAGGCGCAACGGGTTGCCTTGGCGCGGGCTTTGCTTAGTAACCGTCCGATCATTTTATTGGATGAGCCTACGGCACATTTGGATATTGAGACAGAATGGGAGTTAAAACAGACCATTTTGTCCGTATTGAAACACAAAAGAATGTTTCTCGCCACCCATCGGCTGCATTGGATGCCGGATATGGATTGTGTCTGGATGATGAATCAAGGTCGTCTGGAAGAGGTAGGTTCCCATCAGCAACTAGTTGCCCAAAAGGGAGAATATTACCGATTGCTGACGGGAATGTCGGAAGGAGGGGACGGACGATATGAGAGCAACGGACAATAGTAGCCAAGGCTGGTTTTTGCCTTATCTGAAACACTATTTTTGGGCCTTTCTGGCAGCAGCTCTTTTGGGAGCGCTGTCCATTGGGTGTGCAGGCGCGCTGCTCTTTACGTCCGGCCATCTGATTACTCGTTCGGCCTTAAAGCCTGAGAATATATTAATGGTGTATGTGCCAATTGTGCTTGTGCGAACGTTTGGTTTTAGTAAAGCCGTCATTCAGTATCTGGAACGCTTGGTAGGCCATGATGCTGCGCTGCGCCTTGTGTCTCGTATGCGGGTACGCTTGTATCGGGCAGTGGAACCGCAGGCGCTGATGATTCGCAGCAAATTTCGTACAGGGGACCTATTGGGATTGCTGGCGGAGGATATTGAGCAGCTTCAAAATATCTATCTGAAGCTGGTTCTGCCTGCGTTATCGGCTTTGCTGATTTATGCAGCAGGCATCTTGGCGCTTGGCTGGATGGACGGAACATTTGCCTTGCTGATGGCGCTATATGGGGGATTTTTGCTGTTCATCGCCCCGGCTATCTCACTTTGGACCTCACTCGCCAAACGGCGTACGTTCAAGCAGGAACGGAGTAAGGCCTATCAGGAACTGACGGATGCTTTGTTCGGCATGAGTGATCTGGTGCTGAGTGGGCGGACTGGGCATTTCCTTAACACCTTTACACAACGGCACAAGAGGGCTGCCATGGTGGAAAATTCACTTCGTCGGAACGAGTGGCGTTCTCATTGGATCGCACAATGCCTTGTAGGCGGCGGAATTGTAATTATGACTGTGTGGGCCGGAGGGCTGGTAGCACAGAATCGCATTGAAGCCACATGGCTGGCATCCTTTGCTCTAGTAACTTTTCCGTTGCTGGATGCCTTCGTTCGCGCTGGAGAAGCGGTGGTTCATGCGCCGGAGTATCAGGATTCACTTCGACGGCTAAAGGATTCCGAGAAAGATACATCTGCACTTGCAGCACGATCAGATGCAGGACAACCAGCAGCAGACGATGCAGCAGATACTAAAGAAGAACAGGCTACCGCTCAGCGATTAAGCCACGGGGGAGACCTACTGCTGAACAACGTAAGCTTCCGCTATGCGGCAACGCAGGAATGGAGTGTGCATAATATCTCCCTACACGTACCCCAGGGGGGGAAGGTTGCATTGCTTGGCCGCAGTGGTGCGGGCAAGTCTACGCTGCTGAATCTGATTCAGGGAGCATTGCAACCTGATGAAGGGAGCGTCACTGTCGCAGGCGTGCCCGTATTTACAGGTGGAGCATACTCCAGTCTGTTTGCGGTGCTAAACCAGCAACCGTATTTATTCGATACGACGGTAGCGAACAATATTCGTTTAGGGCGACCCGACGCCACGCTCGATGAGGTTCGTGCAGTGACGGAGCAGGTAGGGCTTGGAGCCCTGATTGATTCTTTACCAGAGGGTTACGATACAAGAATGCAGGAGACGGGCCTTCGCTTTTCCGGTGGAGAAAGGCAGCGCATTGCACTGGCGCGGATTTTGCTGCAAAACCATCCGATTGTTTTGCTGGATGAGCCGACAGTGGGGCTTGATCCACTGACGGAGCATGAACTTATGCAGACGATGTTTCGCGTACTGGAAGGCAAAACATTGATCTGGATCACTCATCATCTCACGGGGATGAAGCATATGGACGAGGTGATCTTTATGGAACAAGGCACTATCTCCATGCGAGGCAGTCATGATGAGCTTTGGCGCGATCATGCCCGGTACCGTAATCTGTATAAGCTGGATCATCCGGGTCTGGAAAAATAGTGATGATCACCGTGTCGGATAATATGATTCATCTGCTAGAAGCTTTGAAACAAGGTATTTAAAATTTCGATTAACTTTTATATACTGGTTAGAGTTGATGCGTCACATGCTCTTGTAGACATTCAACTGGAGGGGGCTGAAAAAATGAAAACACTCATCTCTAAACATTGGCATTTAATGCTGATTGGTTTTGTAGCCCTGATCATGGGCGGGTTTGTCTTGTTTTATTTTCAGGGGAGCGTGTCGTCGTTTCCGGCCGTTCAACCTAAACAAGCTCAGGAAGAACCAGATGAAGCCAAATACGAGATTGTGACAGTAGGTGTAAAAGGGGACGGTTTCTATCCTAAAAATATTGAAGTGAAAGCCGGCGTTCCAACCAAGATCAATTTCAAGAAAATGACGTCTTTTACTTGCATTGATGAAGTACAGTCGTTGAAGATCGGAATGGACGTTTACCTGGATCACGAGAATAATTATTTTACCGTCCAGGACTTGAAACCGGGCATATATGAGTATAATTGTGGCATGTACATGTACTACGGGACGATCACAGTAAAATAAATCAAAAAAAGCTTTCTGGCACATTGATGCCAGAAAGCTTTTTTTCTTTTAACTAGGTGAATTGGGACAGTATGTGTATATATATCATCATCCAGCTGTGGTGCAATATGCACTATCCTTTACCTCTGATCAGCTTACATTAGCTGATCTTTTGTTTTTTCTTCTCTCAGGGAATTTACATGAGAACGGAGCAGGCGGAATGGTGCTGGACAAGCAACAGCGATGGGAAACACCATCCGCATGCGTAGTGGCTTCAATGTAAATCTTAATCCACTCCCCATATATCTAATTTTGAACTGATTTTTCTCCTAATTCGTCGGGTACCCGCTTCTGAGCCAGCAAAGTATGATAATAGTATCTAGAGATGAGGAGGAGCTTGTTATGGGATCTTCAACTGAAACCGCTTCCAGCGCTGATACTGCGATTCCTGAATCCAATCGGGGAAGACCGCGTAAGGCTCGCGGATCGAAGCCCGAACGCGGTGAAAAAGGCCTGTGGAACAGCGTGAAACAGCAAAAGTATCTTTACTTTATGTCCATTCCTTTCGTCATATGGGTGTTTGTTTTCAGTTATTTTCCACTATGGGGCTGGACAATGGCGTTTCAAAATTATAAACCAGCCAAATCGTTTTGGGATCAAAAGTGGGTAGGGTTGGACAACTTTATTGAGCTTTTTCAGGATGAACGTTTTTATCTGGTATTACGCAATACGCTGGCGATGAGCCTGATGGGTATTGTTTTTGGTTTTGTTGTACCTATCTTTTTTGCAATTCTGTTAAATGAGTTGCGTGGTATGCTGTTCAAGCGAGTTGTGCAGACAGTATCCTACCTCCCGCATTTTGTATCATGGGTAGTTGTGGCCGGATTGGTGACGAAAATGCTGTCCATTGACGGAGGGATTGTTAACGATATATTGGTAGCGCTTCATATTGTGGATGAACCGATTCAGTTCATGGCCAAGGGGAGTTGGTTTTGGTACATTGTAACCGCTTCCGACATATGGAAAGAGACGGGTTGGAATACGATTATTTATTTAGCCGCCATCACAGGAATTGACCAGGAACAGTATGAAGCTTCGCGTGTGGATGGGGCCAGTCGCTGGAGACAGATGTGGCATATTACACTGCCGGGTATCCGCTCGACTATCGCCATTCTGTTTATTATGGCGATTGGGCATCTGGTCAGCAATGGTTTTGAAAAGCAGTTCTTACTTGGCAACAGTCTCGTAACGGATTATTCGGAAGTGCTGGATTTGTATGCACTGAATTACGGGATTAATTTGGGCCGCTTCTCTTACGGGACGGCAATAGGCATTTTCAACTCAATGGTTAGCATTCTATTGTTGTTTACAGCGAACGGTATATTCAAAAAACTGACCAAAGAAAGCATCATGTAGGGAGGGAGAAGCGAAATGACGAATAAGGCATTTAACGCTACACGGTCAGAAAAGCTGTTTGACTTGTTCAACTATGTTCTCATGGCTCTGATCGTGGTGTTGACGCTGTACCCGTTTCTGAACGTACTGGCAATTTCCCTGAACAATTCGACGGATACGGTGCGTGGCGGTATTTATATATGGCCGCGCCAGTTTACACTTGAAAATTACAAAACGATTTTCCAATACGATGGCCTGCTTCGGGGTCTGCAGGTATCCATTTTACGTACAGTGGTTGGAACGCTGCTGGGACTCATCTGTGCTTCTATGCTTGCATTTACGCTGAGTCGGGTCGATTTCCGCGCGCGCAAGTTCATATCCACGTTTCTGGCGCTGACGATGTATTTTTCCGGCGGGATGGTGCCTGTGTTTATTTTGATGCGTGATTTGCATTTGCTGGGCTCGTTCTGGGTGTATATTTTTCCGGGGCTGATCAGCGCATTTAACGTTTTTGTCATTCGTTCCTTTATGGATGGTTTGCCATATGCGTTACAGGAGTCTGCAAAGCTGGATGGAGCAAATGACTTTACAATATATTGGAAGGTTATTCTACCGCTGTGCAAGCCTGTACTGGCGACAATTGCTCTTTTTTTAGCGGTAAATCAATGGAACGCATGGTTTGATACGTACTTGTACAACGGAACCGCCGCACAATGGACAACGCTGCAATTTGAGCTGATGAAGATACTGCAAAGTACGCAGCAAGGCGGCGCCAATATGGCGAATAACAACGATATGGCTAAGCAAATGGCTCAAATTTCGCCAGAGTCGATTAAAATGGCAATCACGATTACCGTCACGCTTCCTATTTTGCTCGTATATCCATTCCTACAAAAGTATTTTGTAGGCGGTATGACACTGGGAGCTGTTAAATCATAACAATCAAATCGTTACAGTCCATTCACAACGGTAAAATCCTACAAATGCAGGAGGTCTTGAACATGAAAAAACACTGGTCCAGATTTGCATTGATTCCCTTGCTCGCCGTATCTCTTGCAGCACTCGCAGGTTGCGGTGGAAGCGATAAAGCAGCAAAGGAAGGCTCATCCAGCGGCACAGATCCGATTACGTTTAGCTTCTTCGGAGCAGATACAAGCCCGCAATGGAATGGAATGAAAGATGAAATAGGCAAGGAAATCACCAAGAAAACAGGTGTAACCTTGAATGCGGAATTTGATGTCAGCGGCGGAGGTGGAGATGACCGAATTGCTTTGATGGCAGCAAGTGGAGAATACCCAGACCTGGTCTCTCCTAAAGCAAATATTAACAAGCTTGTGGATGCGGGGGCCATGATTGATCTGACCGATCTGATTAACGATCACGCGCCTAACCTCAAAAAGCTCTACGGTCCCTATATGGATCGGCTGAAATACAGCAATAAAGATCAAGCTATCTATGTTATTCCTACGTATGCAGGTGTTGGACAGGAGAGTTTTGATGCGACGGGAGGATTTGAAATTCAGCATAAGGTGCTTAAGGAGCTGGGATATCCCAAGGTAAGAACCTTACAGGATTTTGAAAACGTACTCAAAACCTACGCCGCCAAGCATCCGACGATCAATGGCAAAAAAACGATCCCTCTCACGCTGGATGCGGACGACTGGAGAATTATGATTACCGTAACGAACCCTGCCTTCCAGACGACTGGAGCACCAGATGATGGTGAATATTTTATTGATCCCAAAACATTTGAAGCCAAGCTTCATTATAAACGTCCGGAAGAAAAGGAATATTTCCGTTGGTTGAACCACATGTACAATGAAGGGCTGCTCGATAAAGATTCGTTTGTACAAAAAAGTGACCAATACAAATCCAAAATTGCCAGCGGCCGTGTCTTGGGTCTGATCGACCAGGAGTGGGGTTATCAGGATGCCGAAAATGCATTAAAAGCGTCAGGTAAGTCTGATGCCAGCTATGCACATTTTCCAGTTACACTTTCGGAGGAATATAAGGATCGTTCCTTTCAGGATACAGGCTTTGCGTCCGGTTATGGTGTAGGAATTACGGAAAGTTGCAAGGACCCGGTGCGGGCTATTAAATTCCTGGATTATTTAGCTTCTGATGAAGGACAGGTGCTTGTGAACTGGGGAATCGAAGGTAAGCACTATGAAATCAAAGATGGCAAACGCGTCATTCCTGCCGATGTATTGGATCAAAAAACGAACAATACAACCAGTTTCAATAAATCCACTGGAATAGACTTGTACACATTAATGAGCGGACACTATGGTGACGGAGTGAAAGACCCTACGGGGAACTACTACACTGCCAAATTCCCGGAACAAATTATCGCAGCTTATTCGAAGCCGGAGAAAGAATCACTTAAAGCGTATGGCGTAAAAACGTGGAAGGAACTGTTTCCAGACAAAGAAGAATTTGATGTGAAGCCTTGGGGCGCGGCCTATAACATAACGACAGACAATGAATCCAACTATAACGTTACATTCAAAAAAACGACAGACATTATCCGCAAACGGATACCGGAAGCGATATTAGCACCAGCTTCCAATTTTGATACGATATACGACAACATGATTAAAGAACTGGATGCCGCCGGAGCTGTCCAAATGGAACAGCAATATACGCAACTGGTGAAGGACAGAGTGGAGTTATGGAGTGGGAAAGCGTCTAAATAGCAAGTCCATTTATCCAAACTTTGAAATCTCGGAGTGACAGAGCGCATGCGCCATGGGCAACACGGGAGCAGCGCTTTGTCTGACCCTGATGAGGGAGGGTTTGACGTGACGAAAAGCGAAAGGCCACAGTCCCTGCGGTTATGGTATCGCCAGCCTGCTGAGGTATGGGAGGAAGCATTGCCAGTCGGTAATGGACGGCTGGGAGCTATGGTATTTGGCGGAATCAGGGAGGAGCATTTGCAATTAAACGAGGATACGCTCTGGTCCGGATTCCCCAGGGATGGCGTTCAGTATGATGCATTGCGATATTTAGAGCCTGCCAGAAAGCTGATTGCAGATGGAAAATACAAAGAAGCCGAACAACTAATTACTTCAAACATGCTGGGCCGCGATACAGAAGCCTACCAGCCTTTGGGAGATTTGTGGATTACGCAGGAGAACCTAGGGGAGATTGCGCATTATGAACGGGAACTGGATATGCAGACCGGAACGGCAACGGTCACTTTTCAGAGTGATGGAGTCCGCTATACTCGTGAAGTTATCGCCAGTGCACCCGATGGAGTCATTATGGTGTCACTGACTGCGAGTAAGGTCGGAAAAATCCATGCATCTGTGCGCATCACTACCCCCCATCATTGTGAGGATGAAGTTGGAGAGGATACACTTGAGAATTCCTCCAAATGGGCTAGCGATGACGATCCATCCGAGGAACCGACCAGGGACTTTATTACGTTGACTGGACGAGCGCCCAGTCATGTGGAATCTAATTATCACGGCGATCATCCACAGTCTGTCGTTTACGAAAATGATTTGGGTATGGCTTTTGCAGTTCAGGCGAGGGTTATTCCCGAGGGAGGAACCTTGACGACTGGAGATGACGGAGCATTGATCATCTCGGACGCGGATAAAATCACGGTATATTTGGCAGCAGCTACCGGATTTCGGGGATTCCAGGCTATGCCGAATAGTGATGCAACGGAGTCAGTAGAAGCATGCAAAGTCACTCTAGACGGAGCGATTTCGCTGGGAAGTGAGCAGGTGCGGCAACGCCATGAGCAGGATCACCGGAAGCTGTTTGACCGTGTTGCATTGGAACTGGGAGGTGACACACTAGCTGACGAGTCCGCTCTGCCGACCGATCTGCGATTAGAACGTTACCAGAAAGGTCAGGCAGACCTTGGGCTGGAAGTGCTGTTATTTCAGTATGGACGCTATTTGCTTATGGGCAGTTCGCGTCCGGGCAGTCAGCCCGCCAATCTGCAGGGCATCTGGAATGACCGGGTACAGCCGCCTTGGAACAGTAACTATACAACCAATATTAATACACAGATGAACTATTGGCCCGCAGAGGTGTGTAATCTTGCCGAGTGCCATGAGCCATTACTGCACATGATTGGAGAAGTCAGCCGTACGGGGCGCAGGGTTGCTTCCATCAATTATGGAGCTCAAGGATGGACAGCACACCACAATATAGATGTGTGGAGAAACGCCGGACCGTCAGGTGGCCATGCCAGTTGGGCATTTTGGCCGCTTGGGGGTGTATGGCTGACTGCTCACCTATGGGAACGTTATCTGTTCACCTTGGATACAACCTATTTGGCAGAACAGGCTTATCCGCTTATGAAGGGGGCGGCAGCCTTTTGCCTGGACTGGCTCGTGGAGGGCCCGGCTGGTCGGCTCGTAACGTCTCCATCCACATCACCTGAAAATAAATTCATCACGCCCGAAGGCGAGGATGGCAGTATATCCATGGGCTCCACGATGGACATGACGCTGATTCGGGAGCTATTAAGCAACTGTATTCAAGCCGCAGACCTGCTGGAATTAGACGATGAATTCCGCAAGCGCTGCGAAGAGACACGGGAACGATTGGTCCCCTATCAAATCGGCCGTCACGGTCAGTTACAAGAATGGTTGGTCGATTTTGAGGAAGCGGAGCCTGGGCATCGACATGTTTCGCATCTTTATGGGGTTTATCCCGGCCGACAGATCCATATCCGCGATACTCCGGAGCTGGCTGAGGCGGCCCGCATATCGTTACGCCGCCGGCTCGATCATGGTGGCGGGCATACCGGGTGGAGCTGTGCCTGGTTGATTAACCTGTACGCCCGGCTGGAAGATGGCGACACTGCGCATCGGTATGTTCGCACGTTGCTGTCGCGATCGACCTACCCTAATTTATTTGACGCTCACCCGCCTTTTCAGATCGACGGTAACTTTGGTGCGACGGCAGGCATCGCAGAAATGCTGCTGCAAAGCCGCCCGGGTGAGCTGACGCTATTGCCTGCCCTGCCATCGGCATGGCGGGAGGGAAGGGTCAGCGGCTTGAAAGGGCGTGGCGGGATTACGGTCACCATGGAGTGGTCCGGTTCGCGGCTCGTCCGTGCGGAGCTTACCGCATCTGTCCAGACGGGAAGCTGCACGATTCGCAGTGCACACCCGTTTAGCGCAGATGCTCGTCAGGCTCAGCCTGATTCCAAGTACGGAGGATTTATTTTGTCATGGATTTTTACCAAAAAGCAGGAAAAAACGAATGAATATACAATTATAATTGAGGGAGAGGGAGAGACACAATGACTATTTTTCAATTTCCGCAGGACTTTATGTGGGGTACCGCAACAGCCGCCTACCAAATCGAGGGGGCTTATCAGGAGGATGGGAGAGGGTTGTCGATCTGGGATACTTTTGCCCATACGCCTGGTAAAGTGTTTAACGGGGATAACGGCAATGTAGCTTGTGATAGCTATCATCGTTACGAAGAAGATATCCGTCTCATGAAGGAACTGGGCATTCGTACATATCGGTTCTCGGTGTCCTGGCCGCGTATATTCCCGAATGGTGACGGTGAAGTCAATCAAGAAGGATTGAACTATTATCATCGCGTTGTTGATTTGTTGAACGACAACGGGATTGAACCGTTTTGTACACTGTATCACTGGGATCTGCCACAGGCGCTACAGGATGCGGGAGGATGGGGAAATCGTCGTACAATTCAGGCATTTGTCCAGTTTGCAGAAACGATGTTCCGCGAGTTTCACGGTAAGATACACCATTGGCTCACATTCAATGAACCTTGGTGCATCGCCTTTTTATCCAATATGTTAGGAGTTCATGCTCCGGGTCTGACGAATCTCCAGACAGCGATTGATGTAGGACATCATCTGCTGGTCGCGCATGGCCTATCTGTACGCCGATTCCGCGAGCTAGGCACCAGTGGCCAGATCGGTATCGCTCCCAATGTCTCCTGGGCTGTTCCTTACAGCACCTCTGAGGAAGATAAAGCGGCTTGTGCGCGCACGATTTCTCTGCATAGTGACTGGTTTCTCCAGCCTATTTATCAAGGCTCGTATCCTCAGTTTTTGGTAGACTGGTTTGCGGAGCAGGGAGCCACCGTACCTATACAAGATGGAGATATGGACATTATCGGTGAACCTATTGATATGATCGGTATCAATTATTATAGTATGTCGGTTAATCGCTTTAATCCGGAAGCAGGATTTCTTCAATCCGAAGAAATCAATATGGGACTACCTGTAACAGATATCGGCTGGCCGGTGGAGTCACGTGGGCTGTATGAGGTACTACATTATTTGCAAAAATACGGTAACATCGATATATACATCACAGAGAACGGGGCTTGTATCAATGATGAAGTCGTAAACGGAAAGGTGCAGGATGACCGTCGAATTTCGTACATGCAGCAGCATTTGGTACAGGTACACCGGGCGATTCATGACGGCCTTCATGTTAAAGGGTATATGGCCTGGTCACTTATGGACAATTTTGAGTGGGCAGAGGGATATAATATGAGATTTGGCATGATTCATGTCGATTTTCGCACACAGGTCCGCACCCCCAAGGAAAGTTACTATTGGTATCGAAATGTAGTAAGTAATAACTGGCTGGAGACTAGACGTTAAATCAAGAGAAATGTTATGAAAATCAAGCAGATATAGGCCTTGTTTCTGCTCCCTTTTGTTTAAATAGGAGGTCCTCTGGGGTAATAATAGCCAAGATGAATTACAGATGGTTCTAGTATGTAGAGACCGGCAGGAATAATAAAATAAAAAATGTGCATACTGAAAAAAATACCTGGCGAGGGGCACTTTTTAAACTATTTTAAACTAGAGGGAGTGGAGGGTATGGCTTCGAATTTTAGAAAATCAGGATCAAGTGATAACCAAATGAGCCGCACGGTATCTGTTATTTCTTTGATCGCTTGCATTGTAGGTATTATTCTTATTTTGCTTGATATAGGGAATTTAACCGATCGTAATATCTATTTAATGACAGGCATTGGCGCCTTTGCTGCCGGAATTTTCATTTTTCTAATCGGGAAATCATTTGTCATTGCCCGTAAGAAGGAAGACCAAGAGAACGGGCATCGTTAATACAATTGAAAAAATGATGTAAAACTGATAATGAAAACAACAGCGCGGGGCTTCGAGCAGTGTAGCATGATAACTGTAAGGAGTCCCGATTTTTGCTTTAGTATAGCTTTTTTAAGATACTTCAAGATGCATAATTAACGTTTTTATATGTCATTTTTGAATTAAAAAGAAATTTTGAATTTGCAAGAGAAATTTTATTTTTAGAGAGGTTTTTCACAAAAATCGGACAAATAATCGACAATTCTGTTAACAATAAAAAAAGTGGCCGCTTTTCTGCTATCTTATATAAGGGCAAGATTACAGGAGTTCGTTAAGTTTTGAGTAATTTACTATTTTAAGGAGAGGGGAACAACATGAACAAAAAACCAAAAGCGATTATTGCGTTGGTTTTGACCGTGCTCACGGTAGCATTGCTCATCTGGACGTGTTTTTATGCTGGCGGAAAATACGTTGTTTTCGATCCGAAAGGACCAATTGGGCAAGCACAAAAAGAGCTGATCATTCTTACAACTGCATTGTCTGCGCTTATAATTGTACCGGTTATGATTTTGACCTTCTTCATCGTTTGGCGGTATCGCGATACCCCAACAAACAAGGTGAAGTATCAACCTCACTGGGATGACAGCAAAAAGCTGGAAACCACATGGTGGGCTATTCCGATTATCGTTATCCTTATTATTGCGGTCATCACTGCGAGATATACCTACTTGCTGGAGCCTTCCAAGCCGTTGGCAAGTGAGCAAAAGCCAGTAACAATTCAAGTAACTTCACTGGACTGGAAATGGCTCTTCATGTACCCAGAGGAAGGTATAGCTACAGTTAACCAAGTTCACATTCCTAAAGGTGTTCCAGTCCGTTTTGAACTGACTGCTGACGCCCCGATGAACTCGTTCTGGATTCCGCAATTGGGCGGTCAAATCTACACTATGTCAGGCATGGCCATGAAACTGCATTTGCAGGCCGATCACGAAGGAACTTACTTTGGCTCGGGTGCAAACTTTAGCGGTGAGCATTTTGGACAAATGCGTTTTGATGTAGAAGTCCAGTCGGATGAAGAGTATAAAAACTGGGTCGCTGACATCAAGAAGCAGTCTAAGCCGCTGACGAAAGACGGCTATTTGGCGCTTGCAAAACCAGGTTTGTCCCAGCCTGATGAATATTCTTCGATTCCAGACGGCTTGTTCAAAGAGATTGTTAACAAGTATGTAGTGGAAGGTGCTCCTAACCCCCATGCTGGACATGGCGGAGCTACATCCACAGAAGATTCATCCAATTCCGGCACAGAAGATCATGCTGGAATGGACATGAGCGGACACAATTAAATGATTATAGGGAAGGAGGCCCCCAATGCTTGACAAAATAAAAGAGTTTGCATCCACTTTCTTCGTTACTGGAGACCCGATGATCTATGGAGCGGACGTTTCCATCGCATTAGCAACGATCGGGATCGTGTTTGTGCTCACTTATTTCAAAAAATGGGGCTGGCTTTGGAAAAACTGGTTGACTACGGTTGACCATAAAAAAGTCGGTATTATGTATATTCTTGCGGCCATCTTGATGTTATTCCGCGGAGGCGTGGATGCATTATTGATGCGTATTCAACTTGCTACACCGGATGTGACACTCCTACATCCTGAGCATTACAACCAGATTTTCACAACTCACGGCACAATCATGATCTTGTTTATGGCAATGCCGTTGATGTTTGGTTTGTTTAACATCGCCGTACCCCTTCAAATTGGTGCGCGCGACGTTGCGTTTCCTTTCCTGAACGCATTGAGCTTCTGGCTTTTCTTTATGGGTGCGATGTTGTTCAACTTGTCCTTCGTTATCGGCGGTTCGCCAGATGCAGGCTGGTTGAGTTATCCACCGCTCTCAGAACTGCAATTTAGTCCTGGCGTCGGTCAGAACTTCTATATCTGGGGTATTCAGATTTCTGGTATAGGTTCATTGGCTACAGGGATCAACTTTATTGTTACCATTATTAAAATGCGCGCACCTGGTATGACTTGGATGAAAATGCCTGTCTTTACGTGGTCCGTATTTTCATCATGTGTTATTATCATTTTCGCGTTCCCGATTCTGACGGTTACTTTAGCATTGCTATTCCTTGACCGCTTCGGAGGAGGGCACTTCTTTACCCTTGATTTCGGCGGTAACCCGATGATGTATATCAACTTGATCTGGATGTGGGGTCACCCTGAGGTATACATCGTAGTATTGCCAGCCTTCGGTATTTATTCCGAGGTTATCAGCGTATTCTCCAAAAAGAAATTGTTTGGTTACAAATCCATGGTTTACGCAATGTTCATTATTGCGATCCTGTCCTTCTTCACGTGGGCGCATCACTTCTTCACGATGGGATCAGGCGCAGATGTTAATGCATTCTTTGCGATTTCGACGATGGTTATCGCAATACCGACAGGGGTTAAAGTATTTAACTGGCTGTTCACGATGTACCGGGGTAAACTCGAATTTAAAACTCCGATGATGTGGTCTATTGCATTTATTCCGAACTTCCTGATTGCAGGTTTGACGGGCGTCATGTTGTCTGTAGCGCCTGCGGACTTCCAGTTCCATAACAGTTACTTCCTGATCGCTCACTTTCACTCCGCTCTGATTGGTGGGGTAGTGTTCGGTTACTTGGCAGGTCTGTACTACTGGTGGCCTAAGATGTTCGGTTTCACATTGCCTGAAACGCCTGGTAAATGGGCTTTCTGGTTCTGGAATATCGGTTTCTATGTATGTTTCATTCCGCAATATTCCCTCGGTCTGATGGGGATGACACGTCGTCTGAGCACTTACGGCTGGGATACTGGCTGGCAGCCGCTTAACATGGTGTCAACCGTTGGGGCATTCCTGATGGGGATTGGTTTCTTGTTCCAGGTTCTTCAAATTCTTCTGGGTATCAAAAATTACCGCAAGCTGAAGGATACAACTGGCGACCCTTGGGGCGGTCACACGTTGGAATGGTCCATTCCTTCACCTGCACCGGAATACAATTTTGCTACCATTCCGCAAGTAGAAGAACGCGATGACTGGTGGGCAGAAAAAGATAAACGTGCAAAAGGTATTTTCAGAAAGCAACCGCCAATTGAAGCGATTCATATGCCGAAAAACTCGGCGATTCCATTCATTATGTCGGTATTCTTTTTCATTGCAGGTTTCGGGTTCGTATTTGGATGGTCGTTCTTCTATATTCCAGGGCTGATCGGCGTGGCAATTTGTATGATTTGCCGTTCGTTCTTCTCCTATGATGGCGACTACTATATCCCTGCGGATGAAGTAAAACGCACGGAAGCGGCAATAAGGGGGTCTGTATAATGGCACAAGCTGCAGCACATCACAGCCATGATCATGACCACGGGCATCACGATCCGCAAGAATTGAAGATGCTTGGTTTTTGGATCTTCCTCGTAACGGACGTAATCCTGTTCAGTACCTTGTTCGCAACCTTCGTTGTCCTTCGGAACAACACAGCCGGAGGACCAGGTGGCGCAGAGCTGTTTAACATGACGGGCGTTATTATTGAAACGTTCCTCTTGCTCACAAGCAGCTTCACAAGTGGTCTGGCTGTGTTGGCTATGAACAAAGGAAGCATGAAGGGATTAATCAGCTGGTTAATCGTGACAGCGATCCTGGGTCTTGGTTTTATCGGTTTTGAAGTTTACGAGTTTGTTGAGATGGTACATGAAGGTGCCAACTTTGGAACCAGTGCGTTCTTGTCGGCATTCTTCACATTGGTCGGAACACACGGACTTCACGTTTCGTTAGGTCTGGTTT
The DNA here is from genome assembly GCF_019042715.1 of Paenibacillus sp. AK121. Taxonomy (NCBI): domain Bacteria; kingdom Bacillati; phylum Bacillota; class Bacilli; order Caryophanales; family Paenibacillaceae; genus Paenibacillus; species Paenibacillus sp. AK121. Next base: position 141,171 of record NZ_JAHPJM010000010.1, read on the forward strand.
GGATGATTGGACTTATGTTCCAGTTGAAAAAACGCGGACTTACTCCAGAGACGAAGGGCAAAGTTTCGGCATTGAGCTTGTACTGGCACTTTTTGGACGCTGTCTGGATCTTCTTGCTGACAGTTGTCTATTTGATGGGGGTGATGTAGATGGCACAGCATCAATCAGGAGCGGGTTCGCATGGTCATGATGATTCTCACGGTTCAGTGAAATCCTATGTTATCGGGTTTATTCTGTCCATCGTACTGACCATCATTCCTCTCTTCGTGGTTATGAATCATATGTTGAGCCGCACTTCGACCATGGTTGTTATTTTAGCCGCGGCAGTGCTGCAATTTCTGGTTCAGCTTTTCTTCTTCATGCACATCCGTGAAAGCAATGGACCACGTTGGAATGTTATGACTTTGATCTTTGGTGTTGTAATCCTGTTGACTGTCGTTGGCGGTTCTGTATGGATTATGGAATACAACATGGTAGCACACTAATAAGTCACACTAATTTAGATAAGAGGAAGCGGCTCTATGCCGCTTCCTCTTTTTTTGTAAAGGACCTGCTGGAATTTAAACTGTGGCTTCTTGAACTCAAGTTTGCACGCGTGTAAAATGGAATTGTATAACAGAAGAGTGAAAAAGATAATACTAATGGAGAGTGAGGAAAACGTCATGAACACCGAAATATTGTTTAAACCTTTTAAGATAGGTAACTTATCGCTTCCCAATCGGATGGTTATGGCTCCCATGACACGAAATTTTTCTCCCCAAGGTATTCCAGGACCTGAGGTTGCCGCGTATTATCGTCGCCGTACAGAAAATGCTGTTGGATTGATTATTACAGAGGGAACAGCTATCAATCATCCCGCCGCTGTGGAGCACACAGGCATCCCTAACTTTTATGGTGAGGGATTGAAAGGATGGGCCAAGGTAGTAGAGGAGGTTCATGCGGCCGGCGGCAAAATTATACCGCAGCTCTGGCATGTGGGTACAGCCCGGAAAATAGGTGCGGATAACCAACCGAATCCCGAGGCATTGCCTGTCGGTCCTTCAGGTATTTCCCCCGCAGGTGAAAAGGTAGTTGAGCCATTGACGGAGGCGGAAATTGCGGATATCATTGCAGCCTTTGCTCAGGCCGCTGCCGATGCCAAGCGGGTGGGGTTTGACGGCATTGAGCTTCATGGAGCACATGGCTATTTAATAGATCAATTTTTCTGGGACAAAACCAATAAGCGTACCGATCAATATGGAGGCGATTTGGTTCAGCGTACCCGGTTTGCGGTCGAGGTCATTGAGGCTTGTCGCCGTGCAGTAGGCCCGGATTTTCCAATTGTACTGCGATTCTCCCAGTGGAAGATGTACCATTATGGAGAAAAGCTGGCACAGACACCACAGGAACTTGAACAGTTTCTTGCCCCATTGGTACAAGCTGGGGTGGATGTATTCCATTGCTCAAGCCGCCGTTTCTGGGAGCCAGAATTCGAAGGGTCAGATCTAAACCTGGCAGCATGGACCCAAAAGATAACAGGCAAGCCAGTGATTACGGTGGGGTCAATTGGTTTGGAGAAGGCCTTTTTGAGTGATTTGGAAAAAAACAATGATCGTCAGACTGATCAATCGAGTAGTGTAGAGGCCAGATTAGAACAACTCGTGGAGCTAGTAGAACGAGAGGAAGTTGATCTGGTTGCAGTTGGACGTGCATTGCTGGTTGATCCGGCATTTGCAGTAAAATTACGTGATCAACAGATAAAAGAAATAATTCCTTACAATGATGAAGTATTAAAAACGTTGAATTAGGAAAATTTCGGTTACAGGGCAAGCTGTAATATAAGCTATTCGTAAATTCTACGAATTTGCTATAATAGGAGCATCAAGTCGAAATACACGGGGTGAAAAGGATGAATTCTGAAACGGAAGCTTTGGATTGTGAGCCGGCTTGTCACGGTTCAGATCAGGAAATTGAGCGTATAAAATCTTCCCTAGTTGAGGATTCCATCGCATACAAAATGTCGGAGCTGTTTAAAGCGCTAGGTGACCCGACACGGATCAAGCTGATTTATGCCCTGGCTCAAAAGGAACTGTGTGTTCATGATTTAACACAGGTGTTGAACATGGGCCAATCTGCAGTATCCCACCAGCTTCGTTATTTGCGCAACCTGCGTATTGTCAAACGACGCAAGGAAGGCAAGACAGTGTTTTATTCACTGGATGATAATCATGTGGAGCAGATTTTTTTGCAAACCCATCAGCACATATCACATCAATGATTTTTGACAAACCAACAGCAGGGCGCCAAGCAATTGGCGCTCTTTTGGTGTTTGTCCATTGAAGTCGATTTTTTTTCGTTAAAAAGGGCTATGATCATTGACTTTTGCCCCTAAACCTGAATATAATGACCTTAACAAATAATATATGAACAGTTGCTCATATATAGCTAATTGGAGGCCAATTATTATGGATGCTCTAAAAAGAAATGAACGGCATGAATGGGTTTTGGAAGGTCTAGATTGCGCCAACTGTGCTCTAAAGATTGAAAATGGAGTCAGTAAAATAGAAGGGGTCCTTGATTGCTCGGTCAATTTTGTAACAAAAACGTTGACGATGACCACAACTTCGGATCAAAAAGAAGAGGTTTTTCGCCAAACGGAACGGAAGGTCCACAGACTTGAGCCTCATGTTCGGATGGTTGCCAAAAGTGCGGGTGGACGCTTGCGCGAAGACAGTCGAAGTGGCGCTGGTGCAGTAGAGGCAAGCTGCACAGAGGATTGCGCATGCGGTCATGAGCATGATGGTGAAGGACATAATCACAATGATGGAAAGCATGCTGCTCACAGTCATGGTGGTCATAGCCATGAAGCACATGGCGCACACGATGGGCACGACCACGGTAATCATGCACACATGCACCACAATCACCATGCAGTGCACGATCATGGTGAAGCTACCCATGCTCATTCACATTCACATTCGCATGATGATAGTCATGCCGGGCATACGCATGATCATGGTACGGACGGTATGCGCCGCATGATTGCACGTCTGTCCATAGGAGCGGTTATTGCGGCTGTTGCCTGGTGGTTACCTGTCGAAGGTGTGGGCAAGCTGGCTCTATTTTTAGTGGCATATATCATCGTTGGCGGTGATGTTGTCTTGCAGGCTGCACGCAGCTTGGTGCGTGGAATGGCCTTTGATGAGTATTTCTTGATGACGCTGGCTACGGTGGGCGCATTTGCTATTGGGGAATACCCCGAAGGCGTAGCTGTCATGTTCTTTTATCAAATCGGAGAGCTATTCCAAGGCATTGCAGTTAACCGTTCACGTAAGTCCATCAGCGATCTGATGGATATCAGACCAGACTATGCCAACCTGAAGACGGCTGAATCCGTACGAAGGGTGTCTCCAGAAGAGGTCCGTATTGGAGATTTGATAGTGATCAAGCCGGGTGAGAAGATCCCGCTGGACGGTAAGGTTGTAGAAGGCAAGTCGCATGTCGATACCTCGGCGTTGACCGGTGAATCTGTGCCTCGTACCGTTGAGCCGGGAAGCAGTGTGATGAGTGGATTTGTGAATACGAACGGACTTCTGACGGTAGAGGTCAGCAAAGAATTTGGTGAATCTGCGGTCTCTAAAATTTTGGAACTGGTGCAAAATGCGAGTGCCAAAAAAGCGCCGACTGAAAAGTTTATCACGAAATTTTCCAGATATTATACTCCTGTAGTGGTTATTGTAGCGTTATTGCTTGCGGTTGTTCCTCCGCTTGTTGTGCCAGGTGCACAGTTTGCAGATTGGATATATCGTGCGCTTGTTTTCCTCGTTATTTCTTGTCCGTGTGCGCTGGTGGTGTCCATTCCACTGGGCTTCTTTGGCGGAATCGGGGCAGCCTCCCGTTCAGGTGTGCTGATCAAGGGCGGTAATTATCTTGAAGCCCTGAATCATGTGAAATATGCTGTTTTTGATAAAACAGGTACGCTCACCAAAGGTGTTTTCCACGTGACAGGGATTTATCCTGCCGAAGCTTTTACGAAGGAAAGTCTGCTGGAGACTGCTGCATTGGCTGAGATGCACTCCACGCATCCTATCGCAGCTTCTCTGCGTGAAGCTTATGGCAATGAACTTCAAACGGAGCGAGTGCAGCAATATAGCGAAATATCCGGTCACGGGATTCAGGCTCAGATCGATGGGCGCTTGGTATTGGCCGGAAACGCTAAGCTGATGGAGCGGGAGCATATTGCTTTTAATGTGGCGCAGCAAGCAGGACCACTGGATGTAGGAACGGTCGTACATGTGGCTGTAGACGGAACGTATGCCGGGTGCATTCTAATATCGGATGAGGTTAAGGAGGACGCGGCCAAGACGATTGCTTCGCTGAAAAAGCTGGGGGTGGTAAAAACCATCATGCTAACAGGTGACAATCGGACAGTTGCCGAAGCTGTAGGACGTCAGTTAGGCCTGGATGAAGTACGGGCAGAACTGTTGCCTCAGCATAAAGCCGAAGCCATTGAGCAGTTGTCTGCAAGTAAAAGAACGAGCGATAAAATCTTGTTTGTAGGCGATGGAATTAATGATACACCTGTACTTGCTTTGGCAGATGTTGGTGTAGCGATGGGTGGTTTGGGCTCAGACGCTGCAATTGAAGCAGCAGATATCGTAATCATGAACGACGAGCCTTCAAGGCTGGTGACGGCGATTCATATTGCTCAACGCACACGCCGTATCGTATGGCAAAACATTATATTTGCGCTAGGTGTCAAAGTAGTATTTCTCTCATTGGGCGCGTTTGGTATTGCTACCATGTGGGAGGCTGTATTTTCCGATGTTGGTGTAACACTGCTAGCTGTATTAAATGTGATGCGTGTGCTGAAGGTTGGTATTGACAAATAAAAAGGGAACCCCCCGTTAACATTGGATGTAGGCATCCTACGAAAACAGGGGGTGTTTCTTTATAGCTGCCTTTTTTGTGCAGACATGTGCTTTCCGCAGTATAGATCTATTTTTCTCATATATAGTAGTTGTGCAGAGATGTATAAATGTGGGGAGGGCCTAATACGTTTAAGGTAGGGACTTAATAAGTAAGGCCCACGTAACATTCGGTTGCTCAGCAATGAGTAAGCGTTTTCTTTATTTGGAGGGGTACTCGAATTCGTGTGTGCCAACTTGCTGACGAAAGAAAGGATGGATTAATAGCATGGAGGCTAAACTGATGCATGTATTCGCAGAGCTGTTGGGTGGCATAAACAGCAGGGATTGCAACGTTCCAGAGCCAGGTAAGGAGTCTGCTGCACGGAGATTGGCTATGGAGACGCTCAGAGCAGGAAGCCATCAAGTATCTGCTGCACAGGAGGAAGATCCATTGGGCTGGCTGGTTGGTTTAGCCGAGCAGGGTGCAATCAGTCGAGCGGAGGCATTGCTGGCTACAAACCCGGAATTACTTGGAGAATCGATGCTGAATAACGGCAATGATACAGAGCAAGCCATGGACACACTACTAAAATGGAGCGATGAATACAGCGACACCTCCATACGGCTTTATGCTGATGCTCCTGCAAGTATGAGTCGTAAAAGTACAGGAATACGCGATCTTGACGGTTATAGCCTTCTGCATGGTCCATTGTCACTGGCATCCGGCCGCGTGAGGGAATTATGCTATGCCTATTTGGACGCGGCAGAGTCTGGACAAAAGATTCATGCCCTTGCCGGGGAGCCCGATCCCATCCTTGTCCCCGGTTCCCGTGCATCCGAGACGTACACAACATTTAATAAAGCATCTGGTTTGCCTGGATTGTGTGAGCACCTGTCCCGACGAATCATTGGCCTGCTGGAAACAGAGTACGAAGGCTTGTTTGAGTTGCTGGACGGATTGCCGTTGACTATAGCTTTGACTGAGCAGAACAATGCAGTGGGCATTGGAAGCCTGCAAGATATGCAGTTGGAGGCCCTACTGCGTGCAGCGTTGCGAAGCATGCGACAGGGAGGAGAACCACGGCTGGAGATTATGGTGCGCAATCCTACTGACGTAAACCAGTTCCAGACCATCCGAGACTGGATTGACGGCGTTGCCGAGCAAACGTTATGTGGCCGCCTGCGGTGCGTTCCATATCGGGTAGGTGTACTTTTGACGGTTGATACAAGTTTGGTGCTTAATGCAGGTCAAATAGGGGATGAGCAATCCGCACAGTCGGAGAAGTCGGACAACGCCGATAACATGTCCGAAGTGAGCGCACGACAGACCAAGCAGGCGGCTCAAGCCGCAGATTTGGCACGCTTTGCCGATACGGTCATTTTAGAAGTTTTACCAGCTCCATCTGCTGGTATCAGAGCTGGGGATCCGTTAATTCCATCTGTTGCTGATGGGCATGAGAATGCTAATGATACGATAAAACGCATAATGGAAGCTGTTCGGCGTGTAAAGCCTGAGATTCCTATATGGGTGGCGATAGATAAAATTCACCATTTCCTAGATGGGAATTGGATCTGGGAGAACGAGCTAACGGGGGTCATTTGCTCAGACCCAGCAGTTCCTACTGTACGTCTTGCGGCTGCGCGTTGGAGGCTGCAACAGCAAGCCAATCGGCAACACACATCAGAAACTGCACACACCCATGCGTGGAAGTTTCCACTTTAGCCTGAAGAATTTATGTGATAGAACGCTTTGAAATATGGAGGATACCTGCGTTGTTTACGCGGGTATCTTTTTTATTTAGGCTATTAGCAGTTTACAAGCGGAAAAGAAAGGGTATATAATAAAACAAAAGTTTCTCTAAGCCAAAATAATTGTATAGATGCAAAAATGATTATCATTCTCATTGCCAAACATGCTGCTTCGGGCTTCCCGAAGCAGCATGTGCTATTTTAGGGCACTTAACAATGGATATCATTCTCAATGAAATGCAAGTACAAGGAACAAAAAATGGAAAGGAACGTGACATGATGCAAGCAGTTCAACGACTACAAGATACATTGTCTCCCTCTAACCGAGCACTTTCAAAAAACAGTGGCAGCGGACGCCCCGGTCCAAATCGCAAGCCGCAATTTCAGCTCAAAAGCATGCTGAAAAATAAGGAGATGCAGGCTGCTCTAGGCAGTGGAATACTAATGCTGATGGCATGGGGGGTTTCACATTGGTGGCAATGGCTATCCGTCATTCTCTATGTGGTGTCTTATGCCCTTGGAGGCTGGTCCAAAGCCAGAGAAGGGATTGAAACCCTGATCCGAGAACATGATCTGGATGTTAATTTACTCATGATCGCTGCGTCTTTAGGAGCTGCGGCCATTGGCTACTGGAATGAAGGAGCCATGCTGATTTTTATTTTTGCACTCAGCGGTGCGCTGGAGAGCTATACCACGGAGCGTAGTAGTAAGGATATTTCCGAGCTTATGGCGCTGAAGCCGGAAACGGCTTTGCGTTTGTCTCACGAGGGAACAGAAACGGTTGGCATTGAGCAGCTGTTGCCAGGCGACCTGCTGCTGGTTAAGCCCGGCGAACTAATTCCGGCGGACGGTCGAGTCTCTAAAGGTGTGTCGGCAGTGAATCAGGCATCCATTACCGGGGAATCTGTTCCGGTAAACAAGATGGCAGGTGACGAAGTATATGCAGGCACCATCAATGGAGAAGGCGTGCTATATGTAGAGGTCAGCCAATCCTCAGAAGATACTTTATTTTCAAAAATTATTCGTATGGTAGAAGAGGCCCGGACTGAAGTTCCCGATTCCCAGCGGTTTATTAAAACATTCGAATCGGTATACGCCCGAATTGTTGTTGCCGTCACGTTGATCGTCATTGTAGGTGCGCCCATTGTATTGGGCTGGACCTGGGCAGCGGCGTTTTACAAGGCGATGGTGTTCCTTGTCGTGGCCTCACCTTGTGCGCTGGTTTCATCCATTATGCCGGTAATGCTATCCGCTATTTCCAACCGTGCTCGGCGGGGCATCTTGTTCAAAGGTGGCGCGCATGTGGAGAATATGGCACTGACATCTGTCGTTGCTTTTGACAAAACGGGCACGTTAACGAAGGGGTCACCTGTGGTCACGGATTGGATTATCGCCCCAGATTACGATGCTGATGAGCTATTGCACATTGTCGCGACAATCGAAAGCTATTCCTTACATCCGCTGGCACGAGCGATTGTAGCCAAAGCCGAAGCTGAATTGGAACAGAGAGAGCTACTCACAGCCGAGCAAGTGCAGGCTCTTACCGGATGGGGAATGGAAGGCATCATAGGTGGGGTGAAATGGAAAATCGGTCGCACGAATGTACTGGATGAACCTGGCCTTCTGGCTGGACCAGAGTGGGTGGAGAGTCGGGCCCGACTGGAAGCCGAGGGCAAAACCGTATCCATCATTCTTGCGGATGATCGGATTGCCGGGATGCTGGCGCTGCGTGACGAGCTGCGTCCACAGGCACAAGAGTCCGTGAAACGTCTGCAAGCACAGGGTATCCGGGTCGTCATGCTGACTGGAGACCGACCGGAAACGGCTGCCGTGATCGCGGCGCAGGCTGGAGTCGACGCCGTATATGCTGGCTTAATGCCGGAGGACAAAGTCAGTCATATTCGCATGCTGCGAGAGCAATACGGGCATGTCGTTATGGTCGGCGACGGTGTGAACGACGCTCCGGCTTTGACCGCAGCAACCGTAGGACTGGGCATGGGGATGCATGGCAGCGGAGCAGCACTGGAGGTTGCAGATGTGGTGCTAATGAACGACGGAATCGAGGAGATTGCTCCGACGATAGCACTGGCGCGCAAGGCGCAGCGAGTGGTCAAACAAAATATGATCTTCGCGGTAAGTGTCATTGTGCTGCTGGTGATCAGTAACTTTGTGCAAGATATAGCCCTGCCTTTTGGGGTCATTGGACATGAAGGCAGCACACTCCTTGTCATTTTGAACGGCCTGCGTTTATTGCGCTCATAAGACCATAATCCAATTCACAAATCACAAGATTACAAACAAGAAGGAGCATTCAACCCTCTTACATCCAAGGGGGATGAATGCTCCTTCTTTGGCAGTATCAGTCTATTTTGTATGCAAAGCAGGTTCATCTCATATCTTTAATTTGCGACTGCTGTACACCTATCTATGACGTGGTGTAGATCGCCGCAAGAACAGGGAAAACAATAATCCCGCCAGTGCAATCCCGGTTGCAATGATGAAGGCATCATTAATGCCATGGATCGTCGATTCTGTAACAGCGCTTCGGTATACCTGTTGTAGCGCGAGTGCAGAGCCGCTTTCCGTAGAAATACCCGCCGATTGTGCAAGGGTTTGTCCCAGTTGCGATACGCCTTCCGTTACAGAAGCATTCGCTGTGGTAGCGACATTCGCATAATCTGCCATATGAACTGTAGTCCGGCTACTCATTACTGTAATAAGCCAAGCGGTACCAATAGATCCAGCGATTTGCCGTACTGTATTGGACATGGCAGTACCATGGCTGCCGAGATGGGCAGGTAGCTGGTTTAGCCCTTCCGTCTGGACGGACATCATCAGCAATGACATTCCGAAGCTGCGAATCGTATAGATGATCATAATATGTCCGTAGGTGGTGGCATCGGTCAGCAGACTGAATTCCCATGTCGTGACTGCTGTAATGATCAGTCCAATGATCGCCAATGGCCTTGCGCCTATACGGTCAAATACTGCCCCTGATATCGGTGACATCACACCCATCAGCAGTGCACCCGGCAACAGCAGCAGACCGGATTGCAGCGGTGTAAAGCCGCGTATATTTTGCAAATAGATCGGCAGTAGCAGCATCCCGCCGAACATGGTCATATTGACGGTAGCCCCAACCAGCGTAGATACCGTAAAAATATCGTATTTAAATACACGGAACTCCAGCATAGGCTGCAACATATTTAGCTCGCGTACGACGAAAAATACAATAAACACGATCCCGAAAGCGAGCGAGAGTATGACCGTATTGCTACTCCAGCCTTTGTCTCCAGCCGAACTAAAGCCATACAACAGGAAGCCAAACCCAAGGGTGGAGAAGATGGTTCCCAACAGGTCAAAGTTCGGTTTCGTTAGCTTGGATACATTTTTGAGCCAGCGTATGGCAAACAGAATATCAATGACCGCCAGCGGAATAACGAGTAAAAATAGTAGCCGCCAGCTGTAATGCTCCACAATGTAGCCGGATAAAGTCGGTCCAATCGCCGGGGCAAACATCATGGCGATTCCCATAGTACCCATGGCAGCGCCCCGTTTTTCTGGAGGAAACACAGTCAGGAACACGTTCATGACCACAGGCATGATGATGCCTGCTCCGCTGGCCTGGATAACACGTCCAACCAGCATAGGCGCAAAGCCGGTACTGGCAGCACAGACGACAGACCCGGCAGTAAATAACCCCATCGCGGAGATGAACAGTGCACGTGTTCCGAATGACTCAATCAGAAAAGCAGTGATAGGAATCAAAATTCCGTTTGTCAGCATATATCCAGTGGATAACCATTGAACGGTTGTGGCAGATACATTGAAGTCATTCATCAAGTGTGGAATAGCCACGTTAAGCAGCGTTTGATTCAAAATCGAAATGAAGGCGCCTAGCAGTAGCACGGACAGAATGCGTCCGACGGACATTTTTTGATCCATGACAGCCTCCTACTTGTGGACTCTGATCGTTGCACTCATTCCCGGGATAATACCTAGGCCTTTGTAACCTTGAATGGAAATGTTGACAGGCACGACCTGCGTCACCTTGGTATAGTTGGCAGTGGTATTGGAAGTGGGCAGCAGTGAAAAGGTGGATGCGGTTGCCAGACCGATCTTTTCGAGTTTACCAGTCAGGGATGTATCTGGGTAAGCATCAATATACACATCTACGGTCTGGCCTACTTGGAGATCCTGCACAGCCGTTTCGTCTATATTGGCAGTAATCCAAAGATTGTTCAGATCAAATGCTTTCGCTAAAGGTGTGCCCGCCCCGACAACTGAGTTGTTGACTGCAGTTTGCTGTACGATGGTACCGTCAGTCGGGATCGTAACGCTGATCCGGCTTCCGCCTCCCTCTACACTACCAAGCGAGCTGCCAGCGGTGTACGTTTTACCAACTTCAGCGTTCCAGCCCGTGAGCTTTCCTCCGCTTGGAGAGGCAACAGTAACTGCTTGTCCGCTCACCTGTGCATTGTCGGTTTTTATGTAGTTGGCAGATTGATTGTAGTAATAGGCGGCGGCTCCACCTCCTGCCAGAATTATAATAATTACTAGCAGATTAACTAATATGGCGCGCGAATTCATATTGTGCATGCCTCCTTAGTGTTTTTGGATGTTCAAAGTATGCGTCAAACGATTCATAATATTCAGATGGATTCTGGGAAAGGTTAAGAGCGTATGCAAAAGGATGATCTTGCTGATAAAGGATGATGCGCATAATGACGACCAGAATCATGATTGTATATGACAGTGAAAATGGACATACCGAACGTCTCGCTCGCTCAATCGCAGAAGGAGCACGCCTGAATCACACAGAAGTGCTGCTAAAACATGTGAATGAGGCTGATGTGAATGAGCTAGTAAGCGTGGATGCGATTATATGGGGGTGCCCGGGTCATTTTGGTACTATCAGCAGCGGTCTGAAGAGCTGGATTGACAAGCTCGGATATTTGTGGGCGCAGGGCAAGCTGGTGGACAAAATCGGTGCAGTATTTTGCACAACTGCTACCGTTCATGGTGGATTGGAATCAACGCTTTTGAATTTGATTACTCCTATGCTTCATCAAGGCATGATTATTGTAGGCCTGCCCGCTAGCATCACGGAAAATGCGCTCTACGGCTCCTATTACGGTGTAGGGGTAACATGTCCGGTGGAGACAGACCCCGATGGACCGCCCAACCTTCCAACGGGCGATGATCTTGCGTTAGGTCGCTCTTTGGGCAAACGGGTTGCTGAGATGGCGGGACGGTACCGTAGCGCTGAAAGAGAATAGGAGGCCGCCGATGACCATTGCTTTTATCGCAGTAGCTGTGGTTGCCTTGATCTTTTTGCTGGTATTTAACACAAAGATGACGCGCAAGTCCTCGACCAAGAATCGCCCCAGCCAAGAGGAATCCCGGCAAAGAAGTAAACGTCCTTATCCTGTGCAAGTGGAACCCAAGGCGCATGAATTAGCGGAACATAACGGAGAGATGCCGCCTAAGGATTCCGAAGTTGAAGAACATCGTGCCAAGGAGCATCAGAAGTTGCCTGATATCCAAACGGATATGAAGGTGGAAAAAGATCGCAAGAACATAGAAGGTGCTTACGGGGATCAGGATTATCGTGCAGCTTTGCGTGGTTTTGCTGGAAAGGACGGAGAAAAGGATGGAGGTTCCCCAAGATCCAATGGGAAGAAAGGGACTTCCAAAAGTAAGGACGAACAGTACCGTGAAGCACTGCGTTCCATGAACCAAAAAAAATGAGGTCCCATCATTTGAACATGGCAAAAAGGCTGCTTTTCTGTCTGAATTACAGGCAGAAAAGCAGCCTTTTTGTGCTGCGCGGCTATAGCCATTCGGTTAGCCCGATCATCGTAATCAAGCCAAGAATAAAAGAGAATGTCGCGATCCGCTGGTTACCGTCCCCGTGACTTTCGGGAATCAGTTCCTTGTAGACAATAAACATCATAGCCCCGGCGGCAAAAGCAAGGCCATACGGCACCAGTCCGTTCACCCAACTGCTTAAATAAAAGCCGATTAGACTGGTGATGATTTCCACAGCTCCCGTTAGGGTAGCAATGCCCAATGCCTTGAAACGACCGATGTTTTGATTCACAAGGAATAACGCTACAATAAAGCCTTCAGGGGCATTTTGCAGACCGATAGAGAAGGCAATGAGATTGCCTAGATTCTGAGTCTCACTCGCGTAGCTGACCCCAACAGAGAGCCCTTCCGGCAAGTTGTGCAACGTAATAGCTGCAATAATGAGAAAAGATTTGGACTCCAATTGAAAAGTCTTGGAATCCGGGTCCTCCAAATCGGCATGGGGGATATACATTTCCATCACCAGTAATACGAGGCAACCAAGCAAAATTCCCGCAGTCAACACGAACCAATTGGAATGATGGATCGCTTCTGGAATCAGGTTATACACGGATGCAGAGGTCATAATTCCTGCGGCATAAGCCAGCAGAACATCGCGAAGCCGATGCGTGATATTACGCATAAACAATATAGGTACGGCGCCGAGTCCGGTGGACAGGGCAGAAATTAAGCTACCTACGAAAACGTCATTCATAATCGGGATAATCCCTCCATACCTCATTTATCTTTAAACTTCGCTTCATGAAAACTTCATTTGACTGTTTACAGCTCTTTCCGCATAATGAAATTAGGATTTAGAATCAGTCTAAGTCATAAGAAGCTACAAAACAAGTGATTCGTTTTTTACAATATCCGGGTGTCCACTTTTTGGGATGAGCTTCTGTCAGCACTACTTTTAGAGTATATGCAGTAGCCCAGCGCCCGGTACCGAAAACTCGCTATATAATACTTATGATATTTTAGGAGGAACCAAGATATGTACAAGTCCATTATTATAGGTACCGGCCCTGCCGGTTTGACCGCCGCTATTTACCTCGCACGTGCTAATATGAACCCGCTGGTAATCGAGGGACCACAGCCAGGTGGACAATTAACCACGACTACAGAAGTTGAGAATTTTCCAGGCTTTCCTGAAGGAATCATGGGACCTGATTTGATGGATAATATGCGTAAGCAAGCGGAGCGTTTTGGCGCTGAATTCCGCACAGGCTGGGTGAACAAGGTAGACACAACTGCTCGTCCATTTACACTGGATGTAGAAGGTTTGGGTGAACTGGTTACCGATACGCTGATTATTTCCACAGGGGCGACTGCCAAATACCTGGGGATACCCGGTGAACAAGATAATATCGGACGCGGCGTGAGCACTTGCGCTACCTGTGACGGGTTCTTCTTCCGCGGCAAAGAAATCGTTGTTATCGGCGGTGGGGACTCTGCACTGGAAGAAGCTAATTTCCTGACTCGCTTTGCTTCCAAAGTAACGTTGGTACATCGTCGTGAAGAATTGAGAGCTTCTAAAATTATGCAGGATCGTGCTCGTGCGAACAGCAAAATTGAATGGGCGCTCAATCGTACTCCTGTCGAAGTAGTTGCAGACGAAAACGGAGTAACTGGCTTGAAAGTGCTAAACAACGCAACAGGTGAAGAGGAAATCATTACAGTGAGCGGCGTATTCGTGGCAATTGGCCATCATCCGAATACAGGCTTCCTCGAAGGACAAATTACAACGGATGCGAACGGTTATATCGTCGTCAATCCGGGTACCTCCGAAACAAACGTGCCTGGCGTATTCGCTTGTGGCGACGTACAGGATACACGCTACAGACAAGCGATTACCGCAGCAGGTAGTGGTTGTATGGCTGCTATGGACAGCGAGAAATACATCGAAAGTCTGGAGCACAGCGCACTGGCCCTGTAATGATATTTGGAAGTATGAATAAATATAATGTAACAAAATAAATGATGAGGTGATATTCATGGAAAAAGCAATAGTTTACACATCTACAAACTGTCCGCATTGCCGTCAAGTAAAAAGCTACCTGGCTGAAAAAGGTGTCGAATACGAAGAACGCAACATTGAAACCAATGAAGCTTTTGCGCAAGAGGTTTGGGATATGGGCATTCGCGCTGTTCCATTGACTTTGATCGGAGAAGAACGTATTTCCGGTATGAACAAAACCAAGTTTGAAAAAGTGTTGAACGCTTAATCCAACCTTATAGCAGACAACGGATTTTGCAAAATCCTAAGCAAAAAAAGCGTACAGGAACCTGAGTGTTCCTGTACGCTTTTTTTATAAAGATACACGTACACGCCCGAGAAAAGGAGCTGTTGCCGCATAGGCGGCACCTAGCATCGTCGAACGGCTGCCAAGCGTGGAGAAACGAATCTGTAGTTGCCGGCGGTGATAGGGCAGGGCACGTTCGTCAATCACTTTACGCATACTTTGCTCCAACCAAGGTCTGGCTTCCGCGAGTGGACCGCCAATGATAAGCATGCCAGGGTTGAGGCTGTTCACAATGTTGGTAATACCCACACCCAAATATCGCCCGATTTCACCAAGGACGCTTAATGTACTCACATCACCTTGCTGGGCAAACGGTAATAATCCCGCTGTATTATGTGCGGGCAGCTTCAAGGTGGATGCTACATACGCCTTCTCCGAAGCATACAGCTCCCAGCAGCCTCGGCTGCCGCAGGAGCAGAGGCGCCCATTCCAGTCAATGGACATATGCCCGCTCTCGCCCGCGTATCCCCAAGCCCCTTGATACGGCTTGCCATCAATGATAATTCCGGCCCCGATCCCGGAGCCTGCACTGATGTAGACCAGATCCCGCACCAGTTGCCGATGATCGGCGTCCATACCATAGTACAATTCGCCTTGTGCACCGACGTTGGCCTCATTATCCACCACTATGGGAAGACCCAGCTCTGTCTCCAGCTGCTGCCGTAGCGGAACCTCTTCCCAGCCCAGATTGGGTGCGAATAAAACATTTCCGGTTTCATCCACCATCCCTGGTACCCCCAACCCAATGCCGACAATACCGTGAGGGGAGGGAGGGGTGACCTGCATGAGCTTCTGAACGAGCTTACGGATTTGTTCGATGACAAAGTCAGGATCATGCTGGGTTAGAGAAAGGGTAAGCTCTGTTTCAATGGTACCTGCCAGATCGGTCAGAGCGCCCTTGATGTACTGTACACTAACCTCGATACCAAGTACAAAGCCTGCACGGCTGTTGAACAGCAGCATTAAAGGTTTGCGCCCACCGCTGGATTCTCCTAATCCTGTCTCATACACCAATCCATCGGTGATAAGCTCTGCAACCAGGTTGGACACGGTGGCCTTGTTTAATCCGGTTTGACTGGATAACTGTGCCCGGGATAGAGGGGCATGAAGGCGGATGCGCTCCAATACAATGGATTTATTCAGCTTTTTGACAAGCGCCTGATCGCCAGTAACATTCATGGTTATTTCCCTTCCTGTTGATGTAATTCCCATTATTATATCATAAAAATAAACTTAGTTTAAGCAATAGACAAAGTTTCTTGGCTGTGCTAGAATCATTTTTGTAAACGTTTACTACAAAGGAGGAACTTATAATGGCTTATTTCGAACAAGTATCCAAAATTAACTTTGAGGGCAAGCAATCCGATAATCCTTTTGCGTTCAAATTTTATAATCCTCAGGAAATAGTAGCGGGAAAAACCATGGAGGAGCATTTGCGTTTTAGTATGGCCTATTGGCATACGCTGGTTGCAGGCGGCTCTGATCCTTTTGGAGTAGAGACTGCGGAACGCCCATGGTCCAAGTTTACCGGACTTGATTTGGCGAAGGCACGTGTGGAAGCTGCCTTTGAGCTGCTGGATAAACTGAATTTACCTTATTTCGCCTTCCACGATGTGGATATTGCTCCTGAAGGCGCGTCACTGAAGGAATTTTACAGCAATCTGGATACCATCGTGGATCTGATTGAGGAGCACATGAAGGCTACGGGGAAAAAGCTGCTGTGGAACACGGCGAACATGTTTAGCCATCCACGTTATTTGCATGGAGCTGCGACGACTTGCAATGCAGATGTATACGCACACGCAGCTGCTCAAATTAAAAAAGGACTGGAAGTGGGCAAACGTTTGGGCGCAGATAACTACGTATTCTGGGGAGGCCGTGAAGGCTATGAAACACTGCTGAATACAGATTTGAAGTTGGAACAGGACAATCTGGGACGGATGTTCCATATGGCCGTGGACTACGCGCGTGAAATCGGCTTTGACGCTCAATTCCTGATTGAGCCAAAACCGAAGGAGCCAACCAAGCATCAGTATGATTTTGATGCGGCGACGACGATTGCCTTCCTGCAAAAATATGATCTGGATCAGCATTTCAAGCTTAATCTGGAAGCTAACCATGCCACTTTGGCGGGTCATACTTTTGATCATGAAGTACGTGTAGCACGGGTTAACGGCATGTTGGGTTCTCTGGATGCCAACCAAGGTGATTTGCTGCTGGGCTGGGATACGGACGAATTCCCGGTTGATCTGTATGATGCCACACTAACCATGTATGAAGTACTGCAAAATGAAGGATTAGGCCGTGGCGGTATCAACTTTGATGCCAAGGTGCGCAGAGCATCGTTTGAGCCAGAAGATTTGTTCCTCGCGCACATCGCAGGTATGGATACGTATGCGAAAGGGTTGAAGGTAGCCGCCAAACTGATCGAGGATCGTGTGTTTGAGGACTTTATTGAGAAGCGGTACAGCAGCTTTAAAGAAGGCATTGGAGCAGACATTGTATCTGGAAAAGCAACGCTTGCTTCCCTGGCTGAATATGCTCTGGCGAACGAAGCACCACGCAAAAACGTGTCCGGTCGTCAGGAATATCTGAAAGCAACATTGAATCAATACATTTTGGCTGATTAATGCCGGAATTTATATATGAATAAGGGCCGTACGATCACAGGGAAGGAGGAACTCCAATGCAGGAGAAGTTAAAACAGGAGCTGGAGCGCTATGTCATCGGCGTGGATTTGGGTACCAGTGCGGTCAAAACGGTGCTGGTCAACCGTAAGGGGCAGGTGGCTTATGAAACCTCTCAGTCATATCCTCTTCATCAGCCGAAAGCAGGGTATAGCGAACAGCAGCCTGAAGACTGGGTGCGTGGGACGTTAGCATCGTTGAAAGAGCTTGTAGAGAAGGCCGGAATCGCCGGAACAGATGCTGTGGACGGCATCAGCTTTTCGGGGCAGATGCACGGGCTTGTGCTGACTGACAAGGAAGGCCAAGTACTTCGTCCAGCTATTCTATGGAATGACACGCGCACAACGGCACAATGCCGCCGTATTGAAGAACAGCTCGGGCCAGCGCTGCTAAGTATCGCGCGCAACCGCGCGCTGGAAGGCTTCACGCTACCCAAGCTACTGTGGGTGCAGGAGCATGAGCCAGACGTGCTGGCTCGTGCGGCCCATTTTATGCTGCCCAAAGATTATGTGCGCTACTGTCTCACAGGAGAGTTGGCGATGGAGTATTCGGATGCGGCAGGCACGCTGCTGCTAGACATCGCGAACAAGCAGTGGAGCGAAGAGATCGCAGCTGCGTTTGATCTGCCGTTGTCGCTGTTCCCGCCGCTGGTGGAATCCTTTGACCAGACGGGTACACTATTGCCGGAGATTGCGGAGCAGAGCGGGCTTTCGTCTGAAACCAAGGTCTATGCAGGTGGAGCAGACAACGCATGTGGCGCGATTGGTGCCGGCATTTTGAGCGAAGGCCGCACCTTGTGCAGTATCGGCACCTCAGGAGTTGTGCTTTCCTATGAGGAACGCAAGGATATCGACGTTCAGGGACGGGCACATTTTTTTAATCATAGTGAGCAGGATGCTTATTATATCATGGGGGTTACACTCGCGGCCGGATATAGCTTGACCTGGTTTAAGGATACCTTTGCGCCGGAACATTCTTTTGACGCACTGTTGGAGGATGTAAACTCGATCGAGCCGGGCAGCCGAGGGCTGTTGTTCACGCCTTATATCGTGGGCGAACGTACCCCTCATCCGGATGCAGCTATTCGAGGCAGCTTTATCGGGATGGATGCAGGGCATAAGCTTCCGCATTTTACACGAGCAGTGCTGGAGGGAATTACGTTTTCGCTCAAGGAATCCATTGATATTCTCAGAGGCACGGGCAAAACGGTGAATGAAGTGATTTCCATTGGCGGCGGTGCGCGTAATGAGGCATGGCTGCAAATGCAGGCCGATATTTTTAACGCGGATATCGTCAAGCTGGAAAGTGAGCAGGGTCCTGCCTTGGGAGCGGCTATGCTGGCTGCTTATGGTAGCGGGTGGTTTGAATCGCTGCAAGCGTGCGCTGAAGCTTTTCTGCGTGAAGCAGCAAGATATACGCCAAATCCGGAACGTGTGGCACAGTATGAAGGTTTATATGAGCTATACCGTGAAGTTTATCTACACACACGGGAGCTAAGTGAGCAATTGGCGGTCTATCGCTGAATAGACTTTACGTTAATAAAAGCCATAATAAGGGTTGCCTGATGAGGCACCTTTATTATGGCTTTTGAATTTTAAGGACGTTTAGTGCAAGAGGACTCCTTATAAAGTGGCTCCTGTAGTGAGAGGATACTTGGTAAGGAAGTTAACGAGTGGAGACGCATGAATTGATAACCTATTCCAGACAAACCTAGCCACAACCCCTGGGAATCTAACGCAGTGGGCAGGCCAGTCTTAAATTTACTATGCTCGAAAAAATAATTTAATGCAATGTTGCCTTGTTTCTTTGCCTCCGCAACCCACTCTGGACGGTTAAGAGCTTGTCCAGCTAAAATTAATAACTCAATATTTCCGAGACTTCCATGACAAATGCAGTGACTTTTATTAAATCCGTATTTTAAAGTTGTATTAACTGCTATTTCGATATTTTGGACGATATCAGGTATTAAACTTGATTTTAAATAAGGCATACATAAGGTTAATCCTATGCCAATTCCACTAGCCCCATGACACCAATTAGCCAGATCATGATTCTCCTTAATATCTTGATCAATCCAGTTAAAATAGTTTGGAGAATAGGATTCTGTTAAGTGAGCAAATGCTTTCTCGGCAGTAGCATAGTAGCAATTATTTTTAGTAACTGCTGCAAGACGAAACAAAGCTGAAGCAATACCAGTACTACCGTGGCCAAAGCCTACGTAGGGGGTTGAAGATACACTAGATGTCCATGAAATCATCTCATTATTTTTTTCTCCATGTTTTAACAAGTGCTCTCCATATTGAGTTGCTACCTCTAGAGTCTTAACCGATTTTGTAAGACTATATTCATTTAAAAGAACGTGAATAACTCCAGCCGAACCTCCTAAGAGATCGAAGAAAGTATCCTCGTCTATGCTATCTTCCAAATTACTTATAATGTCCAATTTCCGCTTGCTCCAAGCATAGTTAAAACCTAATAAACTCTCAAAATGAGAGAGAGTATATAAGAGAGAAGCTTGGCCATAAAAGGCTGATGGGAATTTTAGGTGTACAGGTATTTTACTTAGCGTTGTTTCAAGTGCAGCTAGAGCTATGTTGGTGTACTTCTCCTCTTTTGAGATTTTTCCGAGATATGCTAGAAATAATGCAATGCCTGCCGTACCATCATATAATCCAGGGCTTAAGGCAGACAAATAAAGTTGTCCGCGATAATTTAGATTCATTCCAATCCAAGTTACATACCTTTTGCTTTGGCTAAACACTGATTTTTCAATTAACTCATCGCCAAGGATTTTTGCTGTCTCAAGAAAGTTTTCAGAGTGTAATGGTTTTGGACTGTAACCGCTTGTCATTACTTTTTCATTTTGAGAGGGAGCATGTACTTTATGTACATGTTTTCCTAATGATGAGCCTGCTATGGAAGAAGAGATCCAATCGCTGTATAAAGAAATACTGTCAGTACTTAAGGATCTCAATCTATCTTCTACTATTGACATGCTTGTTCGGGTAAACACATCTTTTATACATCTGCCATAACTATCCCAAAGGTCAAGTGAATTAGGAGTACCAGTGAAATATGGAATATCTCCTGCTCGTAAATCTTGCAGTTCTGAAGAAATAATCCGATCATCCAGCCAAGAAAACCAAATCCGATCAAGTAGATTCTCTTGATTTAGAGCATCGCGACCATAATCAGGATGTCGAGATTCGAGAAGGAAATTTGTATAAAATTGTGTTGATCGCAATACGATACGAACTGGCGTATTATTAAAACTAAAGAGAGGACTTGTTGGGACTAGTAAATCCATTTTGTATTGAAGAAGCATGGAACATAATGATTGGAAACCATTTATAATTTCAGCAGTGTAGTCACCTGCATTTTTAAATTCTCCTTCCAATGAAGGGCGATTGTTACCAGTTGAAGTGGACTGAGACTTTCTAATGTATCTCATATTATCAGTATTTACATCTACTAAACTCAACACCGGGTAGGGTGTCATTTGCCGTTCTCCATTTACACCACTCAATTCAAGTCCAAATCCTTTATCATCTTGATGAAACAAGATAGGGAGGAGTGAAGTGCCTAATGGAGAATTACGGATTTTAAACTGAGCTTCTATATCTGCGGAATCGGGGACATTATGATATACCTGGTTGTGAAAGAGGGTTTCCAAATCAATCAGCATTGGATGCTCCCCGAAAGCAATTAAATTTTCAAAATGAAAATCGGTCCCATCCAGTACATATATAATGGCTAAAAGCGCTCCTAAACGTGTATAAAAACATTGAATTTCTTCTTCAGTTTTGCAAGGTTTTGCTTCGATAAATTTTTCATAACCATAACCGTCTAATGCGATAACAGAATTTCTTTGGAGAAAAGGAGAAAACCCTTTATCATTAAACCATTGAATTAATTCTTGAAAATGGAGAGAGATATCTAATGGCTTTGGCTTATACATAAACGATTGCCCGTTTGCAAGATATAACCGCATTACTGTGCGACCTTGTTGATGAGAATCACCGAACCCAGCATCAATACGTATAAGTTCTGATGAATGTAAAGAAAATGTATCGATAATCATAGATCTGTTTAGGAGATAACGGTCTAACGTCTCTTTTGTTACATTTACAAAAAGCATAGTTCTTTCAGCTAAAGTCCGGGCAATAACTGCATACTCAGAAAAAAATGATACAAGTTGTTTATGTCCTACAAATTTTTTCTCAATGAAAGAGATAAATCGTTCCTCCGGAGTTAGCCCTTCTAATTCTCCCAAAGCTTTAGCTATATTTAGTTCTAAGACAAATGATCGACCAGCGATTTGGGTCAATTGAAAAGATAATGTATGCAAGACCGAATTTATCGTACTCTCATGTAGAATAAAATCCTGAGCATTATCTATATTGCATAAGTGCTGTTTTAATTGATTTCTGGACCAAATAATAAATGGACGAACAAGAATATCCATTGTTCGAGACTCATTTTGCAAAACTGGTTGATTTTCATTCATTTTTAGAGCCTCTTCCAAAACTTGAAACCAATCTGCTTGATACTCTTTAATAACCGTTAAATAGTTCTCATCCCATTTAAGATTTTCCGTAGATTGAATCAAGGCTCCAAATATTTCTTCATTCATACTTAAAGCTTTAAATCGAGCTTCCTTTTTGGATTCTGTACTAATAAGAGCAAATTTAAACCATTCGTCAATCAGTTCTGTCGTCTTCTCTTTATCTTGTTTCCAATTTTTATAATTAAAATCTTGAAAGGCTTGATCAAAAAGGTTCTTACGTTCTTGTAAAAAGAGAGCACGCATGATCTGCTCTTTCATAAATACCCCGTCCTCGTTTATATGAAGTTAAAAAACTCAATTTTAGGAAATAAAATAACTCAGGTATACGCCAATTAAGGCGTATACCTGAGTGGCATTCACTTATTTTATCCGGCATGCCCTGGAAAACAAACTAGTACTGTGACACCAATAACAGTAACAGTAATAGTTGGAGTAGAATCTGGTTGCACTCCTAAACCGCCATGTACACGAGAAAGCTCGTCAGCGCTCAACTCGACCAAAGCGTCGCCTGCAGGATGCTCAATCCCTTCTCCAGCTACACGAAGCTTTGGATTTTTCCATGCTTGGATCATTTCTTCTTTTGTCATTATTCTTTACTCCTCTCGGGAATGTAGTGATATAAGACAAACCTAATGATAATCATATTCCCTAAAAATTTGCACTTCATAAAAGTGCATTTTAATGTAAAAACCTATAAAAATTCAAAAAAAAACGATTTTATTTTTAATTTTACAAATATATTCATTGAATATGTATTGAATTTCTTCCTTAATTATGAAAAAATATTCATAAAAGACATAGGGGGAGTGAAAATTGAGAGAAAATCAAAATTTGTCTCCAAAAGAACAAAAAGTTGCAATTTGTATAGCTCAAGGATACAAAGACAGCGAAATCTCCCGGAATTTATCTATCAGTATGAGACGTACTGCCGAAATTGTGGCTTCAATTAAAGAGAAATGGAATATAAAAACAAGAGTTGAGATTGGTATATTCGCTTATCATTACGGCTTAGTTTTTTTGACAGAAGGTATGGAGGTGCATTCCTCTGAATTTTAATAAGAAAGTACCTTTTATTGAACAGATGGAACATAGTGAATGTGGATTAGCCAGCTTGGCTATGATTTTGGGTTTTTATGGACATAATATTTCTTTAACAGAGTTAAGAAATCAGGTTGGTGCAGTACGCGCAGGTATATCTATGCAACAACTTCAAGAAATAGGAAGTACATATCATTTAAAATCACGAGGATATCGGGCAACTGCATCTCAATTAAATGAGCTAATCGCTCCTCTGATTTTGTTATGGGATAACCAGCATTTTGTGGTTCTTGAGAAAATAAAAAAGAAAAAGGTAATAATCCTTGATCCGGCTTTTGGAAGACTCATTCTTCCTCTCAAAGAATTCACAGAGAAGTATTCGGGTTTTGCACTTTCTTTAATCCCGTTAAAGGATTTTCGGAGTAAAAGAAAAAGGCCAAAATGGATGTTCTATATCAAATTAGCCTTTAAGAGTAGGAAACTTCTTATTTCTGTATTTTTGGTCTCAATACTTCTTCAAGGATTAGGTGTTTTAATACCTAAGATCACCCAATTCTCTGTTGACAACTTACTAGAATCCAAAAATAATTCTTTTCTGGTCCCATTGGGGTGGGCTATTTTTACAATATTTCTATTTTCACAGTTATTCCAATTTTTAAGGGGTTACATGATTGCCAAGTTACAATCCCAAATGGATACTTCTATGATGACACAATTTATCGCTAAGCTTTTCAAACTTCCTTTTGAGTTCTTTGAAAATCGAAAAGGAGGAGAATTGGTATTTAGAGCTAACTCTAATGTAACAATTAGAAGGGTATTATCTAATCGAGTTATAACTATTTTTATTGACGGGCTTTTACTTATAACTTATGCAGCTTTAATGATTAATCTACTATGGCAAATTGGATTATTAGTTACAATTATAGGTTTTCTATTGTTACTTATTACCGTTTTAAGTTCTTTTACTACTCACCGTTTATCTCGAAAGGAGACTTCGAGCCAGGCTGAGATGCATGGTTTTTTATCAGAACATATACATGGAATTACAGACATAAAAGTTTTAGGGTTCGAGAGTAGAGTATTTAAGAAGTGGGAGGAGCTTTTTAAAAAACAACTAACTAATACGGAAAAACGTGTCATTTGGAATGCATCACTTGATTCCATGACAGTTAGCATCCAGTTTATTTTTCCCCTACTAATTCTATGGATTGGATTCCATTATGTGCTTGAGGGATGGATAACTTTCGGGGGACTCCTGGGCTTACAAACATTGTCAACTGCTTTTATGGTACCGCTTGTTTCCTTAGGATCGACTCTTAGTGAACTTGTCACTGTGGGCACATATATTCAACGAATTCAAGATGTTATTGAAAATGTAGAGGAGCCTTCAGGTAACCATAAACCGAACCATACTTTTAAAGGATATATTAAGTTTAAAGATGTTTCCTTTAATTATCATCGATTTGGAAAATATGTTTTAAAAAATATTAATCTTGAAATATTCCCAGGTGAAAAGGTTGCAATTGTGGGTGCATCAGGCTCAGGTAAAAGTACTTTGGCGAAGTTAATACTAGGACTTTATAAGGCCTCAATAGGAGAAGTCAGCGTCGATAATATCCCGCTGGATCAATGGCATTTGAGAGAGTTTCGTCAAAAAATAGGTGTTATTCTACAAGAGACAAAATTATTCAATGTTTCTATATTGGATAACATCGCCATGGACAATGGAGATTGTACCATAGATATGGTAGTTCGGGCAGCAAAGCAAGCCGATATTCACCGTTTTATTATGAGTCTCCCTTTAGGCTATCAAACTGTTGTTTCCGAGAACGGATTAAACTTTTCAGGGGGACAACGGCAACGTATTTTATTGGCGCGTGCTTTTTTGGCAGAACCTCAAATTCTCCTTTTAGATGAGGCAACAAGTTCGCTTGATAGTGTTTCAGAGCAATTGATAACAGATTTCTTACAAGAAAGACATTGTACACAGATCATTATTGCTCATCGTCTTAGTACAGTCCAACGAGCTGATAGAATAATTGTGCTTGATCAAGGGGAAATAATAGAACAAGGAAATCATCAGGAATTGATCGGTTTAAAAGGTAAATATTTTGATTTGTATAATTTGAAGAAAACTGATTTTCAGGTTGAGCCAGTTTTGTGACTTGGAGACGAGAAAAATGACAAGTATAAAGTTATGTGAAATATTGTATCTAAAGCAACTCAGAAAGCTAACTAAAATGGAGGCTGCTTTATTCATTTTTTTATTAATTTTAATTCCCAATGGATTAGCTAATGCTACCTTAAGGTTAAACAGCTTGGGTATTAAAGCAATGATGTGGGCTATCATATATGGAATCATTGGTTTTTTGATTCAATTTGGTATAAGTATATCGATTTCTAAAATGGAGGAAGTACGTTTTTTGTGGTCTATAGGAAAGGGAAATTGGTTTTTAACCCAATATACTATTGTAAAGAAAATTCCTTTTCTAATATTACTTTTATGGATCGTAGTTGGCCAGATCTTATGGGATGTTCATCATAATTACATTTTTAGTATGGTTTCAGGATTGATCTTAGGTGTGCTTTTAGCAGAGATATTTTGGTATATAACGTTATTTAGAAAGTTCTCTGGCTATGCAATAAGCTTTTTCTTTCTATCACTGGTTGTAGTCTATTTCATATTGCCAATGTCTCTGTCAGTACGTATTTTGACTTGGATTTTGTTATGTATAAGCATGGGATATATAACTCTCTATTTTGCACAACGCTCTTGGTCTGTTTTTTTACAGTATCATGGTTCAAAAAAAGTTTTGGGACGACGTGGATGGCTATCTCAATGTCCACTCCTAAAAAAGGAATTGTTATTTATTATTAGGCCAGTTAACCTGTTTTCTTTTTTTATTTTAGCTTTGGGAATTGAAGTTTTAAACTCTTATATTATTAGAGAAAGCCCGTTTATTCTTTCAATCAGTAGCGCGATATTATCATGGTTTGCTGTTGATATCTGGGCTGTCAAGAGTCTTGTTATAGAGGAAAAAGGACTACTAATATATAAAGCAACGTTATTTGCCTGGAAGAAGATGCTGCGCACTAAATGGTTAATTTTATGTGTTTTAAACATAGGAATTATTTTTATGCATCAGTGGTTTTGGGGGATTTATTTACAGATTAGTCCAGTGATTTTATCAATCCAAACTATATGGAGTATATTCCTCTCAACTACTTTAATTAGTTTGGGCATGCCTTTGGGTTACAAATTTTTATCCATAGACTATTTAGGAAATTACCGTATCAAGTTTCTTGGGAGCTGGGTCATAGCAATGAGCATGCTATTACTATTGTATCTTCATCAATTTCATAAAGTATTATTTGTAGCTATATCAGTTATGATCTATACAAGATTTATACTTTTTTATAAAAAGGTATCTTAGGAGTGAGTCAACGATGACCCAAGAACATAAATCATCATTTTTACAACTGGATCAAGTTTCTTTCAGTTACGGCTCCAGAGAAATTATACATGGATTAAATTGGGATGTCCCAGACCACCAAATTACTGTGTTGCTAGGTCCTAATGGAGCGGGTAAATCAACTTTATTAAGTTTAATTGCTGGTCTCCATCAGGTACAAAAAGGTACAATTCGCTTCAATCAAACCATAATTGATTTTGAAAATCAAAACTATAAATCAATGGTAGGATATCTACAAGAATTCCCTTTTTATTATCCTGCACTTTCTGTATCAGAAATGATGCGACTTATTGGGGGGTTACGACAGGTACCGAAGGACCAACTCGAAATGCGCATCGCTAAATGGCTGGACAGATTCAAATTAGAAGATTATCAAAATATAAAAATGGAAGAGTTATCACAAGGAACTAAAAAGAGAGTTGCATTAGCTTCAATGCTCTTACATGAACCTAGAATTCTTATATTAGATGAACCGACTAACGGATTAGATCCTGATCAAGTGATGATTGTTAGAAGTACACTACGGGAGTATCTAACAGAAGGCAGAGTTATATTGTTATCTACTCATATTATAGGATTAGCTGAGAAATTAGCAGACCAGGTTGCCATTCTTCGAAACGGTCGGATAACATATTCAGGAAGATCTACAATTGACCTTGAACGCCTATATATAGCACATCAACATGACTAGCTTATTAGTACCCCTGATTAAAATGTTTTCAAGGAATAGAGTAACAATGAAAAAACTTGGCTAACAGTGCTCCCTGTAATGTATTTAGAGAGCAGTCGCCAAGTTTTTTCTTGCTATCCGTCCATTGTGAGATGACTATGGTTAACCTTTGTGAGCTGCCGTTGTTTTTCTGGTATCCTCATTCACTGAGCTCACGGCACAGCCTGGGCATGACTTGCTCGATGAACAGCCAGCACAGGCGCCTTGGCGGCTTTTTCGCAAAAATCTTACCAGCACCCATGCACTGTAACCGAGGATCACCAATAAAATAATGATATTGACCATGGAATCCACTTCCTTTTATATACTCTAGGGTCTGACTTAACCCCAACCTAATAATCTGCCACACTGATAGATCAAGACGGCGATGATATATGCCACGGTCAAAGGATAGATCACAGAAAATGCGGTCCAGCGCCAGGAGAGTGTCTCCTTGCGAATAACCGCTACCGTAGCCAGACACGGCACATACAACAGAATGAACACCATAAAGCTAAATGAGGCAAGCGATGTAAAAGCATGACTGACTTGCAGTTCCAATCCCTGCATATCGGGAACATGATAAATGATATTCATCGTTGAGACGATAACCTCTTTGGCCATAAAGCCTGTAAGCAGAGACGCGCCTGCTTGCCAGGTGCCAAAACCAAGAGGGGCCAATAGAGGTGCAAACCATCCTCCAATCGTAGCGAGCAGGCTGTCATCCATTTCTACGCCAAAGCCCTGCGGACCGAAATTGGACAAGAGCCAGATGCCTACAGAGCCTGCAAGAATAATCGTTCCGGCTTTACGGACGAAGCCTTTGACCTTCTCCCATGTGCTGCGAAATAATGTAAGAGCCTGCGGCACCCGATAGGGAGGGAGCTCTACGATAAAGAGGGAGGGCTCACCTGATAAAATAGATACTTTGGAAAAAATTTTGGCAAGTATAAGCGATACCGTGATCCCTAACACATACATCAGCATGATAATGCTCGCCGCATGTGACGGGAAAAACACACCTGCAAACAACGCATAGACTGGCAAGCGGGCCGAGCATGACATAAAGGGTACCAGCAACGTTGTAATGAGGCGTTCTCTTGGTTGTTCAATGGTGCGTGCTGCCATAATAGCTGGCACATTACAGCCAAATCCGATGATGAAGGGAATGAAGCTTTTTCCGTTCAAGCCCACGGCTTGCATCAAGCGATCCATGAGTATCGTGACCCGTGCCATATACCCGGAGTCTTCGATTACCGAGATAATCAGAAATAAAATAGCAATTTGAGGCAGAAAAACAAGCACACCCCCGACCCCAGCCACGATGCCGTCCACGACTAGACTTTGCGTAAAAGCGGACGCGTCCAAGTGAACGAGTAATTCAGTAATCCAGCTGCTGAGTGTCCCTGAAAAAAATTCATCCAGCATATCTGAAAGAATGGTACCCGTCCAATCGAAGGTAAACTTAAAGGTAGCGTACATTAACAGTAAAAAGATCGGAATCCCCAAGTACCGATGAGTTAGCAGTGCATCCAGTTTATCAGTCAGGCTGTGCGGTCTGAGTTTGGATGTGTCAACTGCCTTGGTGCATAGCTCAGCAATCCATGCTGTTCTTACAGAACGAATATGTTGAGCAGGGGTGCTGGCATACCCTTCCCTGAGAAGCTCTTCCTCGCAGCGCTGGATGCGTGCAGTTACTTGTTCACGCAGTGTCTCATTCGTCATCCATTCCATGACGACCGGATTGTTTTCCAGACATTGCAGTGCAGCCCAGCGGAGCTGAGGCACAGATGTATGCGGCAGCAAGTTGCAAATATCCGAAATAGCAGCTTCGACAGCAGGACCGTAATCCAGTTGAAAAGCATTGGATGTATGTCTGACCTCTCGAAGGGAAGCAAGCATTTGCTTACTTCCACTACCTGTACGTGCCACCATCGGAATAATGGGAACGTTCAATTGATCAGCCAACAGTTCCTTGTTCACCCGAAGACCGGTGGCATCGGCTACATCGGTCATGTTTAAGCCAAGTACAAGCGGACGGCCGTATTCCAATAATTGTACGGTCAGATATAGATTGCGCTGGAGCTGGGAAGCATCCACGATGTTAATTAGCGCCGCAGGCGGTTCTTCCAGCAAATAACGGGTTGCGACGCCTTCATCCAGCGACAGAGGGAGTAAAGAGTAGGCACCCGGCAAATCCACCAATACGGCAGACTTGTCACGCAGGATTCCTGTTTTCTTTTCCACAGTGACGCCAGACCAGTTTCCTACTTCTGCATACGTACGAGTCAACTTGTTGAATAATGAGGTTTTTCCTGTATTGGGATTACCGAAAAGAGCGATCATGTCCATGTCGGAACGACCTCCAGTTGCTTCACTTGATTTTGGCGGAGGCCGACTAACTGGCCGTTGCATTCAATGACGATCGGGCCGCCCAATAAACTGATCTTTTTTAAGCGTATAATGGAGCCTTCGTTGATGCCCATGTCTGTTAAACGGCGGCGCAATGAGGGGTGAAGAGGGGCAAGAGATTGCAAACGCACAGTCTGACCTAATGGTGTACGAAGGAGTGAGATACATTCTGCCATGGTGCTCAGCCTTTCTGATCTAGAATGAGAATCAATATCATTTACTTCCGATGCCAGTACCATATCATGAGGAGTACTAGATTGCTGTGATAAAATTCTCTGCGAACGACATGTTTATGTATAGCCCTCTCTGTTATATAACAGATTAAGGTGTCGCAACCTGCCTTTAAATGCACTCATACCCGCCTGCAACCGACAAAACTAGAGCGTTTGGGGCAACTGTTTTTATGGTAAGATAGAGCTGTTTACAACTATGCTAAGAAGGGCAGGAACGCTCTGTATGAACAGAAAAATCGGGGTTAGGCTTGTAAAATGTCTGGTTGCAGGTGCAGCGCTGGCTGTGTTGCTGCCGCAGGCTGTAGAGTGGGGCAACAATGTGTATGCGGCGTCGGTCAAGCCGACTCCCTCCGTATCATCGCAGCAGCTTCAAAACAAGCTTTTACAGGCAATGGCTACGCGGAGTGAAACGCTGACCTTTACATATCAAGGGCGAGTGAACGGTCTCAAGCAGCAGTTACAGACAGCCATCCAACAGGCGATGGAGAGCGATCCGTATGTGAATTATACGATCAAAAGCTACGCATTCAGCTATACAGGCACAACCACCTCCGCCCAGGTTACGATTCGTTTAAGCTACCGGGAAACGAAGGAACAGACGGCATATGTGGATAGCACAGTGCAAGCTGTGCTGGGGGATATCATTACGAAGGGAATGACGGATCATGAAAAGGTGAAGGCCATCCATGATTGGATCGTCGTTCGCCTGAAGTATGATGAAGCACAGCAAAAGTACACAGCCTATGATGGTCTGAAAACGGGAAGCACGGTCTGCCAGGGTTATTCGCTGTTGGCTTATAAAATGCTCGAACGAGCAGGGATTACAAATCGGATTGTGGAAGGTAGAGCAGGAGGGCAGTTGCATGCATGGAATCTTGTTTTATTAGATGGCCGATGGTATCACATGGATACGACGTGGGATGACCCTACCCCCGATCGCGCGAACGAGGTAAGCACTTCATATTATCTGCTGACGGATTCAGAAATGCGACGGGATCACTCGTGGGTGAAACAGTACCCTCAGGCGAACACATCGTACCGCGAAACGTTATCGGCATTGATAGCTGCCGGAGGAGCAAAGGCTGCCGTGTATCAAAAACTGTACAATAACCTGGAATATCCATTGCAAGACGGCAAGGGACTGGTTAAATCATCAGCTGACATCAAGGAACAGGTTCGGAAGATGATAACTAAGGGAGAAACGTCACTTACTTTTGGCTATCAAGGGACGGAACGAAGTCTTAAGGAGGATTTACAGTCCTTGTATCAACTCGACTTGAAATCCATTTCCTATCAGATTACGGATCTCGGAAGTACCGGCAATCTTCGGGTAACCCTGAAATGGACTTAATTATTCGGCTGTAAAAAAGCCACCTTATCAAAGGAGTATTCTAATTTATATGCACAAGCGTTCCTTTACCTATTTGCTTGGCACGCAGACGATGTCCAATGCGGCCGACATTCTTTACATTATGGCACTTGTGTCTTTGGTCTTTCATGAAACAGACTCGATCTTCTCTTCGGTGCTCGTTCCGTTGCTGCGGATGGGGGCGCAGATGATCAGCGGCTTTTTAGCACCGCTCATTTTGGCCCGATTCCAGCTTCCTTTTATTTTATTCGTTTCCCAGTTTGGACAACTGGCTTTCTTCGCTATTCTGCTGGGACACTTATGGTCAGCGGGCACAGAGCCCGTATGGGTAATTGTGTTCGCGTTGGTGGCAGCCATGTCCTTTCTGGACGGCTGGACTACACCTGCGCGCAATGCACTGATTCCCCGCCTTGCTTCTGGGGAAGGACTCATGCGGGCAAACAGTCTGGTATCGGTCAGTGATCAGACGGTGCAATTAGCAGGGTGGGGGCTTAGTGGTGTGCTCGTAGCTATGCTGGGCTCGGAAAAAACATTGCTGGTGGCTGGCGGTCTGTATTTGATAGCGCTGATCTTCACCAGCTTGATTCGAGATCCCCTAGAGGGCAAAGCTCATTATTTGCTTCAGCCTGGAACAAGGGTACAAAATGGGGATGTCTTGGCTTCTGAGATTGTAACCGAGCCGGGACAAGGGCAACATGACTTGCCTCCAGCGCAGTTGGAAGATAAGCTGTATGGTCCGGAATCAGAGAGCCCAGCGGTGCCTCCTAAACGTAAAAAAGAAATACTGCGTGAAGGCTGGAGTCTCATCGGAGCCAGTCACAGACTGAAGGCTCTTATTTTTATGGATATGATTGACCTGCTGGGGGGATCGGTTTGGGTAGGCGCGTTCACGCTTGCCTTCGCTCAGCAGGTCTTGCACAAGAGCGAGGCATGGTGGGGATACATTAATGCGGCGTATTTTGCAGGTGCGATTGGTGGTGGCATCATAGTCCTTGCCTGCGTCAAGCATTTGCAGCGCAGACTGCTGCCCGCTATGCTGGTGGGGATGGCAGGCTACGGGCTGCTGACGGCTTGGTATGCACTGAACACATTACCGCCACTAACGCTGCTTATCGTGCTGTTGATGGGACTACCTGCGGAAATGTCGGTCGTCTCCCGCCGCACGATGATGCAAATGAGTGTGTCGGTACATGATTTGCCCAAGGTGCTGTCCGCCCAGGCTACGCTGACAAGCCTGACGTTTTGTATTTCGCTGCTTTTAATGGGCTGGATTGCAGATCATCTGGGTATCGTTAATTTGTACTTGTTTTCAGCAGTGCTAACGATGATTGCTGTCATATACGGTATTTTTAGTCGTCGTGCCTTATCTATGTCTTTATCAGCTGAAGTAGCTACTTCTTCCAAATAAACAGAAAAAGAAAAAGCCCGTCTCCGGGCATATACAGGGGAACATGCGGATAATGGTCTTGGGACCAGGTGTACCAGCGTGTTTTCCCTGATATGTGGAGACGGGTTTTTTATCACTGTGTTCTATTATTTATCCGAAGACGGATTTGAACTCAAATCACATTCTTTTAGCGGAACGATTTTAGTACGTTTGATCCATTTGTAGCCAAGCCACAGCAGAAGGAACAGCGGCACACTCATATACGTAGCGATCATCGTTTTCCAGTCAATCTCCTGTCCAGTGAAGGCATCCGTCCCTTGCCCGATAATGACAATGATACATAGAGCAAAGGCAAACAACGGTCCGAACGGGAACCAGCGGGCTTTGTAGGGAAGCTCACTCAGACTGTGACCCTGTGCAGTAAAGGCACGGCGGAAACGATAGTGGCTGACGGCAATACCGACCCACGTAATAAATCCGCACATTCCAGAGGCATTGAGCAGCCAGTTATAGACTACACCGTCTCCGTACAAGGAGGCGAGAAAAGCAAGCATACCAACAGCAGTCGTGATCAAAAGTGCATTCATAGGAATACCACGTCGATTGATACGCCCAAGGAAACGGGGAGCCTTGCCTTCCCGTGCCAAAGCGTACAGTACCCGAGTCGCTGCATACATACCCGAGTTGCCTGCTGACAATACGGAAGTCAAAATAACGGCGTTCATGACCGAGGCAGCAATGGCAAGCCCTGCTTTTTCAAATACGAGCGTGAACGGACTGACTCCGATATCACTGATATCTCCCCGCAGCAGATTCGGATTCGTATATGGAATGATCAAACCAATCACGAGAATCGCGAGAATATAAAAGAACAAGATACGCCAGAAGATTTGACGGATGGCACGTGGCACATTGTCACGCGGGTTTTCGCTTTCGCCAGCGGCTACCCCAATCAGCTCGGTTCCCTGAAAGGAAAAGCCCGCAGCCATAAATACGCCCAATACAGCGAAGAATCCACCATGGAACGGGGCATCTCCTACCGTGAAGTTGGCAAAGCCAACCGCAGGACCACCCATGATGCCGAAAATCATCAGCACCCCTACGGCCAAAAAGATGATTACAGTCACAATTTTAATCATCGCAAACCAGTATTCGGACTCACCGTAGCCTTTGACCGTCAACGCATTCAGCAAGAAGATTATGGCGAGAAATAACAGACTCCACCAGGCAGAGTGGCTTTCCGGGAACCAGTATTTGATTAGCACGGTCGCTGCTGCCAATTCGGCAGCAATCGTTACTGCCCAGTTGTACCAGAAGTTCCAGCCCATAGCAAAACCAAAAGCCGGATCAACGAAGCGACCTGCATAGGTATTAAAAGAGCCGGATTCAGGCATAAACGTAGCCAGCTCACCGAGGCTGGTCATTAAGAAGTAGACCATGAGGCCAACTGCTGCATAAGCCAGCAGGGCACCGCCGGGTCCAGCTTCGGCGACCGCGCCTCCACTGGCGAGGAATAGCCCTGTTCCGATAGAGCCGCCGAGGGCGATCATCGTCATATGACGGGCTTTGAGACTTTTACGCAAGGTTGCGTCAGATGTTGCTTTGTGTTGCACGTTCAAACACTCCTTCATGAAATTGTATTTCATGTCAGGGCAAGAGCCAGAAGGAGGGGGAGTATATAAATCAAAAGACCGCAGGGAATACGCCTGCGGTCTTGTCTATGCATTCCGCACCATACCTTCTTCTATAACAAGATAGCTCAACACACGTGTCTGTGTTAGGACATCGCGTGACAGTTCTGCTCCTTTCGGTTAGCAGCCCCAGCATACGGAGTATTTACAAAGAGTCAGCTCCGTATACTTCGGCGGGTGTACCTTTCTACTGGAATCTCAGACGGCTCTTGGCGTCTCCTCCAGTGTACTGATTACATCCGCGACCTCTACCTCATCATAAAACAGGTTGATGAGGTGTATGACATGATATTTTATTGTATAGCGAACTACAGTATACCGTACCTGTACACCTTCTGACAATCGACAATTTTTAGAAAATCCACTTATCGATTCTTAAATCAAGAGTTCCGCTTGGCCATCTGCTGCCAAACCGTACCTGCGGCTTGTTCGCCTGATTCGATGCGCTCCAGTGCCATTTTAGCTTGCAGACTGACCTCAAATTCGGGGTCATCGACGGCCTTCTCCAGCGCATCACGCGCATCCTCGGTTCCAACCTCGTATAGAAAACGGGCTGCACGCCAGCGAACCAGCTTGCTGCTGTCCGACAGGGCTCCGATCATAGCGCTGGTAGCGACGGGATCGCCAATGTCCGACAACGTGTCGCCAGCAGTGCGGCGTACTGCCGCTGAAGGATCGCGCAGCGCCTCGAACAGCAGTTCCATTGCCTCCGGTGAGCGAATATCGCCCAGATAGACGACTCCCAGCCGCCGTAGCTGCATTTTGTCGTCATGTAGCGCTTGCCGGATCAACGGCAAATGCTCAGGCGTCGGCTCCAGCCGATCCAGCGCAGCGTAGCGTGTGCGCCAGTCTTCGTGTTGGAGGGCCTGCTTCAGCTCGGCATCGCTCCACTCGCGGCGTTCCTCCACGAATTCGCTGTTGTCCGCGCCGTGGGCAATCGCCTGCTGGATAATTTGTTCCAGCCGATCCTGCGGAAAGGCTGCCTCCAATTCCTGCTCAACCTCGCGGGCAATATCCGGCAGTTCACCGTAACGGACGCCGTAATCACTCAGCTTGCGTTCTTTGATCAGTGTTGCACTTGCCACGCGGGTAACGGCTTGCACGAAGCGGTCGGACAAGGAAATTCGTTCCTCCTGCTGTCCTGCCTTAACCCTAATTTGCATGGGAAGACCGCGGAAAAATTGTACAAAAACCTGTGCTTCGCCAAACGCTTCCCCAGAGGTTTCCTCCGGTAAATCCCAGTTTGCGTCAGCACCTTCCTCGCCTAGCTGATCCCGGACTTGACCCAGAATAGTAGACCAATCCGCATTTCCTTTACGGTCAAGGGCTACAAAATCGGTCGTGTGAAACACGCTTTTGACCCCTTCAATCGCCAGCATACGCCGGATAAATGGGGGAGCGGAACGTTCATTGTCCCGTGTATATGTTCTGCGGATACCTGCTTCCAGTCGCTCATCCAGATGCAGCATCATGGTGTTCGGACTGGGAGTTGGCTCGATAGATGTTATCTTCATAGCTCGGTACAGCCTCCTGTTCAAAAGTTCTCCATATATCATATATAGCTTATCTGTATTGTACCTCATTCTGTGTATGTCTCCAAAGAGAGAGTTTTTATTTATGAAGAAAATACAATGACATATATCACACGATTTAGATGGGTTTACCTGATAAATAGAATTTTTTTTAAAATAAAAACAGGATGCTATATAAGCCAAACTCGAAAAAATGAACATGAAAACGGAGTAGGCGGAATGGTGCTGTACAAGCGTAGCGGTCGCTTTTGTCCCCGGATTTTTACCCTATTCATAGGCTTTATTCTAGAAATCCGGGGGCGGTGGCGATGGGAAGTACCATCCGACTGCGCAGTGGCACTATAGGTCACTTTTAAGTTCGGTTTTAGTTTGATGTTGTATTATGCATCCCGCTTCAGCGGATTGTTCTGACGGCGGTGAATGAGCAGAGAAGCGATAAATCCCACAGATAGAACTGCCGCCAGCAGCATAAACGTAGTCATCTGATTGCCGCCATTTCCCATCAAACGAATGGAAAGCATAGGTGCTAGACTCGTACCGGCAAACAGAATGAAGGTATACAGTGAGACGGCTATGGCCCTTGCTGTGCCGCCGAGCTGGCCAACTATTGCAATAAGTGAAGGGACACTCAGGGCAATGCCACTGACAAAACATACACTTAATACCACGATAGCTATTAGAGAATGCGTCATTCCCATCAGCGCCAAGCTGAGAATGGAAAGAAGAAGAGCTGTACGTAGTAAAAGGTGAACACCGAATTTCAGGGCCAGTTGTCCGGCGAATGGGGAGAGAAGCATGCCGATGATGCCAGCGGATCTGACGTATAGCATCTGTTTGCT
The DNA here is from genome assembly GCF_019042715.1 of Paenibacillus sp. AK121. Classification (NCBI taxonomy): domain Bacteria; kingdom Bacillati; phylum Bacillota; class Bacilli; order Caryophanales; family Paenibacillaceae; genus Paenibacillus; species Paenibacillus sp. AK121. The sequence continues at coordinate 177,902 of NZ_JAHPJM010000010.1, forward strand.
ATTCAGGCCAAATTCGGGACTGCCAAGGTAGCTTCCCAAAACCGTATACATGCTCACAAAGGACATCAGAAGAACAAAAGCGATTGTGTAGCTTAACCATAAAGGATACGAGCGCAGAACGGTCCCCAACTGGCCGAAGGCTGCCAAAATGCGAACCCCTCGTTGCGGAGAGGGAGCTTTAGGCAGGAAAAAAAGAACGATCAGGAAAGAACGATCAGGAAGGTGATGGCGTACAAAACACCTAGCATCCGAAATACCATATTCCATCCGATTTGTTCGCTAATGACAATACTAAATACCTGTCCGGTAATACCTGCCACGAGAAAGGCAGTGCTGATAAAGCCGATAGCTGTTACCCGTTTTTCAGTCGGAAACATATCTACGGCATATGCGAGAGCAACGGGGGAAAAGGTGGCTGCCGCCAAACCCTGAAGCAAGCGTAGTGCAACTAATACGGAATACTGACTGGTTAAGCTGAGGGAAAACGACAGGATCGTCAATGCGAGCAGTCCAGCGACGATAACCTGCTTGCGTCCAAAGCGATCAGACAATCCTCCATAAATTAGACATCCCACCGCAAAGCCTAAGGAAAAGATACTTCCCGGCAGAGCCGCTTCAGCTAGTGTTTTTTCAAATACTTTAGCGAAGAGAGGGACCAAAGGGATCGTTACATATAGGCTGGACATCACGGCAACCGCTGACCAGCATAGGATTACAGTCATCCATACATAAGGGAGAGCAACATTTTCCTTCTGTATAACGCTATCATTTGTTCGTAATTTACTCATCAATAGAACACTCCTTCATCAAATAAGTAGTTTGAGATACAAACAATTAAATATATTAGATAACCTAATTATACGTTTAAAAAAAATTATCTGCCCACCCCCAGTTTATCTTCCATATGATGATGAATTTTTTCTATAATTCGCAAAAAAACGATCTGCTCCTCGGGCTCCAAAATACTTGCTAGGGAAGCACAGGAAGACCAAAATACAGGAAGCACTTGCTGTACAAGGTGAGATCCCGCTTCTGTAATGCGTACATGAATTTTTCGCCGATCTATAGAACTATGTTCTCTGATAATCCAGCCTCGTTGCTCTGTCCAGTCCAGGAGAGATGTAACAGATGCACGACGAATTCCCAGACGGTCGGCTATCATAGAAGGGCTCATCTGGGCCTGAGATTGGTGCAGTGTCAACAGCAACAATAAATCTAGCTTACTCTCTGTCAGGCCGTAAGCAGCTAGATCCAAATCTATTGCGTCGAGCGTATTATCACTGGTCCATAGCAAGAAGAGACCAATACGGGCAAGTTGCCGATCCGTTTCTGCAAGGGCAGTTTGATCCATTAACTCCAGATAAGGTTCGGGTCCCAGACGAGGAAGAGGCTGCTGGATGGTGTCCCGCTTACTTTGTTTTGGCGGCATAAGTTCACTCTTTTCATATAATTAGGTTGTCTAACTATCACTAATATAACGTATTGCCATGCAAAAGACAATATCTAGCAAGAAATACTGCCACATTCCATACAGAAGCAGGGTTAAAAATCAGCTGAATGAACCAAACTGTGAGTAGGTTACCAAATTGCGCCAATAGATAAGTGAAGGAGGCGTTCCTATGTTCCGCAAGCAGGAAAGAACGCTCATTATTGTATGTATAGTAATTGCGGCCATTATGCTATATGCCGTAATTAAAAGCATAGCTCGCTTGACTCCCTAGTTGGTAATCAAGAGTGATTTCGAAGTTTTCCCTATTAAAAATGTGAAATGAAGGAGTGAAACCCATTTGTCTTCACTGGACCCTGTATTGCTAAGCCGGATGCTGACCGGGATTACCCTGTTTGTTCATATCGTATTTGCATCCATCGGCGTTGGTGTACCTTTAATGATTGCACTTGCAGAATGGCGCGGGCTGCGAACCGGTGATCCGCATTATACACTACTGGCCCGGAGATGGGCGCGAGGGTTTGTCATCACTGTTGCCGTGGGTGTCGTTACAGGCACCTCCATTGGTCTTCAGCTCAGCTTGCTTTGGCCTACCTTTATGCGGGTGGCTGGACAAGCGATTGCACTGCCCCTGTTTTTAGAGACGTTTGCTTTTTTTATCGAAGCAATATTCCTAGGCATCTACTTGTATACTTGGGATCGGTTTAAAAGTAAATATTTTCACTTAATGTTGCTCATCCCGGTAGCGATTGCCTCGTCTGCATCAGCGGTTTTTATTACGACTGTGAACTCGTTCATGAACCAACCTCAAGGCTTTACACTCAAAAATGGAGTCATGACCAATATTCATCCCATCGAGGCTATGCTAAACCCTGCCACGCCGACCAAAGTGTCTCATGTACTGGCTTCCTCGTATACATTGAGCGCAGGGGTGCTGATGGGGCTGGCTGCTTACAGCATGCTGCGGGGGCGTAACCACCCTTATTTTAAAAAGGCGCTGAAGCTGACGGCCACCTGTACCATTGTGTTTGCCATCAGTACAGTGATGATAGGAGACGCATCAGGTAAATTTCTGGCCAAATATCAGCCGGAGAAGCTGGCTGCCGCCGAATGGCATTTTGATACGATGACGCACGCCCCCTTTGTATATGGTGGCTTTATGGATGAAAACGGTGAAATCAAATATGCCTTGAAAGTGCCTTATGCACTTAGTGTGTTGGCCGGAAATTTGCCTAGTACGGAGGTTAAGGGGTTAAATGACTATCCGGTGGAGGAGCGTCCGCCGCTGTCTATTCATTATATGTTTGACCTCAAGATCACCACAGGAGTACTAATTCTCGTCATCCCACTGCTATATCTGATCCGCAAGCGTTTGCCAGGTCGCAAACCCTACCCCAGATGGCTACTGTTAGCGCTCATTCTGGTCGGACCGATGGCGATGGTAGCTATTGAGCTGGGCTGGATGTTTGCGGAGGTCGGCAGACAGCCGTGGATTTTACGCGGATATATGAAGGTGTCCGAAGCAGCAACTACTTCTACAAGTGTTGGGTGGATGCTAGTGTTGTTTGTTATTTTGTATCTGGTGTTGTGCTTCTCGGCCATCAAGGTACTCAGCAAACTATTCCGTAATAAGGATGCCGTGGAAGAGATAAGACAGCTGGGCCTGGAAGGGGCTGAAGGCAAGTGAACTATGAAATTGTAGGCATCGCCATTTTGTGGACCTTCCTGTTTGGATATTTGCTTGTGGCATCCATTGATTTTGGTGCAGGCTTTTTCAGCTTTTACAGTGTGCTGACAGGCCACCAGAACAAAATCCACAATATCATTCAACGGTATCTGTCTCCAGTATGGGAGGTTACGAACGTATTTCTCATCTTTTTTGTGGTGGGATTGAACGGTTTTTTCCCGGATGCAGCTTATTACTATGGGACGGCGTTACTCGTTCCCGGTAGTATTGCAATCGTGCTGCTCGCGATCCGGGGAGTATATTATGCTTACAATACGTATGGGCATTCGGGTAAAAATAATATCGTCTACATGGCGTTGTACGGTGCGACTGGATTACTGATTCCCGCGGCACTGTCGACGGTCCTCGCTATTTCGGAAGGCGGCATTATTTTGGAAAATAGCACAGGTGTTCATCTCCAATGGGGTCAGCTATTAAGCAACCCTTACACGTGGGCGGTTATTATTCTGGCGCTGGTGAGTGTATTGTATATATCGGCGATGTTTTTGTGTTTTTATGCCAAAAGGGCAGGGGACAAGGTCGCTTTCGAAATTGTACGAGGGTACGCGTTGCTCTGGAGTGCTCCTACGATTTTGGCGAGTTTGTTCGCATTTTTTCAGATTAACAAACAAAATCCGGACCATTTTGCCAATATGCTCAGTATGGCCTGGATGTTTGTCGCATCCTTCATATGCTTTGTGGGGGCAGTTTATCTGGTCTGGCAGCGGCGCCATTTGGGTCTTTCCTTTATCCTGGTGATGCTGCAATTTGCATTTGCCTGGTATGGCTATGGCCGGTCACATCTTCCGTATGTTCTGTATCCCTACATTAATGTATATGACAGCTTTACGAACTCTACGATGGCATATGCATTGATTACGGCGTTTGTTGCGGGTCTGCTAGTGCTGATTCCTTCGCTGATCCTGATATTGAGATTGTTCCTGTTCGATGCAAAGTATGTACGAGGACAAGCGGGAAAGAAAGGGTGAGTTAGAGTGGTTGCTTTCGAGCATTTTACGATCATGTATGAGTCGCCGATCATTATCGTGGTGGCGATTGTGTTTTTGTTCATTTATTCGGCACGCTTTAAGAACCCACAGGACTGACAATAACATGTGGAGCAGGCCTTCTGATAGACCCGGGAGGTCTGTTTTTGCTGTATTATCGCAGAATTTCCTTTACAGATGTGATTGAATTATACTTTACATATATCAGGATGTTGCATCATTTCATGTTCACATTTGAGTGACAATATATAGTTAAATTGAACCGTTGTGTTTTTGGAGAACGGGTCTGTCAGGGAGGGGGCTGCATCATGCCTAAAGTGCGTTTTAACAATATGGATCATGTAAATACCGATAAAACCATCAAGCAATTCAGACAATGGCGACAGGAGCGACGCAGCAAAATAAAGGATTATACGTTCGTTGTGCCAAACCATCCCCCGGAGCTGGAGTTCCTGCATCATAATCGGGAAATGGCGACGGCGACATGGGTGGGCCATTCCACCTTTTTTATTCAGTATCTTGGGCTGAATATTGTCACTGATCCGGTGTGGGCAGAGCGTATGGCTTTTGATAAAAGGCTGGCTCCACCCGGCATTCGCATTCAGGATGTGCCACCACTGGATATCATTCTGCTATCACATTCGCATTATGATCATTTACATTTGGCATCGTTGCGGAAGTTATATCGTGCAGACACATTGATGCTCGTACCCTCGGGGTTAAAGTCGAAAATGATCCGCAAAGGCTTTCGCAACTGCCATGAGCTGCAATGGTGGGAGCATTTTACGGTAGGCGGGGTGCGGATTACATTTGTTCCGGCACAGCACTGGACACGGCGTACGCCGTTTGATACCAATACTTCGCATTGGGGTGGATACGTTCTGCAAAGTGAGCAGCAGGTGATTGGTTCTGCCACGTCTGTTGCAGGCTCAGATGCTCATGCAGAATCCGATTCAGCGGAGGCACCTACGTTGTATTTTGTGGGAGATACCGGATATTTCCGTGGGTTTAAGGAGATTGGCGAGCGCTTTGCCATTGATCTGACCTTTATGCCGATTGGCGCGTATGAACCGGAATGGTTCATGACCTCACAGCATGTGACACCGGAAGAGGCGTTGCAAGGCTTTGTGGATTGCGGCGCAGATCAGATGATCCCGATGCATTATGGAGCCTTTAAGCTGGCGGACGATACGCCGAGAGAGGCGCTGGATCGTCTCGAAGTAGAGCGAGAGCGCTTGGGGATTGCAAAGGAACGCATCCATGTACTGGGGCACGGAGAGACGCTAAAAATTGGGCGCCGTTGCTCAACCAGAATCTGAGGGATTCAATAAAATACGTATATAAGAGGATTTTGCAAAAATCCAATAAGCGGCCCAGCGGACAATTAATATTGTCTGCCGAGCCGCTTTTTTTAGTTCTATGCTACCGTTCAGAATTAAACGGCTTCGATCTCACTCGCCAAAGAGGAGTCATTGTTCGCAATGGGATGACGAACGATTTTAACCTCATAGAACGTGATTTTATTTTCAATAATATAGTCTGGAATTTGACGATGGTTGTGGGATTCACGGAACGCTTCACTTTTCGTCCAGCCTTGGAAGTTCTCTTTTTCCTTCCAGCGTGTGCTAATCGTTACTTCCTCATAATCCTTCGTGTTTTCCGTCAGCAGCACTTCCAGACCGAGGAAGCCTTCCATCTTTTCAACCTGTCCTTCTTTGTTAAATCTTTCGATGAGCAAATGGGCATTGCCTGGTGTGATTTTAGATGTGTTTGTAACGATAACCATATTAAATTCCTCCTGAATGATGTGGTATGGTCGGTATAATAACCGGATAGCCATCCTCAAATTTGATGGTAGCGTTCATTTCATAAATGTCGCGAAGAAAAGCAGACGTCAAAATCTGACGGGGTTCGCCAGCAACGGCGATTCGTCCCCTTTTAAGCGCAATCATATGATGACAATAGGCCGCAGCTTGCTGCAAATCATGCAGTACCATAACAATCGTCAAGCCGGACTCGTGATTAATACGCCGCAGCATATCCATAACTTCAAATTGGTGGGCGATATCCAGAAAAGTGGTCGGTTCATCGAGCAAAAGAATACCCGTTTGTTGGGCCAAGACCATTGCAATTCGCGCTTTTTGTTGTTCACCTCCCGATAGAGTATGGAACATCCGATCTGCATAGGGCTGAATGCCCGTGATTTCCATGACATGGTCGATAATTTGCTGATCTTGTCTGGTAGGTCGTGTCCTCAAGCCCTTGGCATGAGGAGATCTTCCATAAGCGACCAGCTCATGAACCGTTAATAACGGCAGCATATCCTTCATTTGCGGCAGCATTGTAATCGTCTGAGCCAAATCACGCCGCTTGTATTCCTCCACGGGCTTGCCCAGTACAGAAACCTTGCCCTGGTCCTGCTTGAGCAGCCGGGTCAAAATCCGCAAAAGCGTAGACTTGCCTGAGCCGTTGGGACCGACAATGGCGGTGAGCTGGCCAGCGGGCAAGGTAATGTTCACATCGTCCAGCTGGAAATATCCGCGTTGTAAGGAGAGATGCTCACCCTGAATGGCTGTCATCCGAAATTCCCTCGTTTCTTGAGCAGGATTAAGAAGAACGGTGCCCCAATGACGGCCAGCAAAATACCGACAGGCAGCTCAATCGGGTCAAACCAAGAGCGTGCGACTGTATCCGCTAGGACAACCAGTGTTCCACCGCCCACAATGGAAAGGGGGAGGAGGAAACGATAATCTTCCCCGATGAGTAGCCTTATAACATGGGGAACGACCAGTCCTACGAACCCGATCAGCCCGGCTACACTGACCGCTGTGCCGGCGAGCAGGGCAGAGAGCAAGATAATGAGCATCCGTTGAAGCTCTACCCGCTGGCCTAGCAACTGTGCTGAATCGTCGCCCAGCAGCAGCAAATTCGCAGGCTTAATCGCAAACAAAGAGGCGATTAAGCCAATGATAGCATAAGGAGCCATGAACTCCAGATGATGCCAGCTGCGTCCATTTAACCCGCCAGATAGCCAAGGAAGTACTGCCTGTACGCGGTCGCTGTACATGACCATCACGCCGTTGGTGAGCGCGCCCAACAACGCGTTGATCGCAACGCCAGCCAGCACAATTTTGACAGGGGAAGCCCCTCGGTCCCAAGCCAGCAGGTAAATGACGATCGCACTCAGAAAGGCTCCCAAAAAGGCGGTTACCGGAAGAAGGTAACTAAGCTGTGGAAGCATCACCATCGTAATAACGGCAGCAAGTCCACCTCCAGCCGATACACCAATAATGCCTGGGTCAGCCAATGGATTTTTCATGACGCCTTGAAGAAGTGCTCCTGAAGCTGCGAGACAAGCGCCTACCAATAAACCTACCAATACTCTGGGGAGTCGGAGATCCATTAGGATCGTGCGATATGTGGATTCATCATTATGTAGCAAAATCTGATTGATTTCTTGAAGTGGAATCGACACCGAACCGTAGGCCAGACCGTACACAGAGACGGCTAGCAATAAGAACGGAAGGGTAATCCAGGCGATGGTGCGTCTTCTGGCGCGTTGTAGTTTGTTCATCGCCATCGCCTATTTCGCCGGATATAGCTTTTGGTGCATCAAATCCAGCGCTTTAGTGACCCGTGTCCCTGGATTTGTCCCGAACAAATCTGAAGGTAAAACCTCGACCTGGCTGTTTTGGACTGCCCGGATTCCGTTCCAAGCTGCATTTTCCTGCATTTCTTTTATAAATGCGGCTTTAACCTCTTCCGTATTGCCATGGGTCATGATGAAGATGTAGTCAGGGTCAGCCTGTACGATGCGTTCTGTGTTCAACTGCGCATATTGCGGGAAATTTTGCAGGCCCGGAAAATCAGCGGCGATATTGGAACCACCTGCAACTTCCAAAATGTTTCCGCCTAGAGAATTCGGCAGCGCTGCCATGTACGTGGCCGGGGCTCCGTAAACCAGCAACACCTTCGGTTTGGAAGTAGAGGCTGTTTCTTTTTGCAGCTTGGCTACTTGCTGGTCAATTTGTTGGTTCAGCTTTACGGCCCCGTCCTGCTTTTGCAGTAATTGTCCGAACAGCGTAATTTGTGACTGGATATCCTTAACTGAATTAGCCCCAGTCAGCAGCAGCTGTGAACCGACTCCTTCAATGGCTGGGATGTCTTTTTCATTCATAGGATAATTGCCTAGTACGACATCCGGTTTGAGCATCGTAATTTTCTCCAGATCTACTTCATGAGTGGAACCTATTTGCTGAACGTTTTCAGCAGCAGGTACGACGGAAGGTCCATTGGAGTTGGACCTGCCCACGGCTGTCCCGCCCAATGCGTAAATAATATCCAGATCGCCATTACTGAGCGCAACGATATGTTGAGGGACCTTTTGAAACGCCAACGTCCGTTTTGAGAAATCAGTAACTTGAATCGTCGCGCCGCTTGTCGTGCTTGAAGTGGTAGATACGGAAGCACTGACTGGTTTGTGATCTGCGGTCGAGGTACCATTACTACATCCGGTAACTGCCAATAAAAGCGCTGCGGATGACCACAACACATAAGATTTCATGTTATTCCTCCTGCAATTTTCAAGTTAAACAATAATGATAATCATTTTCATTTATGTATAAGAGAATGATAATGAATATCACTGAGGATTGTCAATTGAAAAAAGCAAATTTTTAAATAAATTTTGAACTAAAAATAAAAGAGAGTCATTCGAATTATAGAAGAAGGAACTACAAATTTTTATTAAAAAATAGCATATATCAAGGGATTACGTACACACAAATACATATTGACATTTTCGAAAAGTGTAAGATATATTGGTGATGGGTTTACTTGATTTTGCGAAATTATGGAATAGAGAGGTGGGGAGACAAGCTCGAAAAGAGCTATTTTTTTTAAATCATCAATTGAGAATGATAATCAATTAGTTTATTCTCGTGGGGAGGGACTGCTGTCAAAATGAAGAAGGGGTATTCTGCAATTATTGCTGTGTTTCTGCTGGTGAGTGTGCTGAGCTTTTGGCCAACTTCGTCATCTGTAGGAGCCGCTGCGGCTTCTCCAAAATTGGCGGATGGTACATACACGCTCAAATACAATATTCTCAAGGCAGAAAATGATTCGGTATCCATGGCTAATGATTATTTTGAAAAACCAGCTAAGTTGTATGTAAAGAAAGGTCAAATGACCATGCAAATTAAGCTGAATCATAGCGAATGGACAACCGGGTTTAAAGTGGATTATAAAGGCAAAATCATCGATACCGAAGTCATCCAAAAGGATGCCAAAACCGATACTCGCACCGTGCAATTTCCAATTGCGAGTATCAACAGCCCGTTGATCTCTAAAATTCATGTTACTGTCCCTGCATACAATTACGATCATGACTATACGATCCGCTTCGCTTTTGATTCCAAAAGCATCAAAAAAGTTGCAGCCGTCCAGTCAGCGAAATCAGCCAAATCTTCCAAAAAGTAAATTCAGGCTATCTTTATCGTTCATAAAATCAACATAAATTCAAGCATAAAAAATGAAGGAGTGTGTGTAGATATGAATATGGTAATGAATCGCTTTGAGCAATTTTCTTTCAAGAAGGTATTCGTAGCATTGATCATGACAGCACTTGTTTTTGCACTGATGGCTCCACTCTCTGCTAAAGCAGCAGCAGCCGACGGCACTTATAACGTAGATTATACCGTTCTGAAGGATCAAACCAATGAAACTTCTCGATTAGACAGCTATCTGACAAAGCCTGCTCAGGTTACGGTAGCCAATGGCAAAAATGTCGTTCGTCTGACTGTGAAAAGCAGCAATCTGATTACAGCGTTCAAAGTAGAGCAAAATGGCGTACTGCAAGATGCGACTGTAGTCAGCACAAATACGGCGAACAACACTCGTGTAGTGGAATTCGAAGTAGCTGACCTGAATGCAAAAGTAAATGCTTACGCTGAAATCACAATCCCAGTAGTTAACTACACAGGCAAGTACGATGTACAACTGCAATTCGACGAAATCTAATCCAAAATAAAACGTAAAAGGAGATTGAAAACATGAACATGATTATGAATCGTATGGAGAAGTTGTCTCTGAAAAAAGTAATGCTCACTGTATTGATGGCTGCGCTTGTTTTTGTGGTACTAGCCCCATTCTCAGCTAATCAAGCGAACGCGGCTTTGCCTAATGGAACGTATCAATTGCCTTATACCGTTTATAAGGATGGAACCACTCAGCCATCTTACATGGATACCAATGGTTATGTGAAAAAACCAGCTACACTGATTGTTACGAATGGTCAATACAAAGTGCGTGTAGCTATTACCAAAAGTGCTTGGGTTACTGAATTTAAAACTCAACAAAACGGTCAGTATGTGAATGCGACTGTGGTCAGCACATCCGGCGATACAAGAATAGTTGAATTCCCGGTAACTAGCTCGTCTCAAAAATTGAATGTCAAACTGCATGTAAGCGTACCTAAAGAATACACTGGCGGTATTCCTTACGATCACGACTATGTTGTTCAGTTCCAATTCGACGACAGCGATATCTAAGGGTTTCTTTTTGAAAATATGATTTTGAATTGAATACTCATTTGGAGCTCAGTTCCAGAGCTCCAAATGAGTATATTTTAAGTAGGGGGATACATCACCTTGAAAAGCCGATTTAACAAATATATTACGACATTCGCTGCTATTCTAATGTTGTTTTCTTTATTTTCACCATACGCAGGAGCAACACCCGAGGGTGAATCCACTTCGTCGAATTTGCCTGACTCAAGCACTACAGTGACTAGTGCTACGTATGCTACTTATGAGTATCCGGTAGAACTGCCCGGTCCATATGTTGAGCCTACCCATGCTATAACTACTACTGAAGCGACTTATGCAGATGGAGAATACCTGATTGATTATAAGCCTTTACGAAAGACAGTCAGCGGAAGCACCAAGGACTCGAGTTTTAAAACAAACTATACCTATCCTGGAGACTTGATCATTAAAGATGGAAAATACCATTTTTCATTTAAATTTGCGGAGGCTCAAGGACTTTCGAAATTTTTAGTAGAACAAAACGGGGAAACGGTTCCCGCCAAAATAGAAGTAGATTCCGGAAAAGCTTCGGGAACTGTTAGCTTCGATGTTTATGATTTTCATCAAAATGTAAATACAGAGTTTGGATTTAACAGCAGTTCTCCATGGTATGTAGATACCGATCCAGACCGTTCAGTGAAGGAATGGATTGAGTTTGATCCTTCCAGTTTGAGACTTAAAAACTCAACGGAGAATCCAACCGTTCCACCAGTGACACCGCCGGTAACGCCTCCTAGCACAGGAGAAAAATTAGCTGATTTGGACTTTACCCTCTTGAAAGATGGAACAGATGAAAAGTCTATGATGGATGGGTATACAGAGAAACCAGGCTCACTAATAGAGCGTGGAGGTAAACAATATGCCCGGTTTACATTAAAGAATAGCAAGCAAATTGATGGCTTCAAAGTAGAGCAAAATGGAGTTTTAACCGATACCTCTATTGTAAGTGAAGATCAAAATGCGAATACACGAGTTATCGAGTTTGAAGTAAAAGAACTGCCAGCCAAGCTGAACGCATGGGTGAGCATCAACTGGCCTGAGCTTAGCTACGTGCATACTTATAATGTAGATCTTCAGCTGTCTTCTGTACCTGTACCAACAACTTTGGCGGATGGAACGTACGCTATTAACTTTAATACCCTGCACGCAACTAAAGATCAGCCATCAGCCATGGCGCAATATCTGTTGTCTCCAGCGACTTTGACAGTAGCGAAAGGACAAAAAGAAGTTTCTTTCACCATTAAAGACAGCACTACTGTAACAGAATTCAAAACAGAGCAAAACGGGACACTTACGGATGCAGATATTGTAAGTGAGGACAAGACAGTCAATACGCGTGTTGTGAAATTCAAAGTAGCCGATTTGGACGCGATTTTGAATGCACAGGTACATGTGAGTACGACTTATCCAGGTGGGGTTTATGAGATGGATCATAAACTTCGTCTTCAGTTCGATAAAAATAGTATCACAGAAAATGGAACCTCTCCGGAAACAAAATCCAATCTGGACTTCACTCTTTTGAAGGATGGAACGAATGAAAAGTCTATGATAGATGGGTATACAGAGAAACCAGGCACCTTGATTGAACGTAATGGCAAGAAGTATGTCCGTTTTACCTTGAAAAACAGTAAGCAAATTGACGGCTTTAAGGTAGAGCAAAACGGAGTATTAACTAATGTTGCTACAGTAAGTGAAGACAAAACTGCAAATACACGAGTTATTGAATTCGAGGTTAAAGAAATACCTGCTAAGTTAAGCGCATGGGTAAGCATCAACTGGCCTGAGCTGGGCTACGTGCATACTTATAATGTAGATCTTCAATTGGCATCTGTGCCCACATCACCTAGCTTGGCGGATGGAACGTATTCTATTAACTTTAACACCCTGTACGCAACCAAAGATCAGCCATCAACCATGGCACAATATCTGTTGTCTCCAGCGACTTTGACGGTATTGAAGGGACAAAAAGAAGTTTCTTTCACCATTAAAGACAGCACTACTGTAACAGAATTCAAAACAGAGCAAAACGGGACACTTACGGATGCAGATATTGTAAGTGAGGATAAGACAGCCAATACGCGTGTTGTGAAATTCAAAGTAGCCGATTTGGATGCAATTTTGAATGCACAAGTGCATGTGAGCACCACCTATCCAGGTGGGGTTTATGAGATGGATCATAAGCTTCGTCTTCAATTTGATAAAAACAGCATTACGAATGCTCCAACCCCGGTTGATCCTGGGACGCCAGGCACGCCCGGAAAGAATTTAGCTGATGGAACGTATTCGATCAATTTCGATGCGCTGCACGCAACCAAAGATCAAAAATCGGCCATGGCGCAATATTTATTATCTCCGGCCACGCTGACGGTATCAAAAGGCAAGTATGAAGCCTCCTTTACCATCAAAGACAGCACCACCGTGACAGAGTTTAAAACAGAACAAAACGGAACGTTGGCAGATGCAGATATCGTAAGTGAGGACAAGAATGCTAATACACGTGTTGTGAAATTCAAAGTAGCCGATTTGGACGCTATTCTGAATGCACAGGTCCATGTGAGCACCACCTATCCAGGTGGGGTTTATGAGATGGATCATAAGCTTCGTCTTCAATTTGACCGCAGCAGCATTACAGCTAAGGGACCGGATAACGGAACCACAACCCCAGTTGAAAATGGCAGATACAGCATTGATTTCTCCGTACTCAAAAACGGAAGCAATGAAATATCTGTGATGGATGGGTATATGCAAAAGCCAGCTACACTGTTAAAACAGTCTGGTAAAAATATCATTCAAATTAAAATGGACAAGAGCAGCTGGATTAAAACGTTTAAAGTAAATGGTTCTGAAGCTCAGGTGGTTGAACAGTCCACCTCTGCAGATACAAGAACAGTACAATTTGAAGTGCCTAATCTTTCAGATAAAGTTACAGTGAACACGCATGTCATCGTACCTGGATTGGATTTGGGTGGCATCCCTTACGACCACGTATATGGTGTGCAGTTCCAATTCGAGCCTGCTACCATTCGCAGCTTTGTGGAGCCTACTTCTTCAGGGGCAGCTGATCCTATCGTTAAATTGGATTTCGACAAGCTTGCCAATGGTAAATATGCATTGAAATTCAGCATTGTGCTGCCAGATGGTGTCACAGGATCTGATTCTCCGGCTCAACGCTTCATCACTAATGAACCAGCGCAATTGGTCGTGGAAGGCGACAAACGGTTTGTAGGTCTGAAGCTGCAAAACAGTAATGAAGTTAAGGCGCTGCGCATTTGGGATAACGCAAGTGGAGGTTATCAGGATGCAGAAGTGACCCGGGAAGATGCAGCAAGTAATACGAAGGACGTTCGTTTCAGTGTGAGTGACTTTAAGAACAACGTAAAAGGTCAACTGGTTGTCTACGAAGCTCCTAAAGTGGCAAGTAGCGCGCCGATGGTTTTCAAGGCGGAGGATCGAGTAGAAAAGGTATATGATTTTGAATTTAAATTCGATACCAGTAATGTATCTTATCACAACGAAACCAAAGCAGACAAAGTAGAACAGGGGAAAAATAACTTAGCCGATGGAGAGTACACTGCGAACTTCCGTGTGCTTGCGAACGGAACGGACAAGGATTCTTTGGTGGCTCCATTTGTACAGAGTCTGGCGAAGTTGATTGTGAAAAATGGTAAGGTCCAGGCCCATGTAACCGTAACGGACAATCAGGCTTTGAAATTATTCCAAACGGACTTTGAGGGCCGTTATGCTAATCCAACGATTGTGGCTTCCGACACAAAAGGGGATACACACACAATTGCCTTCGAAGTACCTGATCTGGATAAAAAGCTGAGTGTGTACACACAGGTATATCTGCCTGAGAAGTACATTTTTAATGAGAAATTCGGCGGACAGATTCAATTTGACCGTGCGTCACTTAAAGGTGAGGGAGTTAATGCAGCAACAACTGCAACCGCTACTGAACCGACAGCAGCTTCTACGGACAAAGCAGCAGAAACGACCACACCGGTAGCTGAAGCAAAACCAGCAGTTGAGCAACCAGTTCAAACGGCTTCCGAGAAGCAATACACGATCAATTACAACGTATTTAAAGACAAAACAAATGAAGCGTCCGTTATGGATGGTTATCTCGATAAACCAGCCACATTGATTGAAAAGGGAGACAAGCGTTATATCCAAGTCTCTTTGAAAAACAGCTCTTGGATGCCAACCCTACAAGTGGAGCAAAACGGTACCCTAAAAGATGTGGAAGTGATCTCGACATCCGGTGATACACGTATCGTCCAATTTGAGGTAGGGGACTTGTCCCAGAAAATCAGTGCTTACACACACGTCATTGTGCCTGGTTTGGTCCTTGGCGGAGTACCATATGATCACTGGTATACGGTTCAGTTCCAATTTGATGAAGCAAGCCTAAAGGTGAAATAACCTCAGGTTATGACATCAATAAAGCCTGAATAACAGCAAAGCTTGTATGCGAGCAAGTCTTGGTGCCCCGGCATCAAGACTTGTCAGCATTTACATACCCGAAAAATTGGGACCCACGCTGTTGCTCTATATTTTGAATTGAGGTGATTGGATTTTCATGAAACAGTATGCAGCTTTGACTCAAAAGAAATCGTTTGGTTTCTATATGTTAATCGGCATCATGATCTTATTGCTGGCCGGATGCTCCGGGGGAGCACAGGCTGGACAGAACCCTAGCGATGGTTCGACTTCAACGGCAGCATCAGATGCAACTGGAAAGTCGTCTAATGATAAAACAGCAACTCCACGTATTGTGGCGACTACAGTAGCCATTTCTGAAATTACGGATGCGCTGGGCTTGGATTTGGCCGGCAAGCCGACAAGCACCAAAGTATTACCTGATCGTTACAAGGATGTCCCTGATGTGGGAAATCCAATGAGTCCTGATATGGAAAAAGTAATGTCCTTAAAACCTACAGATGTACTATCGGTGACCACACTCAAATATGATTTGGAGCCCAAGTTTAAGGACCTGAACATCAATGCTGAATTTTTGAATTTTGAAAGCCTTGCGAACATGCAAAAGGAAATTCAAAAGCTGGGAGACCGATTTGATAAAGCTGAAAAGGCGAAAGAGATTAATGGGGCCTTGGATGCCAAAGTTGCTGAGATTCAGCAAAAAATCAAAAGCAAAAAGTCTCCTAAAGTACTAATTCTGCTGGGTGTTCCGGGAAGCTATCTGGTGGCTACCGAACATTCCTATATTGGAGATCTGGTTAAAATCGCAGGCGGAACAAATGTAGTTCAAGGCGAGAAAGTGGAGTTTATAGCCCATAATACCGAAGCCTTGCAGCAATCCAACCCCGATATCATTTTGCGTGCTGCACACGGGATGCCGGATGAGGTCGTAAAAATGTTCGATGAAGAGTTCAAAACTAACGATATCTGGAAGCATTTCAACGCTGTGAAAAAAGGGCATGTTTATGACCTGCCTGAACCGTTGTTTGGCACCACAGGGAATTTAGCGGCAAGCTCTGCGCTGGATGAGCTGATGAAAATGCTGTATCCTTCGAATTAAAGGAAGCTGATGACATGTCCAAAAAATTATGGAGCCTTATTGTTGTAATTGTCTTACTCGTCGCTGTCATGCTGTATTCAGCGATGACAGGCAGCCTCAAGGTGAATTTGAGCCAGTTGGTGACCGGATTGTGGACAGGTACAGATGATCAGGTGAATGTGGTCAAGGACCTCAGACTACCGAGAATTATCGTAGCTGTGATGGCGGGAGCAGCACTTGCGGTGGCGGGCGTTTTGCTGCAAGCTGTCATGAAAAACCCGCTGGCGGATTCTGGCGTTATCGGCATTTCTTCGGGAGCGGCCTTGGTCTCGCTGATCGCGGTGACCATCTTTCCCGCGCTTTATTTCTGGATGCCGTTCTTTTCATTTATTGGCGGTGCGTTGGCCTGTCTAATGGTCTACGGATTTTCATGGAAATCCGGCTTGCATCCCATTCGCCTTATTCTGATTGGGGTGGCAGTAAACGCCATCTTTTCCGGCCTAGGTCAGTCGTTTAACTATCGGGGCAGTTATGCGGTCACCAGCATTAATCAGGTCACCACCTCAACCTTGTCTATGAAAAAATGGGTAGATGTTGAGGTAATTGTGACCTATGGCGGGATTGGGCTAATTTTAGCCATGCTCGTCTTCTCCTGGTGTAATTTCTTGTCACTTCAAGATAAAACGGCTAAAAATTTGGGTCTTAACGTGACGCGCGCACGACTTTTGATTTCTGTGATTGCAGTGCTGCTTGCAGCAACTGCTACAGCTATCGCAGGGGTGATTGCTTTTATCGGCCTGCTCGTTCCGCATTGCGCCCGCTACCTGGTTGGTTCGGATCATAAGTGGCTGATTCCGTTCTCTGCCTTATGCGGCGGTTTGCTGCTGTTGCTTGCGGATACACTGGGGCGAACGGTGCTTGCTCCCAATGAAATTCCAGCCTCTATTATTATGGCAGTCATTGGCGGACCGTTCCTAATATTCCTGATCAGAAAGGCGGATCGCACCTATGGACATTAAAGATATAACCTTCTCCTATGATCGGAAAACAGACCGTTTACATGCGATCAATGCTGTTATTGAGCGGGGACGAATTACTACGATTATTGGCCCCAATGGATGTGGCAAATCGACACTGCTCAGCGTGATGTCCAACAATGCTGTTCCTCGCATGGGCCAGGTGATTCTGGACGGCAAGGAGATAGCCCACTACAAGCCCAAGGAGCTGGCCCGTCAATTAGCGGTAGTTCATCAGCAGAACGAAGCTCCCTCCGACCTGACAGTAGAAAAACTTGTCAGCTTCGGAAGACTGCCTCATAAGAGCATGTTCACAACCAGCCGAGACGAGGACGAGGAAGCAGTCGAATGGGCTATAGCCTGCACCAATCTGGAGGAACGCAGAACACATACACTGGATCAGCTCTCAGGAGGAGAACGGCAGCGTGTGTGGATTGCGATGGCCTTGGCACAGCGAACGCCGATTTTATTTTTGGATGAGCCGACCACCTATCTGGATATGTATTACCAGCTTGAGATTTTGGAGCTTATTCGGCAGCTCAATCGGGAGCACGGACTGACCATCGTGATGGTCCTGCATGATATTAATCAGGCTATTCGGTATAGCGACGTGATGATCGCTATGAAGGAAGGACGCATAATAGCGAATGGTCCGCCTAAAGAGGTCGTTACATCCGAACTGATTCAGGCAGTCTATGGTGTCAAAGTAGTCATAAGACAGGACGAGGAGGCGGGGATGTATCTTATTCCGATAGGCGTCGGAGCTTCCGAACATTTACAAGTACAGAGAGAGTGTAAGGTATCTGTCCTTGAGTTATCTCATTGAATTTGAAACATAAAAATGGTTCTGGTCGAGGTGTTTGTCAGGTGACAATCGTGAAGACAGAAGCATTTTTTTATTTTATTTATAAGATATTGGATGAGATTCAGAGACAGTTCTGCTTAGACTACGGTTCGAATCCGATCTTTTGTGTGTTATACTATTGCCGTCGGTAATTTTGTGTTTAGCACTTTACTAATGATAAGGATGGTATGCTTATATGATCAGTACAAGCGGCGTAACGCTTCGTTATGGTAAACGCCCACTTTTTGAAGACGTAAATATCAAATTTACTCCTGGGAACTGCTACGGCCTGATT
This sequence comes from Paenibacillus sp. AK121, assembly GCF_019042715.1. Classification (NCBI taxonomy): domain Bacteria; kingdom Bacillati; phylum Bacillota; class Bacilli; order Caryophanales; family Paenibacillaceae; genus Paenibacillus; species Paenibacillus sp. AK121. Next base: position 196,339 of record NZ_JAHPJM010000010.1, read on the forward strand.
GGGGCGAATGGCGCGGGTAAGTCCACCTTTTTGAAAATTCTTTCCGGTGAAATCGAAGCCAATTCAGGTGAGGTTCACATGACACCGGGCGAACGGATGGCTGTCCTCAAGCAGAACCATTATGAATACGATGAATTTCCGGTTCTGGAAACCGTTATTATGGGTCATACGCGTCTGTATGAAATCATGAAGGAAAAGGATGCACTGTACGCTAAAGCGGAGTTTTCCGAAGCAGACGGTTTGCGTGCTGGTGAATTGGAAGGCGAATTTGCAGAGCTGAACGGTTGGGATGCCGAGCCGGATGCGGCTGCATTGCTGATCGGTCTCGGTATTCCGCGTGATCTGCATGACAAAAAAATGGCTGAGATGAGCGGCAACGACAAAGTGCGCGTTCTGTTGGCACAAGCGTTGTTTGGTCGTCCGAACAATTTGCTGCTTGATGAGCCTACCAACCATTTGGACCTCGAATCCATTCAGTGGCTGGAGAACTTCCTGATGGACTATGAAGGCACCGTCATCGTTGTATCCCATGACCGTCACTTCCTGAACAAGGTATGTACGCATATTGCGGATATTGATTTTGGTAAAATCCAGATGTATGTCGGCAATTATGACTTCTGGTACGAATCCAGCCAGCTTGCGCTTACACTGGCTCGCGATGCGAACAAGAAGAAAGAAGAAAAAATCAAAGAACTGCAAGCCTTTATTCAGCGCTTTTCTGCGAATGCTTCCAAGTCCAAACAGGCGACTTCGCGTAAAAAGCAACTGGATAAAATTACGCTGGACGACATCCGTCCATCGAACCGTAAATATCCGTTCATTAACTTCAAGCCTGAGCGTGAAGCGGGCAAACAATTGCTGACTGTAGATAGTGTCAGCAAAACCGTGGAAGGCGAGCAAGTGCTTAACGAGTTCAGTCTGGTTGTGAACAAAGGCGATAAAATTGCTTTTGTAGGTCCAAACGGTCTGCCTAAAACGACGCTCTTCCAGATCTTGATGAACGAACTGGAAGCGGATAAAGGTGAATTTTCCTGGGGGATTACAACGAGCCAAGCGTATTTCCCGAAAGATAACTCCACTTATTTTGAAGGTGTGGATCTGAACCTTGTGGACTGGTTGCGTCAATATTCCAAGGATCAGGATGAAACGTTCCTGCGCGGCTTCCTGGGACGTATGCTTTTCTCAGGCGAAGAAGCGCTTAAGAAAGCAAGTGTACTGTCCGGGGGAGAAAAGGTTCGCTGTATGCTGGCGAAAATGATGTTGAACGGTGCTAACGTACTGCTTCTGGAAGAACCGACCAACCACTTGGATCTGGAGTCCATCACAGCGCTGAACAATGGTCTGATCGACTTTGACGGGACTATTTTGTTCACTTCTCATGACCATCAGTTCATTCAAACCATTGCGAATCGCATCGTGGAAATTACACCAAACGGCGTAATCGACCGTACGATGAGCTATGATGAATACTTGGAAAATGAAGAAATCGCTAAATTACGTGAACGCATGTACCCGGTAGAAATCGGCTAACATCCGAACTGCTAATTTCAGCAAATAGATAAACGAAAGAGGAGCTCCATCAGGCCATTGATATGGCCGGGAGACTCCTCTTTTTTCGTTTTGTGCCATGCCCTTAGCTTAATCGGTTCCGAGAATGAGGTAAGATAGATCTTGCCTGCTCTTCGGTACCCTATATAGCCTATGGGGTGGCTTATGATCCGCCTGTACGACGGCGTTGGTTGTTCGGCTTCTTCGTATTTTGGCTTTTCAGTGTTTTGGTGGAACCGCCTTGAAAGCCGCCCTGCTGTGAAGCGCCGGACTGCTGTTTTTTTTGTGCCAGCTTTTCCCGAATGGCATCTGCGAGATTAATTTTACGTGGTTCGTTAGCATCGCTCATGAATAAATTCCTCCTGTTGCCGCCAGATTCAAGTCAATCATGCTGGATTGAAGAAAAACGCGGCTGTGTCCTCATTTTATACGTTTTTAAAAGAAGGGACAAGGGCAACAATGATAACACATCGCTGGAGTAAGGCAGGAGGGAAAATGTCTGTTTTTTGCATGAAGGAAAAATTGTTTTGTGTAACCTACAGGGATGGTGCCTGGCAATACTTTTTCGTTGTTCCTACAGCGATGTAGAGCGGAAAGACTGTTTCTCTAGACCCACACAAAGTACGTCTGTTATCCTGAAAATAACAGTTATCCAAAGGAAAATTGTTATTTTTAGTAGCAGCTTTGCTGCTTGTTTGAGGAGTAGTGTAAGGACAGCTGTGCTGCTTATTTTAAAGAATGGTACGACGGCAGCTATGCTGCTATTTTTATTTCTGGGCAGGTCTCTATGCTGCAAACTATCTATTTGAAGGAGTGTCCTCGGTTGTGGTAAATGTCTATGATGAAATACGAAAAGGTGAGCGAGGGGCGTGGGTGAGTATTGCTGCTTATCTCTTGCTGTCCGCCTTTAAGCTGATTAGCGGATATATATTTGCTTCTAGCGCGTTGCTGGCCGATGGATTCAACAATGTCACCGATATTGTGGTGTCGATTGCTGTATTAATCGGTCTAAGAATCTCCCAGAAACCACCAGATTCCGACCATACCTATGGACATTTTCGGGCCGAAACGATCGCGGCGTTGCTGGCGTCCTTTATTATGGCTGTCGTTGGTTTGCAGGTGCTGATTGACGGAATCGGAAGCATTTTTAAGGGAGGGAAGCAAACACCGGATATTACCTCTGCGGGTGTGGCTGTGATTTGTGCAGTGATTATGTTGGGAGTGTACCTGTACAATAACAGGCTGGCTCGGCAAATCAACAACAAGGCGTTGCTGGCGGCGGCCAAGGATAATCTATCGGATGCACTTGTCAGTGTTGGAGCAGCAGTGGGCATTATCGGGGCACAGTTTGGGCTGCCGTGGTTGGATACTGTTGCGGCGATTGTGGTAGGGTTCATCATTTGTAAAACAGCGTGGGAGATTTTTAGGGATTCCACACATAGCTTGACTGATGGATTTGATGAGCAAGAACTGTCCGACTTACGGAGTACGATTGCTCTTATACCTGGAGTGGAGGGAATTCGTGACGTTAAGGCACGGGTACACGGTAACCATGCGCTGGTGGATGTGGTCATTGAGGTCAATCCGCAGCTCAGTTTGATCGAAGGACATCGGATCAGCGACCGGATTGAGGAACGTCTACAAGAGGTTCATAATACGATGCACGTTCATGTTCATGTAGAACCTAAATTATAGATTAATTATTAAATAATTAGCATAAAAAGTGACTTTAGACCTATACCTAAAATGGTGTACACGCTATCTTTTGTGACGTTTGGATTATATCTCTCTTCCTGCTGCTTTTACTATAATGAAGGCATGTCCGGCTATATTCGTCGGAATTATGCTCTTCAAATTCGTAAAAACAGCCAGGAGGTGCAACATTGAGAAGACGCGTGATGGGAATGCTCATGACGTCAGCCGCGCTGTTGGCAGCAATTCATGTGGCGCCGGGTCAGGTTGACGCAGCGGCATCGACTACAGCATCCACAGGACAGAAGGCGGTTATCCAGGCGGCTGTAAAGCTTAGATCTGGCCCTTCCACTACGGGCGATGTAGTCAGCTTTATGAAGCAGGGAGAGGCCGTAACGGTATTGGAGAAAACAAACAACTATTGGTATAAGGTCAAGACTTCTGATGGAGTAACCGGCTACACAAGCAGCTCTGACAAGTACATAAAAGTTGGCGCTACCAGCGTCGCTGCTGCTGCCACGTCGTCTGTCAGCCGTAAAACGGAAGCCTCAGAGTCAGCTAAAACTGTTTCAGCTTCAGTTAAAAATGTTTCAACTAAAGAGGCTTCGGCTTCAGTGAATAGTTCTGCCGGTCAAACGAAAGCTACGATTCAAACGTCCGTTCGTTTGCGGGCGGAGGCATCCACTTCTTCCGAGGTTCTGGGCTATATGAACACAGGGGATGTCGTTACGATTACCGATTCAAGCAACGCGTATTGGTTCAAGGTCACCACTGCTGACGGTACAGTAGGCTATGTCAGCTCATCTCCACAATATATTCGTATTGGTGAGGGCGTTGTTGTGCAGCAGGCAGTAGCTTCTGCGGCTGCACCAGCTTCAGATACTACTGCTCTACCTGCGGTAGCCTCTCCTGTATCGACGGTTAGCTTGTCTTCTGGTGATGCAGCGGCTGCAATCGAACAGGTTATTGACACAGGTATGACGTATCTCGGAACACCATATGAATATGGTTCTGATCGCAACAGTACGGCTACTTTTGATTGCTCGGCATTTACTCGCCAAATTTTCCGTCAGGCTGTAGGTATCCAGCTTCCGGCAGATTCTCGTTCACAGGGTGAGTGGATCAAGCAGAACAGCCAGCCGAATACGGATATGACTACACTGAAGCGTGGTGATCTGCTCTTTTTTACAAATTATAATGCATCTTCAGGGGCGTACACGTCCTTGGATAATTCCTCCCAAACGATTACGCATGTAGCCGTATACTTGGGAGACAACAAGCTTCTCCATACGTTTTCTGTAGCGGCCGGTGGTGTAAAAGTTACGGATTTCAGCAAGCCTTGGCAGGATCGTTTCCTGTTTGGAGGCAGTGTGATCCAATAGAAACGCCGTTCACTGTTAAAAGTTGCATCAAAAAAGGATGTTCCACAACTCTGTTGACCAGGGTGGGAACATCCTTTTTTGATAAGCATATGATACATAACACTTTTGGGCGTTGCAATCATCCAATGCCTATGAGGCTCGTTTTCTTCCGGTAAAGAGTGAAATAACGAATAACACCAAAAATAGCACAAATAACATTTTGGCGATTGTAGCGGCTACGGAGACGACGATACCAAAAAAACCTAAAATCCCGGCGATCACAGCAAAAACTAAGAATAAAGCCGACCATTTCAGCATGTTCTGTATCCTCCTTTGATTGTATATAATGTGGCATACTCGCGCCCTGATCGAGCGTGGTAGCAGATGACGGTGACTTCTACAGATTAAGCGTGGCTGTGCCATCATTATATGGTGTTTTAAACGGTGCAAGGGCCTGTGAATCATAACGTTTGGAGCACAAGAAGCTACCAGTGTGGACGTTGTTTCGTGTCCGAATGTAGAGGGTAACTATGCAGTAATCATAAACATCATCGTGAAAGACGAAAGAGAGGTTACGCTATGTTAACACAGGTCAGCATTTTTATTATTGCTATCGCATTTGCCGTTCTCGTTATTTACCTTATTAAGACTTTGAAAGCAGCCCAAGGTTCTCTGGATAAGGTGACTCAAACCTTGCAGGAAGTACAAAAGACAGTCGATGAACTGAGTTATGAAGTAAAACAAACGGTTCGACATGCAAATGACATCACCGCAGATGTTGATCATAAATTGAAGCAAGTGGAACCAGTGATGGAGTCGGTTAAAAACCTGGGGGAGGTACTTAGTGAAGTGACGCTGGCCGCCAAGCAGGCTTCAACAGCGTTAATGACACGGCTTCAGAAGTCGCGAAGCACTGCGAGCAGCCCTTCCGGAACGGAGAAGACAGTCAAGTCAACGGTATCGAACAGACCTTTGACTGCAACAGAGCGGACGGTTCAGAGCTACAATGCCACTTATGGGGAACCTGCGGGCAAGCCGGCTAAGAACTGGCTGGGTTATGTAGACATCGCTGCTGGGGTGTGGCAGAAAATGCGTCAGTAGTATAGTGCTGAACCGTAAACTATTGGAAATTCATTGAAAGGGTGAGAATTATGATGAAGACATTATTACTAGCCGCTGGTTTGCTCACTCCCTTTTCCGGACAGGATACGGTTCAGCAAACCGTCTCCCCGCAGACAGCGGGGCATATGGTAAGGGCTGTTCAGACGATAACTGCTCCACATGCTGTGCCAGCTGATTTTCAGACCTTAAATGGCATATCTCTGGATGATACTCGTGCGGATGTGTTAAAAAAACTGGGCAAGCCACTTCGAGTCAAGAAGGATATGTTGCTGCTTTCTACAGAATATCAATATCCGGATGTCGTGGTAGGTATGCGTGATGACGTCGTCTCTTATGTGCATGTAGATCCTGCTGCCGGTCGAATCAAAGTGAATGATAAGTGGCTGCCACTGCAACGGAAAACGCTGGATCAGGCGCTAGGCGGCTCGCAATTTACGGCAGAAGACGGAGAAGTATATGTACGCGGGCAGCGTGCGATCAAAGTGTTTACGGATAAGACGTCTGATAAGCCGAAGTATGTTGAGTTTTTTGATGAAACGGAGTGGTGATCGATTTTTTCAAGGCGTGACATCATATGGAAGTTTCAAATGGATGAATGAAGTGTAATAGTCAGAGAAGTCAATCCTTAAAGGAGCGTGAGAAACATGAATCAGACCAATCATAAATCTTATGCCAAGGTGGTAGAGAACGGTGTACAAGCCGTTGAAGCTGTGAATGAGTTGCGTAACACGGGCTATCGTTATGAGGATGTGTTCGTGCTCGCTCATGATCAGGATCGGACGGATCGTATCGCCGATACGGTGGCTGCCAAGGAAATCGGGATTAAGGAAGAAGGCGTTTTCGACTCATTAGCGAATTTGTTCCGTTCCCGTGGCGATGAGCTCCGTGCCAAAATCACTTCCTTGGGTTTTACAGATACGGAAGCAGATTTTTATGAAAAAGAATTAGATCAGGGTAAAGTGCTGGTTATTGCGAAAAAAGCGTGATATTTCCAGCTCATCATAGGATCAAACAAGCTTAGATTTGAAAAAGAGGATGTTGGCCGCAGCACAAGTGTTTCGCGGGTCCTCCAAAAACATAGATAAGGAATGGGGCTTCAGCCCCATTCCTTATCTATGTTTTTGGAACGCCTGCTTACGGAAACGCTATTTCCAATCAACAAGGGTGTTGCCCCCTAAGCAGGTATAGTATAATACATGGGTTACAGATAAGGAGAGAGCAATGAGAATTCTAATTGTTGACGATAATCCAACGAATGTCATTATTATTCGTGAAATACTAAAAAAAGAAAATTATCGCGATGTAATCTCTGCCAGCTCGGCCGCAGAAATGCTGGAGCATCTAGGAATCGGCGACCGTACCATTAGTCTCCGGCCCCGTCCTTCGGATATTGATTTGGTGCTGCTGGATATGATGATGCCTGAAATGGATGGCATTGAAGCTTGCAGTATCGTGCAGGAATATGAACATTTAAAAGATATTCCGATTATTATGGTCACCGCTGTAGGCGATTCTAAAAAATTGGCCGAGGCTCTGGATGTGGGAGCCGTCGATTATGTCACGAAGCCGATTAACAAGGTAGAGCTAATGGCTCGTATTCGATCTGCATTGCGTCTCAAGCAGGAAAAGGACTGGCATAAGGACCGGGATCAGCGAATCCAGGATGAATTGAAGCTGGCTGCGATGGTGCAGCAGGCGGTACTGAGTCCTGCCATTCAGGACCCGATGCTGCAAGCGAATGCACTGTACCAGCCTTCCTTTGAACTGGCGGGGGATTTATATTCATGGTATCCGCTAGGGGAAGGGAGATATGCTGTCATTTTGCTCGATATGATGGGCCATGGCATTTCTTCTTCTCTGTTTTGCATGTTCATTGCGTCTGTACTCAAGGATACGGTGACCACGTATGTGGAGCCGGAGAAGGTCATACAAGAGCTGAATCGTCGTTTTAATCAACTGGATTTGGGCAAGCAACTGGTACAGTATTATTTTACGGCGATTTATATGGTGATTGATACTCGTTCACGGCGAATTGACTATGTAAATGCAGGGCATCCTCCCGGCTTGCTGTTCAATCAGAACGGCAGTATAACCAAATTAGACCATGCGTGTAGCCCGGTCGGATTGTTTGATAAAATTGATGCAGAGATGCACACGATTTATTACGAAGGAACTGGGCATATCGCTTTGTATACAGATGGCTTACTGGAGGCGGTAGAAGGTGAATATGAGGAACAATTGGAGTATCTGACTGCCTGCCTGCGTAAGTATGAGGAATGGAATGAAGAAGCGATGCTGGATGCATTTTTTCGTAATGACGGGGGACCGCAGGATCGCGATGATGATAAGTGCCTGATCTGGATTTCATTGAAAGAGGGAGAGAGCTTGCATGAAAATCAGAAATAAACTGCTGATTGGCTTTGGATCGCTTATGGCGATCCTCCTTGTGCTGACGCTAATCAGCTATGACCGGATGGGGAGCTTGAATGAACAGCTGAACCAGGTTTACCAAGAACGATATGTGAAGGTCCGCAAAACAACGGCTATACGCGGACAGGTGAACGATATGGCTAAAGTGATGGCCAATCTGATCTTGAATCCAGGCTCCTCTGTCGGCGAGGCCAAGCGCGAGATGGATGATATTTCTGCTACTGGAACAAAAGTGCTGGCTAGTCTGCAAACGGATTCCGGTACGAGTGAAGAGCAACAGCAGATTGACCGGGTGGCTGTTGCCTGGGAAGATTTCCTAAACTATGAAGAGAGACTCGTTTCCTTATTGGAGCAAGATCGTATTGAGGAAGCTAATGCTTTCCGTAATAGTACGGGCCTGCCTGCTCAAGAGGAGGCAATGGACAGCATTAATACCCTTGCTGTTTTTCAAGACCGGGAAATTGATAACGATATGAAGCAGGCCAATCTGGCTTATGAGGAATCTGTGCAGATTACTACAATCCTGATGGCGGCCGGTCTTATGATGGGCTTACTGGTTATTTTGTGGGTGCTTCCTAGCATTGCCAAAGGTCTAAATACCGTTAACCTCATGATGAACGGTTTTGGCAAGGGAAAGTACAGGGCTATCGGCCGGATGAGTGTGGCCTCCAAAGATGAAATCGGAGAGGTTGCTCGTGTGTTTCAACAATTGGCTGGAGACTTGGATGAAAAAAGGAAATTCGAGCATTCCGTCCTTCAAACGCAGAAGGACCAAACTTGGCTTAATGCCAATACTGCTCGGTTGACTGAGCTGTTTCGCGGCGTGAATTCACTGGAACAGGTTGCTCAGATGTTCATTAGTGAGTTTACGCCAATCTTGGGAGGTAGTTACGGAGCTATCTATCTGCAAGGAAAAGATGTAGAAGATAACCGATTTAAGTTGTACGGCTCTTATGCAAAGGTGACTGGCGAAGGCTCGATTAGAGACGTTATCCAGGTGGGCGAAGGTTTGCTTGGACAGTGTGTTCTGGATCGTAAGCCGATCTTGATTACAGAGGCGCCTGACGATTACTTGTTCATTGGCTCCGCCTTAGGAGAAAGTAAGCCAGTGGGAATTATGATTTTCCCTATTTTGTTCGAGGATGAATGCATTGGTGCCGTAGAAATAGCGTCACTGGATCGCTTCAGTGATCTGGAAACGAAGCTGTTTGCTCAGCTAATGGAGAGCTTGGGGATCATTTTGAACAACATCAGGGGACGGATGCGGGTTGAGCAACTGTTGCGCGAATCACAAGCACTTACCGAGGAATTGCAATGCCAGTCTGAAGAGCTGCAAACTCAGCAAGAAGAGCTCAAGCGTTCTAACGAGAATTTGGAGCAGCAAACAGAGGAGCTTAAGCGTTCCGAGGAATTGTTACAGCGTCAGCAGGAAGAATTGGAGCATTTTAATACTGAACTGATTGCCAAAACGAGAGCACTGGAAGAACAGGTTCGAGAAGTGGAAGAAAAGAACGATGAGATCGAACGTGCACGAGCCCAATTGGAGCAGCAGGCCATGCAGCTTGGGATCACAAGCAAATACAAATCCGAGTTTTTGGCCAATATGTCGCATGAACTGCGTACTCCGCTAAATAGCTTGCTCATTCTTTCTCAGCTGCTGTCTGAGAACAAGGAAGGCAATCTTAAGCCCAAACAAGTCGAATATGCACAAACCATTTATATGTCAGGCGCGGATTTGTTGAAAATGATTGATGAAATTCTGGATTTATCCAAAGTGGATGCTGGAAAAATGGATATTAATCATGAAACGGTCCATTTGGAGGAGCTGGAGCTGTTTGTTGAACAGAATTTTGCTCCGGTCGCAGCCAAACGTGAGCTTCAACTGCATACCGAAATTGAAGAGAACTTGCCAGATGCCATTATTAGTGACGGTTATCGTCTCAAACAAATTTTACGTAACTTGCTGTCCAATGCGTTCAAGTTCACCACCGAAGGCTCTATTCGTTTCAAGGTATCTCGGGCAAACGGAGAGCAGCTTCCAGATATGTTAGATTCACGAAAATCCTATCTGGCTCTATCTGTGCGTGATACGGGCATCGGAATTGCTTCAGACAAAACAGATCTGATCTTCGAAGCCTTCCAACAGGTAGACGGTACGACTAGCCGGAAATACGGGGGAACAGGGCTAGGGCTGTCGATCAGCCGTGAGCTTTCCAAATTGTTGGGCGGTGCCATTACGGTGGAATCCGAGCAGGGGCAGGGCAGTTGCTTCACACTGTATTTGCCGGAACAAACGCCTACCGAAAAGAATATGGATTCTCATTCGAGAGAGGCGTTTGACAGTACAGATGTACATCCGGATTATGAGGGTGTCGCTGCTTCAGCGGAAGCAGATCTTCCAATGATTATGCCTGCTGAACGCTTACCTGTGTATCAGATGCCTGCGAAGAGCGGAGCGGAGGACATACATCCGGGTGACGACCGAAACGAGATTACCCCGCAGGATAAGGTGCTGCTGATTATTGAGGATGATATTAATTTTGCTAATATTTTGTACGACATGGCCCGTAGCCGAGGCTTTAAGGCGCTGATCGCTCTCAAGGGAGACGATGGGCTGAACATGGCTCATTCTTATCTGCCGGACGCTATTATATTAGATATTCAGTTACCTGTGATGGATGGCTGGTCCATTTTGGGCGAGCTGAAAGGAAACTCATCGACACGTCATATTCCAGTACATGTTATTTCGGTCATTGATGATGTGAAGCAGGGCTTGATGATGGGCGCGATTGCCTATCTCAAAAAGCCTTCTTCGAAGGAGAGTCTGGATAAGGCATTTTCACACATAAAATCGTATACGGACCAAATGGTAAAACGCCTCCTTGTGGTCGAGGATGACGATAATCAGCGCAAGTCCATTATTGAGCTCATCGACCATGATGATGTGGCCATTACGGCGGTCTCGACAGGTAAAGAAGCACTAAACGAGCTGGCCACCCAGCGGTATGACTGCATGGTACTGGATCTGATGCTCAGTGACATGACAGGCTTTGAGTTGCTCGACCGCATTCGGGAAAATGAGCAGCTCACCGATCTGCCGATCATTATTTATACAGGCAAAGATCTGGATAGTAAGGAAGAAACACAACTTCGAAAATATGCAGAGTCTATTATTATTAAGGATGTCAAATCGCCGGAACGACTTTTGGATGAGACTACGTTGTTCCTGCATCGGGTGGAGGCCAATCTTCCTGAGGACAAACGTAAAATTTTGCAGAAGCTTTATAACAAGGAAGAGTTGTTTGAAGGCAAAAAAATATTGTTGGTAGACGATGATATTCGTAATGTATTTGCTCTGTCCAGTGTGCTGGAAAGCTATCGTATGGAGGTTACCTTTGCTGAAAATGGAAGGGAAGCACTGGAAATGCTTGAGCAGACGCCAGATTTTGATCTGGTGCTGATGGATATGATGATGCCTGAAATGGATGGATATGAAGCGATGCGACGTATTCGGTTAATGCCACAATTCGAGAAGTTGCCTATTATTGCCCTGACAGCCAAAGCGATGAAGGATGATCGTTCCAAGTGTATTGAGGCAGGCGCTTCCGATTATGTAAAAAAACCGATTCAAACCGAACAGCTTTTATCATTAATGCGGGTGTGGTTGTATTCGTAATCCAAAAAAATGGGTAATATAAATTGACACTTGATTGAGAGCGGTACAGGCAAAACCTATTTAGGAATTGGAGAGAGATTATGACATCGAAGGATATGGCGGATAATGCTGCTAATGAAGTGAAATCGAATGACAATGAGCGGGAAATGATTGAGATTGAGCTGTTGCTGGAAGGTATACATCGGCTGTACGGCTACGATTTTCGCAACTACGCTCTGCCATCGATCAAGCGGCGTATTTATTATCATGCGCAGTCCGAGAACGTAAGCACGATATCAGGACTTCAGGAGAAGGTGCTGCATGATCGCAGCGCCTTTGATAGACTGGTACAGAGTCTTTCCATTCCGGTGACCGAGATGTTTCGCGACCCGGAGCTGTTTTTAATTTTTAGGCAAAAAATCATTCCTATTTTGCGGACGTATCCGTATATCCGAATATGGCATGCAGGTTGCTCCACAGGTGAGGAAGTATATTCTATGGCAATCTTGCTGCATGAGGAAGGCTTATATGACAAGGCCCGTATTTATGCGACGGATATGAATAACCTGTCTTTACAGCAAGCGAAGGAAGGGGTATATGGGATCGACCGAATGAAGCTGTATACCAAAAATTATTTGGAATCTGGGGGCACACAATCGTTCTCTGAATATTATACAGCCAAGTATGATTCGGTGATGTTTCACCCCTTTTTACGAAAAAATATCATTTTTGCTGAGCACAATTTAGCGACAGACCGGTCTTTTAACGAGTTCAATGTTATTTTTTGCCGGAATGTTATGATTTATTTCAACGATGAACTTCGCAACCACGTACATGGGTTGTTTTACGATAGCTTGAGTCATTTTGGTGTGTTGGTGCTTGGGGCCAAGGAATCCATACATTTCACCGATTATAGTGATTCCTACGAGCCGCTGGACCGGGTAGAGAAGATATACCGGAAGATTAAATAGAGATGCTTAGGAGGATTTCATGGGGCTTCATGAACCGATTCATATATTGCTGGTAGATGACAGACCTGAGAACCTGCTCGCTCTTGAGGCAGTGCTGGAGAGTGAACAATATAATTTGGTAAAGGCCACATCTGGGGAAGAAGCGTTGCGATGTCTATTAAAAGATGAATTTGCACTCGTTGTCCTCGATGTGCAAATGCCGGGTATGGATGGAATTGAGACCGCAAAGTTAATCAAGGCCAGAGAGAAGACGAAGGATATTCCGATTATCTTTATTTCAGCTAACAGCAAGGAAGCGGAGCATTTGTTTGCGGGATATTCAGCGGGCGGTATTGATTATATGGTAAAGCCGTTCATCCCTCAAATTCTCAAGTCCAAAATTGAAGGCTTCGTACAAATGTATCTAACAAACAAGCGCTTGAAAACACAGTCCATGCTGCTTCATCAGAAGACGCAGGAGCTGGAAAAGATGAACAGCGAACTGATTGCCGCCAAGGAGGCGGCAGAGATTGCTGCCAATGCCAAAACCGAATTTTTGGCAATGATGAGCCATGAGATTCGCACGCCTATGAACGGTGTCATTGGTATGATTGATCTGCTGATGGAGACAGAGCTGCAAAACGATCAACAGGAATATGCCGATATCATCCGTCGCAGTGCGGACGCGCTGGTCGCAGTCATTAATGATATTCTGGACTTTACCAAGCTGGAGTCAGGCAAGATGGAAGTTGAGGAGTATCCATTTGATTTGGTTTCCTGTATCAAGGAAGTTTTCAGCCTATTTACCGTAGAGGTGAACCGCAAGAATTTGGAACTGGTTTATTTTCTCGATGAACAGATGCCTCCCGTGTTATATGGGGATATGGGCAGATTGCGGCAAGTGCTGATTAACCTGGTTTCCAATGCCGTCAAATTTACAGATCAGGGCGGGGTATATGTCTTCGCATCGGTCAAAGAACGTAGCGACAATGGTCTCACGGTTGAGTTTTCTGTAAAAGACACAGGCATTGGTATTGATCCCGCTAAGGTTGGAAGGCTATTTCATCCCTTTTCCCAACTGGATTCTTCAATGACACGCAAATATGGTGGAACGGGTCTAGGACTCGCTATTTGCAAAACCTTAGTGGATATGATGGGCGGAGATATCCGTGTGGATACAAGTGGAGAACAGGGTGTGGCGTTTCATTTTACAATGAAGCTTGGCGTTGCCAAGGAAAATGAACTGGAGGGGGAGTCCAGCCACGATTGGGAAATTCCACAACAGGAGCCCCCCACCCGTAAACCTGTACTGGTCGTGGATGACCATCCCATCAACCAGAAGCTGATGGTGAATATACTGGATAAGCTCGGTTTGGCTTCAGACGTGGCAGCAGATGGGCAACAGGCGCTTGATATGGTCACTGCGAATCAAGACTACGACTATATCTTTATGGACTTGCAGATGCCTGTAATGGACGGTCTGGAGTGTACGAGTAGAGTACGTGAACAATTGGCGGGAAGATCTCAACCTGCCATTATCGCTATGACAGCTAACGTCATGGAGGGGATTCAGCCCCGATGTATTGAAGCTGGAATGAACGATTATATTAGTAAGCCCGTTAAAATCAGCAGTGTAAAACAGGCGTTGCTCCGACATTCTCCGGACCATTTTCCAATGCAGCCAGGTAAAGACCGAATCAATGAAGCCTAGCTGGTGGTATTTGACAGGTGTATAAAAAGTTATAACGTGATTCAAACACTCGTATATTGGGTTAGTATGTAGGGAAATCTTTTTTTGGGAGAGTAGGCCAATGAATACTAATAAAAATGAGAAGTTCAATGCGATCACAGAAACAGCTGATGGTGTAAATACCGTTTATCTGAGTGGAGAATTGGATCTTTCGGTAGCACCTGATTTTCGTCTGGTCATGGAGCCTTTAGTGGGGGAATCCAGCCAGGATTTGATTGTTAACTTGAGAGACCTTAAATACATTGACAGCACAGGCATTGGTATTTTGTTATCTATTTTAAAAGCAAGGCATGGGATGGAGTCCCGGTTTACGGTTCAAGAGGTACCGCCTCAGATTCAAAAACTGTTTGATATGACCGGTATTGCCAAATTCTTTGCCCCCCAGGAGAATTCCCAATAGGAAAGGAAAGAAAAAGAAATGAATGCTCAAATTCAAAAAGTAGTTCTTAATTTGCCGGCCACAGCTGACTTTGTTGATATTGTAAGATTAAATTTATATGGTATTGCCGCGAAAATGGGATTCTCTTATGAGGAGATTGAAGACATGAAAGTGGCCGTATCGGAAGCCTGTAATAACTCTGTCCTCTATGCATATGGTCATGAGGGAGGAGTCGTGGAAGTAACATTCGAATTTGACGAAGCTTCGTTGTCCATTCGTGTCAAAGATGAAGGGGAGAGCTTTGAACGCGTGGAGGACCCGTCCCGTATTGCATCCTTGCATGACAAGGAGTTGAATGATGCGCAGATCGGCGGATTGGGCTTTTATCTCATGCAGGCGCTTATGGACGATGTTCATATCTTGAATGAGACAGGAAAAGGCACCGAAGTGGTGTTGGTAAAGCGTCTGACCAGAAGTGAGGAAACAGTATGAATGAAAAGGTAACTCCCCCGGAGTCGATGGATGAAGCCGTTGGTCTAATCTGGGAGTACCAGCAAACCAAAGATAACGAAATTGCTACCGTGCTGATCCGCAAGTATGAGCCTATGGTCAAGATGGCTGCCGGGAAGATATCCCGTAACCGTCCGGACTTATACGAGGATTTATATCAGACCGGTCAGATGGCTTTGATACGTCTGCTCCAGCAATACGATATCAGCTTGGGTATCCCATTTGAGCCGTACGCTATGAAAAGTATGCTGGGACATATGAAAAATTATTTGCGCGATAAATCCTGGTACATACAGGTTCCTCGCCGTATCAAGGAAAAGGGAGCGCTTGTTCAACATGCCATTGATGAGCTGACCGTCAAATTAGAACGCTCACCCAATGTGAACGAGATTGCGGAGTATCTGGACCTTACCGTTGAGGAGACGATCGAGGTGCTTGCTGGTCGCGAGTGCTATCACTATGTTTCACTGGACTCGCCATTATCTCAGGAAGAGAGTGCAGCTACGTTAGGTGAGCTTATTAGCTCAGATGCTAACGATTTTGACACTGTGGAAAAACGGATGGATCTTCAGCAGGCTTTAAGCCAACTGAAAGAGCAGGAACAGAAAGTGCTTCTTCTGGCATTTCAGGATGGTCAATCTCAACGTGCGATTGCACAGACGTTGGGTGTATCACAGATGAGCGTTTCCCGTATTCAGAAGCGGGCAACAGAAAAGTTGAAGCAGATTATGTCTAATTCCTCTATTTCATGACAAGATCGCTGAATTCATGGCTTATAATATTTGACGTCCCATCGTAAGGACACGTTATTCCAATTAGGGAAGCGTGTCCTTTTTATAAAGCGGAAAAAACAAAGAAAGGATGGAATCCATGACAGCATTTGAACAGATTTCTACCTTTCGTGGAGGCTGGGAATGGTGGGACATCTGTGCTGCGGACTGGCAGGATTCAGTCATACAGCACTTGAAGGAGAAGCTCCCAGAAGCCGCAGAGTGGCTGGATAAGGTAGAGGACATTCCATCCAGTTTTATTTCTGTGCGCTTTCCAGATGGCAATCAGCCGTTGATGTGCGGATCGTTGATCTACTCCGTTCAGGAGGAGATCGACAGTCAGCGCAATTGCAACAAGTTTTATTTTCTAGTCCTAGACCAGAAGCTAGTGACCTTAAATCTAGACCAAAATACCCGTGAAATTATGCATACCGCAGAACGCCAAACCATGCTGGAACAGTGTGAGGATGCAGCAGACGGCATGTTCGTTTTGGCGAGAGCCGTGCTTCATTATTTTCATACGGGAATGGATAAGTTTGAGATCAACCTGAGAAGACTGGAAGAGGACATGGAGAAAAGGAATGCACGTACGCTGATGGATTCTATATTGAATGCGCGTTTCGAACTGTTGTATTGGAGCAATATGTTCATCCCTTTTTCAGAGCTGGTCACGGCTTCCCGCGAAGCATATCTGGATAAGCTGGAGGAGAATCGCTTTTTTAAGCAGTTATTGTACCGTGTCACTCGGATGGAGGGACTTTTCCGCCATTATGAAAAGGAAATCGACACATTGATCTCCATAGATGATGCCATTTCCGCATTTAGGGGCAATGAGATTACGAAGACGCTCACCATTGTGACCGCTGTATTTACGCCTGCCACTGTAGTGGGTGCTATTTGGGGCATGAACTTTGAAAATCTGCCTTGGATTAAAACAGGCTGGGGCTTCACCATTGTGATTGTTGCTACTCTGCTAAGTATGGCGGGGATGTACGGCTGGCTGATGATGAAGGGGTGGACGGGAGATTTATTAAAAACAAACAAGCGTAACAAATTGTAGTGGCTGCTTACACTAATTACAATGTGCATTCAAAAAACGATCCATCGCAACCGAGAGCATTTTGGGAGCTCAATACCGGTTACGATGGATCGTTTTTATATGAGATAGAAGACAATTACTTAGTACCTTGGCTCATTTTGATATATCCTAACAATTCGGCGATGAAATCTCCGATGACCGGAAGATTTAACTGCACCAGGAAGCTGAGCAACCAAGCGAGTAAGGCGAGTACGACCACTGTACCCAGTGTAAGGCCAAGACCTCGTGAAATCCCAGCCGTCAGATTGCTGATAATTCTTCTTTTCGTGCTGGAGTAGTTCTCTATAATATCTTTGAATTCTGCTTTTTCCAATGTATCTGCGATTTGATCTAGACGTTTGTTAAGCCGCTTGACCTCATGACGTAGCTCAAAAGGATGTTCATCCACATCAAAATCTCTTTCATGATCATGCTTTTTAACATGAGTAGGTGAGGTCTGCTTGGATGAAACCTCGTCTGGTTGATCTTGTGTCTGCAGGGGGTGAAAGGTTCTCTTGTTGTTCCGGGCAAGATCATCTCCATAGGAGTTTGGTTTGTTCATGGTCATCCCAGCCTTTCTATCATTTAAAAACAGCCAGCTTCTTGCATGCTGGCTGTTCAGTGTTTGGAGCTTATTTTGGTTGTAATCGAAATATGTTGTTATTAGGAATTTGCATTTAATTGCTTCTGAGTGTCCTTGGCTGCCTGAGCCGTTGCATCCATAACTTCTTTATCCGCTTTGGCCGCTTCATTAGCGACATCCGCAGAGGCTTTAGTTACGCTGGATACGATGTTGTCTTTGCTCTCGGCTACCGTTTTGGCTACATCTGCTGTTTTGGTGGAAACGGTTTTAGCCAAATCCGTTGCTTTGCTGCTGACTACGGATGCGACATCCTTGGTTTTATCGGAGACAACGGTCATTTTTTCGGACAGATCGCTACGCAAATCGCGGCCTGGTTTTGGAGCGAACAGCAGGGCTGCCGCAGCACCAATCAAACCTCCAATGAATAAACCCTTTGCAAAACCTGAAGTGCTTGCCATATTTTGATTGTCCATGTTACTCATGATATATCACTCCTTTTATAGAATAAAAAATATATATAAATGTTAGGTAGCCCTTCTTAATAGTTTGGACACAAGTCCGAGCAAGAACACGAACAATGCGGTTCCAAGTATGGCTGGAATGACTGCAAAATCTCCGATGACTGGGCCCCAGTCTCCTAGAATCATGGCACCGAGCCAAGCTCCTACAAATCCAGCAATCATAGAGCCCGCAATGCCGCCAGGCATTTCATGACCAGCTAGTGCATCGCCAATCAATCCGATAATAATAGCCATTACAATACTTAGGACAATTCCCCACACAAGGATCGCCTCCTTTATCTTGAGTTCACACAACGATAATGTTTTTGATGAATCTCTGAGCTTTCGTTATTTCTTCGCCTTGCTTACTTCGTATATAAACGTTGTGACCGTGAGTGAAACAAAAAGCCATCTTAGAGCGCTTATGGACGGGGGAGAGATGAAGGGGAGGAAGGCCACAGACGCGCTTGCCAATAGACCACGGGAATGGTAAATACCAGCCAGATCATACCTGCAATATAGCCGCCTACAATGTCGGTAGGAAAATGAACTCCTAAATATACACGGCTGAGGCCAATCAAGAGAATGAGCAATGCACCAAGAACACACGGAAGGAAGAATGTTCGCTTATGAACCATTCGTTCTATAGCCCAAATGGCAAATATCATTCCGTAAAATCCCATGGAAATCATCGCATGACCGCTGGGGAAACTGTAACCCCCCGCTTCCACCAAATGTTGAAGAGACGGGCGTTCCCGTTGTAAAAATTCTTTTATGATCGTATTTAGCACCCACATCGCGGTAAAGCTGCTTAGGATGGCAAAGGAGTACGCTTTTGAACGGAGATAGACCCAGCACAAGATTGCGGTACCGATTGCTATCAGTAATGATATGCGGAATGAGCCTAACGATGTAATGAAGATGGCGACGGGTAGCAGTTGGTAATGAGTAGCAGCTGTGTCTGGAAAAACAATATCTTGAATGCGCTCATCCCAATATAGAAAAGGAGCTGTGCCAATCCATCTTACTGAATAGGCAATGAGAAGTAAGACAGCGATCATGATCATAGATGCGGATAGACTGCGACGCAAATAGCTTGGTAAGAATCGGAATCGTTGAGGTTCATGGGATAGCATATGTAGTAAATCGCCTCCTTATGGCTGTGATAGATTGATTTTGTGTACTATTAACTTAACGAAAAATGAACTGGAGAGCAAAATCAGACAGAGACAATAGGCTGATTGACGCATATAAGTGCGGGGTAAAGGGATCGTATTACAGCGTTTGTAATGCCAGGGCCGGAAGTGGATTAGGAATCACGAAGTAAGGGCTGCTTTACGGAACTGAAATCCATGGAGGTGTTAAGGATGATTAAAATAGTGACATCAGCAGAGAGACATACCTCAAATAAAGGATGGATTCATAGTGAGTTTAGCTTTCGTTTGCAGATTATGAAGATCCGAGCAATGCCCATTTTGGATGTATGCTGGCCCATAATGATAATGAGCTTAAACCGCAGCAAGGGTTCAAAAGACATCCGCATCATGATTTGGAAATCGTTACCTATGTAATTGAAGGTCTTCTGCATCATAGCGACAGCTTGGGCCACGAACAGGATCTGAAAAGCGGCTCGATCCAGGTTATGAGTGCAGGCACCGGGATTGAACATGAGGAGCGAAATCCTGGGGATGAAAAACCGGTTCGCTTTTTGCAAATGTGGTTTCTACCTGAGAGTCCTGGCCTTCAGCCTTCTTATCAGGTACAAAGATTCAAGCATAGTGAACGCCTAAATCGACTTCAGCCTGTAGTGTCTGGTTCAGAGGTGGAGGGAGCGCTATCCATTGCACAGGATATAAATCTGTATCTGAGTAGATTGGAAAAGGGACAGCAGCTTGAATATCCGCAGCAAGAAGAGCGCCGTACTCACATTTATATCATTAGCGGTCATGTCGAAGTTACGTGTCAGGATGGGGAATTTCAGTTAAGACCTGGTGATGCCGCGCGAATTCAAAAAAGCTGTACATTAAAGATACTAGCTACAGGGAATGAGGAAATATCTGAACTGGTATTAGTAGATTTGCCTTGAAGTGTCCATGGGTAAAGGAAGAAGTGTATGAAAATACGTATATACATCGAAAAAATAAAGCTCGTATCCCTTGTGCGTCTGTTAAGACGACTGGAGATACGAGCTTTATTTATGGTGACAAACTTAAAATAGCCAAGCTGTCTGTCCTACAAGCTGGTTTAGGAGGACTTACGCAATCTACCCAGTTCGGAGACAATGGCTTCAACCTCTGAAATGCTGAGGTTAGGCTTGCTGATCACCATATCGTAGACATCATGGATGTCCTCGTATTGCTCTAGCGAGAAAGCGGAAGCCTGCATAGCAGCACCACTCGCCATACGAAGCTTGGTTTTAATGCCCTCAATCATATACTCAATGTTGGCATGAGACGGTACAGACAAATCCATCGTTAATGTTCCATCCTTTCATAACAGGGGAAGTTGCCTGTATTGTATCATGTTTTTGTTGTAGAATGTACTGATAGCCAGATTACCGATATACAACTGAATGAAGGAGGATGGACAAAGTTGTCTTTGTATAATCGAGCTTCTACATCCGGTCGCTCACCCTTAGAACCTACTAATGTAGAGAAAACAGATCGCGACGGACTCGCACCGTTTTTCCGAGAAATTCAACATCAGCATGCTATGGATAAGTTGACTTTTGTATGTATCGGTACAGATCGCTCGTCGGGTGACTCACTCGGGCCACTGGTAGGCACCATGCTCAAGGAGCAAGGCTTTCCGAATGTGATTGGCACAATGACGGAGCCTTGTGATGCGGATCATCTGGTTTCATACTTGGAGCGTATTCCCCAAGATCATCATGTGATCGCCATAGATGCTTGTCTTGGACAGCATGGCTCAACGGGAATGTTCCTTGTTGCCCGCGAACCGCTAACCCCTGCGCGATCGGTTGGTCTGTCTCTGCCGTCTGTCGGGCATTATAGCGTTGCAGCGATTGTGAATGAGCGCAGTGCCAAACCGTACTGGACACTCCAGATGACGTCGCTTCACCTGGTCATGACGATGGCTGCATATATTGCAGATGCAGCGGCTTGTGAATTTGGCTTTAAAACAGCTTCGCAAGATTTTCCAGCGGGTTACCGTTTCAGATATTGATGGTCTGCTTAATAATATACATCAGCACGTTCTACTTACTAATATATTCAGAACGAATAGATTATATACAGAGAAAGAAGGGTTCCACATGGAAAAGGTATTATGCGAAGGAACGACGATTTGCTATGCCGAACAAGGAAAAGGAGATCCGATCATTCTATTGCACGGATTTTGCGGAAGCTCCTCCTATTGGGATGAGGTTGTTCCCTTGCTATCCCCAAGCTATCGTTGTATTGTTCCAGACTTGCGTGGACACGGACGCAGCGATGCTCCACTCGGAGCCTATACGATTGATCAAATGGCAGACGATGTGCTTAAACTTCAGGAACAATTGGACATTCCTCAGGCTG
The DNA here is from genome assembly GCF_019042715.1 of Paenibacillus sp. AK121. Classification (NCBI taxonomy): domain Bacteria; kingdom Bacillati; phylum Bacillota; class Bacilli; order Caryophanales; family Paenibacillaceae; genus Paenibacillus; species Paenibacillus sp. AK121. The sequence goes on from NZ_JAHPJM010000010.1 coordinate 218,203, forward strand.
CATGGTTTGGTCACTCCCTAGGAGGCTACTTGGCCCTTTCCGCGGCCCAGAGACATGCAGAGCGTCTTACGGCCTTTGGATTGATTCATTCGACGGCTTATGCAGATACGGACGAAGGTAAAGAAAAGCGGAACAAGGCTGTATCCACCATTCAAACGGAAGGAATTACAACCTTTGTAGATGGACTCGTACCGGGGTTGTTTGCTCCTGAACATGTGGAGTCGATGCCAAACCAACTACTCAAAGTCAAAGAAATTGGCTACAAAACACCTCCTCAAGGAGCCGTAGGAGCATCACTGGCTATGCGCGAGCGCCCGGACCGTCGGGATGTGCTGTCGGCTTCTGCATTGCCAGCTCTTTTAGTAGCAGGGGAGCAGGATCAGACGGTTCCTCCAGCACGGACGTTTACAACAGATCGAACCGGGGTAACCCAGGTTACTCTACCGCAGTCTGGACACATGAGCTTGATCGAAGCACCGCAGTTATTAGCGAATGCCATCTTGTCATTTTTAGACCAGAACTTGAAAAAGTAGAGTAAGGTAAGTCTAGAAACCGGAACCTTCTGATGTGGTATTAGAGGGGATCCGGTTTTTTGCTGACTTGTTGCTTCCTATTGGTTAATGTGCAAAATGCCTAAGTCATATTGTTTTTGTTCAAGGCAAACGCCGTCGGCAAACCGTCAATACTCTCTAAATTCTTCCCGTATGCATACTTTTTAAGTGCTTCTTCGCCCATCTGAATCGCCACGTCCTTCAGCTTTTCCCGTTCGCTCGTGTAAGTCATGAAGGGAACTGCAAAACCACATGAATGTTGCACCATATGAACATCAACAACAATGATTTGTCTTGCTCCAGGCAGTGGATTGAAGAGAGGATAGAGCTCATTCCAACGCTTTGTATTGGGCAACACGACTGTGCCAGTACCAAAGAGCCTTAATACACAGGGCTCGCCTTCAAATGCACAGAACATGATGGTTACCCGTCCGTTCTCTATAATGTGCGCACTTGTCTCGTTGCCACTTCCCGACAAGTCGAGATAGGCTACCTTATGATCTGACAATATACGAAAAGAATCGTAGCCCTTGGGGGAAATATTCACATGCCCCGTCTCAGATACAGGTGCTGATCCTACAAAGAAAATATGCTGCCGCTGTATGAACTCCTTATATTCCGGTAGTATCGAACTAAATTGTTTTCCCATACTTCAACATCCTTCCCGTAAAATATTAACTCATAATTTTGTTTCTCGAGAAAATAAATATTATATTTTATTTCGCGAATTAATATGTTAAAAAGATTATTTTTGTTTCTTATGAAACAAAAATAACATGAGACTAACGGAGAATCAATATCAAAATTTCGAATACTTGTATTTGAAGTTGGTTACATGATCGGCTACAAAACACTGTGCTACCCGAATGTTACGTGTTATACGTGATTTTCTGAGTGCCGGATCATTGATGCTATAAATGATTTGTAATTGTGCTAAATGAGTTTACGCCATGTCGGCGGCATTTGGCTTTTAGACAAGGATGTCTTACAATCAGAAGGGACAGGGTTGCTGGGTCTCTAGGCATCAGGATGAAAGGAAGGGAACGGCTTGCTTAGAAAAGATTATTTGCTTAGCATGATGAAAGAATTGACATCAGCAGTGGCATCGGTGCTCGGTCTGAGGCGTGAAAATAAACACGTTGAAGCGCTAAAACAACTAGATGAACTACTTAACAAGCAGTTTCGCCTTCGTTCAGATTTGCTCAGACGATTGCCGCCGGAACAAATTATTGAGCTTTTCCGAATGGGCCCTGGGATGGAAGCGGATGAGCTTCAGCAAGTGGCTCGCATTCTGGAAGAAGAAGCTGTTATATACATGGAGACCAGCAGATTAGACGAGGGCATACGAATTTTAATGAAATCTCTTCATTTATATTTGTACAGCGATCTGAATGGCGCGACTCGTGATCTACAGGTCCTGCCTGAACGAATAGCGTGTATCGTAAAACTGCTTCATGAATATGAACTCTCTCCGGAAACCAGCAAGCTGTTAGCTGTTCATTATGAGCGGGAAAACAGGCTGGACCAAGCCGCAGATGTCTGGTTTGGATTGGCATGGGAGCAGCCGGAGCTGAGATCAGAAGCAGAGACATTTTACAGTCAGTTACTGGATAAGACCGATGCAGAGCTAGAACGGGGTGGAATTTCACGCCAGGAAATCATCGAGGGTTTGTCCGAGATCACCCAATTACATGAAAGAAAGTGAGATGTACCTTTTGGATTCACTGCGCGAACTTGTATACCAATTGACCACGGGAGGATCCCTCATAACAGCAACGCTGAGTCAGCTGCGCAAACGTGAGGATGCTTCTTTTACTAAAGTACAAATCAAACCTGTGGAATTGAAAAACAAACTGCATTACCAGTTTGCCTTTCATTACAGCAACAAAGTCATTCATGAAAATCTGACCCCTGACGAAGCTAATGAGCGCATGACTGCCTTGTTTGAGGACACATTCCGCCAAGGGCTTCTATGTGCCAAGGATGCAGACTACCAGGTGCTAATCAGTAAAAAATATAAAGTATCCATTCTGACAAAGTCACCGAGCAAAAGTAAAGCCGATCTGTCTCATAATCGCAAAAAGCAATATGTGCTTGAGGAAGGAGAGCGTATTCCTTTCCTGATTGAGCTGGGGATTATGAATGAGGACGGTAAGGTACTGGCCCGCAAATACGATAAATTCCGTCAAATCAACCGTTTTCTCGAAATGGTGCAGGATGTATTGCCCAGCCTTCCGGTAGGCCGTCCATTGACGATTGTAGATTTTGGCTGCGGCAAGTCGTATTTGACCTTTGCCTTATATCATTATTTGGCAGTACAGCAAAAACGACCTTTGCAGATTGTCGGTTTGGACTTGAAGGCAGATGTCATTGAAACCTGTAATCTTCTGGCTCAAAAGCTGCAATATCGACAGTTGGAGTTTCTGGTCGGAGATATCGCAGACTACAATGAACTGGAGCAAGTGGATATGGTCGTTACCTTGCATGCATGCGATACAGCAACAGATGCAGCGCTGGAAAAGGCTGTCCGCTGGGGAGCGTCTGTCATTTTATCAGTTCCGTGCTGCCAGCATGAGCTGTTTAGCCAACTGGAAAATCCGGTATTGGAGCCTTTGCTCTCCCATGGCATTTTAAAAGAGCGTTTTTCTGCACTGGCAACGGATGGACTCCGGGCCAAGCTGCTGGATATGATGGGGTATCGGACACAGCTCTTGGAATTTATCGACATGGAGCATACGCCTAAAAATATTCTGATTCGTGCTGTCAAAGGCCAAGCGGGAGAACGGTCCGTTCTGTGGCGTGAGTATACAGCATTTCGGGATTTTATACATGCTGATCCTTATTTGGAACGTGCCTGTGCGGATTTGCTTCCCGAAGGGGCGGGACAGCAGCAGACACACAGCTAAGAATATAGCAAAAAAGTGGAGCCACCGCAGGGTGGCTCCACTTTTTTGTAGTTTACAGTTCATGGTTGCTGTACGCAAACATCTAACCGCCATAGGCACTTCTAAAAGCGGTGCACAAGACATCACGGTCCACCTTCCACAATGCCGCGAGCTCCTCGCTGACATCTTCGTCCCACCAGTCGCACAGTAGTTTGCGATTACTATGGTTTTCCGCAATCCAGATGAGGTGGCCGACGACCTTGCGGCAATATAGCTCCTCGCCCTGCTTGACCAGATCAGGAGCAATGTGAACAGGCAGACGTTTGCAGGTTCGGTACAGCTCTTTGCTGCATGCGCGGCGGATACCACGAGCCGTGGGTAAACGGGATTGTGGATTGTCATGTTTGGGGAATTTGCCGGGAGGCATATTGTACCCCCTCCTCTCTCTCACAACTTATGCGGGCACAGGAGCTGGGGTCACTGACCGCCCTAATGGAGCGAAGTGGCGACTTGTTCTGCCGCTGTGATACACTAATGAAAATAGAGAAACAGGCAGGGAGTGGGAAGGAAAAATGGACCATATATCTAGTATCATTAATTATTTGTTTGAGATCATTCGCAGTCTTGGGTATTTTGGTATTATGCTAGGCTTGATGGTGGAGGTCATTCCAAGTGAAATTGTCCTCGCTTATGGCGGTTTTTTAGTGTCCTCGGGTCATATTAATTTTTTTGGCGCAGTCGTGTTTGGAACGATTGGCGGGGTGCTGGCCCAGCTGTTTATTTACTGGATCGGACGCTATGGCGGCAGACCCGTATTAGATAAGTATGGTAAATACATACTCATCAAAAAAAGTCATGTTGACCACGCTGAAGCCTGGTTCAATAAATATGGCACAGGGGTCATTTTTACAGCTCGCTTTATCCCTGTTGTTCGTCACGCGATCTCAATCCCTGCCGGGTTGGCTCGAATGAACGTATGGCGCTTTATTATTTTGACGACGCTGGCGATTATACCTTGGTCTGTTTTGTTTATATATTTAGGTATGCTGCTGGGAGACAAGTGGGAGCAAATTGACGAAGTGGCGGCACCTTATATCAAACCCATTTTGCTGGTTGCTCTTGCGCTCTTGATCATTTATTTTGTTATCAAATGGATTGTAGCCAAAAACAAAAAAGGAAGTGTATAACATGAGCCGTACTAACGTATCGCAATATTTCGGCAAGGGCTTGAGTCCTGAACAATTTATGGAGGGCATGGAAAAGAACAAGGAAGCCTTCCGCTCTGGATACGATCAGTTTGTGTGGAGCAGCGAAGAGGATCGGGAGTTTTTTGAAAGCCTGAACCATCGTGATGATCTGCGTGTGCTTATTTTGGCTGCCGACTGGTGTGGGGATGTCGTACGCAATGTGCCAGTTGTGTTCCGCGCGCTGGAGAATAGCGGTATTCCAACCGAAGTATTGATTCTAGAAAATCATCAGGCGCTGATGGACGACTTCCTGACAATGGGCGGACGTGCTGTGCCGATTGTGATTTTTGCGGATACAGGAGGTCATGTACTTGGCCACTGGGGACCACGCCCTGCACATGTCCAACAAATTATGATCGAATTCAAACGTGAAAATCCAGATCGGGAAGCCGATGACTATCAAGAAAAAATTGCAGTAGCTCGCAAAGAAATGGCTGAAAAATATGGGGAGGGAACCGAGGTCCATCCTGTGATTGTTCAGGAATTACGCGAGCTGATCTCGGGATTTTAACTTATGACCTTATCAATTCGCAGCTTTAATCTGGGTCCACTTCAAACAAATGCTTATTTGCTTCAAGGGGATGATCCACAGCGCGCCGTTATTATTGATCCAGGAATGAATCCGGGTCCTTTGCTGAGAGCGATTGAGTCTCTAACCATTGAAGCTATTCTGCTGACTCATGCCCATTTTGACCATATTGGAGGGGTGGAGGAGATTCGCAATGCGAAAGGATGCCCGGTGTATCTGCACGCTTTGGAGCAAGACTGGCTCACATCTCCTAAGCTGAATGGCTCCCTGATGTGGCCAGAGGCATCTCCACCGATCTCGACAGGACCTGCCGAATATGATTTGGCGGAAGGTCAGCAATTAAAACTAATCGGACACACGTTCAAGGTGCTCCATACACCGGGGCATTCACCCGGAAGTGTTAGCTTCTTGTGTGGCAAAGATCTTTTCTCAGGGGATGTGCTATTCCGTCAGGGCGTCGGACGCACAGATCTGACTGGTGGTCGGGAACGCGACTTGTATGATTCCATTCAGAATAAGTTGTTTCCGCTTGGAGATGACGTTACAGTTTATCCTGGTCACGGACCCAAAACATCCATTGGTTATGAGAAAGCTAACAATCCGTATATTCGGTAAATTTGATAAACGTTAATTAATTGAGGCAAAATCAAAGAAGTGACAGGTTTTGCCTCAATTCGACAACAAAATATAAATTATGTATAGACAAAGGTTTTTATTTTTGTTAACATAAATTTATTAAAGTTACATACTAAACTCGCGAAGCACGCAAGCTGTGGATGAATCCCGGTTTGCGTTCTTTTTTTTGCCCATTAAGAGGATAAAGAGGCATGAGGCCATCAGATCACAAGGGGGAGCAAGAATGAAAAGAAAACATATATATGGTGTACAACGTGAGAACGAAGGCAGTTTCCGTCTTTCCGAAATAGTAGATATTGAAGATGTTGTGGTAGGTTCCGAGCCGAAGATCATAACTTGGAAAAAGGTAAAACGGCGGGGCGGAACCCTTACGCAAAACTGGCATATACGGCTTAATGAGCATAGATTTGGACGTGGAGACGATCGATTATGAAGATACATAGATGATATAGACAAGCTACCTTTTTTTTAGTAGACTTAGCAGATAAGTTCAGACAAACGGGGGGGCTAACGATGCATCATTTAGGAGCTAGAATTATGATCGTCGCGGATGCTTTTGAGCAGAATCTTCCTGTGGGCGAACATGGTTATATCATTGCTTACGACCGTAATGCGGACAATGCTTTTGACTATGTCATTCGCGTACCGAAGGTGAACCGCAATTTTTTTGTACCATCCGGAGACATCGAGCTGGAAGAGAGTATTCTCAAGCTGGAAGCCGAGCGGATTGAGCGTGAAGCGCTGATAGATTATGCCCTTGCTACCCATAATGAGCAACTGTTCATGCATGTGATGAACGGTGGTATTGATTCGGTAGAGACTGAGGAAGAAGAAACCGCGGCGGAGTTGTTGTCACAGGCTGATTTTATCAGACAAGTCAATTTGCGTGCTTGGATATAGGAATCGGCTGTTGCCGACTCTTTTTAACAATATATAATGGGCACGATTTCAGCTGCTATAGTTTTCTTGAAAGAGCACCGAAAGGTGCTTTTTTTATATTCTTTTAGTAACATTTACCTCATTAATGTACAGTCTGCTTCTGTACCGCGTCAAAGATTGAATTGTATAGGGTTCTATCCTATAATTAAAAACGTTATTTCAAAGTTCGGTGTAACATTTTTGATACCAGGATTTTGCAAAATCCGATTCCAGTCGCTTATTGGATTTTTATATATACATGAGGAGGGTTTTGAATGAACATTTCCAAGGAAGATGTCCGTCACGTAGCCAGGCTGTCCCGGTTGAATTTGACCGAGAATGAGGAAGAAACGATGACAGGGCAATTAAACGCCATTCTCCATTATGCGGAGAAGCTGAATGAGCTGGATACGGAGCAGGTAAAACCGACCACTCATGTGCTGCACGTCAGCAATGTCATGCGGGACGACGAAGTTCGCGAAAGTTTGACGCATGAGCAAGTGATGCGTAATGCACCTGAAGAAGAAGATGGACAGTTTAAAGTTCCTGCTGTTCTGGAATAGATTTCACATTTGAAAGGAGGATGCAAATTGAGCTTGTTTAATAACACATTGCCGGAAATACATAACAAGCTGCATCAAAAGGAAATTTCCGTGAGTGATCTGGTGGGGCACGCTCTGGAGACAATTGATGCGCGGGAAGACAAGATCAGAGCCTATATTACCGTTGACGAGGAACAGGCCCGGGCATCCGCACGTCAGCTGGATGATCAGCTGATTTCCGGAGAGGAAAGAGGATTGTTGTTTGGCCTGCCGGTTGGTATTAAGGATAATATCGTGACGGAAGGGCTACGCACAACATGTGGCAGTCAGTTTTTGAAAAATTTTGATCCCGTTTACGATGCCACAGTGGTTGGCAAGTTACGCGCAGCGCAAACCGTGACACTTGGTAAAATGAACATGGACGAATTCGCTATGGGTGGTTCTAACGAGAACTCCAGCTTTTTCCCCGCACGTAACCCTTGGGATTTAGAACGTGTTCCCGGCGGTTCCAGTGGCGGCTCGGCTGCAGCTGTTGCGGCGGGTGAAGCTTATTTCACGCTCGGTTCCGATACAGGCGGCTCCATTCGCCAGCCCGCTTCTTATTGCGGCGTAGTTGGCCTAAAACCAACCTATGGTCTGGTATCCCGTTTTGGACTGGTGGCCTTTGCTTCATCTTTAGACCAAATCGGTCCGATTACAAAAAATGTTCAGGATTCGGCCTATGTCCTGCAAGCCATTGCAGGCTATGACCAGAAGGACTCCACCTCTGCGAAGGTAGACATTCCTGATTATTTGAACGCTTTAACCGGAGATGTAAAAGGTCTTCGTATCGCTGTACCTAAAGAGTATCTTGGTGAAGGCGTAGACCCACAGGTCAAGGAAAAGGTGCTTGATGCACTGAAAACACTGGAAGGATTGGGCGCTGTATGGGAAGAGGTATCTCTTCCACACACGGAATATGCGGTTGCGACATACTACCTGCTGGCTTCATCCGAAGCATCGTCCAATCTGGCCCGCTTTGACGGTGTGCGCTATGGTGTGCGCGCTGACAATCCAGATAACCTGCTTGATCTGTACCATCAGTCCCGTACGCAAGGGTTTGGTCCTGAGGTGAAGCGTCGGATTATGCTCGGTACCTATGCACTCAGCTCCGGGTACTACGATGCTTATTATTTGAAAGCTCAAAAAGTGCGCACACTGATCAAACAGGATTTTGATCGTGTATTTGAACAATATGATGTGATTATCGGACCTACTGCACCGACTACCGCTTTCAAAATCGGCTCCCAAGTGGACGACCCGTTGACGATGTATTTGAACGATATTTTGACGATTCCGGTGAGTTTAGCTGGCGTGCCGGCGATCAGTATTCCTTGTGGTCTTGCAGATGGAATGCCAGTCGGACTACAAATTATCGGGAAAGCCTTTGACGAGTCTTCTGTACTGCGCGTAGCGCATGCATTCGAACAAAATACTGAATTTCACAAGCAGCGTCCGCAGCTGTAATTTGGCAAAAAGGAGGGAACCTATTCATGTCTACAACTACATCGAAGTATGAGACGGTCATTGGACTTGAAGTCCATGTGGAATTGCATACGAAGTCCAAAATATTTTGTGGATGCTCGACATCCTTCGGAGCGCCGCCAAACTCTCATACATGTCCGGTCTGTCTTGGACATCCTGGAGTATTGCCTGTATTGAATCGTCAAGCCGTTGATTATGCGATGAAAGCGGCAATGGCGCTCAATTGCACCATTGCTGATGTGAGCAAGTTTGACCGCAAAAACTATTTCTACCCCGATTCACCGAAGGCTTACCAAATTTCGCAATATGACCAGCCGATCGGCGAGAACGGCTGGATTGATATTGAAGTGAACGGTGAAACCAAGCGTATCGGTATTACCCGGTTGCATCTGGAAGAGGATGCGGGGAAATTAACCCATGTTGATGGTGGCTATGCGTCTTTGGTTGATTTTAACCGGGTCGGCACACCATTGGTTGAAATCGTTTCGGAGCCGGATATATCTTCGCCGGAAGAAGCCAAGGCTTATCTGGAAAAAATACGTGCCATTATGCAGTATTGTGACGTATCCGATGTGAAGATGGAGGAAGGCTCGCTTCGTTGCGATGCCAATATCAGTCTTCGTCCGCATGGTCAAAAAGAGCTGGGAACCAAAGCGGAACTGAAAAACATGAACTCCTTCCGTGGTGTACAGCGCGGACTGGAATATGAGCAGTTCCGGCAAGAACAGACCCTGGACGAAGGTGGAACGATCGTACAGGAAACACGTCGCTGGGATGAGGCACAGGGTAAAACCCTGTCCATGCGTGGTAAGGAACAGGCGCACGACTATCGTTACTTCCCGGACCCGGATCTCGTTACACTGCATATTGATGAGGAGTGGAAAGAACGTATCCGTGCTTCGATTCCTGAATTACCCGACCAGCGCAAAACACGTTACACTTCGGAATATGGATTACCTGAGTATGATGCACAGGTAATTACGTCCTCCAAACCATTGGCTGATTTGTTCGAGGATAGCCTTCAGTTCACCAAGGATGCCAAAGTAGTATCCAACTGGATTATGGGGGATCTACTCGGTTATTTGAACAGCGCCGGTGTGGAACTGTCGCAGGTTAAATTGACCGGTCGGGGCTTGGGTGAAATGATCGGACTGCTGGAGAAGGGAACGATCAATAGCAAAATCGCTAAAACGGTCTTCAAGGAAATGCTGGAAAGTGATAAACTGCCACAGCAAATTGTCGAAGAAAAAGGGCTTGTACAAATCAGTGATGAGGGTGCGATCCTTACAATTGTCGAACAAGTTGTAGCAGCTAACCCGCAATCAGTTGAGGATTACAAAGCTGGCAAGCAAAAGGCCATCGGCTTCCTAGTCGGTCAAGTGATGAAGGAGAGCAAGGGGAAGGCAAACCCTGGCCTTGCTAATAAGTTGCTGACGGAAGTGTTGAACCGTTAATGGCATAGTTATGAAAGGGGCTTGTCTTTTAGGGACAGGCCTCTTTTGCATAATTGCAGAGAACGTATGGGCATCGAACAAGTATCAGAATCGTAATGACATATTATAGTTTCCTTAGGAGGGCAAACAGCATGGTTACCCTATGTTCATTGGAAGATGATGATATTGTCAGTCAGATATGGCGTCTTCAGCACGTCGCTTATAGACTGGAAGCTGAGCTGATTGGATTTGATGAGATTCCTCCACTGATGGATACATTGGAGACACTTAGAAGCTGTGGAGAGTCTTTTTATGGGTGGTTGGAGGATGATGAACTGCTAGGAGCGCTAGCTGTGCAGTCTGAATCGTCTGGTTCGCTTACCCTTACACGTATGATGGTTCATCCATATCATTTTCGCAAAGGGATTGCGGACTCCTTAATGAAGCATGTTTTGAATGAATATCAGAATGTCCCGCTGTTTATCGTCACCACAGGAACTTTAAACACTCCTGCAGTGACACTTTATCGAAAACATGGTTTTCGACCCGTTTCCGCGGCAGAAGTGGCCCCAGGTGTGGAATTAACCACCTACCATTTGCATAACGTGGAATAATACTCACAAACCGCGTGCCCGGACAAGGAAGCACGACACAACCGGGAGGAGAGACTCGAATGAATAATCCGTGGATTATAGATGATTCACATATCATTTTACGGCTATTACTGTCCATGCTACTCGGTGGATTCATTGGCTTTGAGCGAGAACGTTCCAATCACGCTGCTGGTTTGCGGACTCACATTATGGTCAGTCTTGGTTCGACGCTGATTATGCTGCTCTCCATTTACGGCTTTGCTGATTTTATTAAAGAAGCTAATGTGCGTATAGATCCAGCTCGTTTGGCTACGGCGGTGATTACTGGCGTAGGCTTTTTGGGGGCAGGTACAATTATGTTCACAGGTAAATCCATTACTGGACTCACGACGGCTGCTTCCATTTGGGTCGTAGCTGCCATTGGCCTTGGGGTGGGAGCAGGCTTCTATTTACCTTCTATAGCAGCAACGGTGCTCGTATTTTTAAATTTATGGGTGTTCAACAAATTAGAACTTCGGTATATGCGTGGACGCAAGCCTCATCTTATTACACTGTACGGATTGTCCTCTCACGGATTGCTCGATCAAATTTCGACTTATTTAGAGCAAGAAAAAGTGGAAATACGTAAAATTATGATTAAAGAACATGAGCATGTTCCATTTCATGAATTGCATCCGGATCGTCAGAGTATGGAGGTTTCCCTGGAGGTGCTGGCCCGACATGACTTTAATGCGGTACGTATTGCAGCTGATTTACGACAATGGGAAGATATAGCTGCAGTCTCCGTTGAGTGACCATAACCCTTTTTTTACAGTTACTATCAAATCTGATTGGGGTACTATGTAACCATCAAAGCATTTTTCAGCGGAGCTACGTATGGAATTCAAAGGGGAGGATGGCATGAACTCGGAACAACCGTTACCGTCTGGACAGCCTGGGCAGCCACATGGACAGAAACAGCGAGGACGTCTGCAATACGCTAAATTTCGCAAAGTAATTGCTATTATCATGGCAGCACTGATACCAGGAATGGGACATCTTTTCTTAGGATTGTTTATTAGGGGACTTACATTTATTGTATTGCTCCTGCTAGATATTTTTGCGATGCTGTATGTTTCCTCAGATGGATTGAGGATTAACATCCCATTACTTATTTTGCTTGGATTGTTCATACCCGTATTATATTTTTATAATGTATATGATGTACTACAGTCAGCGGATTACATGGTTCGTTATCGGCGCAAGCCGGATCAATATGCACGAATGGATGCTAGAGGTCAGCAAAGCAGTCCTTTTTATGCATGGGAAAGAGGTTTTGCTTTTGCAGTGCTACTGGTGGCAGGCGGTGGACTTATGATTCTGTTCCGCATGAAACCTCGCTGGTTAAGCATTTTCTTCGAAGATTATGGATTTCTGACGCTGGCCATTATATTAATGATGATCGGTTTATTCCTTTTTCTAAGGGAAGCCTTTCTATCCTTTAAACGTAAAAAGTTGAAAGAAAGAGGGTGAAGCAGGCGTGCACCGCAAAATAAGAGTCGGCCGCTACACCTCTTCGCTTCTGTTGATGGCTGTAGGCATTTTGCTGATTGTAGATGTGCTTCAGAACACGGAATATATGCTTCAGCTCCTTGTGTGGTGGCCTGTAATTTTTGTACTTTGGGGACTGGAGTATCTGATTTTTTTTGGTGTGTATTATCGCAAAGAGGGCAAGCCTGACAACGGACGACGTTTTAGACCTGACTTAAAGGGGATTCTGTCCGCTTTGGTAGTGGCTGCTTCGGTTTTTATCGTGACCCAGCAAAACCATTATATGTACCTGTGGAACCGGGTTAGTCTCAATCTGACATCGGCCTCTATGGATTTTAGCCAGGCTAAAGAGAATCGGTATGATATGGGCGGTGTGCTGGTACCGGTAACTATGCAGACGTCCGATTTAGTAGTTGATTCAGTGAATGGAGATATAACACTGATCAGACGGCCGGTATCCAATATAGAGGTACGTGGGACTCTATGGGTGGATCAAGCGCCTGCTGCCGAAGCGGACAAGATTGCTCAAGCTTCTTCACTGACTTCTACCGACGGCAAGACCATCCAGATTCGTCCAGAGGTACAGTCATACGGAGCATCAAGTAAACGTCAGCCTCGTATGAACATGTTGATCACCGTACCAGAGGATCGGCGGTTCAACATGCAGATTAGAACCTCCAACGGGAATATCACCTTGAATGGAGTTGACGCTATCGACAGCATCCGGCTTGAGAGCGGTAATGGGAATCTCACAGTTAATGACGCTATTGGCAATGTCAAAGGAGGCACCCTGAACGGACAAATTAAATTGCATCGGATTTCCGGAGATGTGGATGTACGCACGAACCGTGGAGATATGCAGGCAGGGGATATTGAAGGGGCCGTGTCACTCCACACCATGGTAGGTGACATTCAGGTCGCTCGTTCGGAAGGGGATATCACCGTTGATACTCAGAATGGTGACATGAATGTGCTGAATTCTACAGCCAAGCTGAATGCAAATTCGCTTAATGGCGCTATCAAAGTGCATAGCGAGCAGGTAGGTGGAGATTGGAAAATATACAGTGCTGTCGGTGATATCGTATTGGATCTTCCATCGAATGGAGATTTTCAGTTAGAGGGTTCAAGCAGTTATGGTAATCTTCAGTCTGATTTTCCGTTTAAAATAGACAGTAAAAGCATTTCAGGCCAAAACGGAGATGGCAAATATGTGATTAGCGTAGAGGGTAACAGCAATTTAACCATTAAAAAGTTGCTGATGCCGTCGTTACCTGACTTGGATGATTCTGGGGGATCGACTGTGCCTGATGCAACTGGAATTTCTCCAGATGAGACTGAAGTTCCTGTGAACGATACTTCTATAGGAACATCCAGGGACAATACGGCGCGTTGACAAGAATCTTGAGTAGACCGTACAATGTGAATAGCTTTAGAAGTGAATTGTAAATAGATGCGTGGTAATTGATAGGATTGCAAGTAAGGGATAAGGCGGTGGACATATATGGCAGCACGCGTCCAGCATGCTTTGGAACTTCTGAAGAAGACAGGTGTACGCATAACACCCCAGCGCCATGCCATATTAAACTATTTAATGGAATCTATGGGGCATCCGACTGCAGATGAAATATATCGTGCGCTTGAGTCCAAGTTTCCAAGTATGAGTGTGGCTACGGTTTATAATAACTTAAAGATGTTTATAGAAGCGGGTATGGTACATGAGTTGACCTATGGAGATAACGCCAGTCGTTATGATGCCAATATTTCGGAGCACTATCACATCATTTGCGAAAAATGCGGAAAGATTGAAGATTTCAGTTATCCGTATTTGGCAGATGTGGAACGCCATGCCGCGTTGGAAACTGGCTTCGAGGTGCATGGACATCGTATGGAGTTACACGGAGTATGCAAGGCTTGTAGTAACAAACAATCGTAACGAAACAAGGAATAGAAGTTTTTTGTGCGGTATGTATATATTGTAATGGATTGGAAACGTGAGGAATTCCCCATAAGTGGGGATTTACCGCGTTTTTTTATTTGAATCACTTTGTTTTTTGTTTCAAGTAATCTGTTAAAGTTACAAAATACAGAAATCAAAATTTCTTAAAATGGAGGTTCCATATTGGCCAGAAATCATTCCAGACGCCGCCGTAAACGTTCTCGATTCAAAGGAGCGGCAAGCCTGCTATTAATCGCAGCGATTATATGTGCAATTACTGTCGTATGGTACGGTAATCCTCTTCACGAGAAACCCGATTGGCAGGGGAGTGTCCGACCTATTTTTATGAAGGGCAAGTTGACCGGATATGAAGCTCAAAGCTCCGGTAAGAACATGCTGATGCCGCTTAAATTGATACAAGGTCAAATAGACCCTACAATTCGTTATGAGGATGACAGCCAAACCGTCATTATGACAACGAGACAAAGCTTGCTCCATATGAATGTTTCAAAGACACAAGGCGAACTGAATGGTAAAACATATACGTCTAGCGCTGCTCCTCAGATAATCAGTGGAGAGGTGTATGTCCCCATTGAGGCTGTACGTGAAGTATATGGTATATCCATCCACGAAGACCCTGTAACAGGTGCCGTCATTCTGATGAAAGCCGGAGAGAAGGTCAGGCTAGGTAGTGTAGAAAAGAAAGATGGGCAACAGGATGCTAGGATAGCTTTGCGTAAAGAAGCCTCTAGTCTATCCTTTATTTTGGCAGATGTATCACAGCAGACGAAAGTACGCATTTGGTCTCAACAGGGCGATTGGTATTTTGTGCAGTTAGACAATGGTTATGCAGGATACATTAAGTCAGACTGTATCTCTGAAGGAGAAGAACTTGTGATACCTTCGGTTAAGGACGATTTGTCAATCTCGGAGAAGCATTGGCAGGGTAAACCTGTGAATCTCGCTTGGGAAGCCGTCTATAATCGTAGGCCGGATCCTTCCAAATTTGATCCTATGCCTGGAGTAAATGTGGTGAGCCCTACATGGTTCAGCGTCGTTGATCATGAGGGTACTGTAGAAAGCAAGGCGGACCCTGCATATGTCAGCTGGGCACATCGTAAGGGGATAGAGGTATGGGGCTTGTTGAGCAACAGCTTTAATCCCGAAATAACAACAGAGGCACTATCTACCTTTGAACGTCGAAAGTCGATTGTAGATAAGATGATTTCACTTGCCCAAGAAAATGATCTGGACGGTATTAATATTGACTTTGAAAATGTTCATACAAAAGATGGTCCCGATGTCACCCAATTTTTACGGGAACTTAAACCGATGGCTCGGGAACATGATTTGATACTGTCCATTGATGTTACGCCTAAATCTCAAAGTGAGATGTGGTCTGCCTTCTTGGATCGAAAATCATTGGGTGCGATTACTGATTATCTCATGGTAATGGCGTATGATGAGCATTGGGCAGCTAGTCCAAAAGCCGGTTCGGTCGCCTCGTTACCATGGACAGAAGCGTCAATTAAGCGCATTCTTCAGGAAGACGAAGTGCCGCCTCAAAAAGTGATTTTAGGTATTCCGTTATATACTCGTGTTTGGTCCGAGACTCCCAAAGAAGGGAAGATTAAGGTCACCTCCAAATCAATTGGTATGGAGTCAGCGGCGGAAATCGTAGCCCAATTTAAGTTGAAACCCAAATTTAGAGCTTCCGAAGGTCAGAATTATGTGGAGTATACCGAAGACGGTGTGGTCAAAAAGATTTGGCTAGAGGATCAGATATCCCTGAAAGCAAGAGTAGAACTTGCCCAATCACTGAACTTGGGTGGAATTGGTGTGTGGAGTCGAAGCTTTGCAGATAAAAACGCTTGGATAACACTGAAAGAAATAATTAAATAAAATAAAAAATAATACAATTGAAGAAGGAAGTCTCTTATTTATGTAGAAATGATCACATGTATCCAAATATCCAATTTAGCGGTTATAGCCGCCTTGCAGGTATGGAGGGTGAAGTGCAGCTAACCAAATTAAACCTGATGCATGATGAATTGTTGCAGGAAGATTCAATAGGTGTTATTTCGTACAGAAAGCCAGGAGAATATTTTCATGGTTCAATGTTGTACGACTTTGATGAACTCATTCTAATTATTGGAGAAGGCCGGGAGCCAGTTCGATCTATTCAACACTTATATATTAATGGATTAAAATGCCAAGTGTTGTACACAACGCTTAGTTGTCTGAAGGGTTGGATTATCGCAGGTGAACAAGCCAACATTATAGATTATGTGCTAGAAGGTCGTATTGTCTGGGAACGGGATGACAGGGTACGTCTTTTAAGACAGGAAATTATTGAATTTGACGATCCACTGCGGGAGCAGAAGCGATTTCATGAGTTCTCGCGCTTTCTGGTCAATTACGTTCAAGGTAAAAAAGCAGTGCGAGAAGGGCGAATCATTGACGCTTATCAAAGTGTCCTGAAGGCACTGGATCATTGGGCGTCTATTGAACTCATTGAACGTGGGATTTATCCGAAGGTTCACTTATGGGTTCAGATGCAGCCGCTGGATCGAACAATTGAGAAGCTGTATAACGAGCTCACATTAAGTACGGAGACTCTGGAGCAACGGGTTGAACTGGTACTGCTTGCTTGTGAATTTTCAGTCATGTCAAAAATGGAGAACTGCTCCTCTCCGCTATTCCGTATATTAGGCAGCAGACGGGAACCTTGGTCTATAGATGAACTTATGAATCATCCTGAGTTAAAAAATCTACAATTAGATCTAACCGTCGTGCTCCGTAAACTGGTTTATCGTTCACTTATTAGAGAATCAGCCATCGGGGAATTTAGGGATCGCGGACAAAATCGTGAACTGCGCTACTCCCTTCTTTGATGAGCGGAGGTTAATTAATCAGGAAGAAAGGTCGATAAACGATCTATTCTTCCTTTTTTCTTGCGCGATTTAGAATTTACAGGAAATGAAAATAAACAAATGATTATTTTAGCTTGACGAGTATGCAAAATATGTGCTAAGTTATAACTCGCCCCATTAAGCAACATGAATAATTTAGAACTGTCTAAAGCAGGATAAAAGGTGTTGCATCAAGCAAGAAAATAAATTTTTAAAAAATGCTTGACGAAAAATGAGGTTGTGTGTTACATTATTTAAGTCGCCGCTGAGACGCGGTGGTGAAACAAAGTAAGAAAGAATGAAGTTTGATCTTTGAAAACTGAACAACGAGTGAGTAAATGATTTTGTTCGCAAAATCAAACTAGAGATATTTTATCTCGTCAGTTTCGACATGAGCTAATCGCTCTTTCTATAGACCAACTTCGGTTGGTCTTTAATGGAGAGTTTGATCCTGGCTCAGGACGAACGCTGGCGGCGTGCCTAATACATGCA
>NZ_JAHPJM010000011.1:0-204383 GCF_019042715.1 Paenibacillus sp. AK121
CTGTGGTGTAGAGGCCTAACATGCCTGCCTGTCACGCAGGAGATCGCGGGTTCGAATCCCGTCAGTTCCGCCATTTTTCAGTTTAATATTTTCACCGTACTAAAGTGGGAAGGGGTATCCCTCCGCACTTTATTTTTTTGCAATGGATATGGCTCGGTAGCTCAGTCGGTAGAGCAGAGGACTGAAAATCCTCGTGTCGGCGGTTCGATTCCGTCCCGAGCCACCTTTATATGGAGGATTAGCGAAGTGGCCAAACGCATCAGACTGTAAATCTGCTCCCTTACGGGTTCGGTGGTTCGAATCCATCATCCTCCACCAGTTTTATGAGCCATTAGCTCAGTTGGTAGAGCACCTGACTTTTAATCAGGGTGTCGAAGGTTCGAGTCCTTCATGGCTCATCAGAAGTCATCAACTATAAGTTGATGGCTTTTTTTGTATTGTTTTAAGTTATGTTTTTATATAGCTTTTTGTTTTAAGGTATCGACGGGTTATAATAAGTTCATTATGTTCGCTTAGTGTTTATCTATATTCTAAAAAAAGTGAAGTGGTGATCGCGTGACTTTGGATACAGAGTGGATTCAGCAACAGCTTCAGAATATAATTCAAGCGCCTTTTACCATAGTGCCTTGGTGCCCAGAAATGATGGCAGAAGGAGAAACAACCGATTCAGTCATACCGGATAGATCATTTGTTAGTGAGAATAAATTATATTTTCCGTTTCGTGCATCGGCAGGTGAACTGGCTGCTTTTGCAGTAGAGGCCAGATACTTGTCGGATCGAGAACGGAAGTTGATAGAAGCGCTACTGGGGAACATGGAACAAGTTTGGCACAATGGTCCAAGCTTGCCGGTCAACCGGGCTTATAGCGAGGAAGAGCGGATGAGTCGTTTTGGACAATGGCTCATACAGCAGGCAGCCAACCTAAACAGTAAAGAAGAGGTTCCTGCTGAATTAGAACTTCGTGATCCGCTATCAGCGTGTATGGTGCCTTTTTTGCTAAATGGTGAGGGAACACAGGATGGAGCTATTACCTATACGCAGCTTCATCGATTGTTAGCGAGCTATTTTGGAGGGGATGTGCTGCTTACTCCATTAGACGAACAATCTTGGCTGATTCTCGCTAAAAAGGAGCTTTTATTAGGAGCCGACGATGAACGGGATAAAGATACTGAGACCAGAGAGGCAGATTTTGCGGAACCGCTGGAGGAGGTACTTACGGCTTTTAGCTTGGGGTTATATGAACTTATCGCGAATGAATGGGTCGGTGTATTCCATTTGGCGATTTCCAAGCCCTCGATCCCTTTGCAAAGTCTTCCCCACGAGCTGAATTTATTATGGGAGACGATCCATCTTGGCAAGCTTTTTCATGTAACAGAGCACATTCACCTTTCATGGGAGCTTCATTTGGAGAGACTGTTAAATCGCATTCCCAAGGAGCAGCGTGTGCTATTTTTGGAGCAGGTAATGAAGTCATCTGTCATACTGGAAGACTCAGAAACGATGGCTACATTAGATATCTTTTTTCAACTGGATTGTAATGTGAGTGAGACAGCCAAGCGTCTGTATGTTCACCGAAATACGTTGATTTACCGTTTGGACAAGATTAAACAGGAGACCGGATTGGACGTGAGGACGTTTAATGAGGCGGTTTTGGTCAAACTATATCTGCTATTGTACAAAGTGACAAAAAGGAAATAGCATTTTTGTGCAGTTTGCGAATAGCCATGCTTTGGGTACTAGGGTAAGATACAAGTAGAAAATGTATTCGATTTCAAAACTTGACCTTGGGGAGGCAAAAGCTATGGCTGGCGTACGTTTAGAGCATATTTTTAAGAAATATCCAGGTGCAGAAAAAGCTACGGTTGTTGATGTCAATTTGGACATTCAAGATAAAGAATTTCTCGTATTGGTTGGTCCTTCCGGTTGTGGGAAGTCTACTACACTTCGTATGATTGCTGGTTTGGAGGAAATTTCAGACGGTAAATTGTACATTGGTGATCGTGTTGTGAACGATGTGGCTCCAAAAGACCGCGATATCGCGATGGTATTCCAATCCTATGCCTTGTATCCGCATATGAATGTATACCAAAACATGGCTTTTGGTCTGAAGCTTCGCAAGGTTAAAAAGGAAGAAATTGATAAACGTGTACGTGAAGCGGCTAAAATCCTTGATATTGAGCATCTGCTGGATCGCAAGCCGAAAGCGTTATCAGGCGGTCAGCGTCAGCGTGTTGCCTTGGGTCGTGCGATTGTACGTGATCCACAAGTCTTCTTGATGGATGAGCCACTGTCTAACTTGGATGCTAAGCTGCGTGGTCAGATGCGTGCGGAAATCACGAAGTTGGCTAAGCGTCTGGAAACGACCGTTATCTATGTAACACATGACCAGGTTGAAGCCATGACGATGGGTGATCGGATTGTAGTTATGAAGGATGGTATCATTCAACAAGCTGCATCTCCGGATGAACTGTACAACCGACCAGTGAATCTGTTCGTAGCTGGTTTTATCGGCTCCCCTACGATGAACTTTATCTCGGGTAAGCTGGTTGAAAAAGAAGGTGCATTGCATTTCACAGCACCAGGTCTGGATCTGTTTGTACCTGAAGGTAAGGGACAGATTTTGAAAGCGAAAGGCTACATTGGCAAAGAAGTGATCTTGGGCATTCGTCCTGAGGATATTCATGAAGAGCCTGTATTCTTGGAGGCTTCTCCGAACACGATCTTTACATCCACTGTGGATGTAACGGAAAACCTCGGTCATGAAATGCTGTTGTACCTGAGCGGTGCCGGAAACGACACGATTATTGCCCGTGTAGACGGACGTTCCAATACTCGTGATGGTGTCAAAGCGAAGTTGGCTGTTGATATGAACAAAGTTCATATTTTTGATAAGGAATCGGAATTGAGCATTCTGGTTGGCGAATAAGATCAGCCTCTGGAAGAGAGTCGCAGTTTTCCCCAAGCGGAGAACTGCGACTCTTTTGTATATGATATCCGCTACTAGCTTTGGCATTGCATTCAATGGAAAATTCCGATACGATGGGTGTACAATGGTGCAGGTCTAGACTCAGACAAGGTTCGTTGGCATAAGTCCTAGATTGGGGCTTGGGGGTTCAATTGTCGGGATAGGGATAGCCTGGAATCCTATAGTTAAATCAAGTGAAGTGTGGACTCATTCAGGATAGACTGCGTGGGTTTGTATGGTTAATAGAATAATGCTACATAAATCAAATGGCGTATAGAATCCGGTTTTTGCAGATGAAGGAGAGAATACAATGGCTAAACAGGTAAAGGTATCCGAGCTTGTACAGCAGTTTCAAATGGAGGTTATTTCCGGTGAAAAAGGTCTGCGCAGACTGATCACCGTGGACGATTTGAATCGCCCAGGCCTGGAGATGGCCGGGTATTTTGAATATCATACACAGGAGCGGGTACAGCTTTTGGGAAGGTCTGAGCTGGCTTTTCTGGGTATGCTGCCTCCTGAGGAGCGACGGGATCGGATGGAGCGTTTGTGTACAGAGCTGACTCCATGTATTATCATCACACGTGGCCTGGAGGTACCGGCCGAGTTAGTGGAGGCAAGCGCAGAGCGAGATATTCCTGTACTGCGAACCAATATGGCGACGACGATTTTATCAAGCCGGATCACAGGTTTTCTGGAAAGAAAGCTGGCACCTACGGCGACTATTCATGGTGTACTGTGTGACGTGTATGGCGTGGGAATGCTTATCACTGGCAGTAGTGGAATTGGTAAGAGTGAAACAGCACTGGAACTTGTTAAACGTGGGCATCGCTTGGTAGCAGATGATGCGGTAGAAATCCGGCAAACGTCCGACTTTCAGTTGCATGGAACAGCACCTGAACTAATTCGTCACCTGCTTGAAATTCGTGGCGTGGGCATTATTAATGTGATGACACTGTTTGGTGCTGGTGCAGTTCGTAATAATAAGCGGATTACATTGGTTGTCCGTCTGGAGGCATGGCAACAGGACAAGCAGTATGACCGTCTC
Organism: Paenibacillus sp. AK121; assembly: GCF_019042715.1. Taxonomy (NCBI): domain Bacteria; kingdom Bacillati; phylum Bacillota; class Bacilli; order Caryophanales; family Paenibacillaceae; genus Paenibacillus; species Paenibacillus sp. AK121. The sequence continues at coordinate 4,011 of NZ_JAHPJM010000011.1, forward strand.
GGTCTCGATGAAGAAACCACACGCATTATTGATACAGATGTTCCACTCGTTACGATTCCAGTACGTCCGGGCCGAAATCTGGCTGTTATTATCGAGGTAGCGGCCATGAACTATCGGTTGAAACAAATGGGCGTTAATGCAGCTCTGCAATTTACAAACAAGCTGACTGCGACGATTTCTGAAGATATGGAAGAGATGGATTAAGGTTCGTTCGGTTGCAAGGAAGAACAAGGAGTGAGAGAAACATATGTCAACGGCAACATTACTGCTGAATCCGATTGCTTTTTCAATCGGGGCAATCAAGGTCCATTGGTATGGGCTTATTTTGGGGCTGGCGGCACTTGTGGGTTTATATCTCGCCATCCGTGAGGGAAAAAGATTCGGTATTCCGCAGGAATTCTTTATGGATATGCTGCTTCTGGGTGTTCCATCGGCCATTATTGGAGCGCGTATTTATTATGTAGCCTTCAAATGGGAAGACTACCGAGATAATCTATGGGATGTCTTTAAAATTTGGAACGGCGGTATCGCGATATATGGTGCTTTGATTGGTGCCATTATATGTGCGGTTATTTATTTCCGCTATAAAGGGTATAACTTCTGGCGTATCGCTGATATTTGTGCGCCGGGTCTATTAATCGGTCAAGCGATTGGACGCTGGGGTAATTTTGTCAATCAAGAGGCTTACGGTGGACCAACAGAAGAGACTTTTTTGCGCAATCAGCTACATCTACCAGACTTCATTGTGAATCAGATGAACGTTAACGGGGTGTTTCACCACCCTACGTTCCTGTACGAATCGCTATGGAGTATTGTAGGCGTGATTTTTCTGCTTGTGATTCGCCGGATGAAATTTGTACGTGCAGGTGAAATGTTTGCATTTTACTTCATTTGGTACTCTATTGGTCGCTTTTTCATCGAGCGGGTGCGGACGGACAGCTTGGCCTTTCAGGGACCGGACTGGCTGGCTTCCTTTGTGAATGCTCTGTGGTCCCCTATGGTATGGCTAGGGTTTGAACCGGGGTACTTGGATCCGAATTACGGTAACGTACGGATCTCACAGTTGCTTGCTATTTTCATCATTGTAGCTGCTGTGATTTTCATCTTGGTTCGTCGTCGGAAGGGCTCAGCCGTTGCGAGATATAGCGACCCGATTGTCTCCAGCAAGACAGGGATTGATCAGGTACCTGATGTGACGCCAGAACAGGTGTCCCGTCCTGGACAGGATGCGGTTTCTCCAACTGCCACGGTGGATAAGCTATCTAAGGAAGACACGGATGAGGACAAGAAGGAGCATCTATGATAAATACGATTTTGTTTGATTTAGACGGTACCATTATGGATACGAATGAATTGATTATCAGCACATTTTTACACATTTTGAACCATCCAGATGCTGATCCGCTAACGCGGGAGCATATTATTCCTCATATGGGGGGAACACTGGACGATCAACTCCGTACTTTTACGGGATTAACGGATGTATCTGGGCTAATCAAAGACTACCGTGCTTATAATCAAATTCATCATGATCAAATGGTGAAGCCATTTCCACATGTTATTGAGGTTATTCAGGAGCTGCGCGCACGAGGAATTAAGCTAGGGGTTGTAACAACTAAAATACGACCATCCACGATGCGTGTACTTAACCTGTTTGATCTGACTTCGTCTATGGATTACATTGTGACGGTAGACGATGTGGAACATCCGAAGCCTCACGCGGAGCCAGTGCTTAAGGCCTTGGCAGGTCTGAATGCTGAAGCGGAACATACGTTGATGGTTGGAGATAGCTCCTTTGATATTTTGTCAGCTCAGGCGGCAGGTGTGAAATCTGCGGGAGTGGCCTGGTCGCTCAAGGGTGAGGAAACTCTGCGCGGATATGGACCAGACTACATGCTATATGATATGAGGGATTTGCTGAAGCTGGAGCTTCAAGGTGTCAATGTATCGTGAGAAAGGTGAACCGCTATCCTGTAGAAGGTCCCAATGCGTTGTGGCAAATTTATCGGACGGTGAGCCCTTGGAAAGGCGTTAAGAACTTCATTTTCATACAGATTGCCCGGTATTGTCCTGTGCTTTCTCTGAAAAATGTTATTTACCGCAGAATGCTGGGGATGAAGGTTGGGCAACATGCAGCCTTCGGTCTGATGGTGATGGTGGATGTTTTTTTTCCAGAGCATATTACAATCGGGAACAATTCGGTCATTGGATATAACACGACCATACTGGCTCATGAATACCTTATACAGGAGTATCGCATCGGTAAAGTTGTGATCGGGGATCGTGTGCTGATCGGCGCAAACACAACCATTTTGCCGGGTGTTACCATCGGTGACGGAGCAGTGGTAGCGGCCGGAGCGGTTGTGCATAAAGATGTACCGGCAGGTGCATTTGTAGGCGGTAATCCGTTGCGTGATTTAAGACGCTCTGGTGTGGATGAAAAGTAAATAGCACGATAAGAAAGGCCCCTTATGTATTAAGGGGTCTTTCTTGTGCTGTTTTTCTGTATAATAAGTGGGGTAATGCATATTGGTTATGTTTAAAAATTGATAATAGTTATTTTTGCAAGGCGATATGGGAGCGTGTTGATTTGGTCAAAAAAGAACGTATACCAGAGCTTGATATTTACCGAGGAATATTAATTGCGGCCGTCATTACTATTCATGCAACCTCAATGGCATTGATTGATGCGCGTCATTCTCTATTGTTTTACCCCTTTTTATTTTTAAATATGTTTAGCAGCTTTGCAGTGCCTGTATTTATTTTTGTGAGCGGTTTTGTTTTATTTTACAATTATGTCGATCGGCCACTTCGCGGAAAGAGTATGTTTTTGTTTTTTCGAAAAAGACTGATGTTTATTGTGTTACCCTACGTTTTATTTTCTCTTATGTACTATTTGACCTTGGTGACACGTGGGTTGATGCCGCTTAGTGATCTTCCGCTCGTGCTGCTAACGGGAAAGGCGTATACGCATTTGTATTATGTTATTATTATCATCCAATTTTATTTGGTCTTTCCGCTACTGTTGTGGGGAGTGCAGCGTTTACGTCATTGGATATCGAGTCCACGGAGAGCAGCTTTTGTCATTTTGGCAGTAGGGTTGCTCATTCAATGGGGGTTTGTACTGCTGAACAAATATGTTTGGCAAGAGGAGAGAGGAAGCCTTGCGATTACGTATATCAGTTACTTTGCCTTAGGTGCCGCTGTAGCGATTGGATATGAAGGGTTTAAAAAGTGGCTTTTTCCAGTCCCAGGTACGGTAATGGGTCGCGGCCAGTTGATCAGCTGGTGGGCCTTGTGGGCGGCTTGGTTATTACTCGGGATCGTTTATGTACAAATATGGTTTATAGCCTACCGCAAAGCCATTTATGCGGACTCGCTGGTCTATGAACTGCTACATAATGCATATGCTCTTGTATCTGCATTGGTGCTGTTTCAGTTATCGGTTTTATTATATCGTCATACTAGTGATAGACTGCGAATGTTCATCAGTTGGCTGGGAGCATGTTCTTTCGGTATATATTTACTTCATCCGGCGTTATTACGAGTGTATCGCAAACTGGATTTGCATGGTACACCGATAGAATATGTCTTCTCTGTTGCTGGCGGATGGGTGTTGGCGCTGTTTGGATCATGGCTGATTGTGACGTTGTTTTTTCGATATGTACCATTTTCATGGATCGGTTTGGGTACAGTTCCGAAGTTTCCGTTCCAGAGTAAAGATTAAAGAGGCAAATTGTTAAATATTTTGACTTAGACTGTTGGCTTAAGGCTGACAGTCTTTTTTTTAGGATTCATGCATTTTGCATTGGATAAAATATGGAGAGGGGCAGCGATTGTCTAAGCTGTAAAAATGGGCTGCTTCGTTTGGTTGACGTTCATAAGTAGGGCATGATAATATATCGAATATACTTTAGTTTGTTAGCACTTTACCATGATAAAGATATTGAAATCATGAGGTGATAGAGATGTCTAAGCCAAAAGGATTCGAGATTCCTATAGGGGTTCGGGATTACCTTCCACGTGCAGTGTCGAAGCTGCGGGCCATTGAACTGAATGTACTCGCTTGTATGGAACGTTGGGGTTACCGTCAGATTATGACGCCTACGATGGAATACTACGATACGGTAGGAGTAGCTAGCTCTACTTCTGATCGGAAGCTGTTTAAATTGCTCAACAACCGAGGGACTACGTTGGTACTTCGTTCTGATATGACTGCTCCAATTGCACGGGTGGTATCTTCGTTGCTAAAGGAAGAGGAAGTACCGCTTCGCCTTTCCTATCACGCCAATGTATTTCGAGCGATTGAGGAAGAGGCAGGAAGAGAGGCAGAGTTTTTTCAAACAGGCGTGGAGCTGGTAGGGGATGACTCGCCTGAGGCTGATGCAGAAGTGGTAGCATTGGCCATTGCATCATTGCAGGCAGCGGGTGTTACCTCTTTTAAAATTGCCATGGGACATGTGGGATTTCTGAACGGGTTATTTGAGGAGATCATTCCAGGTCGCCAGGCTGAACAGCAGGCGCTAAAAGAACTGTTGCTCAATCGTGATGTAGTGGGCTACCGAACGGCGATTGAAGCTTTAGGTTTGGCGCCCGAGCATCGCGATAAGCTGGAGGCCATTCTTCGGCTGCGTGGCGGGAAGGAAATTTGCGAGCAGGCTACCCGCCTTAGTGTGGAGCAGCAGACGCTTCAAACCATTGCACATTTGTGCGAGGTGTGGGAAGTCCTGGAGGCATACGGCGTATCTGAGCATGTGTTAATTGACCTTACCATGATCGGGGATTTTTCATATTATACAGGAATGACTTTTGAGGGCTATGCAGCGGAAATCGGGTTCCCGGTATGCAACGGAGGTCGTTATGACAATCTGCTTCAGCAGTTTGGGCGATCTGTACCAGCAACGGGATTCGCATTGAAGACGAACCGAATCGTCGATGGTGTGGATGGTATTGCAATTGAGACGAAGCGTCCTGTACTTATTCGTTATGACGAGCAGGAACGTCGAAAGGCGTTATCTGCAGCGGCACAGCTACGTGCAGAGGGGCTTACTGTGGTGACAGGACTCGCGGGGGGACCGGAAGATCGACGTCGTGAGCAGCAGGATCTGTACGCAGAGGTATACAGCTATACAGCTGAAGAAAGACAGCCCGTACAAAGGAGGGAATTGCCATGACGGAAACATTGAAGGTAGCCATGCCGAAGGGACGGATTTATAAGCAGGCTTCCAAGTTGTTTCGCCAGGCAGGGGTTCCAATTCCACTGGATGTGGACGAAACCCGCAAGCTGGTCATTCCATTGCCTGAACTGGGGATGGAATTTATTATGGCGAAGCCCGTCGATGTTCCTACGTATGTGGAGTACGGTGCAGCTGACATCGGCATTGTAGGTAAGGATGTGTTGCTGGAAGAAAACAAGGATGTATATGAGCTGCTGGATCTGGGGATTGCCCGTTGCCGGATGTCGGTGATTGCTTTACCCGATTGGCAACCAGGTATTCGTCAGCGGGTCGCAACCAAATATCCAAATGTGGCTTCCCAGTATTTTCGGGAGCAAGGTCAGCAGGTGGAGGTCATTAAGCTGAATGGCTCCATCGAGCTGGCGCCGTTAATTGGTCTGGCAGATCGCATTGTAGATATGGTGGAGACGGGGCAGACCTTGCGGGAGAACGGATTGGTTGAGCAGATTAGCATACTGGATATTACCAGTCGTTTGATTGCCAACCGGGTCAGTTACCGGATGAAAAATGGTCCGATTCAGGCATTGTGTGATCGATTGCATCAGGTGATTCCAACTGAAGTAGTACCGAAGGGTTAAAGGAACGGAGCAACGGTTAAGGAGCATTCTGCAAGCAAGCAGCAGGTAAGGGGGAATGAGCAAATGAAGATCGTAGCAGCCCGTGATTTCAATCTCCAACGAGAGGTAGATTACGGAACACCTGAGCAAAACGAGGCTGTGCGTACGATTATTCAATCGGTACGCCAAGAGGGAGATGAGGCTGTCCTGCGGTATACAGAAATGTTTGACGGTGTATCGCTGACAGCGGAGCAGCTTCGTGTGACAGATGGAGAATTAAAGTTGGCCTATGATAAGGTAGAGCCTTCATTTATACAGGCGATTCGAGAAGCGGCCGCTCATATTCGCGCTTTTCATACCAAGCAAAAGCGTAACTCATGGATAGATTTACAATCAGATGGTAGCTTGCTCGGTCAAATCATCCGACCCTTGAAACGTGTAGGCGTGTATGTTCCAGGTGGTAAAGCTGCCTATCCCTCCTCGGTATTGATGAATGTTATTCCAGCTCAAGTGGCTGGAGTACCGGAGATTGTCATGGTGACACCCCCGGCGACAGGCGGCAAGGCAGGGATCGACCCCTATACACTGGTAGCTGCGGCAGAGGCTGGTGTAACGGAAATATACAGGGTTGGCGGAGCGCAGGCTATTGCCTCGCTTGCATACGGGACACATAGTATTGAACCGGTTGATAAAATTTGCGGTCCCGGCAACATTTATGTAGCGCTGGCGAAGCGAGAGGTATACGGTGCAGTGGATATCGACAGTATTGCGGGACCGAGTGAAATTGTCGTATTGGCAGACGACACAGCGAATCCCTCTTATGTAGCGGCCGACCTACTTTCACAGGCGGAACATGACGAAATGGCCTCAGCCATTCTGGTTACGCCTTCGCAACGCTTGGCCGAAGAAGTATCAGCCGAGGTACAGCGCCAATTGGCGGAGTTGCCGCGCAGAGATATCGCTGCTGCATCGTTGGAGGCGTACGGAGCCATCATTGTCGTTGACAATTTGGAAGAGGGCATCCGTATTGTCAACCGGCTTGCGCCAGAGCATTTGGAGATCATGACAGAGCAGCCGATGGAGCATATGGGGCTGATTGAAAATGCGGGAGCTATTTTTCTGGGAGCGTACAGCTCAGAGCCGGTAGGCGATTATTTTGCCGGACCTAATCACATCATTCCGACGAATGGAACAGCACGCTTTTCTTCGCCAGTGGATATTGATGATTTTATCAAGAAGTCGAGTATGATCTATTACAGCAAGGAAGCACTGCTCCGCAATGGAGAGACCATTATGCAGCTTGCCCGGCATGAGGGGCTGGAAGGCCACGCACGGGCGATACAAGTTCGATTGGACAATGAGAAGAAGGCGGTGGATGGCGATGGGGAACGAAAATAACAAAGCAGAGCGTACAGGCAGTGTCAGCCGGAAAACGAACGAAACAGACATTCAGCTGTCATTTGCAGTAGACGGGACAGGGCAGGCCGAGATTGAAACGGATGTTCCTTTTCTGAATCACATGCTGGATTTGTTCACCAAGCACGGACAATTTGATCTAAATGTACAGGCCAGAGGGGATGTGGACATTGACGATCATCATACCGTCGAGGACATTGGTATCTGTCTGGGGCAAACCTTTCTGGAAGCATTGGGTGATAAAAAAGGTATCAAGCGCTATGCCAGCGTTTTTGTACCGATGGATGAGGCACTCGCGCAGGTTATTATTGATCTGAGCAATCGACCTCATTTTGAGTATCGCGCAGAGTACCCGTCTCAGCAGGTAGGCAGCTTCTCGACAGAGCTGGTGCATGAATTTCTATGGAAATTTGCGTTGGAGGCTCGCATGACGCTGCACGTCATTGTTCACTACGGGCAAAATACCCACCATATGATTGAGGCGGTGTTCAAAGCACTGGGGCGTGCTTTGGATGAGGCGACCTCCATTGATCCACGAGTGACAGGAGTGCCTTCAACGAAGGGAGTGCTGTAGTCCATGTCTATTGCCATTGTGGATTACGGCAGAGGGAATCTGCATAGTGTGAGCAGGGCGGTTGAGCGCCTTGGCTATGAGGCTGTAGTGACAGGAGATGCTCAAGTGATTCGTGCCTCTAGCGGTGTAATTTTGCCGGGTGTAGGGGCTTTCGGGGATGCGATGGAACATCTGCGTTCCAGCGGATTGGATCGGGTTATTCAGGAGGTTGCAAGTGCTGGACAACCGCTGCTCGGTGTTTGTTTGGGAATGCAGCTATTATTCACTCGTGGTGAAGAATACGGCAGTCACGAAGGACTTAATATATTACCAGGCGAGGTCGTTCGGTTTGCTCCTGATCTGGGCGTTAAAGTGCCACATATGGGCTGGAATCGTCTACATATCACCCAGCCAGAGCACCCGTTATTGCAGGGCTTGGAGGAAGGGCATGTGTATTTTGTGCATTCCTATCATGCAAAACCGGAGATCGAAAGTGACCTGCTGGCAGTAACCGACTATGGTGGACCTGTAACGGCTATTGTTGGCAGAGGCCATGTATACGGTATGCAGTTCCATCCGGAGAAAAGCGGAGAAATGGGGATGCGTCTGCTTCGTCAGTTTTTGGAATTGGCGGAAGCGGAAAAGCGAGCATAACTACTTGAGCGTTTGTGTTAGTAGGCTCAAATTTGGGCGTTGATGGGTGTGAAGGTATATAGCTGTTGATTAGTTCATAAGGGGGTCATACTTTGTTCACGATATACCCGGCGATTGATATTCGCGATGGCAAATGTGTACGACTGGTACAAGGTGATTATAACCAGGAGACAATATACAACGAAAATCCGGTGGAAGTAGCACGAGAATGGGAGCGCTTGGGCGGCTCCTACATTCATTTGGTTGATTTGGACGGTGCCAAAGCAGGTCAACCGGTGAATGATGCGCTCATTGGACGGATTGCTTCTGCGGTGCAAGTGCCTGTACAAGTGGGCGGCGGCTTACGTACGCTTGAGCATGTGGAGCGGCTGTTGTCGCTGGGCGTGAGCCGGGTGATTTTAGGCACGGCAGCTATTGAGGATCGTGCTTTTACGGAAGCGGTATTGGGTGCCTACGGTGATCGGATCGCCATCGGTCTAGATGCGCGAAATGGCTATGTGGCTACGCGTGGATGGCTCGAAACCTCGGAGGTTCGAGCAGATGAATTGGCTGCTGAACTGGCCTCCAAGGGAGCTGAAACATTTATTTTCACAGATATTTCCCGTGACGGCATGATGCAGGGCCCGAATGTAGAGGCTATTGCAGCGCTTGCCAAAAGCAGTGGACGAACCGTGATTGCATCCGGCGGTGTCAGCAAGATGGATGATCTAATCACACTGAGCACCTATGCGAAAGAAGGCGTAGGTGGTGCAATTGTGGGTAAAGCATTGTATACAGGGAGCATTGATTTACAGGTTGCCGTACAAGCTGTAGCAAAGGCATAGGGGGAGTAGGCATGCTGGCTAAACGTATTATTCCCTGTCTGGATGTAAAGGATGGCAGGGTGGTTAAGGGCGTTAATTTTGTGAACTTGCGCGATGCAGGTGACCCGGTGGAGCTGGCTGCGCTTTATGACCGGGAAGGGGCGGACGAAATCGTATTTCTGGATATTTCCGCTTCGGTTGAAGGTCGTGCCACGATGGAAGAAGTAGTTCGCCAGACAGCCGGAGAAATTGCTATTCCTTTCACCGTAGGTGGCGGGATATCTCATGTCGATGATATGAAACGCATTTTGCGTGCCGGTGCTGATAAAATCGGCGTAAATACGGCGGCTGTCCGCAACCCTCAGCTGATCGCAGAAGGTGCGCGCAGCTTTGGTTCACAATGTATCGTTGTTGCCATCGATGCCAAGTACAATGAGGCGTGGGGCGAATGGGAAGTATACACGCACGGAGGCCGCACGCCATCGGGTATTCGCGCCTTGGCCTGGGCCAAGGAAGCAGAGCAGCTGGGGGCCGGTGAGATTCTGCTGACCAGCATGAATGCAGACGGGACTAAGGATGGCTTTGACCTGCCGCTGACTTCCGCGGTTTCGGATACCGTAGGGATTCCAGTTATTGCTTCCGGCGGAGCAGGCAAACAGGAACATTTCTATGACGTGTTTACGTCAGGTAAGGCGGATGCTGGATTAGCAGCAACGATTTTTCACTATAAAGAAATCGGAATCCCTGAGCTGAAACGGGATTTGAAGCGCAGAGGAGTGGAGATACGATGAGCAACGAATTGAACCAACAGCTATCACTGGAGCAGCTACTGGATAATGTCCGCTGGAACGAGGCGGGGCTTGTCTCGGCGATTGTGCAGGATGATGCTACACTTCAGGTGTTGACGCTGGCCTATATGAACCGCGAGTCGCTGAAACGGTCTTTGGAGTCAGGAGAGACCTGGTTCTGGTCACGTTCCAGACAGGAGCTGTGGCACAAAGGAGCAACTTCTGGGAATACGCAAAAGATCTCCTCCATCCAGCTGGATTGTGACGGCGATGCTCTATTGGTGCGTGTCATTCCGAGCGGTCCGGCCTGTCATACAGGCGCAACGAGTTGCTTTTCTCGTGATATTTCCGTGCCAGGAACAGCTGTAACACCTGTGGCAGGAAAAGCAGGAGCTCAAGTGTCGGTAACTCGTACCGATGCTATTCCCATTGCTTCAGAAGGCCGCTTTGAGGTGCTTGCCCAATTGGAAGCAATTATTAAGGAACGCGAGGAGACGCGTCCTGAAGGAGCCTACACGACCTATCTTTTTGATAAAGGTGTAGACAAAATCCTGAAAAAGGTTGGCGAAGAAGCATCTGAGACCATCATTGCAGCCAAAAATAAAGATAATGAGGAGTTGCGTCTGGAGGTCAGCGACCTGATTTATCACCTGCTGGTGCTGTTGCAGGAGCGCAAGCTACCACTCGATGACGTGCTGGCTGAGCTGAATCGCCGTCATGAACGCCCTCGTCGTGATTAGGACGGCTATTGTAGGATTTGAAAGGGGGAGGGCTGCATGAAAATTGACTATCATACGCATCATTCCCGCTGCGGGCATGCGATAGGAAGTCTGGAGGAGTATGTGCAGCAGGGGATCCGGCTGGGGCTGGATCAGCTCGGCTTATCCGATCATATGCCGCTGCTGCATGTAGAACCAGCCAACTATTATCCAGAAATGGCGATGCCTATGGATGAGCTGCCCCGATACGTGGAAGAATGCTTGGATCTGAAGGAGCGTTATAAAGGGCAAATTGATATTCGTGTTGGTTTGGAAGGCGACTATATCGAGGGCTGGGAACGCGAAATCGAAGATATCGTCCATGCATACCCATGGGATTATGTGATTGGTTCCGTCCACTTTCTCGGTGAGTGGGATGTCACCGACTTCCGTCAGGTACACCATTGGAAAGGTAAAAATGTGTTAGAGGTGTACCGCACATATTATGATGCGGTTTCCAAGGCGGCCGCTACGGGGTTGTATGACATCATGGGTCATTTGGATGTCATTAAGCGTTTCGGCTATCATCCGAAACCAGCGGAAGAGGAGGAGCTGCGTGAATTGGAGCGCTCCGCACTCTCAGCCGTAGCCCGCAGCGGTCGGGCAATGGAACTCAATGCATCAGGGCTTTCCAAGCCCTGTGCCGAAATGTTTCCGAGTCGCCGCATGCTGGAGCAAGCTTTCACGCTAGGTATTCCGTTGACCATCGGCTCGGATGCCCATGATCCAGCGAAGCTGACTGAGCATCTGGAGAAGGCGCGTGCGCTTTTACATGAGGTTGGCTATCGCGAGCTTGCTGTATTTGAGCAACGTGAACGTTCGCAGGTTCCGCTGACGTTATAATAATATATTAAATGTTGTATCCAGTGACTAGCCGAACGCACCTTTCACACAGGGAAAATGCGCTCGGCTATTTAGCGTATTTTTGTATATGTATCTACCGGGGTACGAGCACGAAACCGTTTTTTGGAATAAGGCAGGATCGACTGTCAAGTCGTTTTGAAGTTGTGGTATACTGAAGGGTATGAACATGTCAGTTACTTTTAAAGGAGGTGCCTTGGTTATTTATGAAAGGGAAACATCTGCGAGTTTCGGAACCTAGCCCTAAGATTATTGCTTTGCGTTTCGACGCATCTTTCTTTTTTGAGAAAGCTGTGCGCTCGCTTGATCGCAATCATTATGACAAGGCATTGAAATATTTTCGCAAAGCCGTTGAATATGAACCGGATAATCCGGTGAATCATTGCAATATGGCGGGTATATTATCAGAGATGGGGGATTATGCAGGTTCGAATGAGATCCTGTCCTCTGTTCTGAGTGACGTAGACTCGTCGATGACAGAATGTTATTTCTATATGGCGAATAATTACGCTAATATGGAGCAGTTTGAAGAAGCGGAAAAAGCATTGGTCACGTACCTGGAGGAGGACGAAGAAGGCCAGTTTCTTGATGAAGCCGAGGAAATGATGGAGCTGCTCTATTATGAGCTGGACCGTCCGACGAAGCTGAACCGCATTAAGGCCCGGCAGGGAGTGGTTGAGCATGATCAGGCCCGTGTTCTGCTGGAGGAAGGGAAATTTGCTCAGGCAGCCCAACTGCTCAAGCAAATTTCTGAGGAGCAACCAGACATGTTCGCTGCGCGGAATAATCTGGCGCTAGCGTATTACTACATGGGATTGTTCCAAAATGCTAAGGCTACCATTATTCAAGTGTTGGAGGATGAGCCAGGTAATTTACACGCATTGTGCAACTTGGCGATTTTTTATCAGCACGAAGGCGGCGGTCCGGAATTGGATCGTCTGGTTCAAACCTTGGCGGTCACTATACCGTTTCAGGAGGAGCAGGTATTCAAGCTGGCGACCACTATGGGGATTCTCGGACGTCATGAGGAGGCCTACAGACATTTTCGTAGGTTGCTTCATGGCAATGGAGAGAACAATGCGGACGCTTCTTTGTACCATTACACAGCGGTAGCTGCCAGCAATACAGGAAGATATGCGGAAGCTCGGCGGTTATGGAGTCATTTGCAAAAGCAGGATGCTTCCTCGGAGGTTCCAAGATTTTTCCTGTCCAGATTGGAAGAGCTTCAGCAGGAAGGTACACCGCTGCAAGTGCTCAGCTATCACTATCATCTCCCGTTTGAAGAGCAATTCCGCATGTGGGAGAAGTTTGGTGCTGAGCAGGTGCCTGACAGTATGAAGAAGGACCCGCTAATCCGGTCATCTTTCTTTTGGGCCTTGCGCCACGGAGACCGGGCGACTCAGCTTCAGGTCATTCAGGCGTTAAGCCTGATCGGTGACGATGAGGTGCGTCAGGCGCTGGAGTCCTTCGTAGAAGACCCGGATCAGGAAAGTGAACTCAAACGCCGTGCTTTGCAAGTATTGCAAGAGCTGGCAGAGCAGGAAGCACAGAATACACACGCGGAAACGGAGCATCCTGAGCGGTTGGAGGCTGAGAAAGATCCGTATACAACGGAAGGTGATATCTCTGCTTCGCCAGTTGATCCACAATGGCAGGCTGTGCTGGACAAGGTACTGACCGTCATGAGCAAATCATCCGACCCGGCCATGCAGCATGATTTGAGATCACTTTGGCAGGAGTATCTGGATCGGCTTGCTCCAGAAGTCCCGATGGTTCAGCATACTGAGGGATGGGCAGCTGCGCTGGAATATTTGACAGCCAAAATGCATCATCATTCAGTCACCTATCAGGAAGTAGCCGACCGCTATGGTATTTCCGTATCGACCGTAAGCCGCTACGCACGTCAAATTGACAGCGTGTGTGGTATCAAACAGAAGCTGAAGCAGCCGCTCTCCACGTTTAAAAAGCAGGTCTGAGACCTGCTCCAAACATCACTTAAAGGAGGCAACAAACGTATGTATAAATCCATAATTATTGGTACAGGTCCTGCAGGCTACACAGCCGCTATTTATTTGGCACGCGCCAACATGAATCCGCTGATCATTGAAGGAATGCAGCCCGGTGGGCAGCTTACCACAACGACTGAAATTGAAAATTTCCCGGGTTTTGAGCAAGGTATCCTCGGACCTGAGCTGATGGATAACATGCGCAAGCAGGCCGAACGTTTTGGCGCTGAGTTTACTTCCGGTTGGGTAGAGGAAGTCGATTTCAGCAAGCGCCCTTTTAAAGTGAAGGTAGAGGGTAAAGGCATCATTGAGGCGGAGTCGGTTATTATTGCTACAGGTGCGTCCGCCAAATACCTCGGCATTCCAGGTGAGCAGGACAATGTAGGTCGCGGAGTTAGCACATGCGCAACTTGCGACGGCTTCTTTTTCCGTGGGAAAAAGATTATCGTGGTCGGCGGTGGCGATTCAGCCATGGAGGAAGCGAGCTTCTTGACCCGTTTTGCTTCCAGTGTAACCTTGGTCCATCGTCGTGACGAATTGCGGGCATCTAAAATTATGCAAGACCGCGCACGCGAAAATGAAAAAGTACATTGGGCATTAAACCGGACTCCTCTGGAAGTTGTGACGGGAGAAACTGGCTTAAAGGGCCTGAAAGTACACAATAATGAGACCAACCAGGATGAGCTAATAGAGGCAGATGGCGTGTTCGTGGCGATTGGGCATACACCGAATACAGGCTTCCTGAACGGACAGATCCATACCGATGAACACGGCTATATTGAAGTGAAGCCAGGCACGACGGAAACGAATATCCCGGGTGTTTTTGCCTGTGGGGACGTGCAGGATAACCGTTATCGACAAGCCATTACGGCTGCGGGAACGGGCTGTATGGCGGCTATGGATTGCGAGAAGTATCTTGAAGGCAGCGCTGTCCACGACTGGAGCGAAACACTGGATCAATAAAGGGTGTCTATAATACACAAAGTGGCTAATGTGAGGGGCTAATGGCCCTCTGTTAAGCTCCGTTGTTTGTTCAGGAAGAGAAAGCCTGGTGCGTTTGCACAGGCTTTCTCCTTTTTATGATTATAGTATTTATAAATGTTCAGCGGAGCTGAACAATTCTTTAATCGCAAGGAAAATTTCCGTTAAGCGTGGTCTGGCTTCCTTGAAAGTACGTCATTAGACGTTTTTCTTATGGAGGCATGAGGTTAAAAGTTCAGCTAATCGTACATTTTTCAACAGGCAAGTGTCCTTGACCGTAACGGGGGCTTCAATTATAGTTGGAACGTAGGATTACTATTATGAGGCAGGAATTTTAAGCTATATTTCATACCAGATTTTTAAGTAAACATAAAAGGTGGCTTGGAACATGTCTGAAAGTATCTATGTAGGTGTCGATTTGGGCGGTACCGCGATTAAAGTCGGCATTTGTAATGAAAACGGACAGCTTTTGCACACATATGAGGGACCAACCGAAACCGATAAAGGTGTAGACGTTGTCATTGGTAATATTGAAAAATATGTGCGGCACATTGTTGAGGAATCTCCTTATGAGTGGGATCAACTAAAGGGTGTCGGTGCAGGCGTTGCAGGTTTTACGAATGTTCGTGATGGTATTATTGTCCTCGCTCCTAATATTGGCTTTCGTGACGTACCGATCCGTGCGCTCCTAGAGAACCGGATTGGCAAGCCTGTGAAAATAGACAATGATGCGAATGTTGCTGCGCTGGGTGAGGCTTGGGCTGGTGCAGGCAAAGGCATTGAAAACTGCGTATGCTATACCCTGGGAACAGGCGTAGGTGGCGGTATTATTATAAACGGTAAAATATATCAAGGTTCTTCGGGCATGGCTGGGGAAATTGGCCATATCAGCGTCGTGCCTGATCTGGAGGCTATTCAGTGTGGATGCGGCAAAATGGGTTGCTTGGAAACTGTATCTTCCGCAACAGGCATCATTCGTATGGCCAAGGATGCTGTGGAACGTGGCGACCGGACCTCTCTGGCGCTGGAAGATCACATTGCTGCTAAGGAAGTATTCGATGCTGCTAAAGCCGGGGATGAAGTCGCACTGCGTATCGTGAACCGGGCTGCCTTTTATTTGGGGAAATCGATGGCAGCTGTTGCCGCTGTGCTCAATCCAGAATTGTTTATTATAGGCGGCGGTGTTTCTAAAGCAGGCGACTTTTTGTTTGAAGAGATGCGTCGCGTATACGCCAAGCTGGCTCCTGAACCGCTTCAAAAAGGTGTATATATCGTACCAGCGGTGTTAGGCAATGACGCGGGTATCGTAGGGGCTGCAGGGTTGCTGCTACGCTCCTAATCCACAGGTTGATGATAGGGGTACTGGCATAGAGCGAAGAAGCAAAAGGAGAGGGAAGTCCATATGACAGACAATCTAAAAAATGCTGCGCCGTGGGCAACGCTCATTATTATTACGGGGATGTCAGGCGCAGGGAAGACCATTGCGGTGCAGAGCCTTGAAGACTTGGGCTTCTTCTGCGTTGATAATTTACCCCCTGTGCTGATTCCCAAATTTGCCGAGTTGATTGAGCAGTCTAACGGTAAAATAGGCAAAGTGGCTCTTGTCATTGATTTACGCGGACGAGAATTTTTCACCGCCTTGTCGGAATCGCTTAATTATATTAAAGATCATTTTACGATTCATTGTGAAATTTTATTCTTGAATGCGAATGACGGTGTTCTCGTACAGCGGTACAAAGAAAGCCGTCGACGGCATCCGCTTGCTCCAGATGGTATGCCTTTGGATGGGATTCGTTTGGAGCGTAAGATGTTGGAGGAACTCAAAAGCTCCGCTACACAGGTTATTGATACAAGTACGATGAAGCCCGCAACCTTAAAGGCGAGGATTATTTCGAGATTTTCTCATCTGGAGAGCAGTATGCTGTCCGTGAATATTACTTCTTTTGGCTTCAAATATGGTATTCCCATTGATGCCGATCTTGTATTCGATGTGCGCTTCCTGCCTAATCCCCACTATGTGGACCAGCTACGTCCACACACGGGACAGGATAGCGATGTATATGATTATGTCATGAAGTGGCCGGAGACTCAGGCGTTCCTGACCAAGTTGCTGGATATGTTGCACTTTTTGATTCCGCAGTATCGCAAAGAAGGTAAAAGCCAGGTCATTATCGGTATTGGCTGTACTGGAGGTAAGCATCGTTCAGTTGCAATATCGGAGTATTTAGGAAAAATGCTGGGTGCCAGCGAGACAGAATCCGTTTCTGTTTCGCATCGGGATGCTGATCGGGACCGGCATTAATGAGGTGAAATCATGAAAGAGACCGGATCACAACGGGAGCGCCCACGTATTGTTGTTATGGGCGGCGGAACCGGCTTGTCCGTCATGCTGCGGGGCTTGAAGCAAAAGCCGCTGGATATTACGGCTATTGTTACAGTCGCTGACGATGGCGGAAGCTCCGGGATATTGCGCAGTGAGCTGCAGATGCCCCCTCCAGGGGATATCCGCAATGTGCTGACTGCCTTGGCTGACGTGGAACCAGTAATGTCAGATATGCTAAAATACCGTTTTGGTGCTGGATCAGGGTTGTCAGGCCATAGCTTGGGGAATTTGATCTTAGCAGCGATGACTGATATATCGGGGGATTTTGTAACGGCGGTGCGTGAGCTTAGCCGTGTATTTGCTGTCCGAGGGCGTGTACTACCGGCGGCTGAGGAAGGCGTTGTGCTCAGCGCCGAGATGGAGGATGGCACGGTGATCACCGGGGAGTCCAAAATCCCAGAAGCGGGCGGACGAATCAAACGTGTTTTTCTTGAACCGACTCACGTGGAGCCGTTGCCTGAGGCTGTGGAAGCCATTAATGAAGCCGATGCGATTCTAATTGGTCCCGGCAGTCTATATACCAGCATTTTACCGAATTTGCTTGTACCGAAACTTGCTGAGGCTGTGGTGAAATCAGATGCTATCAAAATATTTGTCTGCAACGTGATGACCCAGCCGGGGGAAACCGATGGCTATACAGTGGGAGATCACCTGCAAGCGATCTATGAGCATGTAGGGCATCATCTGTTCGACTATGTCATTGTAAATAACGGAGAAATTCCACCTCAAGTACAGGAGATGTATGCCGAGCAGGGAGCTAAGCCTGTTCAAGTAGACATGGGCGAGCTGGCTGATCGAGGATATAAAGTAGTGGCAGATACGTTAGTTCTGTTCCGCACGTATTTACGGCATGACGCCGACAAACTGAGCCAGCATATCTACCAATTGGTACAAAACTGGATGTTAAGAAGGAGGTGAGTCCCTTGTCCTTTGCGGCACAAACGAAAAAAGAGCTTACGATGATTGAAAGCCAGCCCTGCTGTGAAAAAGCGGAACTGTCTGCGCTCATACGTATGCTCGGATCCGTACAACTGTCGAATAAAAGGGTGATATTGGACGTGTCCACAGAAAATGCCGCGATTGCAAGGCGGATTTACTCCTTGATCAAAAAGCATTTTCAACTTCACATCGAACTGCTTGTACGGAAAAAAATGCGCTTGAAAAAAAATAATGTGTATATTGTCCGCATTCCTAATGGTGTACAAGAGCTGCTAAAGGAGCTTTATATTGTCTCAGAAGGTTTCTTGTTCACTGACGGGATTAATCGGGATATCATTCGGAAAAACTGTTGTAAGCGGGCTTATCTGCGGGGTGCCTTTATGGCAGGTGGCTCTGTGAATAATCCAGAGGGATCGTCTTACCACCTTGAAATTTCTTCGATGTATGAGGAGCATTGTCAGGCGCTAGTTGATCTCGCTAATGAGTTTCATCTCAATGCCCGCTGTATTGAGCGAAAAAAAGGCTTTATCCTTTACATCAAGGAAGGCGAGAAGATCATTGAGCTGCTCAGTATCATTGGGGCGCACCAAGCCTTGTTCAAATTTGAAGATGTACGTATCATGCGCGATATGCGCAATTCCGTAAACCGTATTGTTAATTGCGAAACAGCTAATTTGAACAAGACGATCGGAGCTGCTGTCCGGCAAATTGAGAATATTAAGTTGCTGGAGAGGGAAGTTGGTTTGGAGACCTTGCCAGATAAACTGCGTGAAGTGGCAGAAATTCGGCTCGCTCATCCCGATTTGAATTTAAAAGAAGTCGGGGAAATGCTCAAAGGGGTCGTGAGTAAATCGGGTGTAAATCATCGACTTCGCAAAATTGATGAGATGGCTGACAAAATCAGGGGGGAAAACGGCCTAATTCCGTAAAAGAGGGTCTGAGGGGCTTTTAGAACCGGTTTTTTTAGTTTTTTTTCTAGTGTCTGTCCCGGGTTAATGTTATAATGTGATAAATAAAATGGAGTAAATAGCGTCCAGATTTATTTGATGAGGGGGTAAGCTGACATGTCAAAACATCCAGTAGTCGTACGCTTGAAAACAGGACTGCACGCCAGACCTGCTGCGTTGTTCGTACAGGAAGCGAATAAATATTCATCTGAAATTTTTGTGGAAAAAGAAGACAAAAAGGTTAATGCCAAGAGCATCATGGGTATTATGAGCCTCGCCATCAGTACAGGTACTGAAATCAATATTAGTGCTGAAGGTGCGGACGCCGAACAGGCTGTAAACGCTTTAGTAAGTCTGGTTAGTAAGGTAGAGCTGGAAAATCAATAAACGAGCATTTGCTTTGTGATATGATGTATGCTCTTAGTGAAAGCCCCCTCGGGGGCTTTTTTTGTATCCAGAAAAAAGCATTCAACCAGCCCCGCCATTAAGCTATTTATGTATATTTATTTGAATATAGCGACCGCGTTAAGTCCAAGCTACAAATAGTTGAAACCCCTAGGTAATGCTCTGTTTCGGAAATTTATACCGCTTGACTGCAACCTTTTCCCGTTTTTTCCGTCTGGAAGGTACAAACATTTTCAAGAAAGAGGCTGACTACAATGAGAGTTTGGACAAAAACAGTAAGCACAGCAATTCTTGCAGGAGCATTATTAGCTGGGGGAATAGCAGGAGGGCTGTGGACGGGAGCTGATCGCGCTTATGCAGCAACGGCGACGACGGCGAATGGTGTAATTAACGTGAGTGGAAGTGGTGAAATAATGGCTAAGCCAGATATCGCTTATCTCTCTATTGGTGTGCAATCGGAAGGAAACACCGCTGCTGCAGCTCAAAAAGCCAATGCTGCGAAAATAAACAAGGTTACACAGCTGTTAAAAGAAAAATGGAGCATTAGTGCAGACGATATTCAGACAAGCCAGTTCTCTGTACAGCCTAACTATACCTATAACGAGAAAGAAGGACAGAAGCTCAAAGGCTACATGGCCAACCATACACTTTCAGTGAAATATCGCAATTTGGATAAAATTGGTCAACTGTTGGATGAGGCTACAAATTCCGGTGCAAACAACGTAGATAATATACAGTTTTCCGTAGAGAATCCTTCCGCTTATGAGGAAGCAGCAATTGCAAAGGCGTTGGATAATGCTCAATCCAAAGCAAGTGCCGTAGCAAAATCAGCTAAACGCGGTTTAGGAGCTCTGGTGAATGTGACAGTAGATGGCGGGGAAGCTCAGGTTTACACACAACGTGAGAATGCCATGTCCAAAGCGCTCATGGATATGAGTGGCGGAACAGAGATACAGTCGGGTCAAGTAACGGTGAAAGTCCAAGTGTCTGCCCAATATGAGATGAACTAGTATAGACCATTAAGCGGAGCCGCAAGCGCCTGCAACATTGCAGGATGACTTGTTGGCTTCTTTTGTCTATTGAAACCGTTTTGTAATGAGTCTGTCATAGCTAATGGCTGTTAGGTGTACAGATTGAAATCAAGGAGTGTACAGATTGTAAACTACATACAATAGGGTATAGATATAATAAGAAAAGTGATCAAAACACATAGATTATACAGATTTGCAATAGGAGGAATACTTACGATGAACAAACATACAAAAAAATGGGGCTCAGCATTGCTGGCAGCGGGAATTTTAGCAGGGGTTGCGGTTATTCCCGTTTCCTATATTGGGGCAGCATCGACCAAACAGCAGCAAGCGACAACACAGCAACCAGGGATCGCCATCCAATGGAATGGTAAAACGTTGGCCTCTAAAGGTATTCAAGTGAACGGGAACACCATGATTCCAGTGGCAGCACTGCGTGACAGCTTGGAAATTCCGGTGAGCTATGACACCAAAGAAGGGACATATACAGTGGGGAGTGGGTACAACAAGCTCTATATCGTGGTCTCCTCCTCGGATGCCTATGTCAATGTGAACGGAATCAACACGCGCAGCATGGATGCCAAAATGATCGCCGGGAAGCTGTACATTCCTATGAGTCTGCTGAAAGACTATCTGGGTATCGATGCTCAGTGGAATGCAGTTCAGAAAACCGTAACATTAAGTAAAAGCCAGCTAAATCCAATCACAATTGCGTCTCAGACGCTTCCAGCTTCGAGTAATGCAAAGGTGTCTTATAAGATTAAGTATCCACAAATCAGCGGCAGCCAGCTGAATCCTGAGGCTCAACAGGCCATTAATAATGTGCTAAAAAAGCATGCAGAGACAGTATTGGCAGCAGGCAAAAAGATGGTGGCAGACGGAGAGGTTACAGCAGAAAGACCGTATGATTTCGAGAATGATTTTGCAATTGCCTATAACAAGGACGGTATTCTAAGTGTGATTATGCAGGACTACTCGTATACAGGTGGCGCACATGGTATGACGGCGCGTAAAGGATACACGTTCTCGCTCGCTGATGGCAAGCTGCTGCAATTGTCTGACGTATTGAAGGCAAATCCGAACTATAAAAAGTTTTTGAATGCTGATTTGAAGAAAAAAATTGATGCGCTCCAGGCTGGCGAAGGTTTTGAAAAATTTAAAGAGTTGGCCGCAGATCAGAATTTTTATGTGACCAATAGTGGACTAACCATCGTGTTTGATTTGTATGATTATGCTCCATACGCGTATGGAATTCCGGAGTTTACTTACTCGTTCGCTCAACTGCTGCCTCAGGGCGGGAAGCCTTTTGCGGGACAAAATCAATAATTTGGTTTAGCTATATATAAAAAATTATAGTAAATAAAAAGGCTGCCTACTGGATACAAAAATCCGAGGCAGCCTTTCTATTTAACAGCTATTCAAAAGTAAACCACTTTTCTTATACACCTTCTGGAGAGGAGCTAGTTAACACTTTATCAATAATACCGTATTCTTTGGCATCATCAGCGGACATGAAATAGTCACGGTCTGTGTCTTTTTCGATGCGTTCCAGTGGTTGACCTGTGCGATCTGCGAGAATGCGGTTCAATTTGTCACGCATTTTCAGAATGCGACGGGCGCGAATTTCGATATCCGTTGCCTGTCCTTGTGCACCGCCCAGTGGTTGGTGAATCATAATTTCACTGTTTGGCAAGGCAAAACGTTTGCCTTTGGCACCTGCATTCAGCAAGAAAGCACCCATGGAAGCAGCCATACCTACACAAATGGTAGATACGTCAGGTTTAATGTATTGCATCGTATCGAAAATGGCCATACCAGCTGTGATGGAACCGCCAGGACTGTTAATATACAAGTGAATGTCTTTTTCAGGATCTTCAGCAGCCAAAAACAGCATTTGTGCAATAATTGAGTTGGCTACAACGTCATTGACGTCCGAGCCCAACAAAATAATGCGATCCTTCAACAGTCTGGAATAAATGTCATAGGCGCGTTCGCCGCGGTTACTTTGTTCTACTACCATAGGAACATAGCTCACGTCAAAAAACCTCCCTTAAATATCGTTAGTGGATTTGGTGGATATGCCGATTACACATCCCTATTTATAAACTGTTACCGTATTAACCACATGATAAACAATTTCAAACAAAAAGTCAAAGAAAGTCAAACTATTAATTAAAAAAAGAGCGCTCAGCGCTCTTTTTGGTTAAAAACATTATATGGAACATTTAGCCAATCATATAAAACGACGCGCCCGCGAGGAATCGAACCTCGATCTCAGGCTCCGGAGGCCTACGTCATATCCGTTGGACCACGGGCGCACAGATGAACATTACAAGCAACTAACTAATTAATTGGAAACAAAGATGATTATATGATATACGGCATTGAATTGCAAGCTTTTATTACGTGCGCATATTCACATAAAAAGTTGAGAAATATAGGTTCAGATAGACTTGCATGTGAAGCAAATATTGGGTAAGATATACGTGGGACTTAAAAAGTTATCCCGGGACATTTTAAGACCAGTTAGAGATATAGCATAGAGACAGAACTTAGAAGTGTGCGGGAGTGGAAAGCATGCGAAAGATATTAGAAATACAGAAGCAGCTTCTGCCCGACCTCATGGATGTTTTGAAAAAAAGGTACACGATCCTGCATCAGATTATGTTGTCCGAAGTTATTGGACGCAGAACACTGGCAGCTTCACTGGATATGACCGAGCGCGTACTGCGCGCTGAGACTGATCTCCTTAAAGCGCAAGGGCTAATTGAGATTGAGAGTGTGGGCATGAAGGTGAGCAAAGCAGGACTGGATCTGCTGGAACAGCTGGAGCCGATTGCGAACAACTTGTTCGGCCTGTCCCAATTGGAGGATCAGATTCGTCAAGCCTACGGTTTGAGGAAGGTGGTTGTCGTTCCAGGGGATTCGGATGCTTCACCGTTAGCGAAGCAGGAACTGGGCCGTGCTGGCGCAAAGGCGCTGCTGAGTGTTATGGATGACGAGGACGTGGTCGCTGTAACAGGTGGCACGACGATTGCAGATGTGGCGGAACAACTGACATTACCTGCTAACGGCCCGCTTAAAGGCGGATGGTTTGTACCGGCACGCGGGGGTTTGGGAGAGAGCATGGAAATGCAGGCAAATACAATTGCCTCCACGATGGCTCGCAAGGTCGGCGCTCAATACCGTCTGCTCCATGTACCGGATTTGCTCAGCAATCATGCTTACAACTCCTTGCTTGAGGATACGAATATTCAGGATATATTGAGCCTGATTCGAGAAAGTCGTATTATCATTCACGGAATAGGCAACGCCATAGCAATGGCCCACAGACGCAAGCTTGACCCTGAAACCTTTGCCCAGATCAGCAATGAGGGCGCGGTTGCCGAATCGTTTGGCTATTATTTTAACGAAGACGGCGTCGTTGTTCACAGAATGCTGACGCTTGGACTCCGTTTGGAGGACATCAGGCGTACGGAGACGGTGTTAGGTGTGGCTGGAGGCAAGAGCAAGGCGGCTGCTATTCATGCGGTATTGCGTTTCGGACAGGAAGACATTCTTGTCACCGACGAAGGCGCTGCTGCCGAGATTGTAAGCCGTTATTTAAGAGATTGATAAGGTTTTTTAATTGTGTTGTCTTGACGGGCTTTCGGGTCTGTCTTGAATATATAAAACTAAACTAAACGAACTTTGGGAGGAACTCACTCATGACAGTTAAAGTTGGTATTAACGGTTTCGGACGTATTGGACGCCTTGCTTTCCGCCGTATTCAAGACGTAGAAGGTATTGAAGTAGTAGCAATTAACGACTTGACAGATTCCAAAATGCTGGCACATCTGTTGAAATATGATACAACACAAGGTACTTTCCAAGGGGAAGTAGAAGTACATGACGGTTTCTTCAAAGTAAACGGTAAAGAAGTTAAAGTTTTGGCTAACCGTAACCCTGAAGAATTGCCTTGGGGAGACCTGGGTGTAGACATCGTTCTGGAATGCACAGGTTTCTTCACAACTAAAGAAGCTGCTGAGAAACATTTGAAAGGCGGCGCTAAAAAGGTTGTTATCTCCGCTCCAGCTACTGGCGACATGAAAACTGTCGTTTACAACGTAAACCATGAAATTCTGGACGGATCTGAAACTGTAATTTCCGGTGCTTCTTGCACAACTAACTGCCTGGCTCCTATGGCTAAAACATTGCAAGACAAATTTGGTATCGTTGAAGGCTTGATGACTACAATTCACGCTTACACTGGCGACCAAAACACTTTGGATGCTCCACATGCTAAAGGTGACTTCCGTCGTGCTCGCGCAGCAGCTGAAAACATCATCCCTAACACTACTGGTGCTGCTAAAGCAATCGGTCTGGTTATCCCTGAGCTGAAAGGTAAATTGGATGGCGCAGCTCAACGTGTTCCAGTACCAACAGGTTCCCTGACTGAGCTGGTAACAGTTCTGGAGAAAAACGTAACTGCTGAAGAAATCAACGCAGCGATGAAAGAAGCTTCCGATCCTGAAACTTACGGATACACTGAAGATCAAATCGTTTCTTCTGACATCAAAGGTCTGACTTTCGGATCCCTGTTTGACGCTACTCAAACTAAAGTTCTGACTGTTGGCGACAAACAACTGGTTAAAACTGTAGCTTGGTACGACAACGAAATGTCCTACACTGCACAATTGATCCGTACGTTGGAATACTTCGCTAAATTGGCTAAATAAGAATTTCCTTATCGAGCAACATCATAGAGCGGAAACAGGTGTTATTGTTTCCGCTCTTTATATATCAAAATGTGCCTTAAATTCCTGTTTCGTAAAATTATAAGGGTGCGGAGGAATATGGAGATGAACAAAAAGAGCGTACGTGATATAGAACTGAATGGAAAACGGGTGTTTGTTCGTGTAGATTTTAACGTTCCGGTTGAGGATGGTAAAATTACAGATGACAAGCGTATTCGCGAAACCTTGCCAACCATTAACTACCTGATTGAAAAAGGTGCAAAAGTTATTTTGGCGAGTCACTTTGGACGTCCAAAGGGTCAAGTCGTTGAATCCATGCGTCTGACTGCTGCTGGTGTACGTTTGTCCGAACTGCTGAAAAAGCCAGTTGTTAAAGTGGACGAAGCAGTTGGTGAAGCTGTTAAAGCGAAAGTGGCTGAACTGCAAAACGGCGATGTGCTATTGCTTGAAAATGTACGCTTCTACCCAGGAGAAGAGAAAAATGATCCTGAACTGGCTAAGCAATTTGCTGAACTGGCTGACATTTTCGTGAATGATGCTTTTGGTGCAGCACACCGTGCTCATGCTTCTACAGAAGGTATCGCGCATTTCCTTCCGGCTGTTTCCGGCTTGCTGATGGAAAAAGAGTTGTCTGTTATTGGTAAAGCCTTGTCGAATCCAGATCGTCCTTTTACAGCCATTATTGGCGGTTCCAAAGTAAAAGACAAAATCGACGTAATCGACAACCTGCTGAACATTGCAGATAACGTAATTATTGGCGGCGGTTTGACTTATACATTCTTCAAAGCTCAAGGTCATGAAGTGGGTCAATCTTTGCTGGATGAATCCAAACTGGACGTAGCTCTTGGATTTATTGAAAAAGCGAAGAAGCTTGGCAAAAACTTCTACCTTCCTGTGGATATCGTTATTTCTGACGATTTCAGCGCTACAGCGAACACGAACATTGTGGACATCGACGGCATTCCTGCAGATTGGGAAGGCGTGGATATCGGACCGAAAACTCGTAAAATCTATGCAGATGTTATCAAAAACTCCAAATTGGTTGTTTGGAATGGACCAATGGGTGTATTTGAAATCGAGCCTTTCGCTGGCGGTACTCGTGAAGTAGCGGAAGCTTGTGCTACAACAGAAGCATACACCATCATTGGTGGCGGTGATTCTGCGGCTGCGGCTGAAAAATTCCACTTGGCTGACAAAATGGATCACATCTCCACTGGCGGCGGCGCATCCCTGGAATTCATGGAAGGCAAAGCACTTCCGGGTGTCGTTGCACTTAACGATAAATAATCAAACGCATTACGCGTAATAAAGGCTTTAGGGCACCTAATAGTTAGGAGTTGAAACCATTGAGAACACCGATTATCGCGGGTAACTGGAAGATGTTCAAAACCGTACCAGAAGCTAAAACCTTCATCGAAGAGATCAAAGGTAAAGCAGAGGTTGCAGGAGTGGAGAGCGTTATATGTGCTCCATTTACAAATCTTCCTGCTCTGGTTGAAGCAGTAAAAGGTACATCTATTAAAATCGGCGCACAAAACCTGCACTTTGCAGAAGATGGCGCATTTACAGGTGAAATCAGCGGCGGAATGCTGAAAGATCTGGGCGTAGACTACGTTGTGATCGGACACTCCGAGCGTCGTGAGTATTTCAACGAAACAGACGAAACGGTGAACAAAAAGGTTCATGCAGCATTCCGTCATGGCCTGACACCAATTGTATGTGTAGGCGAAAAGCTGGAAGACCGTGAAGCAGGTCAAACCAAAGAAGTTGTAAAAGTGCAAACTGTAGCAGCTTTTGCTGGTCTGGCTAAAGATCAAGCAGCGCAAGTCGTAGTTGCTTATGAGCCAATCTGGGCCATCGGAACAGGCAAATCCTCTACTTCGCAGGATGCGAATGAAGTGATTTCCTACATCCGTAGTCTGATTAAAGAGCTGTATGATGAAAATACAGCAAATGCTGTACGTATTCAGTACGGTGGTAGTGTAAAACCTGAAAATGTTACTGAGTACCTGGGTCAAAGCGATATCGACGGCGCGCTCGTGGGCGGTGCCAGTCTTCAACCGGCGTCGTACATCGCGCTTGTTGAGGGGGCGAAGTAAGATGACAGCACCAAAACCGGTAGCTTTAATTATTATGGACGGATTCGGACTGCGTGACACTGTGGAAGGCAATGCGGTTGCACAGGCCAACAAACCGAATTACGACCGGTATTTAAAACAGTATCCACATACCACGTTGACGGCTTCTGGTGAAGCGGTGGGTCTTCCGGAAGGACAAATGGGTAACTCCGAAGTAGGTCACTTGAACATCGGCGCAGGTCGAATTGTATATCAAGATTTGACTCGTATTTCGAAGTCCATCCGTGAAGGCGAGTTCTTCGACAATGAAACATTGGTTAAAGCCGTGCAACATGCGAAGAAGAACAACACTAAACTTCACCTGTACGGACTTCTGTCCGACGGTGGTGTGCATAGTCATATCAGCCATCTGTTCGCTATGCTGGATCTGGCTAAAAAAGAAGGATTAACTGAAGTGTACATTCATGCTTTCATGGATGGACGTGACGTTATGCCTGATAGCGGCGTAGGCTTTATGCAACAACTGGTCGCTAAAATTCAGGAAGTGGGCATTGGCCAAATTGCAACCGTACAAGGGCGCTATTATGCAATGGACCGCGACAAACGTTGGGAACGTGTTGAGAAGTCTTACCGTGCAATCGTATACGGTGAAGGTCCTCAATACACCGATCCACTCGAAGCATTGAAGGAATCGTATGAAAAGTCAGTGTTCGATGAATTCGTGGAACCAACTGTTATTGTGAAGGCTGATGGAAGCCCTGTAGGGCTGGTCGAAAGCAATGACTCTGTCGTATTCCTGAATTTCCGTCCTGACCGTGCGATTCAATTGTCTCAAGTATTTACCAATGAAGATTTCCGTGGTTTTGACCGTGGGCCAAAATGGCCTAAGGATCTGCACTTTGTTTGCCTGACCTTGTTCAGTGAAACGGTTGGAGGCTTTGTTGCCTATGAACCGAAAAACCTGGACAACACGTTTGGCGAGGTGCTGGTACAAAACAACAAAAAGCAATTGCGTATTGCTGAGACAGAAAAGTATCCGCACGTTACTTTCTTTTTCAGTGGCGGACGCGATGTGGAGCTTCCTGGCGAAACTCGTATTTTGATCAATTCGCCTAAAGTGGCTACATATGATCTGCAGCCTGAAATGAGTGCGTATGAAGTAGCGGATGCTGCTGTTAAGGAAATCGAAGCTGACAAGCACGATGCGATTATCCTGAACTTTGCCAATCCGGATATGGTTGGACACTCCGGTATGCTGGAACCAACAATTAAGGCAGTAGAGACGACGGATGAATGTGTTGGACGTGTTGTAGATGCAGTTAAAGCCAAAGGTGGCGTGGTAATTATCATCGCTGACCATGGTAACGCGGATATGGAAATTGATGAGCAGGGACGTCCGTTCACAGCTCACACAACGAATCCGGTTCCGTTCATTTTGACTGACGAAAATATCGTTCTGCGTGAGCATGGAATTCTGGCTGACGTAGCTCCAACGCTTCTGGATTTGATGCAACTTCCGCAACCTGCGGAAATGACAGGAAAATCTATGATTGCATCCCGCAAGTAAGCTTGATTTAATAAGTATAGGCTTGTCCAATAAATTATGAATTACAAAGGAGATTAAGTACAAATGACTATTATTTCTGACGTGTACGCTCGCGAAGTCCTCGACTCCCGTGGTAACCCTACGGTTGAAGTTGAAGTATATCTGGAATCCGGTGCGATTGGTCGCGCTATCGTTCCTTCTGGTGCATCCACAGGCGCTCACGAAGCTGTAGAGCTTCGCGATAACGACAAATCCCGTTACCTGGGTAAAGGCGTTCTGCAAGCTGTTAAAAACGTGAACGAAATTATTGCTCCTGAAGTAATCGGCTTGGATGCTGTGAACCAAGTAGAAATCGATACATTGATGATCAAATTGGACGGTACTCCAAACAAAGGTAAACTGGGTGCGAATGCAATTCTGGCTGTATCCATGGCTGTAGCTCGCGCTGCTGCTGAAGCTCTGGGCTTGCCACTGTACACTTACCTGGGCGGATTCAACGCTAAACAATTACCAGTACCAATGATGAACATCGTTAACGGTGGTGCTCATGCCGACAACAACGTTGACGTACAAGAATTCATGGTTCTGCCTGTAGGCGCTCCTACATTCAAAGAAGCTCTGCGTGTTGGCGCAGAAATCTTCCACAACCTGAAATCCGTACTGAATTCCAAAGGCTTGAACACAGCTGTTGGTGATGAAGGTGGTTTTGCTCCTAACTTCAAATCTAACGAAGAAGCTCTGTCCACTATTATCGAAGCGATCGAAAAAGCTGGTTACAAACCAGGCGTTGACGTATTCCTCGGTATGGACGTTGCTTCCACTGAGTTCTTCAAAGATGGAAAATACACTTTGGAAGGCGAAGGCAAATCCTTCACTTCTGCTGAGTTCGTTGACCTGCTTGCTTCTTGGGTTGATAAATACCCAATCATCACTATTGAAGATGGTTGCTCCGAAGATGACTGGGAAGGTTGGAAATTGCTCACTGAAAAACTGGGCAACAAAATCCAATTGGTTGGTGACGACCTGTTCGTAACTAACACAGAGCGTCTGGCTAAAGGTATCGATGAAAACATCGGTAACTCTATCCTGATCAAAGTAAACCAAATCGGTACGCTGACTGAAACATTCGATGCTATCGAATTGGCTAAACGTGCAGGATACACAGCTGTAATCTCTCACC
Organism: Paenibacillus sp. AK121; assembly: GCF_019042715.1. NCBI lineage: Bacteria > Bacillati > Bacillota > Bacilli > Caryophanales > Paenibacillaceae > Paenibacillus > Paenibacillus sp. AK121. The sequence goes on from NZ_JAHPJM010000011.1 coordinate 33,870, forward strand.
GTTCCGGTGAATCCGAAGACAGCACAATCGCTGATATCGCTGTTGCAACAAATGCGGGCCAAATCAAAACTGGTGCTCCTTCCCGTACTGACCGTATTGCGAAGTACAACCAATTGCTCCGCATTGAGGATCAACTGGGTGAACTGGCTCAATACCACGGCCTGAAATCTTTCTACAACCTGAAAAAATAATATTGCCAAAAATGCTGGTGGTGCCTCGGGCCTATGATTTATCATAGGGTCAGGACGCTCGACGCTTTTGCGCATGAATAAAACAGATCTGCTTGCGATATGCAAGCAGATCTGTTTTTTTATAAATAATGATCTACAGAAGCTTAATGGCTAAGTGTCTTGCTGTAGCTGTTGTTATCTACTGGAAGCTGTGGTAGAATGAAAATAGTGTTTTGCGTTAATTTCCGGCTATTTAAAGCATGATATGTGCATGTTTTCATAAAAGAGGCTGTGTTGTTTTGCAAAACAGATGTATAAGCTCAGGAGGTGGGATTTTTCATGGAAATCTTTTTGAAAGTGCTGCTCGTTGTGTTCTCGATTGCTGTTATTGCGGTTGTGTTACTGCAAAAGGGGAAAAGCGCAGGTTTGTCCGGTGCCATCTCTGGCGGTGCTGAGCATCTGTTCGGCAAGACCAAAGCTCGCGGTATGGATTTGATTTTACAACGCGTAACTGCTGTTTTGGGTGCATGTTTTATGATCGTTTCCGTTTTGGTTGCATTTTTCGCAAAATAAGATAAATATACACCTTAAGCCTTCGTTTCACGGGAAACGGGGGCTTTTTTGGATTTTGGACAGGCAGGGATGCCGTCGATTAAATTCGTGTATACTAGGGTATGAGTATATAAAGAGCCTTGTATCAGGAACAAGGAACATGCGGATTTATTACTGAAAATTAAAGGTCACCCGAGGTGGACAAAATTATGATAACAGAGCAACAACTACTTGATTTCATGCGCGAGACCGCATACAAGCCTATGACATACCAGGAGCTGGAGCAACATTTTGACATTAAGGATGCAGAAGAGTTTCGTGAATTTCTTAAGCTCTTGAACGCATTGGAGGAAGACGGGAAAATTCTGCTGACCCGCACGAACCGTTATGGTGTTCCAGAACGGATGGATTTGCAGCGCGGGCGTTTGCAGGCCCATGCCAAGGGCTTTGCTTTTTTGATTCCAGAGGACCGGGAGCACCCGGATGTATACATTCATGCTAACGACTTAAAGAGCGCGATGAATGGAGATACGGTACTGGTAAGAGTAACATCAAAGGGACCTGCGGGTGGCCGACTAGAAGGCGAAGTTGTGCGAATCGTGAAGCGCGCAGTGCTTCAGGTAGTCGGTGTGTTTCAGAGCCACGAAGCATACGGTTTTGTTTTGCCGGATGATAAACGTATTAACCGGGACATTTTCATTCCTAAGGACAGCTTTAACGGAGCTGTAAACGGACAAAAGGTCGTCGTGCGTATTGTGAGCTATCCGGAAGGACGTGCAGCGGCAGAAGGCGAAGTGCTGGAGGTGCTGGGTCATAAGGATGATCCGGGCGTTGACATCTTGTCCGTTATTCGCAAGCATCAGCTCCCAGAAGCTTTTCCGGATGAAGTGATGGCGGAAGCGGATGAGGCTCCTGATGCGATTACGGAAGAGGAGATTATACGTCAGGGACGGCGTGATTTGCGCGATAAAATCATTGTTACCATTGACGGGGAGGATGCCAAAGACCTCGATGATGCGGTTAATGTAGAGCGTTTGCCGAACGGAAACTATCGTCTGGGCGTTCATATTGCTGACGTAGGGTATTATGTGCGTGAGAACTCCAAGCTGGATCTGGAGGCATATAACCGCGGTTGTAGTGTGTATTTGGTTGACCGCGTCATTCCGATGCTTCCACATCGACTTTCAAACGGAATTTGTTCATTGAATCCTCAGGTGGATCGACTGACTTTATCCTGTGAGATGGAATTCAATGAGCATATGAAGGTCGTAAAGCATGATATTTTCACCAGCGTGATTAAAACGAAGGAACGGATGACCTATACTAACGTTCGCAAAATCCTCGAAGAGGAAGATGCAGAACTGATGGAACGGTACAAGGACCTGGTTGATGTATTCCGTACGATGAAGGATTTAGCATTGAAGCTGCGTGCGAATCGGATGCGCCGCGGTGCAGTTGATTTTGATTTTGATGAGGCCAAAGTGATTGTAGATGATGAAGGCAAAGCTGTCGATATTGTGAAGAGGGATCGTACGATAGCCGAACAAATTATTGAAGAGTTTATGCTGGCGGCCAATGAAACGGTAGCCGAACATTTTCACTGGCTCAAGGTACCGTTCTTGTACCGGATTCATGAGGACCCCGACCCAGAGAAGCTGCAAAACTTTATGGCTTTTGCAGCTAATTTTGGTCATCAGATCAAAGGTCGAGGAAATTCCATTCATCCGCGAGCACTGCAAACATTGTTAGAAGACATTCAGGGTACGAAGGAGCAAACGGTGCTTAGCACAATGATGCTGCGTTCGATGAAGCAGGCAAAATATGATGCGGAGTCTACAGGACATTTTGGACTGGCTGCGGAGTATTACTCTCATTTTACATCACCGATTCGTCGTTACCCTGACTTGGTAATTCACCGTGTCATTCGTGAGGTATTGGAGAATGGCGGGGCTTTAACAGACGAGCGTCAGGAATATTTGACTGCACGCATGCCAGATATTGCTCAGCAATCCTCCGAGCGTGAACGTGTGGCTGTGGATGCAGAGCGCGACACAGAACAGATGAAAAAGGCTGAATATATGCTGGATAAGGTCGGCGAGGAGTTCGAAGGGATCATCAGCAGTGTAACCAGCTTTGGGATGTTCATTGAGCTGGACAACACAGTCGAGGGCTTAACGCGTCTGAGTGCACTTACGGACGACTATTATCATTTTGACGAGCAGCATATGGCGTTAATCGGAGAACGCACCTCTAAGGTATTCCGCATTGGGGATGAGGTTAAGGTTCGCGTCGCACGTGTGAATATGGAAGATTACACAATTGACTTTGAACTCGTCGATATGAAGCAACGGCAACGTCGTGAACGGACGGGAGGCTCGGGCCAGGGTGGAGATTTTGCACGTGGCGAGGGCCGTGCTAAAGGCAGAGGCCGAGAAGGACGTGATCGTAAGGGCGGTAAGGACAAGGCTGGTAGAGAGCGTAAAGGCGGTCGTGAGGCGGCTGGAAAGCCTAAAGAGGGCGGCAACGGAGGAATCAGCACCGCAGGTCGCGCAGGTCGCGGTGGTGGAAACGGTGTCGGTACAGGCTCGCCAGGCAGCTTCGGCTTTGGTAGTGGCAAGGGCGGATACAATTCGCCAGCAACGGCTGCAAGCAAGCGACGGAAGAAGACGTCTGCCAGCGGGATATTCATTGGTGATGCAGCTACCCCAGGTAGTGATGCCAGACCAGGTGGCGAAGGCGCAGCACGTCGCAAGCGGAAAAAAAAGGGCGCTAACGGCGGGAATAGCACCGCTGGGTTTGTACGGAAAAAGAAAAAGTAGGTTGATATAACTTACTTGTTAGGAGATTGGGGCTTCCGAGAGCAGTGAATGAAGCTTAAGGATGCTTAGAATATGAGCGGTTTCTGTCTGTAGTAATGGATAGAAGCCGCTTGGTTTTAGTGTGCTATAAGTGTAATGAGAAATGTAAAAGGCTTGACCTTTCTTGCTTTTACCCTCCGAAATTTGTTACAATATATTTCTAGGTAGCTCTTTGTAGCAGGAATTCTAGATTGAATCTAAGTTATTCATAAGGAGTGGTATTCATGGGTAAGAAGGCAGACGGGAAAGTGCTCGCCCAGAACAAAAAAGCTTCCCATGACTATTTTATTGAGGACACCTACGAGGCGGGCATGGTGTTAACGGGAACGGAAATTAAGTCTCTGCGGAATGGTCGCTCTAATATAAGCGATGCTTTTGCTACGATCCGTAATGGCGAAATCCATATTCACAATATGCATATCAGCCCTTTTGAACAAGGTAATCGTAACAATCCGACTGATCCGACGCGCACCCGTAAGCTGTTGCTGCATAAAGAGCAGATTCGTAAGCTTATTGGTCTCTCCAAACAGGAAGGCTACACCATCGTGCCGCTCAAGATATATGTTCGCAACGGTTATGCAAAGCTGCTGCTTGGACTGGGTAGAGGTAAAAAGCAGTATGATAAGCGAGAAACAGCTGCCAAACGTGATGCACAGCGTGATATCCAACGTGCTCTGCGCGAGAAGCAAAAAATAGCGAGATAAGCAGTCTGCTTACTCTGTATGGTACAAATTACGTGGATAAGTTACTTGTTCCTGTAATGGTGCTATTTTATCGAGCTAGAATGGCTTCAATCCGTTTCGTTATGACATGTAATATGTTATACTAACAAAGTAGTAAGTTTTCAAAGATCTTGGATTTAACCTGATTCGAGTGTGTGTTGAATCTTAGGATTCAGCTTTTGATATTATGCACTTATGCTCCGGTATTTCCGGATTTATCCGTGGAGCCCTTTTATAATAAGGGGGCGTTTATGGATTCGACGGGGATAGTTCGAGCATGGGTAGCGGGTAGTGGGGACGCGTCCGCTTCATCAACGCTAAAGCCTATTAAACGGCAAACAACAAAACAACTACGCTTTCGCAGCTTAATAACCTGTGAGCGTGCTCCTCTCCTGCATCGCCCATGTGCCGGATGTAGGGGCTAACCTATAGTGGGATACGCTGCCACATCTCCGCCTGGGGTGTGCTGAAGAAGACAATCAGGCTGACCCAACGTATAGCCGGTTACGGGGCGATACTCGGGTGACATCAAAACTGTGACTACACCCGTAGAAGCTTATGTGTCGTTATCTTCGGACAGGGGTTCGACTCCCCTCGCCTCCATATGTAGTATTATGAAAAGCGGCCTTGATGGGTCGCTTTTTTGCTTACTTTAATTTCCCTGTCGCATAGTCCAAAGTGAGGTAAAATAAATGTTGGCAGTCTTATTGTATTTGACTTCTAGCTTGTCAACAGATTGGATATTGAATACTTAGATCCGCATTCCTTAAAAATGAGTTTATGTTAAGGAGTTCTGCTATCTTGAAGGAGTTGTTGGAGTTCTAATAAGATTTGAGGAGCTCTCTATTAAACAAGCATTTATAGATAGCTTGATGATGAATCACTCAAGTTATACCGAAAAGTGATTTGCCTACCACGCCGGACGTGAGGGACGATTCGATATATTAGCGAGTGAGCCAATGTCAATTATTAACCGCCAATTGAGCCATTTCAATCATCGCAGAAATGCAAAGCCGGTTTGTTGAAAATATGAAATGCCATTGCCTCGCATCCAGGCTATTTAAAATGCGTCTAATCTTCCTTGTGTATGCTGCCGATAATCATATTAAGCGTTGAGCTTTGGGATTGACAAGATTGATTCCTAAGGAGGAATAGAGCCATTTATACAGACCATGAATAATTTTCATCGTAGTACCACTATCTATGTAAAACATTGGAGGCTCTTAAATGGTATTGGTAGACGTGCATGGTTCATGCTTAAGCAGAGATATTTTCAACGTTAATAAAGACACTAATATATCAGTTAATAGTTATTTAAGCAGAAATAATATTGTATCTAGTATGATGCCTCCTGCAAATATTTCTACAAGATCTGAAGAGTTGCTTTTTTTTAATAGTGAGTATTCTCATCGTTGTTTACGAAACGGTATTGAAAAAAACACTGTTCCAATCCTTCTGAATTCTAGTGCTGATTTCCTAGTGATTGATTTTTTTGACCTTTGCCAGCCGGTAGCTGTATATAAAAATACGACTTTCTCTACTTATGATTATTCATTTTATAATACGGCAGCCTATAAAAGTGAATCGGAACAATTCCAGTCCATTAATTTCTTGGAAATTCCAAGTTGGTTATGGTATGGATATATAGATCTATATTGGGAGAAAATGATTGAGAAATTTGGAGGAAATATAATACTGGTTAGAACTAGAGGTTGTAATCATTATATATCGAGAGATGGAGAGGTTAAGGATACTCCTCCTGCGATGTTGCATTTTGGAAATGCGATTTATAATAAACAACTTTATGAACTCGAAGAGTATGTTATAAATAAATATAATCCCTATGTTTTAGATGTTTCAAAATATTTTATTGCCGACGAAGAGTATAATCGGGATGTAACACCCGTTCACTTTGAAGAAAACTATGCCATAAGTTCTTGGTCATTGATGCAAAATATTATCCTGAATAAACCGAAACAAAGATACTATGATAACCTTAGGCCGCAGGTGGTTGCCGACCTATTGGGAAGAAGGGTTGATGAGAGAAATTTTGAGGTGATCTGGAGAGAAACAGAGAGTTTTTTTGTTTCAAACGATCTTCTGGATGATATATGTTTAGAAAGTGCTTCAATAGATATTATTCAAAACAGAAAATGGTTAGCCACCCTTTATCAAAAGGTGGATGAAGTATATTCAACCTTCTCTGATATAAACATGGATGAAAAATTAACATTTATAAATGAATTCATCAATGGAATTGAACTATCGGAAGAAGATAATGTGTTTCAACGGTATTATTTAAATAAACTAAAAGAAAAACAGGAGTACTTAAATCTACCTGTTGAGCATTTGGTGGAAAGTTTTACAGAAGCATTAGATAAAAATGACTTAAGATGGGTTCAAATGCTGAATTGTTTGGGTATATTGCTTCCAGAAGATGAAGCGGTTATGTATTATCATTTGCAGTACTCTATCGCTGTTGATAATAAATTGATGATTACTAAGCTTAAGCAACGGCTAAATTGTGTAGAATAAACCCGTATGACTAGTCTCCAGTGGAAGTGATATCTGTCTGTAACTACACCCGTAGAAGCTTATGTTACGTTATCTTCGGACAGGGGTTCGACTCCCCTCGCCTCCATCGATCAAATCCACAACTTTGTAGCTTAAAGATGACTTCTATGTTTTCCTTGTAGCGGTCAGCTTTTATACATAGCCGCCGATGAACTACTTGATCTCAAGATGGTTCCAGCTGGTGATGTGGTCCTGAAAGACAAAAAGCAGCCATCACAGATTTTCTTCTGTTGATGGCTGCTTTTTCTTTTAATAGCTTTTATTCTATTGCATTCACATCCAAAGCTTGTATTTGGCCTATTTTAGATATAATACTTAGATGAAAAATGACAATTTATAAAGTTATAAGATGGAGGGGAAATCTTGCGTAGTTGATACAAAAGAATTTGATAAAAAAATGATAACCGATTTTTTTATTTGTAATTGGGGAACTCCACAAATGGTGATTTCTAGCGGGATCTATCAATGTGATGAGTTAGATGGATTTGCTGTCGTAGATCATAAAGAAAAGATTATGGGATTAATCACTTATGTTATAAGTGATAATGAATGTGAAATCATTTCTTTAGATAGCAAAGATGAAAATAAGGGAATTGGTACTGCGTTATTGAATGAGGTGGAAGCAGTATCAAAAAAGAGCGGATGTTGCAAAATAAAATTAGTAACAACTAATGATAACTTGCATGCTTTTTTATTTTATCAAAAAAAGGGTTATCAAATTGCGAAAATATTCCCAAACTCTGTTGAAAAGGCAAGGATTATAAAACCTAATACACCAAAAATATCAAATAATGGTATTACAATTCGTGATGAAATTCTATTTGAGAAAAGCATATTATGAATATTACAAGGACAATTTGAATTAACTAAAATTATTTTGTGTAGTATTCTTGAATAGAGGTGGTACGGACTTCGCGTTGAATGATGCTTTCGTCGGCACTGGCTTTTTTTTGGTTTGAAGGGCTACTCTCTCATTTAATTGCATTAGTTTCAGTTTAGATCCGTCGCCACTTCTCCGCTCTATGAGCGGGTTTTTGCTTTTTAGTAGGTTCGAATCCGGACCAAGTATAATTTTAACTCAACAATCTCCCATTATCCAAACCACTTGATAAAAATCATTTGTATTATGGTAGCTGCCTTTCCAAGTCATAATACCTGCTTTCATTCTGAGCAAGGATGGATTCAATTCGATCCATAGTCCGTTCCGATCAATCCTCTTATCCATATTGATTTCAGAAATATACATTGAAAATAACGCATGCTATGGTTCTTTCTGTAAACAAAGTCTCGATTCTGGCCGATACATACATAAGATGGGTTATTGTTAAATATGCCCTTTTGCTTTTATATTTTGAATTAAATACTCATCTTTTTAAGAAGAAGGGACTAACCCTATGAACTATATGGACGAGCATATTTTAAGTCTTAAAAATAAGCTTAATTATGATGTTGCATCTAATAACGTAAATACGAGTCTTTCTCAAACTGTTATTTCCGAACAGGATCACTCCGTTTCTGAGAAAAATTTGGCGTTACGGTTAGGTGATGAGCTCATTACGCTCGAATTGAGGGTGATCTTGGACGGACAAATGCAGGTAAGCGTGCCGAAATCTTTTAGTTTGATGCTACTGGAGCAGGCCAAATTTAAGTATCCTTCGGAATATCGTCCAGAGGCCATTTACACCTCAGAGGATGGGACGGTGAATATCACCTTTAGTCGGACAGAATCATTTTTGGCGGACGAGGAACTTCCTGATTTTGTGGAGCAAATGGTGGACACTTTGCGATCTGTACAACCAATCCGTAATTGGCTGGGCACTCAAGTGATCGTAAATCATTCCGGGCTGTCCATTGGGTTGATCCGTTTTGTTGCTGCAGGCGTGGATACGAATTTGTACAACGAAATCCTGCTGTTCACCCATGCAGGACAGGTAATGATGGGAACGTTTAACTGTATGGAATCGGACATGGAGGTATGGCTGCCTGTAGCGGAAAACACAGTACAATCGCTCCATGCAGTCTCTTTGCTTTTACATCCTACGCTTGAGAGAGGAGTGGATTCGCTATGAGTCTGGGCTACGACAATATCCAAATCCATCCCTATGAGTTGGTTGAGCTGGAGCAGCTTACCCTCACGAAGAAAATCAACGAGCATACTCGGCTCTATTTTACAGGGATCATACCGGAAGACATGCAGGACAGCTATGTGGAAACGACGGAAAAGAACACGATTATTGAGGTAAGCCAGCGCAATGAATCGGGTGAAAGTAAGCCGCTATTCAGCGGAATTGCGCTATCGGTCGAAGTGAAGGTTGTGCGGGATGTGTACTATCTGGAGGTAGAGGCCATCTCCCATACTTATCGGATGGATATTCAGCAACGCACCCGTTCTTTTCAATATACCAAAATGACGATTCCTCAGATGCTGGAGCAGATTGGTAAGGATTATGAAGGGTTGGATGTGATTGATGGAGCGACAGGTGGAGAGCCTATCGGACGGATTGCCATCCAGTATCAGGAGACGGATTGGGCTTTTTTAAGACGCATGGCTTCCCGCTATCATACGAGCCTGATGCCTGTGTCGCGTTTTGATAGTCCCAAATTTTATTTTGGCATTGAAGACAGCCCTGCACAGGCAGTACTGGATCATACCCGTTATACGGTACGCAAGCAGATGCTACCTTTCCGCTACTTTCAGGAAAATGAGCAGGCAAAGGTAAACGAAAATGACTTTATTTTTTATGAGGTGGAGACAGATGAGGTGCTGGATTTGGGCGCTCAGTTGACCTTTCAGGGACACAGTTTGTATGTCATGGAGGCTTATACGGAAATGAGACAGGGTCTGTTGCGGCATCAATATGTGCTTGCCTCGTATAAAGGCTTACGGCAGAAAGGCTACTATCAGGAAAAGCTGGCGGGCGCTTCATTAGGCGGAGTAGTCGTGGATGTGCGTCAGGATCAGGTACGTATCCATCTGGATTGCGACGAGAAGCAGGCGGTCAATCAGGCGCATTGGTTCAACTATTCGACGGTATATAGCGGCGGGGGACATACAGGCTGGTACGTAATGCCGGAAAAAGGGGACCCGGTTTCACTCTATTTTCCGGGCAGCCGTGAAGAGGATGGGGTAGCAGGCAGTGCAGTCCGACGTGCAGACAGAGGGAGCGGACATAACAAGCTTTCCAATCCGCAGATGAAAATATGGCGAACACCTCATGGAAAAGAAATTCGTTTGGGACCGGATGAACTGGTCGTGACGGGTAAAGATGGTGCTATTTTTATTAAGCTGGACGACAAGGAAGGCATTCATATTGTGAGCAGTAAACAGGTAATTATCTCGGCGGGTGGTAATCTGAGCTTGTCGGCAGGGAAAACGATGAGTTTGTCGGCAGGCAGCGAGCTGCGTATGGATTGCAATGGCAGTCATATTCAATTGAGTGGATCAGCGGACATGAAGGGCAGTGAAGTAAAGTCGAATTAGGCTATAGGGCAGCGGGTGAATGGCGTCAGCCTGAAGATATGAATTTATGAAGAGCTTTAGGTGGTGGTTGGGTACAAATGGAGAAGTCTATTGATGAGTTAGAACCGCAATGGCAAGCCATTTTGAATCAGGCGTGGTTTCTCATCCGCAGAGACTGGGCGCTGAAGTTCAATGTGACGCAGGAGCAACGGGTTCAGGCTTGTGTCGAAGAGTTCCGGGGATATTGCCAGCACATTCGGCGAGAGCAGCTTCAAGGAAGAAAGGGAAGGATCGGTTATATCACGTACTCCATGCTACGTACCGCATGGCTGGAAGAACGGCCTGCTTATCTCGTAGAGGCTTCCGATGCTTTATGGATGCTTGATCCGCAGCCGATCCGATTGGAATGGGATACAAGCTGGGCATATTCCTACTGGACCGATTTGCAGCGACAATTGCGAAGGGAGGTAGAGAAGCAGCATGTTTCTCTAACGGAGCTTGAATGGGAGCAGGTTATGCTGGAGGCAGCGGTACACATTCATGCGCTCGTTGTGAATGTGGTGCGCTTGGCGATGAAACAGGCGGTGTGCTTACCGGAGTTTCAAGAGCTGGAGCGGGAAGAGACGTTCGAGATTCGTGTGGGTGAATTTTTGGATCATAGTGTGTCAGTATATCGAGAAGATCGCAGAGTCATGGAGGCAAATGATATCCGGTCATGGTTGGAGGAAAAAGAAGAACATGCGTACAGCTATCAGGCGTTGACCCAAGTTCAATTGTCAGATGGGGATTATAGCCTGTTGGATTTTCGTTATACAGCCTTTCGCCAAATCAGGATGGAACATAGTCGTCTGCATGGCTGTATCCTGGTAGGAACGGTGTGGCAGGAAAGTGAGTTAAATGGAATCGATTTGACATACAGCTTGCTTCATGGAGCCAATTTTAGCGGATGCTCGATGAAAGGGGCCATATTGGATGTCGTTATGGGTAACGCCGGATATGGATCAGATGCTTCATTGGATTGGGAGGCATTGGGTTTTGCTGGCGTAGATTTCACAGGGGCGAGCTTGCAGGGAGCCCGTTTTCATGATGCACAGTTACGAGGAGCCATTTTTCAAGAGGCGTTACTACAAAAAGCGTCCTTGGACGGGGCAGACCTCACGGATGCCTGCTTTGTTGGAGCAGATGCGACAGGTGCATCCTTTAAAGGGGCTTGTTTGATCGGAACCGATTTTACGGGTGCAAACGTACAAGGAGTCATTTTTACCGATGAGCAGCGTAGAGGAGCCATTGGTTTGGAGTGGTCTACACAGGTAAGGGATGATGCTAGCAAAAAGGAGTGGCTGCATTGAGATATTTTCGACTGATGATAGACGAGCGGGTAAAACATCGGGTGGAGCCTGCTGCGCTGTCTCCTTTGCAAGTAGAGAAAATCCTGACAGAAGCTGAGGGAGATCAACAGAAGGATGATCCTCTTTTTTTGGCTGTACATAGCGATCCACGAACAGTGTACCCGGATTTTCTGGAATTCCCCCTACCCCTGGTGTCTGATCGGATGAAAGTATTATTGGAGAAATATATGCCGGGACTGAAATGGAAAGCGGCCATCCTTACCGATTTCCAGCAGGCCAGACAGGAGGTATACTGGGTGCTTCGTCCGCCGATGGTGGACTGTTTGTCCGCACAAACGGAATGGTATCCCAATGGTACGTTGAAGCGTTTGATACTGAGACAGGGGGAGATAGAGCCCCCTGTTTTTCGGATTGAGGGACTGATCGAACCTCATATCTATATCCATTTGGCTGTGGCAGAAAGCCTGCTGCGCCGATCTTTTACAGGCATTCGAGTGCAAAGAGTCGAGATGGAAGCACTAAGGAGGATGGGGTAAGTGGAAGAAGCCCAAGTGAAACCGGGAACGGGCGCAAAAAAAAGCTATGTCGTGGCAGGAGCGATCTTAAGTTGTAGTTATGGCACACAACCTACCCGTTTGAAAAGACCTTTTAGCCATGGTGTCTACGTAAAAAACAAAGCACAAATGAACATTGGAGATTACGTTCCAGGAGTGAACATTCAGTCTTTTGGAAATTGCTCCAGTCCTTTAAATCCGGCTGTACAGGCTAGTGAGATGGTGGACATCTATGGCGTGAAAAAGGCTCCGTGTGTTCCAGTTCTGACCATGCCGTGGCTGAATGGGAAAAGTGATGTGAAGATCGAGGGACAGCCGGCCTTGACACAAAACTGTACCCATCAGTGTCTGTATTGTGGTCATATCCAAATTGAAAATGATGGACAGGAGCTGGATTAAGAGTCTGTTTCTCTAGTCCCTGCGAATGGTTTGAAAATATTAATATGGGGAGGGCATTGATATTATGGCAGGAGGACTCAATAAAAAATCAAAACGGGGTTGGTAAGACTATGGAGAAGCAAATGGATCAGTTATATCCTCAAATTGCAGAGCATATTTTAGATATGATACCTGAAGAGGAATGGCATGAGATTTATTTGTATGCTGAAATATTAGATGGCTCTAGTAATGTATACTTTTATTTCAATGCTTCTGAGGACGGAGACTATATATATTCTCATGATATCCCTGATAAATACGGTGTAAGTGGGGAAGTTTATGATGACTTGCTATTAGGATTACAATCCAAATTTGAAAAGCTAAGAAAAATATTTATTGATAATGATCAGGAGGCGTGGACGAATTTAACCTTAGCACTGAAGTATCCTGGTAAATTAAATATTCAGTATAGCTATGAAGATATGATAACTTCAGAATTAACGTCAACCCAACAACAAATAATTTTTGAATATCAACATTTAGGGTTGTTTCCTATAAGTGAGAGAAATATACAATTTTTAGAGGGATATTTAGATAATCAAGATAAGTCCCGGTAGAACCAAGCCCACTTTGACATAATCGTCATTGTGGTTTTTTATTAAGCTATAGCCTCGGGATGAAAGAGCGCTATATATTGGGAAGGAAGTAAGTAAAAAATGACGAAATGAAAAAATAAAACCATTCCAACTTCTAAACTAAAAAAAGGAGCCCTTTATAAAGTCTAAAGAAATATTTAAGGGATGGAACAAACAGGATCTTTGGAAGGGGACTTGCCTCCGTTGAGTATGCAATTATGTTTTCGCGGCTTCTTTTTTCATTCATCTTCAAAGGCAACTCAAGGATTCATTTTCTCCTCTCTTTAATAAAGTGTTGACAAGAACAATGAAATATTATATCTTTATATCAAGATAAATAAATTAAAGATAAAACAACAGCAAATTTTGAATAGGGAGGTATACACATGATTGCGATTTTAGAAAGAATTAACCAGTTGGCAAACAAAGCAAAAGAAGTTGGGTTAACTGAAATTGAAAAAACGGAACAAATGGATCTTCGCAAAGAATACCTTCAAATCTTTCGAGGCTCAATCAAAAGCATACTTTTGAATGCTACGATTTATGATCCGAATGGAGATGATGTTACTCCTGAAAAATTAAGAAAAGAACAGGCTCAAATCGTTAAGCCATGAATTTAATTTTGTCTAATATCTCTAATTTAAAAATCTTTAAATAATAAATATAATATGGAGAGTGATTTTATGTTGGCGAGTGGATTGTTGTTAATACGTTTGGTGGTTGGATTGCTATTCGTGGGGCACGGGGCTCAGAAGCTTTTTGGCTGGTTTGGCGGCTATGGTCCAAAAGGTACCGGTGGTTGGATGGAATCAATCGGGATCAAGCCTGGGGTATTGATGGCTGTGGCCGCTGGATTGATGGAATTGCTGGGAGGGGCTCTATTTACTGTAGGACTGCTCACTCCACTGGCTGCACTGTTGATTACGATGGCGATGCTCGGAGCGATTGTCAAAGTGCATGGTCAAAACGGAATCTGGGCAACCGCTAATGGCTATGAATATCCACTGGTTCTTATTGCTGTCGTAATCGGGATTGCGTTGACAGGTGCAGGTTCATATTCCATTGATGCAATACTTCATTAATACATGAACTTAGATCATTAAAAATTGAACGATAATGGAAAATAAGGATTTCTACGATTTAAAGGAGGGTTTTATATGTCACTTCAAACGACAGGTATCCATCATATTACAGCTTTTGCCGGTAATCCGCAGGCTAATGTCGATTTCTATGCAGGTATTCTTGGACTTCGGTTAGTGAAGAAAACCATCAACTTCGATGCCCCCGAGGTTTACCACTTGTACTTTGGTAACGAGGCAGGGAGCCCAGGAACGATCATTACTTTTTTCCCTGCACCGGGAACTCCCAAAGGGCGAATCGGAGGCGGCCAGGTGGGTATAACCTCGTATGTGGTACCGCTAGGTTCGCTTGATTTTTGGCAGCATCGTTTGAAAAGCTTTGGTATTTAAGTTACGAAAACAAGCCGTTTTAATGAACAATACCTTCAATTCGAGGATAATGAGGGCCTACGTCTTGAGCTTGTTGAACGTGCGGAGGGATCGAACAGTACCTGGTTTTACGATGGCATTTCGGCTGATAAAGCAATCAAGGGGTTCGGAGGTGCAGTGCTATTTAGCGCCAACCCACAGAAAACGATGGATGCATTGGAGAGCATACTCGGATTTACGAAAATCGATGAAGACGCCGAATATGCTCGTTATCAGTCCGCTGGAGAAATCGGCAACATTGTGGATGTTCCGCTCGTCAAAATGGGCTTAGGCTTTGGTGGAGCAGGCACGGTACATCACATTGCATGGCGCGCAAAAGATTTCGAGCAACATGAAGAGTGGAGAAGCGCAGTTCAGCATTATGGCTATCAGCCAACTCCAATCATCGACCGCCAATATTTTAATGCAATATATTTCAGAGAAGCGGGCGGCATACTTTTTGAAATTGCTACAGATCCACCGGGATTTGCTAACGATGAACCTGCAGAATCTTTGGGGCAGAAATTAATGCTGCCAGAGTGGTATGAACCGCAGCGGGCTCAGATCGAGGCAAACCTGCATCCTATTGAAGTGAGAACATTAACAGATAAACAAAAGTAAACGAAATCAAACGAAATAGCTGCTGTTTTGCATCCAGATGAAGTCACATAAATCCACAATCTCATTCGATTGTGGATTTTTCATTTGATAGGTTACCACCTGAAAATGAAATCCTCCGCAATTAACCTATATTTATGATTTGACTAATCTAATATACGACATTATCTATCCAGGACAGAATCTGCTTCCAGGTATGTGTCTCGTGTGCTACCGTCCTCTTGTTATTCCAACAGCTTTTCAGACTTTACCAGCATTTCTCGTAACACGTGGGCGACTCGGCTTTTCCGGTTCTCTGCTTTCTTTTTTATCACCCGTAATGCTTGCTGGTATGCTGGGTTGTTGTTTTGATAATAAAACTGCTTGGCAGCAATGCGTAATGTCCTTCTCAACAACATAGCCGATGAACGTGTTAACCTAGAACGGAGTCCCCTGCGTAATACGCGCAGCGTATTTTTGTAGGTCTCAAAATCCTCGGATGGAGGAATTAGAGCGAATAAATTTAACGAGGAGTCATTGAACCCGTAAGTTTCATACATGATTCTCAGATTTTCCGTATTTAAAACGTTACCTCTAAGATGGGTTGGATGTTCCTGATGATATCCGACCACCTCTTTGATGCAATAAAAAGGGATTTTTAAGCGATGCAGTCTATAGCCCAAGTCCCAGTCTTCGAGTCCGTACAGCACAAACCGTTCATTGAAACCTCCAATACGAATCAAGTGGTTGCGTCTGATGGCTACACAACGAGTTACTAGCATCATCCAGGGAGCTACGTCCGTTGAGGCAAATTGTTTTTGAGTACTGGGCGGAACCCTGGTGGGGCTAACGACTTTAGACAATGCACCCGTTTGATGCAGGACATCATGAGGGGTGATGATCGGGATAATTTCATTCGCTGTTTCAAAGTCGGGATTCCATAAGCCTGATTGTGTAAGTATGCTCCGACAATGTTCTTTTTCTTCCACAGAAAAGTCAGGGTGATAATGGGTAAATGCATCGTCCCACGAGTGAGGAATGCCTGAAAGCACGGATTTGGGATACTTGCGGTGATAACGACTCACGGTTTTAATGAAATGAGGTAGCACCAAAAAGTCAGCGTCGCAGAAAATGATATATATCCCTTTTGCTCGGCGCAGTCCCAAATTTCGAACGGCAGATCGACCGCGTTGTTCCGGGTGTGACACATAAGTAAGAGGATAGGATGCTTTGAAGCCTTCGACCACTTCTTTCGTCCCATCTGTAGAGCCGTCATCAGCTACAATCACTTCGAATAATTGCTTCGGATAGGTTTGTGCTTCAAATGAGGCGAGTGTGAGCAGCAGCTGCTGGGCTCGATTATAGGTTGGAATGATGACGCTGTAGCGGATTGTCAATGTGATCTCCCCCCACCATTCTTATTAGAACACGTTTGAACAAGATAAATAATAACAATGTATTCAAGGATTTTAGCCTGGTCTGGTCAAACACCCCTCAAGGTGCGAAACAGGCTTGGTCATATTGAGGATGTTAAGGTGGAGGTTCTGTAATTTTTGCTATTTTGCAGGTATTTTCAGTGGTGTGATGTATATGTCATGGCAGCATTACGCATAAGGATGTAAAGTAAAAGAGATACAAACAAACATGAGATGAAATGGACATGTTTATGGTAAACTATATGGAGTTATAGAAGACCTGAAAGAGGAGTACTATATGACACAATTTGTCTATAAGCAAATTATTGACGATCTTAAAATGAAAATTTTCGCTGGAAAGTTTGCAGATATGAGATTGCCAGATGAACGTAGTCTTAGTGAGACTTACCAGGTTAGTCGTAGTTCCATTAAACGCGCTCTGACTAAAATGGAGAGTGTCGGAATTATTTTCAAAAAACAAGGCTCCGGGACATTTATTAATCCCTTATACATAAGAAATGAATCTATCTTTAACTATGAAGGCTCTAATCTAGGAGTTACTGATAATTTTCAAATGCATGGCAAAAAGCCAAAAATCAAAGTATTGAGTTTCGAGGTCATTCCACCGACAGAAGAACTACAGCGCGATTTGTTCTTGGATACCCATGATTTTGTTTATAAAATTGTTCGCTTACGCCTGTTTGATGACGATCCCTTTATGATTGAAACGGGCTACATCCCCATTAAAATTGTCCAAGATTTAAATCAGACGATTATTGAGGGTTCCATTTTTAATTATTTGGAAGACTCGCGGAACCTGGCCGTCACCAAATCTTTTTTATCCATTTTTGCAGAACCATCCCAAGAGAATGATCAAAAGCTACTACAATTAAAAGAAAATGAACCGGTAGGCATTATGGAGGGTGTTTTCTTTTTGGATAACGGCACGCCATTTGAATTTTCACATATGCGGTTTCATTACAAATATTTGAAATTTAATACCTTTGTATCGGTACACTAACGAAAAGACTGGAGAATTCTCCGGTCTTTTTTTATGGTTTTAAAAAAGAATTAGAGCCTGCGAACCTTCCATTTATCATGAATTTTATTGGTTTATCTTTCTATATATTTTAATGTAAGAGCTTTTTTACTGTCTTTTTAATTTATATTTCATAGTATGTTCAAAATTTCACAAAATTGGACCGTATCACTTGTGAAAAAGGTTGAATTAATTTAGCGTAGCGTTATGATGTACTTGTAGATGAAATTTCCGGAAATAAATTACAAACCAAATTACAAACCAAATTACTAGGGAGTGGACACCATGGCCTTAACACCCGTGTTAGCAGAATACTCATCTCAAACATATTTGAAAAAACTTGATGCATACTGGCGTGCAACCAACTACATTTCAGTAGGTCAGCTTTATTTAAAAGACAATCCTTTGTTGAGAGAACCTTTGAAAGATTCGGATGTAAAGGTGAAGCCTATTGGACACTGGGGCACGATTCCAGGCCAAAACTTTATTTATGCTCATCTTAATCGTGTTATTAATAAATATGATTTGAACATGCTTTATATTGAAGGTCCTGGTCACGGCGGCCAGGTTATGGTTTCAAATTCATATCTTGATGGAAGCTACACTGAAATCTATCCACAAATCACTCAAGATATCCCAGGCATGAAGAAACTGTTCAAACAATTTTCGTTCCCTGGCGGTATTGCTTCGCATGCTGCTCCTGAAACACCTGGATCTATCCATGAAGGTGGAGAGCTGGGCTATTCCCTTTCTCATGGTGTAGGTGCTATTTTAGATAATCCGAATCTGATTTCGGCTGTTGTTATTGGGGATGGTGAAGCTGAAACGGGACCATTAGCCGCTTCGTGGTTCTCTAACAGATTTATCAATCCAATCACGGATGGCGCAGTGCTGCCAATCTTACACTTGAATGGCTTCAAAATTAGTAACCCAACGATTATGTCTCGCCAATCGAAAGAAGAGTTAACTTCGTTCTTTAAAGGTTTAGGTTGGGAACCGTTTTTTGTTGAAGGTGAAGACCCTGATCACATGCATCCAGAAATGGCGAAAGTATTGGATACTGCCATCGAGAAGATCGAAGCTATCCAGAAGAATGCGCGTGAAAATAATGATCTTACTCGTCCGGCGTGGCCAGTACTTATCTTCCGTTCACCTAAAGGCTGGACGGGTCCAAAGGAATGGGACGGAGTGCCGAATACAAATTCGTTCCGTGCCCATCAGGTTCCAATTCCGGTTGATCAAAAAAATATGCAGCACGCACCTGCCTTATTAGAATGGCTGAATAGCTATAGACCAGAGGAATTGTTCGACGAAAACGGTCGTTTAAAAGCTGAGATTGCTGAAATTCTGCCTACAGGCGAGAAACGAATGGGAATGAACCCTGTTGCGAATGCGGGTAATCTTATTAAAGACTTGAAATTGCCAGATTTCCGTAATTATGCGCTGGATAACTCCACACCTGGTAAAGTGATTGCGCAAGATATGTCGGTTTTGGGCAAATACGTTAAAGATGTGGTTGTATTAAATGAAGAGAATCGCAATTTCAGAATCTTCGGACCTGATGAAACGATGTCTAACCGCTTGGCTCCTGTTTTTGAAGTAACCAAACGCCAATGGATGGATCAAATTATTGAGCCTAATGATGAATTCTTATCATCTTATGGTCGTGTCATTGATTCCCAATTGTCTGAACACCAAGCTGAAGGATTGCTGGAAGGTTATGTGTTAACAGGCCGTCATGGTTTCTTCGCAAGTTACGAAGCCTTCCTGCGTGTGGTTGACTCGATGATCACTCAACACTTCAAATGGTTGCGTAAAGCAACGGATCAAGGATGGCGTGCAGACATCCCATCATTGAATGTTGTAGCTACTTCAACGGTCTTCCAACAGGATCATAATGGGTATACACACCAAGATCCAGGTTTGTTAGGTCATTTGGCTGATAAGAAACCAGAATTTATTCGTGAGTATCTGCCAGCTGACGCCAACTCTCTGCTAGCTGTTTTTGACACTATTTTAAATGATCGTCAAAAGATCAATTTGGTTGTTTCGTCCAAACACCCACGCCCACAATGGTTTTCTGCTGATGAAGCGA
This sequence comes from Paenibacillus sp. AK121, assembly GCF_019042715.1. NCBI lineage: Bacteria > Bacillati > Bacillota > Bacilli > Caryophanales > Paenibacillaceae > Paenibacillus > Paenibacillus sp. AK121. The sequence continues at coordinate 53,755 of NZ_JAHPJM010000011.1, forward strand.
AGGAATTGGTGGACAAAGGTTTGAAGATTATTGACTGGGCAAGTACAGATCAAGGTGGAGAGCCTGATATTGTTATCGCTTCTGCCGGTACAGAGCCAACGATTGAAAGCTTAGCTGCGATCTCGATCTTGCATAAAAAACTGCCTGATTTGAAGATTCGTTACATCAACGTAGTAGACTTACTGAAGCTGAGAAGCCAAAAAATAGATCCTCGTGGAATATCTGACGCTGAGTTTGATCAATTTTTCACAAAGGACAAACCAGTCGTGTTCGCTTTCCATGGCTACGAAGGTCTGATCAAAGATCTGTTCTTTGATCGTCACAACCATAACCTGCATGTACATGGTTACCGTGAAAATGGCGATATTACGACACCATTTGATATGCGTGTATTGAATCAAATGGACCGTTTTGATTTAGTGAAGGAAGCTGTTCTAAACTTACCTGACGCTGGAAAGTACGCGAATATTGCGGATGAAATGGATGCAATGGTTAAGAAGCATCATCAATTCATTCGCGAAGAAGGCATTGACTTGCCAGAGGTAGAGAACTGGGTATGGGAAGGCCTGAAATAAAAAAAGTACAGTACATTTCAGCTTTGTGTTGGACAACCAAGCAGTCTAGCATGAAGTGAAATATATGATTTGGTAGCAGAATAGAAGTGCCTGGCCCCTTGACTTCAAGTATGATTTCAACGGGGATCAGGCATTTTTTGATGCAGCACACAGAGAATTTAATAGGGAAGTCACGAGCAAGTGGGTATTAAGTATATGGGGAACTGAATGGTTCGCTGCATTTTGTCTGAATATTGAAGAGGTGTTATGGTATAAGAGAATAGGAGAGGAGGCTGTTAATATGAACCATCCAATTCCGGAGAAGGTATTGAATGATGGCACTAAGGTGCCTGTCATTGGGTTTGGAACTGCTGGATTGAAGGGTGCAGATGGAGTAACAGTGATAGCTAGCGCGATTGATGCAGGTTACCGTCTGATTGACACAGCTTTCAACTATGAAAATGAGGGTGCTGTCGGGAAAGCTGTCCGGCAGAGTTCTGTACTTCCTAAGGCCTCTTCTGTAAAACATCAGACGGAAAACCTGAATATTTTTGATTTTGAGTTGTCGCCTGAGGAAATGAACGTAATCTCGGCACTTAGCAGGGAAGATGGACGGCTATGGGGGCAGGACCCCAATTCCTATGAAGAGCTATAATCTATAAGAATGAATGAGAAGGGTTCAAAAATCTGTGGAAGGTTTTTGAACCCTTCGCTTTTAGTAATAACCGAAAGCATGCGATAGGTCCGTATATAGATATGATGAATGATGAACATTTTTAATCGGATTTGATGTATGATATGGGGGAATGTAGTCCTTTCGAAGGAGGTCATCATGGGGATTTTGTCAAGGTTTAGGGATATTATGAAGATGAATATCAACGCCTTAATGGATAAGGCGAGTGATCCGGAGAAGACGATTGATGATTATATGCAAAATCTAAATAGTGATCTAGGCAAGGTGAAAGCGGAAACGGCCTCAGTGCTGGCTGATGAGAAAAGGGCGAAAAGAACACTGGATGAATGTAGAACTGAGATCAAAAAGTTCCAGCATTATGCAAGTAAGTCTGTGGAAGCTGGCAATGAAGAGGAAGCCCGAAAGTTTTTGGAGCGTAAAGGTTTGCAGGCGGAGAAGTTGGAAACGTTACAGACATCCTATGACTTAGCTTCGGCAAACTCCGTACATATGAAACAAATGCAGGAGAAATTGGTGTCCGATATAGGGCAACTGGAGTTGCGGCGTGCCGAACTTAAAGGGAAGCTGGCGATCGCCAAAGCACAGCAAACCTTGAATTCTATGGGCGACCATGATTCTGTTTTCGAGGCCTTGGAAGAAAAGGTGAACAGGGCATATGATGAAGCGATGGCGATAGCCGAGCTCCGAACAGGAGCGAAGGACGACCTGGATGCGTTATTCGCACAATATGAGAAGAGTACCAATCCAGAAGATGAGCTGGCTGCAATCAAGAAGAAAATCAATCCCAAAGAATCATAATAGTTTCTACATGAAGAGGTGAGCAGATGCCGGTTATTGAATACAAATGCCCCAACTGCGGCAGCGGCATGGTCTTTGACAGTGAGACAGGAATGTTATCTTGCCATAGCTGCGGAAGAGAGGACAACATCGATACGATTCCTGATCCTCTGACTAATCGTATTTTTTCAGAAGATGAAGCCCATGAGTATCATTGCAATAACTGTGGAGCAGTGATTATGACCGAAGTGGAGACGAGTGCAACGGTGTGCAGCTTTTGTGGTTCTGCCGTGGTGCTGGGTGATCGACTGACCGGAGAGCTAGCTCCGGCGCAAGTTATTCCTTTTTCGATCAGCAAGGAAGAAGCCATAGCTGCATTCAAAAAATGGTGCAAGAATGGCCGTCTGACACCGAACCGATTCATGATGGCCGACCGAATCAAGGGAATAACCGGTATGTATGTCCCCTTCTGGTTATATGAATTACATAATCAAATTGAGGTTCAAGGTGAAGGTACCCAAGTGAGAACCTATACGAGTGGAGATTACGAATATACAGAAACGAAGTATTTTGATGTATATCGGAAAATCCGTTTGAATTATGTGAAGGTTCCGATTGATGCTGCGGAGAAAATGAATGACGAGCTGATGGATAAATTGGAGCCTTTTCCCTATGATCAGCTCAAGCCTTTTAAAACGCCATATCTAGCGGGTTATATTGCGGAAAAGTACAGTTATAACGAAGAAGAGCTTTTCCCGCGAGTAAAAGACAAAGTGAAGGAATATATTGATGCTTATATTCAGTCTACGGTGTCAGAGTATACGTCCGTGAGTTACACGGAAAAGCAAATTGATACTACATTAAAACAAGCGGATTATGTCCTGCTCCCGGTATGGGTCATACACTATGACTACAATCAATTGGAGCATACGTTTGCGATGAACGGTCAGACGGGCAAGGTAGTTGGTAAACCTCCGATTAGCAAGTTCAAAGTGACAGCTTGGTTTGCAGGCATTTTTGGCATAACTCTCTTTTCATTAAGGTTAATCACTTGGCTAATCATGGGAGGAGAATTCTATTGAAAAAATATAGAGCCATTGTGGCTGTTTTGTTGTTCTTTGCCGCTTTTCTAGCGGTTCCTATGGAAATGAAGGGCGAAGCAGCAACGACAAAAATGAAGCCATTGATTTTTGATGAGGCGGGGCTGCTTAATCAGGAAGAGTATGATGTGTTGAACACTATGGCTAACCAATACGGAGCCGAAAGAGAAACAGACATTATTGTTTATACGACCAACAACCCCGACAATATGGATGTTATGAAAATGACGCAGGATTTTTATGATGACCATGGCCCGGGGTATGACAGGTCCCATGGGAATGCAGTCATTTTAACGATGGATATGAGGAATAGAGAGGTTTATTTAGCTGGCTTTTACAAAGCAGAACGGTATCTGGATGACGACAGGCTTACTAAAATCCGCCATGAGATTACCCCGGATCTGACGAACGGTAACTATGGGCTTGCATTTCAAAAGTATATTCTGGGCGCGCACAAATATTTGGCCATCCGCCCAGGTGTGAATCCGGACAGCATATTTTTCAAAGGCTGGCTTCATTTGGCGGTTGCGCTGGGATTGGCGTCTATTATTGTAGGTAAGATGGTTTCGAGTTCCGGCGGTCGGGTTACGGTAAATCGGCAGACCTACGAGGATGCAAGCACGTCAGGGGTTCTGGCACATCAAGATCTGTACACTCACACAACGACAACGAAGCGGAAGATTGAAAAGAGCAGTAGCAGCAGCTCATCAGGTGGAGGAGGCGGAACCACCAGCGGCGGTCATTCGCATAGCGGCAGCAGAGGATCATTTTAATGGAAGGGATGGATACAGCACATGGGGTTCTTCAGGAATCAATTTGCAAATGTTGTTGAATGGGAAGAATTTAGGGATGATATGATTTTTTGGAAGTGGAGCAATCGTGAAATTAAAAAAGGCAGTAAATTGATTATTCGCTCCGGTCAGGACGCCATTTTTGTAAATAACGGCAAGATCGAGGGCATTTTTGAGAATGAAGGGTCATATAACATGGACTCGGATATTATTCCATTTCTATCGACATTAAAGGGATTTAAATTCGGCTTTAACAGTGGCATGCGGGTGGAGGTCTTATTCGTTAATACGAAGGAGTTTACGGTCAAATGGGGAACACAAAACCCGGTTTTGATCCCTACTCCCCAACTGCCAGGCGGGATGCCGATTCGTGCCAACGGCACATTTAATTTTAAAGTAAACGATTATGTTACGCTTATTGATAAGATTGCCGGGGTAAAGGACAGTTATCTTGTTGAGGATGTGAAAATACGGATTACTTCGGTGTTGGATCAGTTATTGATGAAGTGGATCAGCCGAGAAGGCAAGGATATGTTTAATCTACAGGCAAATGCTTCTGATATTTCGAAGGGCATTCAGGAAGATCTGGATATGCAAGTGATGGACAACGGTATGACGATTACAGGGTTTCATGTGATGAGTTTCAATTATCCTCAGGAAATCCAGGATATGATTACAAAGACAGCTTCTCATGAAATGATCGGTAATCTACAAAAGTACCAACAAGTGACGATGACCGACGGTATTGCATCGGGGAATGTAAAAGGCGGCGGTGCTGCTTCGGATATGGCGAGTATGATGATGGGCATGAATATAGCGAATGAAATGATGAAAAACTTGAACCCAAGCCAGAAGCCCCCGGCTGAGACTCAGCCTGCATCCGATGCTCCCACTCCTTCTGGTGACGGTAAAAGACCTAATTTTTGTCCGAATTGTGGCACAAAAAACGAGGGAGCTAACTTTTGTCCGAATTGTGGACAGAAATTGAACGGGTAGCCATAGCTAACCGCTGAACTGTTTCCTTTCAGGAAATTGCCGACTGGCTAAGTAATTCTATGAACCAAACAGCAGTTGTTGCAGAGTATTCTCTGTGATGACTGCTTTTTTAATGTAGATTGTTCAAGCATTTTCTTTATAAATCCGATTTATTGGATTGAAAAAGGTACACAAGATAAGGTACTATAACTATATAGTACGTATTTATATTAACTAATTAGGTATTACATTAATAAAATATAGATATAGGAGCCATAAAGATGACCAAATTCCAAGATCAAATCATTGCGCGGTACAAGTTTGATGATGCAGAGAATGTCGGCAAGGATAGCTCTGGACAAGGTAATGACGGGATTGCTTCAGGCACAGCAGCACCTACGATCTCCCATACTACCGGAAGAGCGGCTTTGGCACTTGAGGGAGGTCCCAACGGAACATCTTATATTCAGCTACCTTCTGATCTGTTTAAAGATGTAAGCGATAACACTGGTGTTACAGTGACGGCTTGGGTAAACTTCGGCAGATTCACGGATATGTGGGAACGTGTTTTTGACTTTGGTAAATCCCACACGGGTCCTTATATGTTTATGACACGGAATCTGCGTGGAACTCTTTTCACTGAGGCTGACTTATCCGTAGACCCAGGAAGAGGTTTTGTCAGAGATGAATGGATGCACATAGCCCTGTCTGTAATCGGCACGGAAGGGGGCACATTAAGTAGTGCGGGCCCGGTGGTATATGTCAATGGTGAAGTGGCAGCAGACGGTTCCATCAGCCAAACCTCCAGCGGCAACTATGCCAAGCTGCGCAAATGGTTCGAAACGTTTGCAGATTCGACCAACTATAGCAACAATTTTATTGGTCGTTCCCAACATGTAGCGGATGTTGACTTTGCTGGCTTGGTTTCGGATTTCCGAATTTATAAAGCAGGCTTGACGGCGGATGAAGTCATTGAGGTCATGTGCGATTCATTGACAGATGAGGAGATTGTGAAGCTTGCCCGCGATAAGTACTTATCATTTCCGACGACGATTATAACCAAAGACATATCTCTACCAACGGTTCTGATGGGTGGAAGAGTAGAAGTGACCTGGAAATCCAGCCAACCTAGCATACTCTCTGACAATGGACAGGTTCAGGCGATTACTTCCGCACAGGGGGTCACCGTTACGGCTCTCTTGACCAGAGGTTCAAGCCGGATTGAAGAAAGCTTTGAAGTATCCGTTCTCCCAGAACAATTGCCTCCATACACGCTGACCATTCATGGGAATAAAGAAGTTGTGGATGTCAGCGAAGTGATGTACGGCTTATTCTATGAGGATATCAATAACGCCGCAGATGGCGGGATATATGCAGAACTTGTACAAAATCGCTCATTCGAATCCTTCGAGTTTGATACGTATTCCCATGCTTCGGGTGAATGTGGATGCTCTACAGGACGGAATCGCAATCCGCTGTTCGCCTGGTCTGGTGATACGGACAAGATGACTCCACAACATAGCGGTGGATTGAATGAGTTTTTGGGCGCAAAGGATAAGGATGTGAACTCTTATTATGTGACGGTAGCGGATGGGGCAACGATCCGGAACAAAGGCTTCTCCGATTCTAACCAGAATTGTGCCATGTCCATCCAAGAGGGTGCCAAGTACGAGTTCACCATCTGGGCAAAGGCCGATTCGACGGGTACCATCACACTACAACTTCAAGACTCGAAGGAAAAGGACATCAGTGATTCGGTAACCGTACAGGTGGAAGGTGGCGACACATGGAAAAAGTACGGGGTCGACTCCAAGCTAGTGCTGACAGGTACAGCTACAGTTTTGGGACAACTAGCGCTTACATTTGAAGGTGACATTTCCATTGATATGGTCTCCTTATTCCCACAAGATGTATGGGGGGCAGGAGAGGAAGAGCAATCCCCGTCGGCACACGCCAACTATCAGGGCAATCCGAACTACCGATTGAGAAAAGATCTGGTGAACGCACTGGTTGGCATGCATCCGAAGTTTTTGCGTTTTCCAGGTGGTTGTATTTCCGAAGGATCGTTTATATGGGAAAATGTATACGACTGGAAGGAATCCATTGGGGATATCGAGCTACGCAAGGAAAACTTTAATGTATGGGGCTATATGATGACCATGGGTCTTGGTTATATGGAATACTTCCAGTTGGCAGAAGACCTGAATGCAGCTCCACTTCCGGTTATGGCCTGTGGTGTGCTTTGCCAAGCCCGCTCGGATTATGCTCATCCGGCTGGGGGCGCACTAAGAGAATACTATATCAAGAATTTTACGGATCTGATCGACTTTGCGATCAGCGTTGATTTTGAACATAATGAATGGGCCGCCATGCGTAAAAAAATGGGCCATGCAGCACCGTTCGATCTGCGTTATCTGGGCGTGGGCAACGAAAACTGGGGTACAGAGTTCTTCGCCAACTTTGAGGTGTTCAAGACATCAATTGATGAGTACATGGAGAAAAATTATCCGGGATATGAACTGCATATCATCTCCACGGTTGGCGCTCAAGCAGACGACGATGCTTATCAGCAGGGCTGGAAGTTCCTGAGCGGTAATATGAAGGGCTCAGCCAAGGTTGCTTTTGCAGACGGTAACCAGGTGACGGAAGAGACTGTAACCTGGTATGAAAAGCAAAAAGACTATATGGACACCATTGCCGATGAACACTATTACCGTTCTAATGAGTATCTGTTGAATAATGTGGACCGCTATAATTACTACTATAGAGCTTATAACGCAGATGGCAGTGTCAACTGGAAAGAAACGTCGAAGGTTTTTGTTGGGGAATATGCCTCGACAGATAAAAATACATTGGCAGGCGCAGTAGCAGAAGCAGCAGTGATGACGGGCTTCGAAAATAATGCTGATGTCGTCCGGTTGGCTGCCTATGCGCCGCTGTTTAACAAAGTCCTGACGGACGGAACTTACAGATGGACACCGGATTGTATCTGGTTCGATGACGAAACCGTGTGGTTTACACCAAACTATTATGTGCAGCAAATGTATGCCCAATATTTGGGCGATAAAGTATTGGCCACTTCGTTCTCTACTTACAAAAATGGCAAGCCAATCGACCTCATTCCTCAGGGGGGAATCGAAATCGCGACAGGCAACGCCGAGGTTGTAGTTAAGCGTGTGACCGTTACCTCCAATAAGGACGGCAGTGTACTGCTGGATCAAGATTTTACTAAGGAATTGAATTCATTATGGAAAGTTATTCCTGGTTCCGTAGGATCTACGTTGGAGGAAGGCAAGGGGCTTGTCCTCAAAGCCCAAGATAGCGGTCTGAATGGCTTGTACATCTTGAACGACAGCTGGAACAACTACAAGGTAGAGGTGGTTGCTTCTCGCCTTTCCGGCACGGATGGTTTTTATGTGGGTGCAGGCCTCACGGATATTACCAATGAGAAAAAGAACGTCATCGAATACGCGATTGGCTATGGCGGCAATGCTACCGGCGTGAAGGTTTACAAGCAAGGTATAGAAGGCTATACCATGGGTGACTACTCTTCCAGTACAGCGGCGGGCAACCTGAGAGCGGCGAGCTATGAAGAGTTGGCCGACAACACCGACTACACTATCACGGTGAACTATGGGGGAGAAACGGGCAACAACCTGATTTGCTCCTACACCGACGGCAAAACTACCAGTAAAGTGCTGGACTACAAGCTGGAGTCTTACAACAGAGACGTGTTTAATTCGGTGACCCAAGATGCTGAACATGTATATGTGAAGCTTGTGAATGCCGATAACGTAGATAAGGCAACACAGCTGAATCTGGAGGATTTGAATGTTGAATCCAGTGCCAAGCTGATTACACTAACCGGCGATTCTTCGCTTGTTCATGTACCTAACGTGAATAAGAAAAATGATGAAAAGGTAGTGCCTACCGAACAGCAGGTTACGCTGCATACGGATTCTGTCCTCTTACAATTACCGGCTAACTCGGTAAATGTATTGGTACTGGATCTTAAAGCGTAGGGTACGAGATAGTTAGGGGAAGAATGTTGGAACTTTTTCCCGCTTAAAAAAAGGGGTGTCCCAAGTAGCCGTTTTATGGCTTTTAGGACACCCCTTTTTTCTATGGATCAAGTCAGAATGTTGTTGATTTTATTTCCCTGACGGGCATTACTTCGTGCTTCTGTTCACCAGTTCACGCGGATTGGTGCCATCGTCTATCGTTAGCGGGGTAGCCGCACCTGTAGCAATTCGCTCCCAAGGTACCATTTTAAAGTTCTGATTTAACTTCTTGCCGTTTTGGAGATTTTCGTCATCTTGTGCAACGAAGATACCATGGGGGAAATTCTTGCCTAATCCGTAACCCAGAACATCAATACCGTCTGTGACAGACGTACCATCTACGGTAGGGCTGTCGCCGATTGTGAAGTTGCTTATATACGCATTGTCGCCTTGTCGTTCATAGATTGCATAGCTGCTGTTGCCTTGGCTGGAGGCCATGAGATACCCCTTGCCATCTTTGCCGTAATACAATGTGAGTCCCTCTATGTCATCGTGAAGTCTACGTCCATCTGCAATATCAACACGTCGCAGCGGCTTGGATGAACCGTCTGGCTCGGCACTATATTTCCAAATGGCGTAATCCTCTTCAGCAATATAGAGCGTACCATATTCATCATCAGCGACCATGCCCTCGGATTGCGTAGCCAGCTTAAATTGGCGGACAAGCTTGCCGGCAATTTTACCGTTTCCATTGTCAGTCAGCTCATATTGCTCAAATTCACCCTCTTTGCCCAAAACGAGCGCATAAAACTTATCTGTCTTGAGGCTATGGTACAAACTGAATCCATATACTTCTTTCATGGTTGCTTTAATAGGTTTGTCAACCACATTGGTCAACGTTCCTGATACACCATCAATGGTAAAGATATCGATTGTGTTGTTGGTTCGATTGGTTGCACCTGCGATATCGACTTTTTTACCGCCCAATGTGAAACCGTAACGAAGATCCACGTTGTTCATTTTTCCGACTTTCATGTTTTGCAGTTGCTTGCCATCCAGGTCATAGACTAAAATTCCGCCGCCCTTATTGGTAGCTAAAATTCTGCTTTTATCCGGATCAACCGGATTAAGCCAGATTGCAGGGTCGTCAGCTGCATCTTCTCCATCCTCCACGGCTTCTGTTTCGACAGAGGGGAGCACTTTATAGGTGGGGACTGCGTCCTTGGGATCTGTATATTTGCTGTTCTCTGCTTCAAGCGTAGTAATCACTTTTGTAGGAAGATATACATTTCCATTGATCATCTTAATTTCTCGGTCTGCTTTTCCGCTTTGGCCAGCTAGACGATATTGCTTCTCACCGACGGTAAAGGTTCCGACAATGCCATTTTTCAGCTTGATCAACACTGAATGGTCATCACTGTCCCATGTAATGGTTGCCCCCATTTTATCCGCGTGTGTTCGTAGTGATGCGTACCCGGATGGCTGAATGTCTGCCGCATGGGTCAGTTCTGGTGATACCAGAATCCCTGTTAACATGGTTAATAATGCTAGTTTATTTACCTTCATATGTATGCCCCTTTTCTGAAGCGAAAATGATATAACCGACTCAGTATAAAGTGACAATATCAAAAGAATACAATCAAAATGTAAAAGAGACGTAAACATTCAGTTGGCTGGTTTCCAGTATTGTTGTCTGTAATTTTTCGGCGACATTCCAAATCTCTCCTTGAAACACTTTGAAAAATAGCTGGCTTGAGAAAATCCTGTTTCCTCCGTAATTTGCTGGATGGACCAGTCGGTTTGCAGCAAAAGACTGCGTCCCTGATCCAGACGATAGTCCATCAAATATTCAAGTGGTGTGCGCTGGAAGGTGGCCTTCATGCATCTGGCAAGATAGTTTTGATGTACGTGAAAATGTGCCTCCAGGTCTTTATTCGTGATGGCATTTCTGTAGTTTTGTTTTAAGAATATTTCGATTTGTTCAGCTAACTTGGAGGAACTGCTTTTGTAATTCTCATCATATTCCAAACTCTGAAAAATATTCACAAATGTTTGTTGAGTCTCCCATAGAGCCAGCTTTCGAGTTTTTAAAGTAGAGGCTAGTAAATAGTCCAATTTGGAGAACAGCTCATGGGGATTAATTAGTTTTTGATATTTGGGTAGATGGATGGTGGTATGTTCTGAGTGAAAATGCAGCTCAGGAATGGGGGTGCTAGGGATAATAAGATTCGGCGAGGATTGGGCGCACCACATACTATTAGTTTGAAAATGAAACCAGTAAAAGGAGGTTTGTTCTGTACATGCTTCTATGGGGAAATGGTGCTTATCCGGCTCAAGAATAAGTGCATGATTTTCAGTTATCTTCCACGACTCATCCTCCTCACCGATGTGCAGTAGTCCTTCTTTAATAATAATTACGTCAAAATATCCCAAGTTATAGCGATTCGGATGCCAGTCCCCTTTTTGGTATGTAGTAAAATTCCCCTCAATGAAATAAGGCAATGGAGGGACAAGGAAAGATAGAAAGTCTGTTTTGCTCATGGAAGTCAGCTCCTTTGTGTGTGAAATCGTATAAGTTTTAGTTAAAGATCGCGATTTTTTTTATAAATTCAGGTTGATAAAATAAGGACTGTAGCAAGGGGAGTTCAGGTTAGCTTGTTCGATATTATCATTACTTTATCCTTATTTTTTCAAAAATGAAAGCGTTCTATTTTCAGGAAGGGATGTTTATCCAATGAAAACGGCAAAACCAGTGAAGCATGTCATCGTCGATGATTCATTTTGGAAAAAGTATAAGCAGGTTGTGGCGGAAGAGGTTATTCCTTATCAGTGGAAAGCATTAAATGATGAATTACCAGATACAGAACCCAGCCATGCGATTGAGAACTTTAGAATTGCGGCCGGGGAATCTAGTGGAGAGTATTATGGAACCGTTTTCCAAGATAGTGATCTTGCCAAATGGTTGGAGACGGTTGCTTTTAGTTTAAGGGATCATCCAAATTCTGCGCTTGAAGAGCGGGCTGATGAAGTCATTGATCTATTGGGAAGAGCACAAGCTGAGGATGGATATCTGAATACGTACTATTTGCTGAAGGAACCTGACAATCGTTGGACAAACTTAAGGGACAATCATGAGCTGTATTGTGCGGGACACTTTATAGAAGCGGCTGTTGCTTATTACGAAACGACGGGTAAGACGAAATTCCTCAACATTATGGAGAAATACGTAGACCTGATTCAGCAGATATTTGGTATAGAAGAAGGGAAGCGGAAAGGCTATCCGGGGCATGAAGAAATTGAGTTGGCCTTGATCAAATTATACGACGTAACGGCTAAGGATCAATACCTCAAATTAGCGCAATATTTTATCGAACAGCGGGGACAGCATCCTATTTATTTTGTGGAGGAGCAAGAAAAGAGAAAGCATATTCAAACAGAGCCCACCTGGAATGATGATAACAATATTAATTTTGGCCTAGGCTTCGAATATCAGCAGGCACACCAACCTGTGCGAGAACAAAAAGAGGCCGTTGGTCATGCGGTAAGAGCAGTGTATCTGTATATTGCGATGGCGGACCTAGCTGCAAAAACGGGAGATGCTTCTCTGTTACAAACCTGTGAAACGCTGTGGGATGATGTCACGAACCACAAAATGTACATTACTGCCGGAATCGGATCTACGGTGAACGCGGAAGCATTCACTTGCCATCATGATCTTCCCAATGACAGCATGTACTGCGAAACTTGCGCCTCTGTAGGGCTGGCTTTCTGGGCCAATCGTATGCTGCGCTTAGCGCCGGACCGGAAATATGCCGATGTTCTGGAGCGTGCGCTCTACAATGGAACGATCAGTGGGATGGATCTGGATGGGAAACGGTTCTTCTACGTGAATCCGCTGGAAGTCAATCCTTTTCAAAAATTGAGAAAAGATCAGGAACATGTAAAAACAGAGCGGCAAAAATGGTTCTTCTGCGCCTGCTGTCCACCCAATTTGGCGCGAATGATTGCATCGGTGGAGGACAATATGTACACCCAGACCGAGGATACGTTGTATACGCATCTGTATATTGCCAGCAAGGTGAACATGACTTTATCTGGACAAGAGATTGAAATTACACAAACCCATCATTATCCGTGGGATGCGGATCTTGCTCTTTCGATCCATGTAACAGAGCCAACTGCATTTAAATGGGCACTGCGAATTCCAGGGTGGTGCAAGCAGGCAGAGGTCAAGGTGAATGGGGAAGTCATATCACTAGACCATCTTGAAAAAGGCTATGTCGAGATTCAGCGCACTTGGAAGGATGGCGATATGGTAACTTTGCACTTGGCTATGCCGGTGGAGCGCATTCGGAGCAACCCGCTTGTCTCCATGAACCAGCAGCAAGTTGCTCTTCAACGTGGTCCAGTTGTGTACTGTCTGGAAGAAGCGGATAATGGGGCGAATCTGGCAGGATTAAGATTACCAAAGGATAATCCCGTTACAGAAGAATTTAGCGAAAATCTGCTGGGTGGCATTGTAAAGCTGACCATAGAGGGATATCGGGTAAAAGGTTCAAATGCATTATACAGCTCGGAGCCCCCTGAACTTGTTCCTCAACAAATTACCGCCATTCCTTACTACGCCTGGTGCAACAGGGCCAAAGGGGAAATGCGTGTATGGGTTTATGAATCATAATTCATTCGCATGGGGAGAGGAAAGATCATGAGTACGAGAATTGTGAGTACGGAACCACCCGAAAAAGCAGCCAGTACCGTTCCTTTTCATCGTAAAATCAGCTATTCGTTAACGGATACGGCAGGCAATCTACTATACTGTGTTATTTCCAGTTATCTATTATATTTTTATACGGATGTATTCGGTCTTTCTATCGGGATTGCCGGGACATTACTATTTATCACCCGTTTTATCGATGCCATTGATGCCCCGATCTGGGGCATCCTGATTGACCGAACCAAATCAAAATACGGCCAGAGCAGACCTTATTTTCTATGGCTAGCTGTTCCGTTTGCCGTGTTCATGGTCCTTACGTTTACGACGCCCAATTGGAGTGAATCGGGGAAAATTGCATATGCGGCCATCACTTATATCATAGCGGGTATTTTGTATACGGGAATCAGTACACCGATTACTTCTATTCTGCCTAACCTGAGCACCAACTCCAATGAACGCGTAGTCTTGAACTCTTTCCGTATGGTCGGGGGAAACGTGGGCTTCTTCATCGCCACCACGTTCACCTTACCTCTGGTCGCCTTCTTTGGACAGGGGAATGACCAAAAAGGATTTTCTCTAACGCTCGTTTTATTTGGAATTATGGCGATTATTATGTTTTTCATAGCGTTCGCCGATTTGCGTGAAAATGCGGCAGTGAAAACGAAATCTGTTCCCATTGCTAAAAGCTTTACAGCCATCAAGCGAAACTGGCCCTGGATGCTCGTTGTAGCTGCTAACCTGTGTTACTGGATCGGTTTGAATATTCGTTCTGCCACGCTTATCTTTTATCTGCAATACAATCTGGACAGTAAGGACTTGGTGCCTTTAATCAATGGACTGACCTCTTTGCAATTAATCTCTATGGTTCTGATTCCGTTGTTTGCCAGAAAATTAACTAAAAATACGATCATGATTATCGGATTGATATTAGCTGCACTAGGTCAAGTTGTGATTTTAATGGGAAGTACAAACTTAACCCTTATTATTGCTGGCTGGATCATTGGTGCATTAGGATCAGGCTTTGCGTGTTCTATGCCATTTGCCATGTTGTCCGATACGGTTGATTATGGGGAATGGAAAAATGGAATTCGGGCAAGTGGATTCCTGACTTCTATTGGAAGCGCATTCTGTATTAAAGCAGGTAGCGGAATTGGCGGATTATTGCCAGCATGGGTTATGGGTAGCACGGGCTATATTGCTGGAAAGGTTCAGACCCCGACTGCTTTGTCTGGCATTCAGTTCAGCTTCATCTGGCTGCCGTTTATCGTCTTCTTGATCGGAATTATCCCTATGTTTTTCTATAAGAAATTCGAAAAGAATGAAGCTTCTATTCAACAAGACTTAATTGCGAGAAGATCATAGGTATTCTCTTAACAAGGTGTTATGCATACCTAGGGATGGTGTAATCCTGTTTCAAAACCTGTTCACCGAGCTGAGCAGGTTTTTCACCTTTTTTCTATTCAAATGTGAGCAAACGCATTGACAGAATTTTCTTTTGGAGTGATACTTCTATGTAGAGAAAAGTGTACAGAATCAAGAGCCAGAGACATCTAGCCTTGCAACTTTATACATTTTTTCGCCATGAAAGACTCTTCTGTTGAAGGGTTTTTTTCAATTTTATAAAAAGAATGTGATGATATGAGTCAACTGAGTGTAAGGATGAGAACGCATGGCTTTCTGAATAGACATTTTTCAGGAGAGTCTATTGATTATCGGCAGATGATTGCCTTGTTTATCCCGCTTCTAATTGATCAGGCTTTTATCGTGGGTCTTAATTTGGTGAACACAGCAATGATTAGCTCGTCAGGGATGGCGGCGGTCAGTGCCGTAAATATGATTGATTCATTAAATATTTTCCTAATTAATGTGTTTGTGGCAGTGTCTACCGGGGGTACGGTTGTTGTAGCGCAGTATAAGGGGAGCGGCAACGATCTTATGGTCTCTAAAGCAACATCCGGTACTATATCCTCCGTTTCCTTGCTGGCCTTATGTATCAGTCTGTTTATGATCCTGTTGTACAATCCCATTTTAAGCGTCCTGTTTGGCTCTGCCTCGACTGATGTATTGGCTAACGGCAAGGTGTACCTGCTGGGAAGCTGTATGTCTTTCGTGGGGATTGCGATCGTTGAGGCCGTATGTGGAGCGCTGAGAGGGATCGGCAAGACGAGGGCGTCGCTGGCTCTTTCGCTCATCATGAACCTTTCGTATGTGCTGCTGAATGTCGTATTTATTAACTTGTTAGATATGGGTGTACTGGGCATGACGATTGCAGTCAATGTGTCCAGATATGCAGGGGCTGCCTGCGCGTTGATTTATTTGGTCAGGGTAGATGACGACTTGCGTGTTCAGCTTAGAGATATGCTTTATTTTAATCTAGCCATGCTTAAAAAGATCCTGTTTATTGGTCTTCCTTTTGCAGCGGAACAGATGTTTTTTAATGGAGGTAAAATTTTAACGCAAATCTTCATTGTGAACCTGGGGACCAATGCATTGGCGACGAATGCCATTTGCTCATCCCTAGCTAACGTGTTCCAAATTCCTGCGAATGCTTTGGCTCTTACGATTGTGACCGTGGTTGGTCAATGCATGGGACGGCGAAATGTACACGATGCCCGCAAGTTTACCAAATCGTTTATTTGGCTGTCGTCCGGTTCGTTTATTGTAATGGGGCTAATCCTAATGCCTTTGTTTAAGCCGATGGTGGGGTTGTTTCATCCACCTGCTGAAATTGTAGATGACATTTTTATGGTCATGCTGATTAATACGCTGGCCCAGATTCCACTCTGGTCCATCGCCTTTATTACACCCTCTGCGCTTAGGGCAGCAGGTGATTCCAAATTTACGTCCCTCACCTCGATGCTGTCCATGTGGTTGTGCCGGGTAGTGCTCGGGTATGTTTTGGGCATTGTGTTCAACTTGGGAATTGTTGGTGTCTGGCTGGCCATGGATATTGAATGGGGTGTGCGGGGGATCGTTTTCCTCTGGCGCTTCCGTGGCAACAAATGGGTCCAGCATCGTTTGATCGACTGAATAGGTCCACTACTATAAAATTGACCTCGGGATGAGGCATTTTATAGTAGTGGATTTTTTTCTAGATACATATGGTTACGTACGCCTTATTCTATTCTGATCCCTATATTGCCTAACTGCACTCCCTGCTGCATACGGTAAAAGGCTTGCGCTGTATCTTGTAGAGGGAAGACGCTATCTATAATGGGATGAAGGGAATGGTGCTCCATGAATTGGAGCATATCTGCGAATTCCTCACCGCTCCCCATAGAGGTACCGATGATGCTAATCTGTGGGAAAAATATAGAACGCAGCGGAATCTCTATGTGATCTCCTGAGCTTGCGCCAAATGTAATGATCCGGCCATCCGGTTTGATGACATCCAGATATTTGTCGAACGTAGCGGGTCCGATGCTGTCAAGGATCAGATCCACGGTGTCTCCGTTCATGCTTTCTTTCCAATCACTATCACTGTCGAATGCATGATGAGCGCCATGGGCGAGGGCAGCTTGTTTTTTTGTTTCGCTACGTGATGTGACGCTGACCCGCGCGCCCGCCGCTAAAGCCATTAGCATGGCATACGTGGCTACACCGCCGCCAATACCGGGAATGAGGACATGGTCACCCTGCTGTAATTGGCCTCTAGTGAAGAGAGCGCGGTAAGCGGTCAAGGCAGACAAAGGCAGTACCCCTGCTTCTTCCCAGGACAGGTAAGCTGGCTTGCTGACGGCATTTTGAACGGGAATGATAACCGATTCGGCCAATGTCCCGTCTGAAGGAACACCCAGAATGGCAGGAATCAAGGGAACGTGGTGCGTCTTCTCCCATCCGATACATGGATTGATGATTACGTCAGTGCCTACCAGTGAAGTTGGGACGCCAGCGCCCACAGCCTCGATCACGCCTGCTCCATCCGATCCGAGAATGAGTGGACCATCGTTGGCGGTTCGATCCGCCATGAGGAACAGATCCCGATGGTTCAAGCCTGCGGCTTTGAGTCTGACCTTCACTTCGCTGTGCCCCGGCTGTCTGTCCGTAACGTCCTTATACATCAGGCCCTCAAGGCCGTGTTTGTCGGTATGTATTACAGCTTTCATTTTAATACCTCCTGTGGTCGATTTTAGATGCATTTGCATGTACTTTGAATTGTACAGAGCGGCAAGCATCCGGTAAAATGAACAAAATCGAACGTCAGTATCATAAATGATCATACCAAGCAGGTGATGTATATATGGAAAGCAGTGATTTGAAAATTTTTCGGGCGGTTGCTCGCGAGGGTAGTATCACAAGGGCTGCGCAAGTGTTGAACTATGTACAGTCCAATGTGACCTCACGGATTCAGCAGCTTGAGGCACAATTGAACGTACCGCTATTTCGCAGATCTAATCGCGGAATGACACTAACGTCGGCAGGAGAGAATCTGCTGGAGTATGCGGAATCCATATTGATTTTGCTCGACGAGGCAGAGAAGTCTACTCAATATTCGGACCAGCCTGCGGGACCACTGCGATTGGGCTCGATTGAGACGACTGCGGTTACGCATCTAACGACTTTATTGACGGGATATTACGCTGAATACCCTAATGTGCAGCTATCGCTGATGACCGGGGGGACGCATGCCCTTGTACAAAAGGTATTAAATTACGAATTAGATGGGGCATTCGTCTATGGCCCTGTCGATGATCCGAATATAGAGCATGTTGCGGCGTTTGAAGAGGAGTTGGTGCTTATTTCGGAACCGGGAGAAAGTGATATGAGCAAGTTGCTTGCCAAGCCTATGCTGTTCTTCGATGTAGGCTGCACACATCGGGCAAGAGCGGAAAGTTTTCTGAGCGATGCAGGTGTGGATGCGTATCAGATTATGGAATTCGGAACATTGGAAGTCATTTTAGGCGGTGTAGCCTCTGGTCTGGGGGTGTCCATGCTGCCACACTCGTCAATTGTAAAGGCGAAGAAGGAGGGAAGTATTGCTTCGCATCGTTTACCCGAAACATATCGTAAATTAGAGGTGTGGTTTGTTCATCGGCGGGACTCGGTTTACTCCAGTGCGCTGTCAGGATTGCTCCACTGGATGAAAAAGGATGTTATACTTAACTGGGATTAAATTGACATCAGGGGTGTATCATTTGGAAGAACATAATTTATCGAAAAATCCATCTACAGTAGCTCCGGGAGAATTTGTGAGGAATGGCGGTTATCAACGACGAGAACCAGATAGGATGGCGGTATTATCAGAAACATACGGAGCCTCTATCTTTTTCAGGAGATGGGCCGCCTGGATGATTGACTTCATTCTTATCGTCTTTGGGTATGGTGGGCTTGTCTATTTTATAGCGAAAAAAGTAGCTGAAGCGGAAATCCCAAATATGGGTATGGTAGTGATACTCTTCTTGATTGGCTCTTTCTGCTATTATCTGTTGCTGGAAGGACTTACAGGCTATACGCTGGGCAAGTTTGTACTTCGCATTCAGGTCGTGAATGGAGAAGGAATGCCGCCAGGCATGATTAAATCGTTGATCCGTACGCTCATACATCTGGTGGATACGAACCCGCTGCTTTTCTGGGGGCTGCCCGCCGGTATATGTGTGCTGGTGACACCTCGGAAACAACGAATTGGAGATATGGCCGCCAATACATATGTAGTTAGGACACGGGATTTGGGGAAGGTGAGCAAAAAGAAAACCGGGATTATTGCAGGAGCAATCATCCTGATGACGATCACTTCGATTGTCTTGGCTGTATCCTTAATTTCTACGCTCATTACTCAAATCGTGAAGCCTGAGGTATTTACCAGTAAGGATAATCAGTTTGCAGTTACGGCTCCGTGGAATTGGTCACGAGATAATAGGATTAATGAGGAAGCGGATATTTCCATTAAAAATGAATTTACCGATAGATATTTGATTGTATTGTCTGAACCGAAAAGCGACTTTGACAGCAGTATGACCCTTCAAGAATATAAAGGAATCATTGAGGATCATTTGGTGTCAGGAATTACGGACCCTGAATTGGGGACCGCTTCAGATATGGTGGTGAACGGATATCCTGCCATTGAGTTTACCCTAAAAGGAGAAATAGACGGGAATCTGGCCATGTATAACGTGACCACAATTGAAACACCCTCGCATTATCATCAGGTGCTTGCCTGGACCTACGCCTCGCGATACAGCAGGGCACAGCAAGAGCTGCGCAAGATTAGAGACAGTTTCCGTGAAATGAACATGATGTAAAGTGAACCTGAAGCAATAACGATGATTCAAATTATAAGGTGGTAAGCAGAACAAGCAGACAGCTTATAGAAGCGTCTGCTTGTTGTTATATAGGCGGGAAAGTGCTACGGAATGGTGCTATAGATGACTTTTGATCACTCGCAATCCAGCAACTTTTGCCACCTTCCCTTGTGGCTGGGCTGTGAATCGAATCGTAACTTCATTCTTTTGATTCGTCACAGACAGAGGCAGATCATAGATAAACGTCTCGAACTTATTCATTTCCTCGGATTCCAGCTTGCCTTCTCCTAAATTCTGACCATCGGCAGTGATGTCAAAGTCACGATGAGAGCGTTCGGAGTCCTTCAGATAGGTCACTGCTAATTGGACTGGCTCATCAGGGAGCACCTTCATGACAAAAGAGAACCAGCCCCCAGACCATGTGTCGCGATATTTGCGATTATAAATGGACCCCAGGCCAACGTGCTCTCCAGTGAAGGCATGATCCCGTTCAGGCTGCATTTCGGCAGGCTGCACAACATCCACTGTAAGTCGTTCCAACTCTAGCTGGTACGCTAACGCGGTACGGTATTCTGCCTCTGTTGATACCCATTCCTCCTTGGAAAAGAGATCCCAGTAGACGGTATAAGAACGATCATATATCTGATAAAACGGACGAAGCTGCAAGTCTCCGATATAGCCCAGGTCGTTTAGATGGAATGTATTCGGCTCCTTCTCATCAGCAATCAGCTTGGTTGTCAGGGAATCGGCCGATCCAATCAGAACAGATGCCAGCAGACGTTCCTCGTTGGACTCCTGTACAACAGGACCCAGATCTCCAGCCAGCACAAGTGGGCCGTACATGAATGCAATCCGACGCGGATTATCCGGCATTTCCTCAACTCTTACTGTCATAGGAATATCGTATTCGACCGTATCTCCATCTTTCCATTCCCGTTCAATTACAATATAGCTGGTAGGACAAGCTTCAGCGGCATACTCTTCTCCGTTGATTTTAATCTCCATCCCCTGCTCCGCCCAGTGCGGGCATCTTAGTTTGATCGTGAAGAACTTGGGCTCCTTGCTTATGAGATGAAGCGTTCCACGCCCATTTTGCGGAAAGAGGGTTTCTTGTTTGAGCTGTATGTTCATCTCATCCCATGTCACGGTAGAAGGGACATATTGGTTGACATAGATTGTGTTTGCCGTGTGAAAATAAATCGCCGTGCCGTACATAGAGTGACTCTCCATACCGGACCCGACACAGCATGTAAAATCCTCATATTGAGAATTGAAGGACTTGTGTCCTCCCATTTCCAGCGATACAAAATAGCATACACGTCCATCTACAGGCTGCTGTGAAGCCAGAATATGATTGAACATTGCTCGTTCATAGTAGTCGGCATAGGCTGCGTACGCGTCCCATTCGAACATATGTCTTGTTAATTTCAGCATATTGTAGGTGTTGCAGGTTTCACAGGTGCCTTCGCCCAAACGATCATTCAGCTTGCCGGGTTCGCCAAAATGTTCATTATAGCTATTGCCGCCGATTACGTAGGAATGCTTGTGAACCACCCGATCCCAGAAAAATCGGGAAAGGTCCGCATATAGAGGTTTGCATGTCACTTCGAACTGCCGTGCTGCACCGATGATCTTAGGAATTTGCGTATTAGCATGTCGTCCTGCCAGCGTATCGCGACTGTCTGCCAGATCATTCAGCACCTCTCCATGATAAAAGCGTTCCGCCAGGTTCAAAAAGCGTTTTTCTCCGGAATGTTCCGCCAGATCGGTCAGCACCTCGTTCATACCGCCAAACTCGCAATGGAGTACCTGTTGCACCTGCTCATCGCTCAGTCCTTGGAATACATCCTCCAGCCAGTCGCCGAGTTTGATTTCCATCGCTAAAGCCTTGGGATGATGAGCGAGCAGGTGAGCATCACGCAGGCCTGCGAAGAGCTTGTGCATTGTATATAGCGGAACCCAGCCTCCGTTAAGATCAAAGCCCTGGGAACGAATATCTCCGGCTTTGACTTCTTCAAAAATCTCTTTCCCACGCGGGATGCCGGAAATGTATCCGTTTCCATGACTATTTTGGCATATTTCCAACTCGTCGATCACATAGTTTACTCGTTCCAGTAGTCTTTTGTCGCCTGTGGAGGCAAACATTAGTGCACAACCAGACAGGTAGTGACCAAGTGTATGTCCACTGATGCCGCGTGCCTCCCAGCCCTCATAATGAGCCGCTTTGGGCTCCAATCCCGCATATTCACGAAAACGTGACAATAAACGGTCAGGTTCCAAACTCAGCAGATAGGTCGTATTCAGCTCCATAGCGTGGTAAAGTGGGCCGGAATCAATGCTTACTTTATGCAAGTCAAAAGCTTGTGCTTTCAAAATCATCGCTCCTTAGCTAAGATGAAAGTGTATATTTCTCCACTACATTAGCATTGCAACCGCGGTATGTCAGTAGCTTAACCATACAATAGGTGGACAAATCCGAACATGAATCTAAAGAGGCGATAACATGACCTATCTGAAAGTGAATGTAGATGCTCCGATCCAACTGATCTCGGCAGGCGAGTTCGTTTCCGAGGTGCCATGGAAGCATATGAGCCGTTCCATTGAGAACTTTGAGCTGATCCTTGGTGTCCAAGAGACGGTATATATACGGGAGGAAGAGGAGGATTTTGAAGTAGGGGAAGGAGATATTCTATTGCTGTACCCCGGTCGTACGCATCGAGGATACCGGGAATCGTTGCCTGGGGTTAAATTTTATTGGTTTCATTTCGATGTACCTGCGACCCCGAATGTATTATCTAGTGAGGAAATAAAGCAGGAAACAAGTGCAATGGACGGGCTTGTACAGCGTCATGGCGTGATACGCGATATCTATTTGCCACAAAGTGTACAGGCAGATAACGGAGATCGGATTCATATTATCGTCAATCAAATCTTGCATGTCGCCAACTCGCATTATCTTACGTATCACAGTGCTAATTATTTGTTCACCTCACTGCTGATCGAGATATCCGAACTGGCCCTCAGTCGTTTGATCTCCAATCCTGTTCATTCACAGGGGAATGTGAGTATGAACAAAATTATTGAGTGGACTCGAATTCATGCTGGAGAACCGCTGACCGTGACCGATTTGGCTCAGAAGTTCAATTACAATAAGGATTATATATCCCGTTTGTTCATGCAGAATACGGGCATGCGTCCATTGGAGTTCATTCACAGTATTCGAATCAACAAAGCTAAGGAATTGATTTCCCGTACAGATATGAGCATTAAGCAGGTAGCGGAAGAAGCAGGATACACGGATGAGAAGTATTTTATGCGGTTGTTTAAAAAGAGAGTACATATGACTCCTTCACAGTATCGGAATGCCTATCATAAAACATTTATGAACAATGTCTAGTCCATTTCCGCTTCACGGCAGCATAGCTTATCAGACTATAATTTGATAATCTGATTTAAGAGAGATTGAATGAGAGCAATCAATACATAATACTTTATCAAAAGGGGCGAGTGAGATGCTGCAACCACCATTAAAGGAAGAACTGACTCGAATACTCGAAGAGCATTCACTTGATGATGAGTTAAAAGAAGAGATCTATCAGGAAGCCGAAGCTGCTATACAATTTCAGCTAGAGCATGAGGAAAACTATGAACACGTTGGAAATAGTCGGATCGCCGGCTATCCAGATTTACCTCCTTCGATCGAGTGGCCGTGTAATTCAGATGGAGAATACTATACGTTTATTGCTCAGATCAATTTAAGCGAGTTGCCTTTTTTACCATTTGAGGGATTGCCTCATCAAGGTATACTATACTTTTTTCTTGGGCTGGATGAGCCAGCTTACGATATTGAGCATAAAATCTTTTATTATCACGGCGACAGCAGTGCTTTGCAGAAAACATTACCGCCCGCTGGGTGCGTAGAGGTGTCGGCGGATCAACGGGATTTCACTGCGTATGCAATTTCTTTTCATCCGATCCTGACGCTACCATCGGAGGGTGAGCTAGGAGATATTCTATTAGATCAGTACGAAGAGCTTTATGAGCTTTTATATGAACATAGCGACACGGTGTGGGGACAGCATCAGTCTTTTGCCGGGAACACTCGTCGGGATGCTTATCTGTGCCGTAACGGGCTAAAGGGTCTTCTGTTTAATTGGCATAAGAGTGAGAATCAGATCCATAAGGAAGCCGAGCAAGCTATGCATAGGGGAAGTACGGAGTATGCGGAGCATTTACGATCCGAAGTGCTGCCTCAGTTGCAAGAATACCAGGCGAATCGGGAAAAGCACGATCAAGCTTCGGAAAATTGGCATGTTTTGCTCTCTGTATCATCCTTGAATGAGGTCGGTATGTGCTGGTGGGACGCAGGGTATTTGGAGTTTTTTATAGATCAAAGGGACTTGAAGAACCTTGATTTCTCGCGAACATATGTTAATCTGGCTACAAGCTAGTCGGGTCGCCAGACTCATGTTTATTTTGGAGGCTAATGACAGGGGTTAGAGCAGGGTGTTTTTTTGATTGATAAAAGAAGTGAATTGAGCATGTGGCACAGTATCCGAGCGTTGGGAATTGAACGATCAATAATAGGTGGTCCTATATAGGACTGCCTTTTTTCGATGTAAATGAACGATTGTACTCCGTTAATAGTCTTAATAGATGAGACCACAACAAGGGAGGTGCACGTATATGACTGATCGAGAGCTGTTTGAACTATATAAGGAACAGATATATTATTTTTGTTATTATCTGATGCAAAATCAAGCAGATGCAGAAGATGTTTGCCAGGAGGTATTTGTCAAAGCAATCTTGGCCGACAGGTCCAAAGTACAAAATCTTAAATCATGGATTTTACGAATTGCTTCCAATGAGTGCAGCAATGTGCTTAGAAGGCGAAAAACTGGGCTGATGAAGGAAATACGAACTTTTTTATTGTCACGTCCTCATTCATTTAATCCGGTAGAAGAGAGCTTATATCATCGAGAAACTAAGACAGAGCTACACCAGCTATATAACAAGCTTCCAGATAAAATTCGAATGGTCGTGGTCCTTCGTTATGTAAACGAATTGACTGTGCCGGAGATCTCTAGAGTTATAAATATACCCGAAGGAACAGCTAAATCCAGATTAAATCGAGGGCTTAAACTGCTAAAAAAAATGGTGGTATCCCAAGTAAAGGAGATGAATAGCAGTGAGTCGGTATTTTGAGAAAGAACAGCACATTCCTCAACCCGAATATGATGCAATGTGGGTAAATATAGAACAGGAAGCAACCAAACGAAAAGCAACTCTGCAACAGTCACAGGAAGCACCTATGCATAGAACAAAAATTGTTCCTGCGAGTATTGTATTCTCATGTTTTCTGCTCATTGCCATCCCTGTATTCGCTAGTGTGACTATCAATTGGGATAGAATAGGCGGACGTAGTGTAACCAATGCGATAAATAATGGTATTGGCCAGCGGTATGATCTAAAAGCAACCAATGCAGGCATTACGATGAATTTGAATGGTGTTGTAACAGATGGCGAAAAAATGAAAATGCTCATCTCTCTGGATCCGGGAACCGACCCAAGCAGTTATATTGGGTTTGCTATAGAGAAAACTATGGTAACTAGCAATTCTAATAACAAGGAACGAGCACACGGATATTTGAATTACGATCCTAAAAGCAAGAAACTCCTAGGCATTTATGAAACTGTTGATACATTAAAGGATCGTAAAAAAGATTATACACTTGAGGCACAGAATCTAATTTTTTATCGTAATCAGGATATTCCTTTAAAGACGAATCATCAAGCTGGGGATACCCTCGTTACGGGGACCAAGCAGTATCCTAACATATATATAGAATCCGTTCGACAAACCAATAACAAGACTGTTGTCCGCTTTAGAGTTGCTGCAGCTCCATCCGATTTAGGACGTGGGAACCCGCATTTGGTAATGAAAGTGGGTGACAAAGAAATAGACGCCATCCCAACCATTCTACCTAGTGACAGCCCAGAGTTGCATATTGAGCAGGTATTCAACATGACTGCACAAGATTGGAGAAAGGCAAACCTTCATTTCTGTTACATTGAGGAAGCAAAACGAATTGAAGGTACTTGGAAGTTCGAATTTGAAGCGGATGGAAAAAAAGCAAGTGAAGCGATTTATTCTAAGAAGCTGCATAGCAGCGCTGAATTCCAAGAAAATACAGGCGCTACCTTAGACCAACTGATTATTACCCCCTTGGATATTGAAATTCTAGTAACAGAGCGTGATTCACTTAAAAAAGGAAATGTCCATTATAAAACGGCTCAGTTGGTTATAGGTGATAAAAAAATTAACGGAGGATGGAATCTTAAAGGGGCTGGTCCTGAAAATTATCAACACTTATATCAATTTGAATCCTCAGAGTGGTATAAGGACTGGTCTGATGTTCCAATGAAACTTATATTGAAAGATGCTGTCATCCAGAAACGTGATACTTCCAAGAATTGGATTTCTCTTCATAAACCCAAAGAAGAAAAACAGTTCGCTGAGCTTAATGTAGACGGTTATCAAATTGATTTCACATACTATACAGAGGGAAAAGATTTGATTGTCGAATCGAAATCCGGTTCCCCTGGCTTCAAAGGTGTCAACCAAACAACGATGCGAATTAACGGCAAAGAAGTAGTACCTGAGATCATTGCGAAGGGTATGGTATCCACAGGAGTTAATGTTGACCGTTATAAAGATATTGAATTAGACGGAAAATTGGAACTAAATCCTGGCCTCTACAAGTACAGCGATCCTGGACGTAATATTGAAGTTGTTTTGAAATAGATAGGGCGTTCACCGCTTATTCTACAGGTAAGGTCAATTTAGGATGAGTAGTCCATACGATTAGGATAAGTACAACTATTTGGTACGTAAATACTAAAGCCCTTCCGGCTTTCCATCAGGGGAAGCAGCGGAAGGGCTTTTATTACATATACTTGTCTATACGGAGAGTTTATTTATATCCGCTGCACGGTAAACTCGAATTCCAACTTTTGATCGGCCGGAATTTGATATTCCTCATGTACCGGGGCTCCCCAGCTGTCGTCGCCGCCTACGCCCATTTGCTTGCCAGCTACGGTGACAACGGTGTAATACACATTGGGCAGTTCATACAGATGGCCTGCACTTTCCAGCTCAAACGCTGTATACGGTGAAATATTGCATTCCACTGGTGCGGTAGCAGGTGCGGTAATGCGAATGCCTCGCTGGGAGTCGTCGGTAATATCGACCCGGCGCACGCCTGTACGGTTGCCGGATTCCTGTGACACGACATACCCGGACACATTATCCGCAGCTTCGTTACGGAATACGCCGAGTCTAGCACCAAAGGCTCGGTCGATGTAATTTTCCTCCGGTCCCATCGCATACCAGTCCAGATGGCGATAGTCCGCTGGAACCTTGAACGAAAGGGCAAAGATCGGCAGGTTAGGCAGCCCTGATACACCTTCATAGGTGGATTTTACGTTCAAACTGCCATCCGCCAGGACGGTGTAGGTTACCGTTACCTGTACGTCAGCATGAATGCTTAGGGTGTAGCGGAACGTAATGGTCACACGGTCTGTCTGCTCTTCCGTAACCTCGATATCCACACATTTACGCGTCAGGCTTGCGGCGAACCAACCACCAGCTTCAAAACCCAGTGCCGTTCCCCGATCATTGTCTGTGGTCGCTCGCCAGAACAGCGGGGCAGGAGGCGTAGCGATCATCTCACGTCCAGCGTAGCGAAGTGAAGTCAGGCTGCCTGCTCCTTTGGAGAACATGATGGTGAAATCTGTACCGTAAACGCCAATATTTACATCACCATGCACCACTCGTAGGGCTCCAGCTATTGGAGCTTTCAGCGGATTTGGATCTTCCACAATGAAAATATGTTGCCCAAAGGCCACTTCATGCCCAGCCTCAGCCCAGAGCGTCGCTTCCTTCAATACAAGCGCCGTGTGAATGACATATTCCCCAGGCTTCTCGTCTGTGCTTGGGAACGTCAATGGAATATAGGCTTCGGTCTGAGCCGCCACATCCACATGACTCACATTTCGCGCGATCTCTTGACCTTCATGCAGCAGGCTGTATACCAGTTCATAGTCTCCTGTACCCTCGAACAGGTTTTCGTTGCGAATGGTCACACCTTTGGTATCCGGGATGAGCTTCAGATTTTGGTACAGGAATTTGACCTCCTGCATCTTCGGTGAAACCTTCCGGTCTGCATAGACAATTCCGTCTGTACAGAAACCATAGTCTGTTGGACGGTCGTCAAAGTCGCCGCCGATCGCCAGGTACTCGCGTCCGTAGCGATCTTTTTTCATAACCGCCTGATCGATATAATCCCAAATAAAACCGCCCTGATACAGCTCATATTTGTTCTCCAGCTCGGTATACTTGTGCATGCCGCCTACGGAATTGCCCATTGCATGCATGTATTCGCAACTGATATACGGCTTTTGTGGATTATCGTTTAAGTATTGCTCAATATCTGCGGGCTTGGCGTACATCCGGCTCTCCATATCGCTGGTATCATCGTACGTACGATTGTGAAACACGCCTTCGTAGTGTACCAGACGGCTCGGATCGGTGGACCGGAAATAGTTAGCGACATTGCGCAGCACTTCACCTGCATACGACTCATTTCCGCAAGACCAGATCAGAATGGATGCATGGTTTTTGTCCCGTTCCAGCATGGAAATGGCGCGATCCATAACGATATCCTGCCACTCCGGCAGATTGGCCGGAATATTCCACGAAGGCTCGACTGCGCCGAGTTTTTGCCAGGAACCGTGTGTTTCCAAGTTCATTTCGTCAATCACGTATATCCCGTATTCATCGCAGAGCTCATACCACAGTGTCTGATTCGGGTAATGAGAGGTACGGACAGCGTTCATATTGTTCTGCTTGAGTGTCCGAATATCCCACAGCATATCTTCACGGGAAATCGCACGTCCGGTACGAGCGTTAAATTCATGACGGTTCACACCTTTAAAGACGATGCGCTTGCCGTTCAGATGCATGACCTTGTTGACCATCTCGAATTTGCGGAAGCCGACCTTTTGTGGGATCACCTCGACAAGTGATCCATCAGCATCATAAATTTGAATGAACAACGTGTACAAATAAGGTTTCTCCGCGCTCCAGCGCTCTACTTGCTCCAAGGTTGCCGACAGCGAGGCGATGCCGTCTGTAAAGTCAGCTTTTAAACAAGCTACGACATGACCGGCGGCATCCTTCACATCGACAGTTGTATGGGCCGTTGCCGGTTGTTCCAAAGTCAGTTTCAATTCCAGCAGGCCCTGCGTGTAGGTAGCATCCAGATCCGCCTTGGCATGCAGGTCGCGTACGTGAACAGTAGGGATCGTGTATAGATATACGTCTCTGAAAATGCCGGAAAAACGCCAAAAATCCTGATCCTCCAGCCAAGCTCCTGTACTTCTTTGATATACCTCTACCGCCAGCTTGTTTTCACCAGCTTGCAGGTAGGGTGTTAGCTCAAAGTCAGACGGTGTAAAACTGTCCTCGCTGTAACCGACAAATTGTCCGTTTAGCCATACATAGAAGGCCGACTCGACACCTTGAAAAGAGATGAACACAGGTTGCGCGTCAGAAGCCATATTTTCGGGCAAAACAAATCTTTTGATATAGCTACCGACCGGATTGTGGTCTTCTGGAATATGGGGTGGACGAACGTCCGAATGTCCGTCCCACGGGTACATCGTATTGGCGTACTGCATTTGGCCGAAGCCTTGTGTCTGAATATGACCTGGTACCTGAATATCGCTCCAGCCGCCATACTCAAAGTCAGGGGCATAGAATTCTACTGGGCGAGTGGCCGGATTCGTCGCATAGTTGAACTTCCAGCTCCCATTCAGGCTGTGACGCCAGGCCATATCGGCCTGGTGCTCTGCTTCCTGAAGCGTGGCGTAATACTTATGGTCGGAATAGGCAGGCAAGCGATTTACCGCGAACTTGGTCACATCGGTGAGCCAGTCCAGACTAGGGGTATGAATGGTCAAGGCGAACACTCCTTATTTTTAAATTGAATGAAGACCGTACACACAAATCTATTATTTTACCGAGCCGACCATACCTGCGACAAAGTGCTTCTGCATTAGGAAGAATACCAGTGCAGTCGGCAATGTGGACAGGACAATGGCGATCATGATAACGCCGTAGTCCGGTGCATAGCTGGAGCCGAGGTTCGAGATCAACAGCGGGATGGTTTGATTTTCTGGCGTTTGCAGTACAATCAGAGGCCAGAGGTAGTTGTTCCAGCTGGACATGAACGTGATGATTGCGGCAGCGGCATAGGTTGTTTTCATCGTAGGCATATACACCCGGAAGAACAGACCCAGCTCGGATAATCCATCCATCCGGCCAGCTTCCAGCAGATCCTTGGGAAACATCTTGGTGCTTTGACGGAAAAAGAAGATCAGGAACGCCGTAGTTACAGTCGGAATAACGACAGAAGAGAGCGTATCAATGCCGATCCATGGTATGACATTAGAAATGCTGCCGAACATCCGGTAAAGCGGGATCATGATTGCCGCAAACGGAATCATCATCGACATCAGCAGGATATTGAAGACAACGTCTTTCGCTTTGCTTCTGTAAATTTCAAAGCCATAGCCAGCCAGTGATGCAATGAGCATAGCTAGCAACGTCGTTGAGATGGAAACCTTTGCAGAATTACTGAGTGCAGTAACGATGTCTACTTGTTCCAGCAGATTGTGCATGTTATCCATCAGATGGGAGCCAGGCAGAAGCTTGCCTTTGGTCACATCGACTGACAGGTTCGTGGAGCTGGATAGCATCCACAGGAACGGGAAAATCGAAATGAATGATACAAGAATCAGAAAGGCGTACGTAAATGCTCTTTTTGTTTTCATCATTTTTTCTCACCTGCCACTTTAAACTGGATAATCGACAAGATAATGATCATAATGACGATGGAATAAGATACGGTCGCCGCATAACCAAAGTCGGATGAATACTTGAAGGACAGATTATAGATATATTGCGAAATAGAAGATGTCGCGTTACCGGGCCCACCCTTCGTAATATTCATAATTTCATCGAAGAGCTGGAGTGTACCAATCGTCGATGTAATCGAGGTGAACAGTATAATCGGCTTAAGCAGTGGAACGGTAATGCTGAAAAACTGCCGAATCGGGGAAGCTCCGTCAATGCGGGCTGCTTCGTAGATAGAGCTGTCAATGTTCTGAAGACCCGACAGATAAAAGATCATGTTGTACCCGGTCCAGCGCCATGTGATCGCGATAATAATTGTTACTTTGGCCCAGAAGGGATCTGTAATCCATTGGATTGGCGTACCAATCACATGCAGATTCAGCAACAAGGAGTTTACCAAACCGTCAGATGAGAACAGATACTTGAAAACAACCGAATAGGCTACAAGAGATGTGATACACGGCAAGAAGATGGCGGTGCGGAAAAAGCCCTTGAACTTCAGGTTTTTATCGTTCAACAATACGGAAATGAACAGAGCCAGAATGACCATTAAAGGTACCTGGAAAATTAAGTAGATAAACGTATTCTTTACGGCGGTGATGAACATTTTGTCGGTGAACAGGCGCTTATAGTTATCAATGCCGTTAAAACTCAGATTAGACCCTGTACCCGTTTTAAAGGATAAGATCAGCGCCTGAATCATCGGATAGAAATAAAAAGCGGCAATCATGATCACTGCGATGGATATGAACAACCATCCTGTCATACCTGCTTTGAGACGTGTTGTAGTCATTTTGGGCGCGGCTGTCTTCATACCATTTCAACTCCCTATGCAGCAATAAAACCTTGAACTCGCAAGCCCAAGGTTTTAAGTGCTTATCGTTTTATTGTTTAGCCTTGGCTAGATGGACTGTCTTATTTAAGCTGTGCTTCCGCTTGTCCTTGAGCGTCCTTCAGAACTGTGTCTACATCTTTCCCGTTCAGGTAGTTTTGAATTTCAACGGTCATGATGTCCTCAATGGCATAAGTGTGCAGGCCATAATTGACTTTTGGAACTTGTTTAGTCCAATCAGCAAACTTCTTATACACTTTGTCGCCACCGAAGTAAGCATCTTCCACGTCATAAGCTTTACCGCTGGAAGCAGCGTTCAATGAACCGACAATTCCGATTTTGCTCAGCATATCTTGATACAGCTCTGGATCTGAACCGAATGTTTCTTTCAGAAAATCAGCAGCGGTATCTTGACCGTCCGAGTTGAGGACATACCAGGAGCTGCCGCCGAGGCTGGAAGCATTAACGGATTCAGGTATATTTTTCAGTTTAGGGAAAGGAACTACAGCCCATTTACCGGATTGCGAAGCTTCAGCTTTAATCGAAGGCGTAATCCAGTTACCTGTAGGTACGGAGGCAACTGCACCGCTGTTGAACGCGGCCAAGAATTGACTCCAGTCGGCATTCATTTTAACAATGTTAGCGTCGAACAAGGATTTGTACGTCAAGAGTGCTTCTTTTAGAGCTGGATTACCAGCCAGGTTTGGTGTTTTACCGTCTTCTTTCAGGTACCAAGAACCTGCAGTTTGGATCATGCCACGGATCAGACCCAGGTCATTCGGATCTTGAGTCAGCATATCTTTGCCTGTTTTTTGTTTTACAGCTTTACCGATTTCAATAAATTTGTCCCAATCAATATTGGTCAAGTCCGCTACTTTGTAGCCGGCTTGTTCCAGATAATCCGTTCTTACATACAATCCCATAACGCCGGAGTCAAATGGAACTCCATACTGCTTGCCGTTGTAGCTGGTTGGCCCGATTTTATAATCCGCGAAGTCGGATGCTTTGATCGAATTAGTCATATCATGGAAAGAATCGGGATAGGCTTGCAGGAAGTTCTGTGCCCGGTAATCCTCAATTAGAACCACGTTCGGCAATCCTTTAGTAGAACCGGAGTTGAGGCCGGCATTCATTTTTTGTACGATATCGTTTTGAGCATATTCAACAATGTTTACGGTTACATCTGGATGTTTGGCAACATAGCGATCTTTTGCCAGCTTCAGGGCTGCGATATTAAAGTTCGGGTCCCAAGCCCAAACTGTGATTTCTTTCTTGCCTGAATCTGTAGTCGTAGCTGCTTTTTCAGAATTGCTGGAGCATGCGGAGAGCAAGATCAAGCTTGCAATCAGCAGAAGGAAAGACATTTTTTTCATTTTATTCAACCCCTACTCTTTTTTTATATGTTGCTAACCATGATGTAAAACTTCTTTTGAAAGCGGTTACCTTGTTTATAAATTTAGTTTATCATCCTTGCTTTGCTGGCAGTTAGGAATATCTTTATACAGATTGGTCTTATTATTATGATTTATCTAAAAAGGCACCGCTTACATTTGTACTTTCTTTAGTTTTAGGTACTTTTTATAGACTGAACTAAAGTTCTTCACGAAGCGTCATTCCGCCCGCTCCGTTCTTGTTTCACCTTCTTGTTTAGTTCAGCCTATATTTTTTATGAGGTAGGAGGGGCGGGTTTTATGATCAGTGGTAGGGTCATTCTAACTTTGGTGCCTTCGCCCTTCTTGCTGGAGATGGTCACTCCATAATCTTCTCCATACAGAAGGGTAATGCGATTGTGAACATTCTGGATGCCGATGCCCGTAAATAGTTGGCGTTTGCTCTTAGGATTCGGCAGTCCGTCCTGCGCTGTATGCCCATCCAAATCCATACCGTCTCCATCGTCGACCACCTCACAGATCAATGTATCCTCTGTTTTGGACACCAATATATAGATGTGCCCTGCATTTTTCTCATTAAAGGCATGGAAAAAGGAGTTTTCGATAAAAGGCTGAATGATGAGCTTGGGCACATGGTACTCCAGACAATCGGGGGATACAAAATAATTCACTTGTACCCGCTGCCCGTAACGTACATGATTAATAAATACATAATTTTGCATGTTGTCCATTTCCTGCTCGATGGTGATCGTTTCGCTCACATTGCTGATTGTATTTTGCAGCAGGGAAATGAGCGCATTAATCGTCTCGGCGGCGGTTTCCTTGTTTCCTTTGAGCACTAGCATTTTGATGGAAGCCAATGTATTGTACAGAAAATGTGGATTGATCTGCCGTTGTAGTGCAGCAAGCTCTGCATTTCGTTGGCCTTTTTGCGTTTCTAAAAGCTTATGAATATAATCATTTAGTTCATCGAGCATGTAGTTGTAAGCATGACTTAATTGTCTGACCTCGTAGCTGCCTGTGACCGGGATATAATTATCAAAATTTTTCTCGCGTATCGTCGACATTTGCTTGACCAGCCGAGTCAGTGAACGGATCAGGCGACGGGAAATGAGGAAAACAATCACCAAAGCAATCAGTACGATGGCGATACAGATCCATACAACAGATTTAACGTCAATAATTTGCCCAACCGCCGTTTGTCTATCGATCATGTTCACCAGATAAAAATCAAATGAAGGAATATAGTTGGAAAGAACGATACTCTCCTTATTCATCACATCTGCATTAATATAGTTCAGTCCCTGTTCATTGATTTTGGTGGCATAGCCCAGCAGTTCACTGGAGCGTTGTCCGATCAGGTCCTGGCGGTTGCTTGATACAATCAGTCCTGATTTGTCCAAAATCAGCACATCATTACCATTACTCGTGAAATTGTTATAAAAACGCCGAAATTCCGGCTCTCGGATAGCGATGTAGATCATACCGTACATGGTGCCGCTCGTTCGCTCCATAAATACTTTGGAGGCAATAATATAGGGAGTTGGCTTCTGTGCAGTGCTATTCATTTGTTGATGAAACAACTCCGTATCCATTTGATACATAAGCTGTGCTGGTCGTGCCACGCTTCGGGCTGTAATGGCACTGCTCTTAAGCTGTTCCGCAGTTACAGGCCAATAGGACGAGTCGGAGTAAAAGCTCCGACCGTTCATCCCTGTTACAGCGACACCGACATCATAAGCATCGACGTTCGATTTAATTTGCTTCATTTGCTGTGCCATACCAAAGTAAATCCTTGCCGAGTTAATCGAGTCAGATTGGCCGCCAGTCAAATAGTTTTTGACGGTTCCATTTTCCGAAGCATGGGTTACAGCATTCACGATAGAGTCATTGAAGGATTCAAAGCCGGATTGAATCTGGCTAAGCACCTTGGCATTCGTAATACTGAATGTCTCAGCGAATAGTCGTTCAGACATTCGAATCGTCACCAAAGAGGTCAGCAAGGACACCGCAGTGATGCTGACCACCATAACAATAAAGATTTTGAAGAACAGACCTTGATATTTGATCTTGTGGATATATCTTTTCATATTTAATCTCTTTTCTGCTGGCAGATATGCGCTTGCTCTCTAATGGAGATGCTCCCGGCGGTACTGGCTGGGTGAGTAGCCCTTCACTTTTTTGAACACTTTAGTAAAATAGCTGGGGTCCGAATAACCTACTGTACTACTAATATCTGAAATGGGCAGCGTCCCCGATCGCAGTAATTCAGCAGCCTTCTCAACCCGGATTTTGTTCAGATACTCGCTAAATCCCTCTGTATGGTGTGCCGTAAAATAACTGGACAAATAAGAGGGGTTAAAATGAAAATATTGCCCAAGGGTCGTCAAATTGAGTGTTTCAGCATGATGTTCCTCAATATACTCCAGCAGTTTTTTCATGCTTGCACTACTTCCTTGCTGTGTTTTGGCCAGGATCTGTCGGTTCGCTTCCTCCAAAAAAGTCTCCAGCAACCGCACGGCTTCATGTACATGAGGAGCTTCATTAATTGTTTTGAAATACGAATATTTCGCCGCATCCAGCTCCTTCATATCATACCCCTGATTCCCGAGCAAAATTGTAATGTTGAACACGATATTTCCGAGCAGCGATTTGAATTCAAAAGCGGTAGAGGTATAGTTACCGGACATGGCGGCTACATAGGACCTCAAATCCTGAAAAGCCGTATCAAAATGCTCACGCTTCATCTCTTCCGTAAACTGTTTTAGGTTAAACGAACTATTCACCTGAACAGGCTGAGGGAGTTCATCTTCCATCAGTAGCGCCGTTTCTGGGAAATAAAACCTGTAACTTAGCAGCTTCGGCAGCTCATCCTGATAGACATTGCTAATCTGGTTAAAATCATCAAATAGATGGCTGACCGCCCAGCCTGTCTGTGAATCAATCTGCTTCGTTTCTTGAGCAACTTCCCTAACCGCAGCCATCCAGGCGTCTAATTCCCGTGGCTCCAAATTGGCTAAAAAAACAGCTGTATAGACATCAGATGGCAGTTGTCGCAGAACCATGTGTTCACAAGCAGAGGCTAACCGATCTGTAAGCTTGGAAAATAGGTCCGAAGCAGAGGTAGTAGTAGAGCGCCCCTTATCTTGCTGTACCGACTGTTCTATACCTATGAGCGCAAAACGGGGATAAGGAAATGCTTGCTTCAGCAGTTCAGCGTCATAATCTATGCTATAGCCGGAGATCAATTTTTCGATCACATGGTCTATCGTAATTTGATTACCACCAGCATCTTCTTGATACTGAATGGATGGGATTTTGCGGGCCGTTCGCTGAAGCACTTGAAGCAGCTCATCTGTGTCCAGCTTGGGCTTCAAAATATAGTCAGCCACACCTTGCTGAAAGGTGGAGCGTACGTAATTAAACTCGCCGTAGCTGCTGAGCACAATGACCTCGATATCTGGATAGTTCTGTCTGACTATGCGTGTCAGCTCCTCGCCGTCCATGATCGGCATCACGATATCCGTAATGATAATATGAGGACGTAAGGCTTCAATCAGCTCCAGCGCCTCTTTCCCGTTGGAGGCCTCACCTACAATTCGAAATCCGTATTGTTCCCACGACAAATGATGCTTGATCCCTTGCCGCACCAATATCTCATCATCTACAATCAAAATGTTGCATAGCTCATTCATGACAGCACTCTCCATAATTATATCTATTCAAAAAAGACGCCATTAAGGCGAGGGCCTGATCATCTGACAGACACACTTGATAACGCTTCCAACTTTAACTAAAATCTAAAGCATATAATCTTTACATGCTAACATAAACGACATGGCGATTCCAAAGATAATTTAGTTCCAATGGCATATTAAAGACCAAAAAAGGCTGCCGAGAAGATCTCGACAGCCTGGACAACCGGGATTATTTATACAGTACCCCAGGTCCGATCTCCTGCCAAATATTTTTCAGTCAAAATAGACAGCAGTTGAATGCCAACCTCGTTATGTCCGCCCTCAGGCAGGATCAGGTCGGCGTATTTCTTGGAAGGCTCAATAAATGCTTCGTGCATTGGCTTAACCGTCGTCAAATAGTGGTCATGGATCGAATGGATGGTGCGACCGCGTTCCTCAATATCACGAAGAACCCGACGAAGAATGCGCACATCAGGATCCGTATCCACAAATACCTTAATATCAAGCAGGCTGCGGAGTTTTTCGTCTGACAGTACGTGCAGACCTTCCAACATAACGATATGATTCGGCAAAAGCTCTACCGTCTCGTCCGTGGAGCGGGCATGAACCGTAAAGTCATACACGGGCGCTTGAGTTGCTTGTCCTTTTTTTAGACATTGGAGATGCTCAATCAGCAAGTCGTTGTCAAAGGCAAACGGATGATCATAGTTGACCAAAGCACGTTCGTCATAACTCAGATGTGAATGGTCTTTATAGTAGTTATCCTGAGATATGAAAGTCACTTTATTAGATCCCAGACGCTCAACGACAGCGCGTGCGACTGTCGATTTACCGGAACCTGTACCGCCGGCAATACCAATAATAAGCATGGCGTTTCACTTACCCTT
Organism: Paenibacillus sp. AK121; assembly: GCF_019042715.1. Lineage (NCBI taxonomy): Bacteria > Bacillati > Bacillota > Bacilli > Caryophanales > Paenibacillaceae > Paenibacillus > Paenibacillus sp. AK121. The sequence continues at coordinate 91,386 of NZ_JAHPJM010000011.1, forward strand.
CCCTAAATGTATCCCGATACAACTAAAGTATTGTAGCACAATGCACACTTTTTTTCATCACTGTTGCGCGTTGTATTTCTTCCATTTCCGTATCTTGGCTCTGAATGTTTTAAACGGTGCTACAGAGTTGATGTGAATCCATCTCGCCATAGGCCAGTTCGGATTGGTGCCCGTCCACTTGTGAACGCCCTGGGTGAAGAGTTCTTCATGACTGAGTGTGTCCACCCAATCCAGCCACGTTTGCTCAGCCACCTTGAACATATCTCGTAATTCATTTAGAGAGTGGTGGGAATAGGTCTTGTAGAATGATTGGTATAGTTCGCCTAGTCTATTCCACTTATAATTCGGGGCGGGCATGATGACGGTTTTTCCCTCCCGTTCGTCTCTGTCCCAACTCATGACAAGATGAAGCCATCCGAGCTGGTAGGCAATCATCTCTGCGGGTGTTTTATCGACTTCGTCGATTCGAGTATCCTTGTGGCTTTCGTCGATCTCTTGGAACTCACTGTCAAACCGTAAGTAGGAGGTATGAATGGCTTCTTTTAACTCTGATTTGGAAGCATATTCGTAGCTAGACATCTAATCGCTCCTTTACATGATATGGGTGATACTCACTCCTTTATATGTACCATTCTCAATATGACAACCGTATGTCTTATTCAAAAATAAAAAAATCTCGTTTTTTGTGATTTTATGAAACATCATTTGGTGTGTTCGCGAAAAAGAACGAAAAATTAATAGAAAAATTAAGACAAAAGATAAGTAATTAGACATATTTTAATATTTATTTAAGTGCCTATAATTATTGGAGTATAGCGATTAGGGCCCTCATTGGTGTGTGGATATGATTCCATCCATCAGTACGTTATATACTGTTTGATTTAGTATTCATGAATCTAATTGAGAAGGGAATTGTGATATGAAATCGAGTTTGTTAAAAAAATGTGCAAGTGTAATGTTAAGCAGTACGTTGGCACTGTCTTTATCACTACCGCTTTTAGGCCATGCACAGGCTGATGAGAATGTACAGGTAAGTGATGATTTTGAACAAGGAGAAGCTCAAGGATGGTCTGCAGGTTCAGGGAACTGGTCTGTGGTCAAGGACGGAAATGGTTCTACATACCAACAATCTAGTCGAAGCGAAAGCCATTCCGTTAAAGGCAATACCTCATGGACGAATTATAGTGTGCAAGCAGATGTATATGTAAATGATTTTAATGGCTCTAATCGAGTATATGTGGCAGGTAGATACACAGATTCAAACAATTTCTATGCAGCATCGTTGTACAATAAGAAAGGCGGAGCCCTTGAGATTCGTAAAAAGGTTAAAGGCTCTATGAAGACATTGGCTACCAATAAAAAATACAAACTAGACACCAATACATGGTACAGAGTGAAGCTGGAGCTATCCGATTCGGAAATCAAAATGTATGTTAATGATCAGCTGGAGTTGTCCGCCACAGACACTAGTCTCACTGCTGGAGCTATGGGTCTGGTAACGTCTAAAGCAGTTGCCCAGTTCGACAATGTGATTGTATCGGGTGCTTCTTCAGAAGGGAATGCAAGTACACCACCTGTGAAGCCGACACCGGGTACAGAACAACCAACTCCAGGGATGGACCCCGGTGTAACCTCCAAAAATAATTATAATTTGACTGGCTTTTCGTATGGTAATACAGGTGGTGGGAACATTACCGATACTGATACTAATTACAAAAAGGTGTACAATGCTGTGGATCTCAACGAAGCACTGAAAAAAGGCAGCAAAGTTAAAGTGATTGAAATTATGAACGATCTGGATCTTGGCTGGAATGAAATCCCTAGCGCTGCGAAGGCAATGCCATTTAGCGCCAACAATCCTGTACAAACACATCCTGTTCTGAAAAAGACAGGGGTGAGCAAAGTCTATATCGAGAATATGAATGGAGTTACGATTTTCTCGGCCAATGGTGCGAAAATCAAGCATGCCGGTTTTGTCATCAAACGAAGCTCTAATTTGATTTTCCGTAACCTTGAATTTGATGAACTGTGGGAATGGGATGAAGCAACCAAAGGAAACTATGACAAGAATGACTGGGATTATATTACCATCGAAGGTGCAAGCTCTAAGGTATGGATCGACCATTGTACATTTAACAAAGCCTATGATGGCCTGGTAGATGTGAAAAAGGGCAGTAACGGAGTTACGATTTCCTGGTCCTTGTTCAAAGGAGATGACCGCAGCTCCAACAGCTGGGTAACCCAACAAGTCAATGCCATGGAAGCAGATAGGTCCTCCTATCCTATGTACGCTTATTTGAGAAGCAGTGCAGTGGGCATGAGTAAAGAAGATATCATTGATATTGCAGCAGGACAAAAGAAAGCGCATCTGGTGGGTGCCACGGAAATGGCAGGCGACAATGCGGATTTGGAAGTGACGCTGCATCATAATTACTATCTGGATATTCAAGACCGTATGCCACGTTTGCGCGGTGGTAATGCTCATGCATATAACATCGTTATGGATGATGCCGGATTGGCCAGAGCTAAAAAAAGAATTACGTCCGACATGGCCAAAGCGATCGCTGCCAAAGGGTACCATTTTGACGTCGTGGGTAATGGTGCGATTTCAACAGAAAACGGGGCGGTGTTGCTAGAAAAATCGTATTTAATAGATGTGTTTTCTCCAGTGCGTAATAATCAAAAAGACCCTAACAAAGCGGATTATACAGGTAAAATCAAAGCCGAGGATGTTATCTTTTCGGACAACGGTGCCGTGTTTAGAGGAGGGAGTGACGCTGCGAATAGCCCGGTAGCTCCTTATCCAGCGAAGGCTAAGAGCTTCTCTTGGAATGGGTTCACAACGTTGCCATACAGCTATACAGCCGAAGACCCTGCCAACCTGGTTGCTCAATTGCAGGCCAAGGATGGAGCGGGCGCAGGCAAGCTGAACTGGTCGAGTGAGAACTGGCTCAAAACGGTGTACAATACAGCCGCTACGAAAGACGTACAAGTAGAAGAAGATTCTGAGTAGGTAGGTAGTTTGAAAAAAGCAGTCAGGACAGATACGCTCTGTTCCTGACTGCTTTTTTTGTTAACTACGTCTAGGCTGCGTTCGGTACGAACTTAACCAATAACGACAAATGAGGATACGCCAGCAGGTACGGATCTAACGCGGAATAATACTCCATCATCTCTAAAAGTACGCAGAATATAAGGCTGGTTCGTAGGTGTGCGGACTCTGTTGAATCGGGCAGTACCAAAGCGGTCGAAGCCTGCAGCTTGAACAAAGGTTCCATCTAAACGCCGGAGTGTTGCAAAAAATCCAGACGTGTTAAAAGGTACACCATCATTGTTAGCCCAGATAACTGTAAATCTACGAAGGGTTTGTGTTGGACTCACATTGCGATATCTCGTAACAGGAACCTTTCTGCCCGTAGATTTCAGCGTTTGTGGAGGACGAATGGCCACTTCAAATCAACTCCTTTGTTGTGATGAGATAGTAAATGCACACAAAGGAGCTTTGGACCGTGCTATAAACTACGGCTTCCTAAAAATAGGCATGTAGTGAACTCAAACTGGTACTTCATATACATTATAGTTCGATTTGGGACATCATTATGCCCACTCACGCCGTAGTGTAAAGAGGTCTTTTAACGCGTCTGTAGACAGCTCAGTAATCCAGCCCTCGGTGCTGGTGATAATTTGGTCGCTGAGCTGCTGCTTGCTCTCCAGCATCTCGTCAATGCGTTCCTCTAGCGTACCCAACGAGATAAATTTGTGAACCTGTACATCCTTGGTTTGTCCCATCCGGTAGGCTCGGTCTGTAGCCTGATTTTCAACAGCTGGATTCCACCAGCGATCAAAGTGAAAGACGTGGTTGGCAGCTGTCAGGTTGAGACCCACCCCCCCGGCTTTGAGCGATAAAATAAACACGGACGGCTGCTCGTCAGGAGAGAGCGTATGCGATTGGAATTGGTCAATCATTCGGTCACGTGCAGATTTGGATGTACTGCCATTCAGATAGAGCACAGGTTCTTGGAGCTCCTGAGCGAGTACCTGCTGGAGCATCTGACCCATACCAATATACTGCGTAAAAATAAGGCAGCGCTCGCCCTCTTCCCGCAGCTCCTTGACCATAGCCAATATGCGCTCCAGTTTGGATGAACGGCTAATGACTGCTTCAAGATCGGGCTGACTATAACCAGAAGCTGCTGCATCCAGAAGCGCCCCCTTGGTTAAAAGAGCAGGGTGGTCACAAAGCTGCTTCAACTGGGTCAGAGCTGACAAAATAGCTCCTTTGCGCTCAATCCCCTCCAGCTTCTGCATCCGTTCCATCAGCTCTTTAACAATCTGATCATAGAGCGCACCCTGCTCGGAGGTAAGGTGAATGTATGTTTTCATCTCGTTCTTGTCAGGCAAATCAAGTTGAATCGCAGGGTCCTTCTTTTTGCGCCGCAGCATGAAGGGCTGAACCAGCTTCTGCAAATCCATCGTGCGTTGCTCATTATGTTCTTTTTCAATAGCATTCATAAAGCGATTGCTAAAGGCGCGTGAGCTGCCCAGATAACCTGGATTGATAAAATCATAAATGGACCATAGTTCGGACAACCGATTTTCAATAGGTGTTCCTGTCAACGCGATACGATGACGTGCAGGGAAACTGCGCACAGCTGTGGATTGCTTGGTTTGCGCATTTTTAATGTTTTGCGCTTCATCCAGACAGATCGAATCCCAAGTCATGCTTTGCAGCAGCTCTTGATCCAGAGTTGCTGTAGCGAAGGAGGTCAGGATGACATCGGCCTGCTCGACTTTTTCGCGGAACAAGTCTCCTTGTTCCCGCTTGCTTCCATAGTGCAGCATGACTCTTAATGAAGGAGCGAAGCGGCTGAGCTCTTTCTGCCAGTTGCCCAGCACCGAAGTCGGGCAAATCAGCAACGAACTGGAGCGTACACCCGTCTCAGCGGCAATTTCCTGTAGGTGCAGTAAATAAGTAATAAATTGCACCGTTTTGCCGAGCCCCATATCATCGGCCAGACAGGCGCCCAATCCGAAGCGCCGTAAAAAGGCAAGCCATGCGTATCCGTCCCGCTGATATGTCCGCAGCTCGGCTTGCAGTCCATCCGGCACGTCCAGAGCGGGCCATTCCGATTGCCGTCCGAGCTGGCTGATCAGCTTCAGCAGATGGGCATTCAGCTCTACTTCCAGTCGGAAGCGTGCCGGGTCCTCCGGCTGCTCGCCTGAGGCCTCGCCTTCAGGCTCGTCGGTGTTGCCAAGCAGATGCAGCTGCAGAATGTCCTGAAAGGACAATCCCTGAGCGCTGTCGATTCCGTCCATGGCGAGGCGGATTTGCGCCAGCAGCGCAGGGTCAAGCGCGATCCATTGCCCGCGGAAGCGCACCAAGCGCTCGTTGCGAGCGACCAGCTCGGCGAATTCCGACTCGCTCAGATCGGCATCGCCAATGGCAACGCGCCAATCGAACTGGACAATCGAGTCCAGTCCGAACAGCGAGCTGCCCTTCGAGCGCTCTCCCGCTCCCTCGCCGGGGCGAACCTTGGCCCGCAGCTTTGGCTTCTTGCGGGTGGCTGCCTCCCACCAAGCCGGCAGCAGCACCTGCCAACCACTTTCCAGCAGGCGTTGGCTGTCGGTCGTCAGGAATTGCCACGCTGCTTCGTCAGAGAGCGGGCGACTCAGTATGTCATCGCGGCTTCCGGCACGCTGCCCTGCGGGCAAAATAGCGGTCAAGCGTTCCAGCCATCCGCCTGAGCGCTCACGCACATGCACCGTCCACGCATCGGGCCATGAGCCGGATGCATATCCATCATCGGCGAGCTGTACAGGCACCAGCAAGGCCGGGTCCTGCTTGTCCTGCAACACAAGCTTGAGCTTCCAAGATGGCTCGTCGTCCTCCAGCTCTGGCTCCAGCAGTTGCAGAAGCGGACGAAATGGCGCGGTATCGGCCTTCCATCCAATGGCGATATGCCATGCTTGGGCATCCAGACCCGCCGCGACCTGGCGTTGGGGAGCGAAGAGAATCGGATATTCTCTTCGCAAATCAGCGGCTTCCGCTTCAGTGCCGTACCAGCGCTGAAATACAGCGGCCGAGAACGCCGCTACCAGCCCTTCGCGCTCGTTCTCATCCAGGCTGTCCAGCAAAGCAAGCTCTGCTGGTTGGATGTTTTCCAATGCTTTTGCATCCCACTTCCATTGCAGCTTCCCTGCCTGGAACGACATGAAGTTGGGCACATAGGCTTTCGTTTCAATACAGTGAGCCAATAGAGGGATCAGCCGAAGCCACGGGGCATTGGCCTCGTCCCAGATCCATTCGATATGCTGTAGAAGCTCCTGCTCTGCCAGAAAAGGAATTACTTGCTCCGAGGGCAACACGATAATATCTGTGTCTTGAACATGCTGAATCTCCAGCTCGGTGCCATAAAATGAAGCCTCATGCCAAGCAAACAAACGCTGCTTCAACATTTGACCGGAAATGCTATAGTTCATGGAGGAATCGCCATAGATCAGCGCGTCCCCATAGGTAGTTAATTGAATATGCACCGTAATCGTTTCGGTATATTGGCTCATGATAACAATTTCCCTTTCCGCAATTCCTCCTGCAGCGCCCGCAGGCGGCTGTGACGGCTGGTAAAGGTCGTGAAGAACAGCTCCCAGCGTGTTTCTTGCTTCATTTTCTTGTACAGCTTGAACAATCGCTTTAACAGCTTAACCGCTGCTTTATAGCTAGATCTGTTTTTTTCCAGCACATAACGTTCTACCGCTTGATGGTAAAAGGGCAGCAACAACTCAGGCGCGTTCTTTTCAATCGGTTGCAGCACGCTCACCCGAAAACTTAAAGGTTCACTGCGTATGCTTAGCTGATAGTCGATCCATTGCCGCCATTTTTCATGAGCAAGTAGAGCCTCTTCATACATTCCACCCGCAAATGGAAGCATACCCTTCAGCGTGTCCCACATGTCCTCCTCTGCTTCTGGAAGGTGCTGCGAAACCAGCTCCCAATTACGCATATAATCCTGTAAATGATCATCCCGATGACTGTGAAGGAGGGGGCCGATATGTCGCAGTCCGTCTTTGAGACGTACCCAATCTTCGGCCTGTCGCAACGCATGTAAGAACAACAGCAATTGGCTGGAGGAGATTTTTAGTGGAAAAGCCCGTTCCGCCTCCTGTAGAAGTTCCCAGGCTTTATGATCCTGCGCTTGGTAAACATACATCCAGCTCTGAGCCAGCATCCACGGAAGCCGTGCCAACGTTGCACTATACTCCTCCTCAGCTGCATGTAAATGCTGCAATTCCTCCGTATATATGTTGGAGTCCTGCCTTGCAGGATGCACCCAGTATAGCCAAAACTGATAATACGCGTCTGAAAAATAAGTACCGTTCCGCGACTCTGTCAGCATTTTTCGGCGCAAATAAGCTAAAGTTTCTGCCATACGGGCCTCATGCATCGGTTCATCAGTCAGCTCCAGTGGACTTTCAAAATCACGCTCAATCGCTTCTTTAAGCTCATCTGCGGCAATTTGTGTGTAGTAACCCATATAGGTATGAGTAGGGTAACCTGTCATGGGGGCCTGAGGCACCAGCTTTTCCAGCACATGCAGATGAGCATGCAGTCCATATAGCTGCTGCATGCCGGATGAGAGCGGCGGCTTCACGGCATAGATCGAAGCTAAAGCACTTTGGACATATTGAGAATTTTGGGTGTGTACATGATTAAGGGCGATACACTGATCAAACAGATCATGCCATTCGGAAACAAGCATGTCCGGTATGTTGCTTGCTGTTTTACTGAGAGCATCTCGTGTTGTTTCCTTGTGCTCCAGCGAAAGGTTCGACCGGAAAGCAGTTGGGGTACGGGTGTCTGCTTTTGCAGCCAGCCGAGTGAATCCCGCCGAATGAGCGTTCACTAATGCATGAACGGAACGTTCCTGTTCATTCGCGTAATTCAGCAATACGGCGATCATATGCTTGCAGTTGGTGCGAACAGGGCATGTACATCTGCTAGCAGCAAAAGCACTCAAGTGGAGATCCACTTCGTAGAGCTCATTCCCATCCACGACAGCCGCAATATGGTCAGCATCAGGCATTGCGAATTCTTTTACCTTTCCCTGCTTAAAGTACTGAAAACCTCGTTTGATTGTCACATCATTAAAATGGTCAGCCACGTTTTGAATGAGCTGCTGCCACTGTATATCATCCATAAGATAGGTTGGTTTCATATGCAATAGTCTCCTAAGAGAGAATAGTTGATCTGGAAGTAGCTTAACTCTTCCATTATATCAGTTCACGAATGTAATTGAGTGGAGGGGGAGTTGGAAAATTTCGAGGAATAACCGCTGGCTAAAAAGTAAAACCCCTTACGCTATAGCATAAGGGGGGAGTCATTGGCAAGAGCGAGGAGATACCCTTTACTGTTTTCCATCCGTTTTTTCTGTTCGATGGAAGACCATAGAGATGACAAGAAGCACCGAAGGTACTGCTGCACATACAACAATTCCAACATAACCTATTATTTTATCGAAGTTGCCTATTTCAATAAAATTTTGGGGATACATGCTCAGGCAAAATAATATAATTAACGGGAGATAACAGATATACTTGTTCCACTTCTGGGTGAGCTGGCTGATTCCAGTAACAATATAGAAATAATAATTTGAGGCGGTCATGAAGATTTTGATCGTCCACAAAATGATAAATAATATTTCAAATCGTTCCAGGAACGCACCGGGGAATTCAATTTGCTGTGCAAAAGAAACGACGGGCCACTGCAATCGGGAAACTTCTTCTACTGACATACAGCCAATGACCATCGTTACCATTAAAATATACAAACCCATTGCAATCGAGTAGCCAATCCACCCGGCCTTCCATGCTTTTTGTGGGTGGGTCATCACATTAGTTAATATAAGGATCGATTCAAAACCCATTGTAGAGAAAGGTATAACTTTAAGTGATTCAAAGATCGGACGCCAACCTTTATGAAAAACAGGGCGCAAATTATCAAGATTAAAATGGTTGATATTAAGAATGATCAACAATAAAAAAACAATAAAGGTTAAAGGGAAAAAAAGCTCGATCAATCGCACCATTGCATGGAGACCGCCCCAGGTCAAATACCCAATCAGCAGAAGAAACGGCAAGAGAATCATGCTTATCGGGGTTCTCTCCAGTGCAAGACCTTTGAGGAATTCCGCCATCATTCTACATACAAGAGAGCAGATCATCGTGCAAAATACAATAAATGCGATATTGATCAGAAAGCCGATGAATTTACCTGCAATCACAGGATTGAACTCATAGAACGTCTTCCCTGGAAATCTATGGCACAATTTAACGTGGATAAAAATGACGCCGATCCCAAGCAGAGTTGCCAGCAAAAGTCCCTGCCACACGTCGGGTGTTTGCGTCTTCTCCGCAATGGTTCTTGGTAAACTGACAATACCCACAGCATACACAGTCGAAGTGACGGTGAATAAGGCTTGCAGGGTAGATATTTTCTCCTGTTTCATGGAAGGTATGTTAGACATTTACTCACCCTCTTCCTTTGAATAGGCACCAGTTCGCTCGATCTGTACTTTAGCCTTAACATCGATCGGTATTTGACTGAATGTGTCTTGCCAATTTTCCTTTACCCGATCCCAGTAAGCGGGATAATTTACTTTTACTTTTGTGCCAAAACCGACTACATCTGCTCTCATTTCTTTCTGGAGTGTGTTTAGCGATTGGGATACGGTCTGTTTGATTTCATCCTGCGCCTCTTGTTTGGCGGTTTGGATGAATGATTCCTTCAGGAAGTCTTCAGAATTAACCGTGCTTTCGTTTAGTTTGATATCTGTTTTAATACGAACTGTGAATGAGAGGTCCTGCCCGTTGAGGTGGGGAATAAGTTTTGTATGGACATCCTCAACTTCAAAGACCATAGATTGATTTGACTTTGAGCTCTCAGTTCTAATAATTGAACCCTTCGTTTTTCCCAGCATCCAGTTGATTCCGATGACGTCCTCTTCGTCCAGCCAATAAGCAAATTTCTTCGTTTTGCCGCGGATCAGAGCTGCACCTGAGAAGTGGTTGCCTCCACCGGTTTCTAGGCATTGAATGAGGAAGTCAGCTCCTTGTGAGATATGCGTAGAAATTTCCCCTAATGTTATTCTATAAGGTATTTTTGAATTTAAATTGCTGTTTTTAGCCAATGCTTCAAGGTCAATAGAAGGTATCTCTTGATGTTTGCCCATCTTATTGAGCGCTTCTTTCGCATTGTCTTTTACGATCATAACAAGTGATTTTCGACTTGGTTTATAGGAGCGAGTAAACGTATCTAACAACTGATCGATTCTTCTTTTTTGTATAGCTTGGTCACTAATCAAAATCAAGCGAATAAAACTATATAAAGGAGCACGAGATACCTGCTTAGCCTGTTCCCTGGAAGCAGACTGGATGGAATCTTTATTGAAGGTTGTTACGTTGCGATACATATTTTTTCTGGATTTCTGCGCGATTAAGTGCTGGTAGGTAAGTTCCAGCATATCCTGCTGATCCGTATCAATGGCGACGCCTTGAATAATACTCAAGTTATCGATCTCTCTGCTATCCCAACAACCGGTGAGTAGAGTACACGCGATCCATGCGGCAAAGCATTTTTGTACCCATAGGGTGCGACGAAACAGAAGGCCGTAAGAAATCATAGTTTTACTTCCTTTTCCTGTTAGAGTGTGTTTCGTCCTGTGTTTTTAGCATCATAGGACGTTTTCTGAGATATTTATAAGGAACCCGAACCAAGGTGTCTTGTTGATCTCTTAGCCGAACAGGGGCTAGGGGTGACATGTAAGGAACACCAAAGCTCTTGATCTGGACCATGTGTACACCTAAACAAATAAAGGCTAAAATTACTCCATAAAGCCCAAAAACCCCTGCGATCATCATAATGGGAAAACGAAGAAGCCGAATTCCGATACTGCCGCTGTACTGCGGGCTTGCAAAAGACGCAATGGCAGTAAGACCAACAACAATAATCAGAAAAGCACTTACAACCGCCGCCTCGACAGCTGCTTGTCCAATAACAAGACCGCCTACAATACCGATGACCTGTCCTATCCCTTTGGGTAGCCGCAGACTGGCCTCGCGCAATATTTCCAATGCCAATTCCATAATTAAAGCCTCCACAAAAACGGGAAAAGGGATTCCCTCCCTTGAGGCAACGATAGATATGACCAGCTCAGGCGGGATTAATCCAGGATGGAAAGAAATCAGTGCAACGTACAACGAAGGCAGGAATGTTGCAATGAACAAAGCCATTAAACGAAGCATGCGGAAAAATGTCCCTAAGGGGAAACGCTCATAATAATCTTCTGGCGATTGAGCCAGCATCCAGAAGGTCATGGGAGCAATTAGGACAAAAGGGGTGCCATCTAGCATAATGACAACCCTCCCTGACATTAAGGCCGTTATAGCTTTATCCGAGCGTTCAGAGGCTTGAATCTGGGGAAACGGAGACCATGGATGTTCCTCGATCCATTGCTCAATAACCCCGGTATCGGAAGCATCATCCACATCAATCGTTTCGACTCTTCGCTTAACTTCTTGAACTAGCTCCGGATTTGCGATATCCGATATGTACAAGATTGCTAATTTACGGGAAGATCTCCTTCCTATGGTTATTTTGTCTATTCTGAAACTAATATCTTTGATGTGCCTTCTAACCATTGCCAGGTTGCTTTCCAAATCCTCAATAAAACCTTCCCTTGGTCCTCTAACCAAAGTTTCGGTGCTGGGTTCCTCAACACTTCGCGAAGGAAATTTGCCTGTAGAAGCAAAAAAAACATCATCAGTCCCTTCGATCAGCAGACAAGTATATCCCGATAATACTTTGCTTACACACGTCTCAAGGTCTGTCCCTTCTGTCATATCGATCGTAAATGCTGTCTGCTGTATCAACTCCTCCTTTATTTTGTCAGGATTAACTGGGGAGTGGTTTTCACGGATTCCAGTTAAAATGAGCGGCTTGACGATTTGTTCGTTAATCATACTTGTATCCGCAATACCGGAGAGATAGATCATAATGACATGAATTCCCGTTTGACCCACATTCATTTTTTTGAAGACGACATCAGGAAGATGACCCAGAGTCTTTTCAAGATAATCTAATTTTGCCTCGAGTGATCTTGCCACTGACGTTTCCCCCTTCAAAAAGCTTAAAGCATGATATGCATGTAATATGTGTAAAATAGTGATAAATATTCATTGATCGTTTTTCCCAGAAAAAGCAAAAACGAACACCTCATGGTGTTCGTCTTTAGTCATACATAACGCTATATGAACTTAATCAGAATGGGATCATTTTTTGAACTCGTAAAAATGTTCCTCCAGCATGCTCAAGGAAAGCTCGGCTGTAGTGGCTACCACGATATCTGCACCTTGCATTTGCGAAGGTGTTCCTACACCGACCGCGAACATCCCGGCACCCTTGATCGCCTGTATGCCTGCCTGTGCGTCTTCTATGCCGATACAGTCGGCAGGCTGAACGCCTAGATTCGCAGCTCCGGCGAGGAAAATTTCCGGGTCAGGTTTTCCATGCCGAATGGCAGTAACATCTACCACACTGTCAAAATAGTGCGCTAGCTCCAGCCGATCCAGTATAAACGCTGCATTTTTGCTCGCAGAGGCCAGCGCGATGCCAACTCGGGCTTCACGCAGCTCCTTCAAAAGCGCTTGAATGCCCGGAAGAACGTCTGAGGGAGTCAAGGCTGAGATGAGCCGCTGATACTCGGTGTTTTTTTGTATAGCCAGTTCTTGCTTGCCTTCTTCTGATAACGTATTGGACAGGTTACCGCGTGCCAGTATTTTGTCGAGCGATTCCGTACGGCTGATTCCTTTTAACTGTTCATTAAATTCCCGATCAAAAGGGATGCTGAGCGCTGCTGCCAAGCTACCCCATGCCTGAAAATGATATTCGGCGGTATCTGTAATGACTCCGTCCAGATCAAAAATAACTGCTTTCATTTGCTTTCCCCCTGTCTGGTCCATTTATGAAGCACTGCTCGCCATTAACGACTGCCCACTGGTAATATGCGTTGGCTGTCCATACAGCTCCAGCGTCAGCGGTTCTCCGTCCAGCAGGGTAATGATTACTTCACCCTCCTGTACGAGAATACTTAGCAAGCGGCCGCGATAGTTGATTTTAAACGTATATTTGTTCCAGTCCTTCGGCAGAAAAGGAGAAAAGCTGAGTGTTTCATTATAGGTTCTCATCCCGGCAAATCCCTGTACAATCGCCAGCCAGCTTCCTGTCATGGAGGTGATATGAAGTCCGTCTTCGGTGTCATTATTATAGTTATCCAGATCCAGACGGGCCGTCCGTTTATACATTTCGACTGCCTTATCCTCCATTTTGAGTTCAGCGGCCAGCACGGCATGAATCGAAGGAGACAGACTGGATTCATGAACGGTCATTGGCTCGTAAAATGCAAAATTGCGTGCTTTTTCCTCCAGCGTGAACTGGTCTCCAAAGAAATAGAGCCCTTGCAGTACATCCGCTTGCTTAATGAAGCAGGAACGCAGGATTTTATCCCAAGACCATTTCTGATTAAGTGGTAGATTGCTAGGATGCAAAGTGGATACAGGCTGCAAATCTTTATCCATAAAGGTATCGTGCTGTACGAAGACGCCCCGCTCTTCATCATAAGGATAGTACATGTTGTTAATGATATCTTGCCAATGTGCACGCTCATCAGCTGTTACGGCCAGGCGCTGCGATTTCTCAGTCGAAATTTGAGGCAAGACTGACAAAGTATATTTCAGAACCCACGCAGCCAGCGTATTGGTATACCAGTTGTTATTAACGTTATTTTCGTATTCGTTTGGCCCGGTAACCCCGTGGATCATATACTGCTGACGGCTCTTGGAGAAATGAACTCGATCGGCCCAGAAACGGCTAATTTCGACCAGTACGTCGATCCCGTAGTCATGCAGATAGGTCAAGTCCCCCGTATAATTGGTGTAATTGTAAATGGCATAGGCAATTGCACCGTTACGATGGATTTCTTCGAAGGTAATTTCCCATTCGTTATGGCATTCCACGCCTGTAAAAGTGACCATAGGATACAGTGCCCCGCGAAGCCCTTGCTGGGTTGCGTTATGTTTGGCACCCTCCAGATGTTGATGACGGTACAGCAGCAGATTTCGCGTTACCTCCGGATCGGCAAGCGCCAGATACATAGGTACGGCATATGCCTCTGTATCCCAATAGGTGGCACCGCCATATTTTTCACCCGTAAAGCCCTTCGGTCCGATATTCAGACGGGCATCTTCACCGTAGTACGTAGAGAATAGCTGGAAAATGTTAAAGCGTATTCCCTGTTGGGCCTCCGTATCCCCCTCAATTTCAACATCTGCCTTGTCCCAGCGTCTGGCCCAAGCGTCGATATGATCTTGCTTAAGAGAGGTGTAGCCTTTATTCACAGCTTCTACAGCGATGCGTTCACCTTGCGGAATCAATGCATCCTTTTCCATATCGCGTGAAGTGGTGACGGCTACAATTTTTTGCAGTTGGATACGGTCACCTGGCGAGACGTTGTATTGATAGTGGCGTGCAGCATACAAAAAGCCCTCTTCCGTCGTCTGCTCATCTTGTCCCTCGGTTACAATACCCATGGTAGCGTTTACGGTAAAGCGCGGAATACCGAAGGGATTATCTATCGTCGTTGTGGACAGGCTGATGAATTGCTCTTGAACCTCACGGGCTTCTTCCAGCCAAAATACCTCGTCATAGTTTGTGTCCTCATTTTTCGTATTGCCATCCAAATAAGGAACAAGCTCAATGCTTAAAGGCTGATCGCTTATATTTTCTACCTGATAATCAATCAGGCATAATTCACGTGTAGTAATGCTCAGAAAACGCTCTGTAGTGATACGAACCTGGTCGTTCACAGTACAAGCGCGCCGCAGGATTCCCTGCTTCATGTCCAGTTCCTGCACAAAATCGCTGATCTGTGCCGTAAATAAGTCCACTTCCTCTTGGTTTACAATCAGACGGATGCCGATGAAATTCATGGCATTGATGACCTTGCCAAAATATTCAGGATAGCCGTTCTTCCACCAGCCTACCTTTGTTTTGTCAGGGAACCATATACCGGAGATATACGTCCCCTGATGATGATCCCCTGAATAAGTTTCCTCAAAATTGCCGCGCATGCCCATATATCCGTTGCCTATGGACGTTAAGCTTTCCTGTAATCGCATGTGTGTGCTATGTAGAGTGTGTGTTGTCAGCTTCCAACTATCTACGTCAAATAATCGGTTGTAAACCATGATTGCGTACCCCTCTCGGAAAATGAGATCGTTGTTTTAACGGAACCAATATATGAGCGAGTTCAGTATATAGTGCAACCGTTTGCCCTGTCAACGCAAAAAAACTGATTTTATGAATATCCATAAAATCAGTTCTTGTTCATTTCTTAGAGATTCATAGTGTCTGGCTTGATTTGCGCTCTACAATTCGGTGGGGAACAATGATGTGCTTGGTCAATTCTTTCGGGTCTTCAATTTTTTCGATCAGACTTTTGGCAGCCTGATAACCAAGGCTGAAGATATCAATATCCACGGAAGTAAGTGGGGGATTCATCAGCTCAGCCAGCATCAAGTTATTAAAGCTTACCATGGATAGCTGCTCTGGCATGGATACGCCTAACTGAGCAAGCATTTTCTGTACGGCCATGGCTACAAGGTCGTCGCTAACGATCATCGCAGTAGGCGGCGGGGTAGCCTGCAATAACGTGCGCATGTCCTCCAGATTAAAGGGCTCCCTGACCACGTATTCCTTCGGTAGAGGCAAGCCGGCTTCTCGTAGTGCGTCTTGGTAGCCTCGGAGTCTTTCAAGATTTACGATGTGTTCCTGATCACCGCCAACATAAGCAATGCGCTCATGGTTCAGCCCCGTCAAATAAGTGACCACATCCTTGGCAGCCTGGTAGTTATCGTTGTCTACATGGGTAGTTTCACTGACAAACTGCTGAGGCTTGCCGATGACGGTATAGGGAATTTTCTCTTTATGAAGATACTCCACGATGCTATCCTTTTGCTTGGAGTACAGGACAATGTAGCCGTCAACGCGTCCGGTCCGGGTCATTAGCTTTACGCGGGATAGCAATTCATCACTCGTTTTGCCTGTGACAATCGACAGTGTATAGTTGTGCTCGTTTACCCATTCGCTGATCCCGCGTAGGCTTTCCGGAAAGAAAGGATTCTGAAAGATCGCCACGTCCGATTCAGGCATAATAATGCCTATTGACTGTGTGACACGGTTAGCCAGGCTTTGAGCGGAATAGTTGGGTTCATAGCCAAGCGCCTTCATTTCTTTGCGAACGCGTGCCTTGGTGGCTTCGCTGATTTTGGGGCTGTCTTGAATGACACGGGATACGGTGGAAGTAGCAACTTTAGCACGTTTTGCGACATCTTTGATGGTTACTGCCATCGTCTTCGTCTCCTTTTGCTATCTCAAGCAGAAAATATTATGTTCTATCATACGATATTGCTCCAATTTCAACAAATTAGCGGCTTTTTCGAGTATTTCTATCAGCATTAACCAAGATATTTATAACTAGGGTATTGCCAATAGAAAGCGATATCATTATAATAATCGTGCAACCGATTGCATAATTTTCTTATTGAGCACTACCCATGCTATACATACTATAAGGGATGGAGACTGAACGAGCATGAAAAAACTTCTATCATTTGATTTTTGG
The DNA here is from genome assembly GCF_019042715.1 of Paenibacillus sp. AK121. Taxonomy (NCBI): domain Bacteria; kingdom Bacillati; phylum Bacillota; class Bacilli; order Caryophanales; family Paenibacillaceae; genus Paenibacillus; species Paenibacillus sp. AK121. The sequence continues at coordinate 108,119 of NZ_JAHPJM010000011.1, forward strand.
CAAAAGCTTGGGAAGGCACTTCTTGTGGTTGTTGCTGTCATGCCAGCAGCCGGGATTATGATTTCACTTGGTAAAGTAGTGGCGATGTTGGCTGGCGATATTCATTTCTGGGTGACTGTCGGCGGGGTCATGGAGAATCTGGGTTGGGGTATTATCAACAACTTACACATCCTGTTTGCCGTGGCGATTGGTGGTTCCTGGGCTAAGGAACGGGCGGGCGGAGCTTTTGCGGCCTTAATTGCTTTTGTTCTCATCAATATATCAACAGGAACGATTTTGGGCGTATCCTCGAAGATGCTAACCCAGGAGGGAGCAACCACTCATACTCTTTTCGGTGCATCGATTCCGGTCAGTGGTTATTTCACCTCTATTTTGGGGGCTCCTGCACTCAATATGGGTGTGTTTGTCGGTATCATCTCCGGCTTTGTCGGGGCCGTGGTGTTTAATAAATACTATAATTATCGCAAGCTCCCCGATGCTCTAGCTTTTTTTAACGGTAAGCGCTTTGTTCCGTTTGTCGTGATTCTCTGGTCTGTGATCGTGAGTTTGATCATGTCTGCTGTCTGGCCATTTGTCCAAGGCGGGATTAACCAATTTGGCGTTTGGTTGGCGACTTCGGGAGAATCGGCTCCTTTTATAGCGCCATTTGTCTATGGTACACTGGAAAGACTGTTGATTCCTTTTGGTCTTCATCATATGCTGACCGTTCCTATTAACTATACTCAACTTGGTGGCGTTTACACGGTACTCACGGGTTCTGGAGCAGGAAGCGTTGTTGCTGGGCAAGACCCGCTGTGGCTGGCTTGGGCTAGTGATCTCAGTGCGCTTCGTGGTACCGATCCGGCAGCCTACAACAGCTTGCTGGGAGGCGTGACGCCTGCCCGTTTCAAGGTAGGACAAATGATCGGCGGAGCGGGCATCCTTATGGGGCTGGCAGTAGCAATGTATCGCCGTGTAGACAAAGATAAACGCGGCAAGTACAAGTCGATGATTTTCTCTGCAGCAGCAGCCGTTTTTTTAACAGGGGTGACGGAGCCGCTGGAATTCATGTTTATGTTCGTGGCGCCTGTATTGTATGTGGTTTATGCTATTCTTACCGGTATTGCTTTCGGAATGGCTGATATTATACATTTGCGTTTACATTCGTTTGGTATGATTGAGCTGCTGACTCGCTTGCCATTGTCTATAAATGCAGGGTTGGTGCAGGATATCATTAACTTTGTGCTGACTTGTGTAGTGTTTGCGGTAGCAACCTACTTTATCGCTTATTTTATGATCGGCAAATTCAAAATGGCTACGCCAGGAAGACTGGGGAATTATACAGATGAAGAGCCTCAAGCGACTTCCGAGGCAGAGAGTACAAAAGCCGATGGTTTGGCAGCGGTTTCAACTAATAATCAATTGGCTGCGGATATCATCAAGACACTTGGGGGTGAGCAGAACATTGTCGAGGTGGATGCTTGCATGACCCGACTGCGTGTGACGGTGAAGGATACAGAAGCCGTTGGGGATGAAAAGACGTGGAAAGCGTTAGGCGCCTTGGGCTTAATTAAAGTAGATAATGGAGTACAGGCGGTTTACGGACCAAAGGCCGATGTGCTTAAATCAGATATACAAGACATACTCAATAGGTGATTAGCTTGAAATTGTTAACCTTAAATGCACATGCTTGGATGGAAGAAAACCAACACGATAAGCTGAAGCAATTAGCTGCTTTTATTGATGAACAGCAGTTTGATGTCATTGCTTTGCAGGAAGTCAACCAGTCCCTAGAAGAGACTCCGTTGACACCGGACGATTTGGGCGCGTACTATAGTGCAGATCCTGAAGTTGTCATTAAATGCGATAACTATGCTTATGTGCTGAACGGTCTATTGTCCGATACTTATCACTGGACGTGGGCTCCCGCGCATATTGGTTTTGCCAAATATGACGAGGGTTTGGCGATTCTGTCCAAAACACCGATTACAGCGACGGTGAACGAATATATTTCCTCAATGCAGGATTATGACAACTACCGCTCGCGTAAAATTGTAGGCATTCAGACTGTGGTGGACGGAGTACAGGCCTGGTTTGTCAGTGGGCATTATAACTGGTGGAATGATGAGGAATCCTTCCGCGGACTATGGGATCGTACAACCGAAGTGCTCGATCCTTTAGCTCCGGCTCCTGTATTTGTGATGGGGGATTTCAACAACGCGGCTGAAGTGCGCGGAGAGGGATACGACTATGTAATGCAATCCGGTTGGTCAGACACCTATTCGAACGCTGCAGTACGTGATGCAGGACACACAGTTATCAAAGCTATTGCTGGCTGGGAAAGTAATGCGGAGCCGCTTCGTATTGACTATATTTTCTCCAGTAAGGCAGCACAGGTTCAATCCTCAGCAGTTGTACTGAATGGGAAAACAGGACCGGTTGTATCCGATCATTTCGGCGTTGCAGTCGAGTTGGAACTGTGATGAACACACAAAGGAGGCCATTTGCTTATGCAATTGGCCTTTTTCTTACGGATTTCGATTTTAATCGAATGGTATATTGAATAACAATCGCAATCAATACCAAAATCATATTGTAATAAAAGGGAGTATTGAGGCTAAAACGGTCCATGAGCGCGCCTGCAATGATTGGAGACACAATGGCCCCCAATTCGGACAAAGATGCGACGTTGCCGATAAATGAGCTTCTATTTTCTTCAGGAATAACATCCCCTAGCTGCGAGTAAAAGGAATCCAGATAGCTGGCTCAAAGGTAGATATGCCGATGATTGTAAAAGCTAAGCTGATTTCTGCTGGACTCCAATGGAGCTTGTAGGTTGCATACACAGAGAAGTATGTTAAAAATATAGCAAATGCACTCATTTCAAGGAAATGAACGGTGGAATAAAGCAGCAACTGTTTTGTTAATATGATTCTTCTTTGCGGTTTTTGAAGGGGGGGATGCTGTTGCTGTGGCTTTAAGGGAGAATTAGCGAAAGTCATTCTTGAAACGGCAATGAAGGATATACATGCAAAAATAGCAACGAAGTAAAACGGTACGGATAAAGAAAAATAGGAAACAATGACTCCACTTATAAGAGGGCCTAAAATCATACCGGCACCTTCACTGCTGCTAATATATCCATTTAGCGTGCCTCGATTCTCTGCGGTGCTCATGTGATTGACCGTGACTCTTACAAAGACGGTTAGCCCTATAGCCACCAAGCCTTGAAGAAGTCTCAGTATGGATAGAATGATGAAGCTTGTTGCAATCGGAAACAGGAGCATACAAGCGATTTCAGCGATGAGTAAGCCTAACCCCAAGCGTTTTGCGCCTATCTTTTCATAGATTCGCCCTGCCATGCCTCCGCCAAGAAATCTTCCCACATAAAACAAAGAAAATAAAATGCTCATGCCAAGTGTAGATATCCCGAATTGCTCTACATAAATAGCAAAGAGTGGAAGGATCATACTTCCACTCATGTTAGCAATAAGGCTGATCACGATCATACAGGCAATATTACGATTTAAATATAAGTTTCTTACCATATCCTCGAAACCTCTCTTTGAGCTTGCATCATGGGGACCGTTTTTTTTCGATGACTCTTTATTATGAATGAACGGCTTCCATTCGAGCTAGTGGGTTCCTTCATAGGATACGCAGGCGTACTCCACGCTGTGCCTAAATCCCAGTGCAATTTTGGAGGTGTGACACGTATGGCAAGGGAGTGGTGTGGCCTTTAAGCAGGGAAGCCGCCTCCTGGGGGTGGCCAAGCTCCATAAATCCGGCGCAGCAGTACGATTTCACCCAAATGATAGGAATTGTGGGAAGCGATATTCCGCAGCAATCCCGCTTTTGTTTCCCCTGGGAAATGAGCCAGTAATTCATCCAGTTGCGCGGTCTCGGCAATTTGCACAGCCCGATCTACGCCCTGTAAAAATTCATTAATGACAGCCTGCCATGCCTCTTCGCTTTGCGGTCCAGTTTCTTCGGGCCAGCTTTCCATGACATTGCCTGGAAGCTGGGGCTTCCGTCCTTCCAAATGCTCCAGCATAAATTGCTGCCAGTAAATCATATGCTTCAGCAGTTGATAAATGCTGTAGGGCATTTCCGCGTTTTTTTTTCCTGCCAGCTCAACGTCAATGTCTGGCAAAGCCCGAGCCACGCGAATATGCCCACGTTCACCGACCAGTGATTTAACCAGTGCTTGAGCGAATAATTGGTTGGCATCCGACATGTATAATCATCCCTTCTATGGAGAGCTTGTTTCTTGCTTAGTCTTATTTAGCAATTATACAATTATATTTTTCAAAATGGAAATAAATGCGTGGTCTAAAGTAAAGGGCAGAAATCATTTTAATAAAGCAGTTGATAATTGTTATCAATTAAATTACAATAATATTGTTTCAAGAGAAACAATAAAAGACATTTGTATGTGTTTTTTAATATATACGGAATTGTTAAGGGGAGCATTCCGTATATTTATATTGTTTCTCTAGAAACAATTAGGTGGTGGGAATAAAGTTTTTAAATAAGGGGTGTGAACATGGATTACGAAGTGATTGTAGTAGGCGGCGGACCTGTTGGGATGTGGTTAGCTGCTGAGTTGGCATTGGCGAGGGTAAGCGTATGTGTAATTGAACGTTTAGAGGAGCCTATTCGCCAGTCGCGTGCGCTTACGCTACATCCACGGACGCTTGAGATGTTTGATATGCGTGGATTAAAGGAGCGGTTTATGAAGCGCGGCAGACCTATACGTACAGGTCACTTTTCAATGCTGAATACCCGCTTGGACTTTTCTGTGCTTGATAGTTCCTCCAATTATACGTTGTTTATTCCACAGGTGATTACAGAGCAAGTGATCGAGGAGCATGCGCTCAAGCTGGGAGTTGTCGTTCACCGTGGTATGGAAGTGGTATCTGTGCGAGAGCAAGAGCAGGGCGTAGAGGTGGTTAGTGTATGTGCATCTGGAGCACAAGCCAATGTATCGGTGATGACTGCTGCCTATGTCGTAGGAGCGGATGGGGCCGGGAGTATCGTGCGCAAACAAGCCGGGATTGCTTTTCCGGGCACGGATACGACTCTGACCGCTGTATTAGCGGATGTAGAGTTAGCCAATCCGCCTGAAAATGGCGTACATTCCGAATATAGTGAACGAGGTGGGGTGATGATTGCCCCTGTGTCTCCAGATATTTATCGGGTTATTTTGACTACACCTCGACTGATAAATGTCCCCAAAGACGTACCTGTGACGCTGGAAGAAGTGCGGACAGAACTGCGCGATCTGCTTGGTACAGATCTTGGCGTAACCAATCCTCGCTGGTTATCCCGATTCGGGAATGCAACGCGGCAAGCGCAGACATATCGAAAAGGGAGAATCCTGCTAGCAGGTGATGCTGCGCATATTCACTTCCCGGCAGGTGGACAGGGAATGAATGTTGGCCTGCAAGAGGCGGCGAATCTGGGATGGAAGCTGGCAGGAGTGATTCGTGGCTGGGCTCCAGACACGCTGCTGAATAGTTATCATGACGAACGTTATCCGGTTAATACGCAGTTTTTACGGAATACCGAGGTTCAGACTCGCTTATTGGATTTTACGCCTGCTGTATTGGCACACCGCCAATTACACGAGGAATGGTTCCGCCATCCGGAAATTAATCGGTCTATGGCAGAGCAGATTAGTGCACTGGATGTATGTTATCCAGTGGCTGGCAATATACCGCAGCATCCGCTGAACGGAAAACGGTTTGCTGATTTTGAATTAAAGTTGCCTGACGGAGTGACATCGTATGCTTACGATCTTCTTCATGAAGGCCGCTTTGTACTTCTCCATCTTGCACAGGATCCTAAGGTATCGAATGAGTTTCGCCATATCTCCCTTTCACATATTTCATATGTGGAGGCCATAGCCGAAGAATTGCCCGTTGGATGGAGAGGTGTGCATACGGTTTTCATCCGTCCCGATGGGTATATCGCCTGGGCCACTTCGGTGGAACAAACGGATATAGCGAGTGTTATTAAGGCTGGCATTGTCACGTTAATATAAAGGAAAAAGGTATGATCATGACCATATTGTTTCCTGTGAAACAAATGTGGGCTATAATGAAAGGAGGAGTATGCCAAAGGAGTGACTACTTGTTCGTATGGAGAAGGCGACATCGGTTCAGCATGTCTATGATTTGCTTATTAAGATGAATCACCAGCTGGAGCAGCATCAGCAGAGAGAGAGCATGACCTTTCTCGAAGAAATCCGTGAGCACTTTGACGGAATGACTTCGCTCAATATGACGGATGTGCACGTTATGGATTGTATTGGGAGGCATGAGCCGATCAATGTTACGACATTAGCGGAACGAATGGAGCTGAGCAAAGGTACCATTTCGAAAGTTAGCACCAAGCTGCTCAAGGAAGGCTGGATTCGCAGAACCCAGCTGAATGACAACAAGAAAGAAATTTATTTTCGGCTAACCCCGTTGGGAAAAAAGCTCTTTCTTGTACATGAGCGGCTGCATGCTAAGGTACAGCATCAGTTATTTCAATTTTTAGATCGTTATAGCTCGGAAGAACTACATGTCTTGAAGCGTCTGCTGTCCGATGGCGTAGGTTTCTTGGAAGCTATGGAGTAGCAGAACAAGAATCTTAATACAAGAGACATTTAAATCATCGACAATGTGCACCTGTTTCATCTCTGTGTGATAGCCACATGGGGAGATGCAGGTGCTTTTCTTTTAATGCAATAGTCGTTTTGCTTCCATATAGAGCACCTGGACGAACTTTTTCGTATTAATGCGGGCTTGGGACAGTGAAGGCTCCACATTGTTTTGCAGCTCCAGCATTTTTTTGCGGATTTCTGTAAAATCAAAAAATTTGGATGCATAATTTTCAAACTTAGGATGGGTATAGTCGGTCAATCCGAGCGATACTATATGGCTTAATGTCTGGAAAATGGCGCGGCGGACACGCTGCTCCGATGCCTTGATTTCCTTGCTCAGCTCTATTGCTGAGGCCGAGTCTCCTAATCGTTTGGACGCTATATTCGCAAATATATCCTTTAGCGAGGGAAACAGATAGGGCGATAGATTGCCGGTTTCTTCCTCATATTGCTCCAGATATTCCAGCATATCCAGTAAATCCACACTTCCGGCTTCGCCGATCATTCCCATCTCGGAGAGCAGAAACTGCCCCGAACTGACAATGTTTCGGGTCGGTTCCAGTGTCGCTGATGGGCTATTCGATGTGAACATCGACAGTCCTTGCAGTGTGCGCTGGATATCTGTAATGGATTGTTGCATGCGCAGGCGTTCGGTCACCTTTTGGATAACTGCGATAATTTCCAGTCGATTCAAGGGCTTGGCAATATAATATTCAATACCTAGCGAGTACGCCTCACCGATCATGTTTTTGGATTCAATCCGAGAAATCATAATGATTTTTCCGCTAAATTGATCACCAAGTGCACGCACGGTCTGAATGCCGTCACGAAGCGGCATCAGCAGGTCAATCAGTAACACATCAATTCGGTTCAACTCCAGCAGGCTGCTATTCACGTAGGAACCGTCCTCCGCTTCCCCAACGACCTCCCCTAAACCCTCGTCTTCAATAATGTCTGCCAGCATAGAACGAATCCCCTGATCGTCATCTACTATATAAAAACGCATCCGGGCTATCTTCCTTTCTCCGTCAGTTTCCGTAAAGGCAATATGACTCTAAAAGTGGTCTGTGATCTATCTGTGTGCTCATCTTCATTTTGTAGTAGTTCAAGCGTTCCATCAAGGCTCTCCGCGACTTCACGCACATAAAATAAACCCATGCCGGTCGAAGGTTGTCCTCCCTCATCATACTTGGTCGTGTATCCCGGTGTGAAGATCATTTCCCGTTTACGCTGAGGAATACCTGGACCGTTATCGGTGACACTAAAGGATATTATATCCTCTTGTCCCGGTAGAAAATGAATGGAAACGTCAATCCTTCCACTGTCCTTCATCGCTTCCACTGAATTGGATGTCAGGTTGTTAATCAGCGTGAGAACTGTATAAACATGCAGTTTGGGCAACAAAGGATCGAAATTCAGTGTGAAACGGATAGACTTGCCTAGCGATTGGGCGTATTTGCTGTTCGTTCGGACGATCAGCTCGCCAAGTTCCTGTGAAGTCATGTAATGCACGTCGCTTTCCGAATCAATGAGCTTGGACAAACCGGCAAAGATCCGCTGGCTGTCTTTTTTAATCTCATGGACCTGTCCGGAAATACGTAGCGCCTGTCTGGCGTAATGCTCTCTATCTTTCAGAGATTCATCCTGCTGCAGTTCACGGTAGAGCTCATAGCTTTCACGGGTAATTTGCTCTGCGTGCGATAGAGTTTTGCCTAACTGGACTGACTCCTCGTACAGGTCCGACACCAGAAGTAAAATTCGCTCTGTCTGCTGTCTTTGTGCCTCTTCATGCTGAACAGATTGATTTAATCGAATCATATTATAGAACCCAAGCACGAAGAAGCTGCGGATCATGGCCATAAAAGCCACTTTGCTGATCTTCATGATGTCCCAGAAATCGCCGTCAATGCTTCGCCGGACACTAAGTTCCGCCACACTTGCGGCAACCTCAATCCCCACCGAGAGGAGGCCTACGCGCAGTGCGCGGTAAGGCTCGGCATTAATGTTAAGGACCTGAAAGAGCAGGCCATAAACCATGTAATAAAAAAAGGTAGGTCCATGCAAGGTCACCAACGCTTCAAAGGAAGACCCGGGATGGAGATAATGATTGAGTAAAATGCGAAAAGCGACTACTGCGATCCCGACAAGCACACCCGATAGTGCAGGCGGAATTTGACGTATGGATAACAGAAAGAAAAAAAACACAGGCGTACCGAAGCTGAGACGAAATGTATTATCGAACGGGTGAATATTCAACTCACCTGCCAGTGGTACAAAGATAAGCATCAGCAGGAAAAGAAGGGTATTTAGCTTCATCCCAATTCACCTCCGGATATTTGTTTCAGAAAGGCAATGTAAGATAAATTCACAGGCTCAACATTAATGTTTGTGAATTTATAGAAAAAAAGAAATACATATGTAGATAACTGTCGGTTTTTATAGTTCGGATTGTAGTATAAATAACATCATTTGAATATTAAGAGCTGCATACTGCAAAAATATACAAACCAGCCAGGGGGGACATGAAGTGAAAAAGATTAATTTAACAATGCAAATCTTTATCGGTCTGGCTTTAGGTATTATTGTTGGTGCCTTATTTTACGGCAATTCAGGGGTGGAAGTCTACTTAAAGCCGATCGGTGATATTTTCATCCGCTTAATTAAGATGATTGTCGTACCTATTGTGATCTCAACGCTCATTATCGGTGTAGCCGGCGTCGGAGATATGAAGAAACTGGGGAAACTCGGCGGGAAGTCGATTCTGTACTTTGAAATTGTAACAACCATTGCAATCCTGTTTGGTCTGCTTGTTGCCAATCTGGTTCGACCCGGTGAGGGCGTGGACATGTCCCACCTGGCCAAAAGCGATATCCATTCCTATGTGGAGACTGCAGAAAAGTCTGGCCATAACTTTATAGATACAATTGTGCATATTGTACCTACCAATGTTATTCAAGCTCTGGGCGAAGGAGATATGCTGGCTATTATATTCTTCTCCGTGTTGTTTGGACTAGGAGTAGCTGCGATTGGTAACAAGGGCAAGCCTGTGCTGAACTTCTTTGAAGGTGTAGCCGACGCCATGTTCTGGGTAACCAATCAGGTTATGCGCTTGGCTCCGTTTGGCGTATTTGCACTGATTGGAACGACAGTGGCCAAGTTTGGATTAGCTTCGTTATGGCCGTTATTGAAGCTTGTCCTGTCAGTGTACGGCTCCATGTTACTGTTCATTGTGATTGTTTTTGGAATTATCGCCAAGCTTTGCGGTACCCGTCTCTGGACCATGGTTAAAATTTTGAAAAGTGAGCTGTTGCTTGCGTATTCGACGGCCAGCTCGGAAAGTGTCCTGCCTAAGATCATGGAGAAGATGGAGAAATTCGGATGTCCGAAGGGAATCACGTCCTTTGTCATTCCGATCGGATATTCTTTTAATCTGGATGGCTCCACTCTGTATCAGGCACTAGCTGCCATTTTTATTGCCCAAATGTATGGCATTGATATGCCGATCACGACCCAAATCACGCTTGTACTCGTACTGATTATTTCCTCCAAAGGGATTGCTGGTGTGCCGGGTGCTTCCTTTGTCGTGTTGCTCGCTACGCTGGGAGCAGTGAATCTCCCGCTGGAAGGTCTGGCCTTTATCGCTGGTATTGATCGTATTCTGGATATGGCGCGTACGGTAGTCAATGTTTTAGGGAACTCACTTGCGGCTGTAGTCATGTCCAAATGGGAAGGCCAATATGATAAAGAAAAAGGCGAGGAATACGTTGCCTCAATTAAATAAGATACATTGAACCGTATAGTGGATAAAAAGAGCACCTTTGCGAAGTAATGCAGAGGTGTTCTTTTTGTTTCCAGACTTGTTAACACACTTCCTTTTTCGACATTTTTCGATGTTTTTTGTATGGATATATAGGTATATGGGCATGAAAAATAAGCCTTAGTACCTATGTGATTATAGAATTATTTATAATGATTCTTAATAAAATACCGATATTAAATTATACCGTTTTATATATTGGCTTAGAAGGGAAGATCATGCATGTTTCTCAAGAAAAATGAGTCTCAATCACTTGCTCCTTTAGTAGAAGAAAGCCGCAAACTTTCACAGAGAATACAGCAAAAGGATTATGCTGCTGCAATACAAGTCTCCTCAGCATCTCCTGAGGTTCAAGAAATCGCAAACAATGTTAACCAAGCGATAGAGTCCATGAAAAATGATGCTCAGCATGTTGATATCCGTTTGAAGCTTGTTACCAAGGCGATAGAGATTGGATTATGGGACATGGAGGTCATTGCGGGTGATCCTGTCAATCCCAATAATACGTTCACATGGTCGGAAGAGTTCCGTTCTATGCTGGGATACCAGAGCGAAAAGGAATTCCCCAATGTATTGGACAGCTGGTCATCTCGACTGCACCCCGAAGATTATGACAGGTCTTTGGCAGAATTGTCTGATCATTTGCTGGATTTTACGGGAAAGACGCCATATGACGTACAGTATCGTTTGAAGCTGAAGCATGGAGAATACCGCTGGTTCCGGGCTACCGGAACGACGATCCGCGACGAGAAGGGAGTGCCGCTTCGGATTGCGGGCGCTCTGCTGGATGTGCACGATCAGAAGATTAAATCGGAGGAGCTTCAGGCGCTAGTTACAAGATTTGATCTCATCAATCGTGTTTTGGTGGAGGCACCCTATGACGTCATTCTGGTGGATGGAGACATTGAGCACCCGGATAATGTATTTTGGTGGTCCCAGCAATTCCGCAACACCTTGGGCTTTACAGACGAGAAGGACTTTCCGAGTGTATTAAGCAGCTGGAGTTCGCGTATACATCCTGACGATGCCGAACATGCAGTTAAGGCTGTAGTCGATCATTTAAATGACTATTCAGATCGTACGCCATATGACATGGTATGTCGCTTACAAAGTAAAAATGGAGAATATCGCTGGTATCAAAACAGTGGAAGAAGCATACGCGATAGCAGAGGAGTACCTATTCGCATTGCCGGAACAATCCGTGATATCACAGTAGAAAAGGAAAAGCAGGCTGTGGCGGATGAGCTTACGCTCAAAATCCAGCATCTCTCTGATTCCATTACAGAAATGGTGAACGGTGTTAACTCGGTTAGTAACCAGGCACAGGAATTGGCTACGGCTCAAGAGCAATCGACAGAGGCAGCGAACCAAGCCAAAGTCAGTGCAGAAGAGACGCAAAATATTTCGAACTTCATTAAAGAGATTGCAAATCAAACGAATCTGCTGGGTCTGAATGCTGCAATCGAGGCATCGCGAGCAGGCGAGCAGGGACGTGGTTTTGCAGTCGTTGCAGATGAAGTGAGAAAACTTGCCATCCATAGTGCTGATGCGACCGGGAATATCGAGACCAGCCTGGACGAAATGAAAACACTCATTGAGCGAATTCTGCACAACATCGGGAACATGTCTACGCTGACACAAACACAAGCCGCGCTAACGCAGCAAGTGAATGCATCTACGGACGAGATCAACAGTATGTCCAAAGCTTTGTTGGATTTTGCGAGAACGATGTAAGATCTCGTGCTAATAACTAGGCCGAGCCATAGGCTCGGTCTCTTTACTGTTTTTGGTAGATGAACTATACTTTTTGACGATCGATCTAAAAATGACCTCATAGTAACTTCATGTGGAAAAGAGGAAACGATTTGAGCCTACTTAGTTCAATATTGGTTGGAATTGTAGCGCTGGAGCACGTGTACATTTTAGTGTTGGAAATGTTTCTGTGGACGACTCCACGCGCGATTCGTACGTTCGGTACCTCAAAGGAACTGGCAGGGGTGACCAAATCCCTGGCAGCCAATCAGGGGCTGTATAACGGATTTCTGGCTGCTGGATTGGTGTGGGGCTTGGTCTATCCCGATCCTGTGATCGGGCGGCAAATCCAATTATTTTTTGTCATTTGCGTGGTAGTGGCTGCGGTGTATGGTGCATTAACGGCCAATAAGTCTATTTTATTAAAGCAAGGCCTGCCTGCCATTCTGGCATTGATCAGTTTGCTGGTCTTCTAAATGACACTCTTAACGGGTGTCTTTTTTGCTCATTCGATCACATTTCGTTCACTAAAATGGGCATGGGACAAGGATAGCAGCGATACCGGCGAGCTGAAAGAAATTAGTCCCGGCCATTATGTGGCGTACCCGGTTGGCCGTTAGGTTAAGATCGATGGTACGGTGTACATAACCCATAGGAGGTAAAAAATGATGACTGAATCGACGAAAAGAGTACGTATTTCCCAGTGGGACGCGCTCATGCTGGAATCTTTACGTTCATTAGGCTGGTCCCATGAGGAACTCATCCATCGGGCGCAGCAAAATGAGCTGCCAACGGACGGACAGTTTGATTATACGGAACTGGCCACCGGGCTGGCGTCCAAAGAGCCGGAGGTGTTTGTCAACGCGGTAACAGACGGGTATCAGATCAAATATAATACGATCCGTGGCATTCGTTCGTGGATTGCCGTGGCGCTCGGGCGTGAGCCTGAGCTGTCTCTGGAAGAAGGAAGCGAAGCTGTAACATCCGAACTGACGCAGGCTGAGTATGATCGGCTGGAGCAGGTGCTGTCGTTAGGCTGGGTCATTCAGGAAGCACGTCCCGCGACTGGCGATACTGCAGGATTGTACCGAATTGTGCCTGCTGCAAAGACGAATTAAATCGTGGGGAGGGAGTAACCCACTTTACCAGAAATTGAAACGGGCTGGCCAGGGAGGCCAGCTCGTTTTTTAATGCGATTCTTCTTCATCATTTTCATACTTGAGAAGATACGGTTACGGCTTGGCGCCTCATTCACAACCTTTCCATCTTTTCTCATACGGATATCATCGATTGAAATGATTAAAAAGGTTACATTTTTCACCATATATGACCGATAAAAGTATAGTAGTATTTATATTTTATGGAAAGTGAGGAAAGGGGATATTTTAAAACTGATGAGTGAACAAGAAATACATAGGAGTGAATATGGAGGTGGGACGATCGTCGCTGAACCGAACGCAATTTCACCACGTCCACAAAGAATTGTTTTGACCCTGGTTGCAGGATTGGCTTTCTTGATCTTTAGTTTCTCCCTTTCTCTAATCACAGGCATATTCCCTATCAGCTATGCGGAGTTATGGGAAGTTTTGTGTTCTTCCAATCCCGATCCCATATTAAAGGAAGTTGTATACCAAACTCGTATGCCATTTGCCTTGGATATGTTGTTGCTCGGAGGATGTCTGGCCGTATCAGGAACTCTTTTACAATTACGAACAGTTAATCGATTTGCATCACCAACCTTAACCGGACTTATGCCTGGGGCAATGGTGGGGCTATGTGTTGTCCTTTTATTGGGATTAGACATAGACTCTTTTGGTAGTATGGCCCTTTGTATTGCAGGAGCGGTATTTGGGGGATTCATTGTATTTAAATTAAATAGAATCCGTTTCATTCGAGGGCGGTCTGCGGGAATTCATTTATTCATGATTGGTTTCATTATGGATGTAGCCCTTCGTTCAATCTCTGGGTTTATTGTGCTACTTGGAGAAAATCAGCAAGAGTGGGCAATTTCTGTGGGAGGCTGGGGAATAAGGGAAGGATCATTCACGTTTTGGCTTGCCTTGGTTACACTTCTCGTTGCAGGATCTGTCTCCGCATTCCCCAAGCAGCTTAGACCACTGTACATTCCCTTTGCAATGGTGTTGACCGCCGCTACGGTGTGGGCGTGTGGTGCCATCGGATATATAGGACTTATTGTGCCTTATTTCATGCGTTGTATGATAGGAAACCGTCCGCGGCTTCTCATTTTAGGCTCCGTCCTTTGGGGTGGCGGGTTGTTGATGCTGGCCAAAGTCATTTCCGCTAGAATCCATGAGCCGGTTGGGTTGCCCTTAACCCCGGTGCTGGCCTGCGTTGGCATACCCTTCTTGGTCTTTATGGTGTGGGGCGAATGGAAAAGAAGCTCTCTGCTTGAGAAGTACTAGATTTTCAAACGTAATATTTACCGGACAGCTAGACTGTTATCATACTGCTCTGCCAGCTCATCATACTCTCTTTTTTATGCTATATTTTATACATAAATAAAATAATCAGAGGGTTGAGGTGCAGCATGACATCAATGACTATTGTCGAATCATCCGTCAAACCAGGATTAACAGCTTTTCAGGCAAGTGCCGAAGATCAGGCTGAGGTTCACGAGTTAATTTTAAAGACGGCTAGATGGCTGCACAGCAAGGGTTCCGCGCAATGGGGCAAATTACTAAGAGGAGAAGATGACCACAATCTGGGAGGCGCTATTGCACGCGGAGAAGTGGTTATTTTCCGAACGTCAGAGGATCATCGCTTGGCAGGTGCAGTAATTTTGCAGCAGCAGCCCAGTGCTTGGGATAGTAGATTGTGGGGATTAGAGGAGACAGATTCTGAGGAAGGAACTTCCGTATATCTGCATCGTTTGGTTGTAGATCGAGATAATAGTGGGAAGGGACTGGGCCGTGAGCTCATGCAGTGGATTGAGCAAGGCATCCGTTTTGCAGGCAAGGATCGAATCCGTCTAGATTGTATTGCAGGCAATGACAAGCTTAGCGGGTTTTACAAACAATGCGGCTATACTTATATGGGCGAAACGAATGGCTATAACACTTTTGAAAAGATGCTAATAAAGTCATAGAAAAACGAATCCTAATTGAAGGAATACAAAAGAAGGAAGCAGGTGATCTGCATTCTTCTTTTTTTGTTGTGCAGACCTTTACGTCCTCGTGATGTCTTTCTTCTGGGTTGCTGTCATGTCAGAGCCACTCAAAAGAAAAAAAATTATATAAAAATGAAAATGGGGATATCGCGCTTTCTCCTTCTACATATGATGATAGGGAAAGTTTTGTAAGCGCTTCAAAAAAAGGGTGATATACAACCATGCGAAGCTACAGGAGGCGGTTAAGGTGGATAATTACATGAGCTGGATAAAGATTGGATTTTTCCTCAGCGTTCTGTTTTTACTTGCAGCGGCATGCAGCACTTCTCCCAAGATAGAGAACACAGCTGGGCAAAAAGTGCGGCTTACGATGCAGGTTTGGGGTAATCCTGCGGAGGTGAAGGTGTATCAGCGGGCACTGGATGCATTTGAAAAAGAGAATCCGAATATCGAGGTTAAGCTGGTACCTGTACCAGGAGACCAATATGAGCAAAAGCTGTTGACACAGCTACAGGGAAGTCGCGGACCAGATGTCTTTTATTCCTATGAATCGACGATGGCGCGTTTGATCGGAGCAAAACAGGTGCAGCCTTTGGGTGAATTTTTAAAAAGTGACGCAAGTGACGTGAAGGCCGAGGATTTTCCGGAAGGATTATGGGGGCCGGCCAAGCGTGATGGGGAAATCTATGGAGTCACTCCTGACTCCAACCCGATGGTCATGTACTACAACAAAAAGGTATTTAAGGAAGCAGGTGTGAAGACACCGCAGGAATACTATGATGAGGGTAAGTGGAACTGGGACGCCTTTGAGGAGGTTACATCCAAGCTGAAGGCCGCCGGAAAGCAGGGCTATATTGCGGAAAACTGGTGGGCTCACTGGTATTCATGGGTGTGGTCGAATGGTGGCCGGATCTTTGATGAACAAGGCAAATATGTGCTGGACCACAATGAAAAGGGTAAGGAAGCCTTCGCTTTCATGCACGATATGGTGAAAAAGGGAAATGCGGTATACCTTGGTTCGCTTCCGAAGGGGCAGGGGGCAGATGCCATGTTCATGTCCAACCAGGTCGGCATGCTGGCGGCGGGAAGATGGCTGGAGCCCTTATTTAGCCAAAATAAAAGCCTTGACTTTGATTATATCTACTGGCCCTCCAACACTGGTAAAAATGAGCCTGTCGCCATCCCGGTTGCATATGTAGCTGTAAACAAAAATAGTCCGCATGTGCAAGAGGCCATGAAACTGGCAGCCTTCTATGTCTCTGTGAAAGGGCAGGAGGAGCGGCTGGTTGAAGGTGGCAATGCCATGGGTACGCTTGCTGCCGCAGACGAGAGCATCATGAAAAAGGCGACGATTGAGCACTCAGGCTATCTGACTGAGGGACGAAATAAAGGGCATGCGTATGGTTCTGCGTTGGCGTATGATGCACAGGTGCCGGGGTTGAACTCCGATATCACGGAAACCATTGACCTGATGTTCCTGGGCAAGCAGGATGCTGCGACAACCATTGAAAAGTTGAATCAGATCATATCCGAGGCGGTCAAGTAAACACGGGATCGGCCGTGACCAGGGAGGAAGGTGACAAGATGCAGAAAAAGCATCAAGCGCTGTGGGGCTATCTGTTCATTGGCCCCCAGTTTCTTGGTCTGTTATGTTTTTCGCTGCTGCCCTTGCTGTATGCGTTTTACTTAAGTTTTGTCAATTGGGATGGTTTCGGGGTACCTTTGTTTGTCGGCTTGGACAATTTTAAAGGTCAATTATCTGATCCTGATTTTTGGAAGGCACTTATCAATACGGTGTACTATATGGTGCTGGTCATCCCGGTGGGGATTGTGTTGGCTCTGCTCGTAGCCATCGTGCTCAATAAAGTAAAGGGCAGGGAAATCTATCGCTTGTTTTTTTTCATGCCTGTCGTAACCAGCTCGGTATCGGTTGGGGTCATCTGGATGTGGATACTGAACGGCGAATTCGGCATTTTAAACCACTTGCTGCGAGCGATTGGGATTACAGGCCCAATGTGGCTTACCGATACGCATTGGGTGATCCCATCGATTGCTCTACTTAGCATATGGCTGGGACTGGGATACAACATGGTCATTTTTTTGGCAGGCCTCCAGGGCATCTCCAAAAGCTATTACGAGGCAGCCGAAATTGACGGGGCCAGCAAGTTCCAGCAGCTAAGGTATATTACATTGCCGCTATTGTCACCAACGACCTTTTTTGTCACCATCATGATGGTTATTAGCTCTTTTCAGGTGTTCGATCAGGCGTTCGTCATGACAAACGGTGGGCCGGCCAAAGCAAGCTATACGCTTGTATATCACATTTACGATCAGGCATTCATAGATTTCACGATGGGAGAAAGTGCGGCAGCGGCGATGATTTTA
This sequence comes from Paenibacillus sp. AK121, assembly GCF_019042715.1. Taxonomy (NCBI): domain Bacteria; kingdom Bacillati; phylum Bacillota; class Bacilli; order Caryophanales; family Paenibacillaceae; genus Paenibacillus; species Paenibacillus sp. AK121. The sequence goes on from NZ_JAHPJM010000011.1 coordinate 125,831, forward strand.
TTCGTGATCATTCTCATATTTACACTGCTGCAATTTAAAATGCAAAAGAGGTGGGTGCACTATGGAGATTAGTTGCAGAGGCAGGATGTTCCTGCGCCATGTGCTGCTCGCTGTCGGCTCTTTAATCATGTTTTTTCCATTTCTGTGGACCATCCTCAGTTCTCTAAAGGATATCTCTCAAATTTTTGTCGTTCCGCCGCAATGGATTCCTGATCCGTTTGTATGGAGTAACTATCCGGCTTCGCTGGAGGCCATGCCCTTCGTGCAGGCGTACATGAATAGCTTTTACATTACGTTTATCATCGTGACAGCAACGTTGATTAGCGCTTCTATGGCGGCGTATGCTTTTGCTAAAATCCGTTTTCCAGGTTCGGATATATTGTTTATTTTGTTCCTCGCTACGATGATGGTGCCTAGGCAGGTAACGATGATTCCGTTATACTTGGTGATGGATCGTATCGGTTGGCTGGATACGCATTGGTCGCTGATCGTACCTGGAGCCTTGTTTAATGCATTCGCGGTGTTTTTGCTCCGTCAATTCGTCATGGGTATTCCACGTGATCTGGAGGAAGCAGCAGTCATGGACGGGGCGGGATACATTCGCATTTACTGGAGTGTCATTCTGCCACTCGTTCGTCCAGCATTGGCGGCGATCGGAATTTTCACCTTTTTGGGTGCCTGGAATAGCTTTCTTGATCCACTGATCTATCTCAATACACCGGAGAAATTTACAGTTCCGCTTTTGCTCAACAATTTCAAAGGACTATATACCGCCGATTGGTCACTGATGATGGCAGGCACCACCATCTCTGTCGTTCCAGTGCTCATCGTCTACATCATTGCCCAAAAGCAAATTATTGAAGGCATTACCTTAACAGGCATCAAGGGGTAGGGGCGTTTCCCTACTCCTTTTTGTGCGATTTCCGATACTGTAACGGAGTACGCCCGGTGAAATGCTTGAATACACGGCCAAAGTGAGCAATGCTGTCAAAGCCCGTTTTTTCAGCAATGGCGGTCACTTTCCAGTTCGTTTCCTTCAAATACGCCCGAGCCTGCTGGACCCGTACATCTTGAAGATACTCGACCAGGGTAAAGCCTGTGGTCTGCTTGAAAATACGGCACAGATATGTGCTGCTAATATAAAAATGTCCTGCCAGTTGCTCCAACGACAGCTTCTCGGCATAGTGGGCATGCAGGTACTCAATCACCGAGTACACACGTTGCTGCTGCTCGCTGCGTTCCGGCGCTATGGTGTCAGGAGCCGCTGATTGTATGCGGCGGATTCGGATCAGTAGCTGTAGCAACAGGCTTTGAAGATACATATGACGGTATGCATGCTCTTGATGGTATTCATCCAGCATTTGCTGGAACAGATGCTCCAGCTCGCGTTGTTCTTCCGCGGAGGGGCGAAGCAAAAAGCTTTTTTCAGGCAAAAGCAGGTGGCTCTGATCGCTGGATGGAGTAACAGACGTGGACGAGGCTACAAACGCTTCATCAAAGTTGATTAAAATTCGCTCATGGCTGCCGCTCCCCTTGTTACTCGTACGGTGAAAATCATGTTTGCTAATCCAGATCAGATCGCCCTTTTGTAGCGCGTATACACGTTGATTAATGTAATAGTAGCGCTCTCCTGCCAGCAGATAATAGATTTCATGCGCTTGATGGACATGGTCGGCAGACATGCTAAAAGGCACCATCCGAAGCGCTTGCTCGATGGCAAAAAGGGGTGTAGCGATCATAGCAGCGTTCTCCTTTATGAAAGCATTCATGAGAATAATATATGCATACTTTTTGGATGAATTCACAATAAAAGCGAAGATTTTGCTCTTTCTTATACTATAAAATATAAGTAATTCATGTAAAGGGTGTGAACCAATTGGCTAAAATCAAATATGCGCTTGTGGGCACCGGAGGAAGAGCTGAATTTTTTTACGGTGAGGTTGTTACCGTTTTTAAAGATACATCAGAGCTGGTCGCGTTCTGTGACGTCAATCAGACGAGAATGGATTATGCCAATCGGCTGTTGCAGGAGAAATACGAACACCATCCGATTTCAACCTATAAAGCCCACGAATTTGACCGAATGATCGCGGAGACGAAGCCGGATATCGTCATCGTCACCACCATTGACCGGGTGCATCATCGGTATATTATCCGGGCGATGGAGTTGGGCTGTGATGTCATTTCCGAGAAGCCGATGACGGTCGACGAAGACAAATGCCAAGACATTCTGGATGCCATAGACCGCACGGGACGGAAGCTGCGCGTCACCTTTAACTATCGCTATGCCCCGCATAATACGAAAATCCGTGAGGTTATCATGGATGGGACGCTGGGTGACATCTTGTCAGTCAATTTTGAATGGCTGCTGAATACCCAGCATGGCGCAGATTATTTCCGCCGCTGGCACCGGGACAAGCGCAATAGCGGCGGTCTGCTGGTGCATAAATCGACGCATCATTTTGATCTGATGAACTTCTGGCTTGGCTCAAAGCCGGAGACGGTATATGCGATGGGCGACTTGAAATTTTACGGCCGGGAGAATGCGGAGCAGCGTGGCGTGACGGAGTTCTATCAACGCGCTTACGGCAGCAAGGCGGCGGAAAATGACCCATTTGCCTTACACCTGGATCGTAACGAACATCTAAAAAACATGTATCTGGATGCGGAGCATGAGGATGGGTACGTGCGGGACCAAAGCGTATTTGGCGACAATATCAGTATCGAGGATACGCTGAGTGTCATGGTGAAGTATCAGAATAAAACGGTAATGAACTACTCACTCAACGCTTATATGCCTTGGGAGGGCTTTATCATCGTATTTAACGGCACCAAAGGACGGATGGAAGTTCGGGTATCCGAGCAATCCTATGTTAATTCCGGTGGCAGCAAGGCAGATGAGGGGGCGTTAAAAGAGAAAACCATCACGATTTATCCTCACTTTGCAGCACCTTACGAGGTCGAAGTAGAGGAAGGCGTGGGGGGACATGGCGGAGGAGATCCAGTCATGCTGCGGGATATTTTCGATAAGCCGGCAGAGGATCGGTTTCATCGTGCGGCCTCTCATATCGATGGCGCGTGGTCCATTTTAACAGGCATCGCCGCCAACCGCTCTATGCGTACAGGCCAGCCGGTGAAGGTGGAGCAACTGGTGCGATTATAACGATTGTAAGCTAGGAAGCACCTTTAATAACAAGAAGCCCCTCTATTCAGATGAACAGAGGAGGCTTCTTGTTTGTATTATATATAAATGCACTTTACATCGTAGGGCACTATATTTTATTATTTATCGGCCTTCAGCTCACGGGTTCCCAGTTGTTGTACAGGACGATGGTTATCGGGAAAAATGGCAGCAAACTGTTTAATTTGGTCTGCCGACATTTCAATAGGCTGTTCCAATACCGTCCAATTCACATGTTCTGTGCATGGCGGGGTAGTCAGCGACCCGTTGTAGCGAACGGAGTGTAGGTCTTTTGGCAGCAGCGTAGCAAGGTTTATTTCTCCCTCCAAGTTCGTTTCTTGAGAGATACCTTTTGGCAGTTTGGACCAGATGCGATTGAAAGCCTTGTTTTCTTTGCCGCTTTGAATAAGAACGCCTAAGACGGCTGTGCTTCCGGTGTCGCTTTGATGAACAAAATGAAGCTCCATTTCAGCATTTTTACCATCTATTTGGTGTTCACTTGGATGATGAAAATGAAACTGCTTTAGAGTGAATTTTGTGCCGTCCACGACAATATCATTGCTGGGACTAGCTGCATTGACTTGGACGGTGTGTCCATTATTCAGTATGGATACTTTAGTGGTTGAATAATGAACCTGTAGCGGTTGCTGCGTATGCGAAGCTTCCAGATGGGAATGCTCTATGTTGATGGGAGATTGTTCCTGACCATTACCACAAGCGACAAAATCCTTTTCCAGCTCCCCCCAATGCTCGGGTCCTTCATCCCCTTCGTAGGACCAGTGCGGGCTTTTCTGAACAACTGCATGTACGTTGTTAGCGGATGATGATGATGTTGCGCTAGTAGTACTAGAAGTGGCGGATGGTGTACATCCTGTTACCGACAATGCCAAGATGATGGAAAATATGCTGAACAAGCAACCTCTCCAGTGTTTTTTCATGTTTCTTTATCCTTCTTCCAAATAGATTATGTGAAACTTTTTACATTGTAAATTATTGTACAAAGTTCCTGCAAGGGTACAAGGACTTAGGAAAAAGGTAGAACTGGTTGCTTATTATTACCGGGTGTAGAGAGAATAATGGAGTGGTGAAATATTTGTTTGTCCTCTTTGGGGGAAGTAACTATAATAGTGGGGTGTGCATTACAAAATAATTCCATATCCACTCAAAGGAGAGATCTACATGAAAGCAGCGATTGTTACAAAAGACAAGAAAGTTAGTGTAGAAGAGAAACCTTTGCGCTCCCTGAAACATGGGGAAGCGTTAGTCCAAGTTGAATATTGCGGGGTTTGCCACACAGATTTACACGTAAAAAATGCAGATTTCGGTGATGTCACAGGCAGAGTTCTGGGACATGAAGGTATTGGGAAAGTCATTGAATTAGGTGAAGGAGTAACCAGCCTTAAAGTTGGCGATCGCGTAAGTATTGCCTGGATGTTCGAAAGCTGCGGTCACTGCGAATATTGTTTAACCGGACGAGAAACTTTGTGTCGTGAAGTTAAAAATGCCGGATACACGGTAGATGGTGCAATGGCAGAACAATGTATTGTCACAGCTGACTATGCGGTCAAAGTACCAGATAATCTTGATCCTGCTGCTGCAAGCAGTGTAACTTGCGCAGGGGTTACAACCTATAAAGCTGTTAAAGTGAGTGATATCAGACCAGGACAATGGATCGGTATCTTTGGTATTGGCGGTTTGGGTAACCTGGCTGTACAATACGCAAAAAATGTGTTCAATGCTAAAGTTGTAGCCTTTGACATCAGTGATGAAAAACTCGAACTGGCCAAAAAAATTGGTGCTGACTATATTGTTAACAGCATGAAAGAAGATCCAGTCGCCCGAGCTAAGGAATTAACCAACGGTGCTGGTCTGGATGCAACCGTAGTTACTGCTGTTGCCAAAACACCTTTCAACCAAGCCATTGACGTTGTAAAGGCTGGCGCGCGTGTCGTAGCTGTAGGTCTTCCAACCGATAAGATGGATCTCGACATTCCGCGTCTGGTTCTGGACGGCATTCAAGTAATCGGCTCCTTGGTCGGTACTCGTGAAGACCTTAAAGAAGCATTCCAGTTCGCTGCAGAAGGTAAAGTTGTACCTCTTGTACAAAAACGTCCGCTTGAAGACATCAACGAGATCTTCGAAGAGATGGAGCATGGCAAAATCCAAGGACGTATGGTCATTGATTTCACAAAATAAAATGATGTCCAATTCGTAACTCTTGAGAATTCTAAGAGAGAGAAAGCGCCTGCTGATCTATTGCAGACGCTTTTTTTTGCTTTACAGCTTATTCAGAATATTATCCTCCAAAACCGCGGATTTATCCCCGTATTCTTTAATAATATGTCTTTCTCCCCAGGCACAAAGTGAATCCAAAATGCTTTTCAAACTACATCCATATTCACTAAGCTCGTACTCCACTTTGGGTGGAACCTGATTATAGCTAATTCGATTGACAATGCCGTCTTCCTCTAATTCACGAAGCTGTTGAGTCAGCATTTTTTGTGTTATAGAAGGCATCATTCGCTTTAATTCACTTGTCCGCATTTTTCCATGGGTCAAATGACACAGAATCACACACTTCCATTTTCCCCCGATTACCTCTAATGTCGCCTCAACAGAGATATTGTATTTTTTCTTTCCCAATGCCGATCCCTCCGTGTATGTCAGCAGTAGGGTACTTTTTGGTACCTATATCACTAAAAAGTACGTACTGTTCATAATTGATTGAATAACTCATAATAACATCTGCTGGTCGAAGATTACTACAGATAGGAGTGAAAAACATGTCGCCAGAATCCAAGCGAAGTATCTGGCCATTACTGGCTTTAGCCGTAAGCGCCTTTGCCATTGGGACAACCGAGTTCATCAGTGTAGGACTGCTTCCCCTGATCGCTGAAGACTTGCACATATCCGTAACGATGTCCGCACTAACCGTAACGCTGTATGCATTAGGGGTTACCATTGGGGCACCTGTGTTGACCTCATTAACATCGAGTGTTCCTCGTAAAACGCTGCTGCTGTGGATCATGATTGTATTTATAGCAGGCAACAGCCTTGCAGCGGTTTCTAGCGGAATCACCCTGCTGCTGATTGCACGTGTAATCTCGGCGTTCTCCCATGGGGTGTTCATGTCCATCGGGTCCACCATCGCGGCCGACCTTGTTCCCGATGATCGGCGGGCGAGTGCTATTTCTATTATGTTCTCTGGCTTGACCGTTGCCACCGTCACAGGGGTACCGTTGGGCACCTACGTTGGGCAACAATGGGGTTGGCGGGCTGCATTTATGGCCATTGTGGTCGTCGGTGTTGTGGCCCTCATTGCCAATCTGATTCTGCTGCCCTCTACGCTTCGAAAAGGAAATAAGACTCCTTTCAGCGAGCAGGTCAAACTGGTTACGAATGGTCGCTTGCTACTTGCATTTATCATTACTGCCTTGGGATATGGTGGCACATTCGTCGTGTTTACTTATTTATCTCCATTACTTCATGACATAACCGGTTTTGGACAAAATACGGTAACGCTCATTCTCTTATTGTATGGAATCGCCATTGCTATCGGGAATGTTATTGGTGGAAAAGCTGCGAATCGCAGACCGCTTTCAGCTTTATTTTACATGTTTCTCATTCAAGCTGTAATTCTGTTTCTGCTGTGGTTTACCGTGCCATTTCAAACAGCAGGCCTGATAACGATTTTCTTTATGGGATTGCTTGCGTTTATGAATGTGCCTGGTCTACAGGTATATGTAGTCATGTTAGCCGAACGTTTTGCACCCAAGGCTGTCGATGTCGCCTCTGCTGTTAATATTGCGGCCTTCAACGCAGGGATCGCAATTGGAGCATATGTGGGAGGAATGGTGACGGATTCACTGGGTCTCATGCATACGACTTGGGTCGGTGGGGTAATGGTTTTTGTTGCGGTTCTACTGACAGCCTGGAGTCGTATGCTCGAAAAAAGGGATACAACCGCCTTGGTAGGCTAAAACTTTTAAAAAATAGAGAGGAAGATATACAATGACACAAAACCTACAAAGCACAACAACATTGCACAACGGAGTTCGTATGCCTTGGTTTGGCATCGGGGTATTTAAAGTGGAGGAAGGTTCAGAGCTGGTTAATGCTGTAAAGGCTGCTGTAAAGCATGGCTACCGCAGTATAGATACAGCGGCAATCTATGCGAATGAAAACAGTGTAGGACAGGCTATTCAGGAAGCCCTCTCGGAGAATAATCTATCCAGAGAAGATCTGTTCGTCACGTCCAAAGTGTGGAATGCAGATTTAGGCTATGAAGAGACACGAGCCGCTTATGAAGCAAGCCTAGACAAGTTGGGACTGGACTATCTGGATCTATATCTGATTCATTGGCCGGTTCAAGGGAAGTACAAAGAAGCATGGAGAGCTTTGGAGTCCTTGTATAAAGAAGGACGGATTAAGGCAATTGGAGTCAGCAACTTCCAAATTCATCATTTGGAAGATCTCATGAAGGATGCAGAAATCAAGCCAATGGTCAATCAGGTGGAATTCCACCCGCAATTAACTCAAGCCGAGCTGCTGCAATTCTGTCAAAAGAACAACATCCAAATGGAAGCCTGGTCCCCGCTCATGCAAGGCCAATTGCTCGATCATCCGGTACTGCAAGACATAGCAAACAAGTACGGTAAATCGGTGGCCCAAGTGATTTTACGCTGGGATGTACAGCAAGGAGTCGTCACTATTCCCAAGTCCACCAAGGCACATCGAATCGTTGAAAATGCCGATATTTTTGACTTTGAATTGACGCGTGAGGATATGGATCAAATTCAGGCGTTAAATGCCAATCTTCGGGTAGGTCCTGATCCGGATAACTTCGATTTTTAAATTCAGTTCAACATGAACCGCCGTTTCCTTCTTCATGGAAGGGACGGCTTTTTTGTATGATGAGTTTGGAGCTACAGCAATCCAATCCCGCCATATGGTATTATAGATTTATGTAAAATGAGAAGTTTTGGACACTTATGAAAATGAAAATCTCCGGGGGACCTCATGAATAAGACGATTGCAGATATAGCCCAAATGGCTGGTGTATCCAAGAGCACGGTATCCCGTTTTTTGAACGGTGGGTCTGTCAGCCTGGATACGAGACGTAAAATTGAAAAGGTGGTCAAAGCCACGGGGTATGTGCCCAATACCTTTGCCCAGAGTCTAAAGGCAAAACGAACCAACATTATCGGAACCGTCGTGCCACGGCTGGATTCTTTTGCCACATCCCATACGTTAATGGGGATTGACGAGGAGCTGCGTTCCCAGCATTACCAGATGTTGATCTCTAATACGAGTCAGGATGTAAAACGTGAAATCGAAGCGATCTATGAGTTCGCACGGCAAAAAATTTCAGGTATCATTCTGCTGGCTGCTCAAATTACAGACGACCATCTGACCGCGATTCGTGACATCAGTATTCCGGTATTGCTGGTGGGCCAACAACATGAGCAGATCCATAGCCTTATCCATGATGATTATCGTGCCGGATATGATATCGGTGCATATGTCCTGTCACAAGGCCACCGTGAAATTGCCTATGTCGGTGTGACTGAAAGGGATGTTGCTGTCGGTGTGCAACGCAAAGAGGGCTTTAGGCAGGCTGTTCGCGATGCATTACCTGCTGCGTGTTATACGGACGAGGCGATGCGAGCCGCAGGATATGATATCAGATACTATGAAACCGGGTTTAAAATGTCCGATGCACGGATTGCTGCATCCGCCATTTTGGACCAATTCAAACCATCGTTAATGGTGTGTGCTACAGATAATATCGCGCTTGGGGTAATCAACGCGGCTTATTCCAGAGGAATTACCATTCCGTCGGATTTGTCGGTAACTGGCTTTGGGGGATACGATATTACGGAGGTCATTCACCCTGCGCTAACGACTGTTCAATATCCGTATATGGAGGCTGGACGTGTAGCAGCACAAAATATTGTACGGCTGGTAGAACATAAAACGGTAGAGCGAGTAACAGTCATGGATTATTCCCTGATTGAAAGAGAAAGCGTTGACAAACGTTAAACAGGTGGATTATAATTTCTTCGAAACCGGTTCCATTTTACTCTTGCACAATTGGAATCGGTTGCAACTCCATGGATGAGTATTTTTTTAATCGTATAGGAACCGGTTCCGTTATAATATTTTTTCGTTAATTTGGAACCGGTTCCCTAAATCTAAGTTTTTAAAAAATGAGGTACACCTATGAAAATGACAAAAGAACAAAAGTATCGATTGATCGAGCAGGCAGAGCCCGGTGAAATAGCGAGCTTGCAGAAAAAGGTGGAGCAATGTCAGTGGCGACAGTCGTTTCATATCCAGCCACCGACAGGTTTACTCAATGATCCGAATGGATTTTCATATTATCAAGGTGAATACCATTTATTTTATCAGTGGTTCCCGCTCGGAACCGATCATGGGATGAAATATTGGTATCATTTGAAATCCAAAGATTTGGTCACATGGCATAGTGCAGGCATTGGCATCACACCTGGGGACGATTTCGACTCGCATGGGGCTTATTCCGGCAGCGCGCTAGAGCATGAGGACAAGTTATACATGATGTATACAGGAAATACAAGAGACGAAAACTGGATTAGACATCCTTATCAATGCATGGCTGTGATGGATGAGAGCGGTCGCATTACCAAGTGGGAGCATCCTGTTATTGACCATGTACCAGAAGGCTATACAGATCATTTTCGTGATCCCAAGCTGTGGAAGGACGGCGATAGTTTCTATTGTGTGATTGGTGCCCAGAGAACGAATTCAACAGGCTGCGTTGTCCTTTATCGTTCAACCGATCTTCATACTTGGCAGTTCGAGGGGGAACTGAACACCGGGCTGGAATCGTTTGGATATATGTGGGAATGTCCGGATTATTTTGAACTGAACGGAGCAGGGGTCTTGGTCTTTTCTCCACAGGGCTTGGAGCCTTCAGGGGACGAAAACCACAACATTTATCAATCGGGCTACGTCATCGGCAAACTGCTGAATACAGAGACAAGAACACTGGAGCATGGCGCATTCCACGAGCTCGATAGAGGCTTTGATTTCTATGCACCACAGACGATGATTGACCCGCAGGGGCGGCGTATTATGGTGGCCTGGATGGGGCTGCCGGATATCGAATACCCGACAGATCCGAACGGATGGGCCCATTGTCTGACGTTACCGAGAGAACTTACGCTTCATGAGGGGAAACTCTTGCAGCGGCCAATCCCAGAACTAACCACATTGCGTAGAAATAGTGAGGATCGGGTAGCTGATACGTTATCTTCAGAGAGCAAAACCTATGAAGGATTTAAAGGTACAGCGTATGAGCTGATCTGTGAAGTAGATCTTTTGGATGCGAAGGCATTTGGTATCGAATTCCGTGCGAGTGAGACGGAGAAAACGGTGATAAAATATAACGCCGTCAGCCGCAAACTTGTATTGGACCGTTCGCAATCGGGTGAGCCTGTAGCCGCTGAGTATGGTGAAGTGCGGCAGTGTGCATGGGATAAGGATCATATCAAACTTCATCTGTTTGTGGATACATCTTCGGTTGAGATTTTCATCAATGATGGGGAAGAAGTGTTCACCAGTCGTATTTTTCCGCACCCAGAGAGTGACGAAATACGCTTTTTTGCCGACAAGGGAGAGGCTCTCTTCCAAGCGGTAAAATGGAATTTTACATGAGTAGGCTAATTCATCAAGTGGATCGTTAATCATCAAACATAACGGAATGAACGAGGGGATGAACATCATGGCGGAAAACAGAGAGATAGCTAAAGAAGTGATCGAGGCGATCGGTGGAAAGGAAAATATCGCTTCGTTTGCTCACTGTGCAACGCGCTTACGAATTATGGTGCATGATAAGGAGAAGATTGATCAGAAAAAAGTTGAAGAGATCGACAAGGTTAAGGGTGCTTTCTTCAATTCAGGTCAATATCAGATTATTTTTGGTACAGGAACGGTAAATCGGATTTTTGAAGAGGTTGAGAAGCTTGGCGTGACGGGTTCATCTAAAGAAGAGGTGAAGAGTCAGGCGAAAAAGGAGGGCAACGTCTTCCAGCGGTCCATTCGTACCTTTGGCGATGTGTTTGTACCGATTATTCCAGTGCTGGTCGCTACGGGGTTGTTCATGGGACTGCGCGGTTTGCTTACTCAGCCGCAAATTCTCGCTCTGCTCGGTATGACGCCGCAGGATATTTCACCTAACTTTTTATTATATACACAGGTATTAACGGATACGGCTTTTGCCTTTCTGCCTGCGTTAGTCGCATGGTCAGCCTTTAGAGTATTCGGCGGTAGTCCGGTGCTGGGTATCGTTCTCGGTCTGATGCTGGTAAACCCGGCTCTCCCTAACGCGTATAGTGTTGCGGACGGCTCAGCTCATCCGTTGACGATGTTCGGATTCATTCCAGTGGTGGGCTATCAGGGCTCAGTATTGCCAGCCTTCTTCGTGGGTTTGATCGGAGCCAAACTGGAGCGGGCGCTGCGTAAACGGGTGCCTGAAGCGCTGGATCTGATTCTGACACCGTTTTTAACACTGTTGATTATGATCACTTTGGGACTGTTTGCTATCGGTCCAGTGTTCCATTCACTTGAAGAATGGGTGCTGCACGGAACAATATTTGTACTTGATTTGCCTTTCGGTATTGCAGGGATCGTCATCGGCTTTTTGCATCAGATTATCGTCGTTACAGGTGTGCATCATATATTTAATTTTCTGGAGATCCAACTGCTTGAAAAGAACGGCGTAAATGCCTTCAATGCTATTATTACCTGCGCAATGGCTGCACAGGGAGCTGCCTGCCTGGCGGTTGGTCTGAAAACGAAGGACAGCAAGCTGAAAGCGTTGGCGCTTCCTTCTTCGTTCTCTGCTTTCCTGGGGATTACAGAGCCGGCTATCTTCGGAGTCAATCTGAGATATATGAAGCCTTTTGTCATGGGTCTCATCGGCGGAGCGGTTGGTGGTTTTATTGCTTCAGTCTTCCATTTGGCGGCTACAGGGATGGCGGTTACAGTTATTCCGGGTACGTTGCTCTACATGAACCATCAGCTTCCGCTTTACATTTTGGCGAACTTGGCTGCTATGGCTGTATCTTTTGTCCTGACTTGGATGTTTGGCTTTAGCGATAAAATGCTGGATAAAGTCAAAACAGCGGGTTCCTCCAAATAATATCATCCAGTCAGCCCAAATACACGCAGATTTATCGCGTAAGTATAATGATAATGGTCGCTTTTACATGAATTCCATGTAGGGCGACCATTTTTTTATCTATGATATTCCGCTTCAGGCTATCAGATTAGACGATGGAGGAACGTTCATCCAGAAATTCGGACGGCGAGCAGCCTGTTAAGCGTTTGAAGATCCGATGAAAATAGGAAACATCGCTATAGCCCACATACTCCGAAATTTCACGAATCGATAGCCGCGACTCGGTTAGCATGTAGATGGCGGTTTTAATACGTTGCGTATGTACATGCTCGCTAATCGTTTGGCGTGTGACCTCACGCAGCAGTGTCGCCGCATAGTTGGGGGTTTTGCGGATGGCGTCGCCAAGCTCTTCTTTGGTTACCTTTTCCCTGTAGTGATTCTGAATATACTGTTTCATGTGTTCCACATGCCGCTCTTTATCGCAAGAAATGGCGCCTTTGTCCCATTCCTGGTTCACATAAATCATGGCCTCGGTCAGCAGACAGTCAGCCATCAGAGTATAGTAGCTTGGGTGTTCTGTCCATTGATAATACATCGATTTGATCCGTTCATGCAGCATATCGTAGCATCCTGGTTTGATTAATAACGGCTTGTTTGTGTTCAGTATAGGAAGTGTACTGTTCGTACATGTTTTGCGGCAATGTATCACATACTTGGTATGGAAAAGCGTAGGAATACTCTTTCCATAGTAGTTCAGATGAGCGGGTAAAAGCAGTGCTTCACCCTTGCCAAGAATGAACTTGCAATCGTTCACCCAATATACACATTTGCCAAAGGTGACCAAGATGAACAGTAAGTCATCGTGGCTGCTATTTGTGCCAGCCTTTTCATACCAGTCCACACCGTTGTCCTGCCGTATATCCATCAATGTAATCACGAAACTCACTCCCCGATGTCTTCAACATTCACTATACTGTAGTACATTCATCATACTATAGTTCATAGTCTTGGTGCACGGGTACAGGTAGAATAGAAGCATATAAGTTTAATGTAGATAGAGAAGCAAAGTGGAATAGAAACCATACAGTAAAGACATTCAGGAGGATGACATTACTATGCTTAAAACGAAAATTATTTGTACTATGGGACCTGCCTGTGACTCCATTGATTTGTTAAAAGAAATGATCCAGGCTGGTATGACGGTAGCTCGCTTAAACATGGCTCATGGGGAGCTGGAGGATCATGTTAAACGTATTGAAAATGTAAGACAGGCAGCGAAGGAAATGAATACCTGTATCCCTGTCATGATGGATATTAAAGGACCGGAAATACGGATTGGCAAGCTGAAAGAGGCATCTGTTCTACTGAAGCCAGGCAGCCAGCTCATTCTGACCACGGAAGAGATTTTGGGGGACGAGCATCGTATTTCGGTGAATTACCCAGATATGCCGAAGGATATCAAAACAGGTGACCGCATTCTCATCGACGACGGTTTGGTTGATTTGACTGTAACCTCCATCGAAGGAACCGAGATGATTTGTAATATCGTAAGCGGCGGTATTTTGAAGCCGAGAAAAGGTGTGAATCTGCCAGGGATTCATACAACTCTTCCAGGCGTAACAGAGCGCGACGTGAAGCACATTCAATTTGGGGTGGAGCAGCGTATCGAGCTTATTGCGGCTTCTTTTGTGCGTAAAGGCGACGACATCCGTGAAATCCGTGAGATTTTGAAGGGACATCATGCCGAGCATGTACAGATTTATTCCAAAATTGAAAATGCCGAAGGCATGGAAAACCTGGATGATATCATCGAAGCTTCGGACGGTATTATGGTAGCTCGTGGCGACCTGGGCGTGGAAGTGCCGATTCAAGACGTGCCTGTGATGCAAAAAGAAATGATCGACAAGTGTAATCTGGTCGGTAAGCCCGTTATTGTCGCTACTCACATGTTGGAGTCCATGCAGGTGAACCCGCGTCCGACGAGAGCTGAAGTTAGTGACGTGTTCAATGCCGTTATGCAGGGAGCTGACGTAGTGATGCTGTCGGGCGAATCTGCTGCAGGTAAATACCCTGTTGAATCCGTACGGACCATGGCTGCGGTAGCTGCCAGTGCAGAATCCCAATTGGATTACCAGGAGCAGTTCGATAAGCGCAGAGCACGCCAAAGCACCAACATTACTGAAGTCATTAGTCAGGGTGCGGTGAGTTCGTCTCTGGAGCTGGATGCCAAAGCGATTATTACCTCGACTGCCAGTGGATTCACGGCTCGTATGGTGTCCAAATATCGTCCGAAGGCACCGATCATTGCGGTTACTCCGAATAACACAGTATTCGCTAAAATTTGCCTCTTGTCCGGTGTATTCCCGATTAAAGGGGATAAGGTAGCCACAACGGATGAAATGTTCGAATCTTCCATCCGTAACGCGCTGAATGCAGGCTATATCCAAAAAGGAGATACTGTAGTCCTGTCAGCAGGTGTTCCTGTAGCTGAGGCGGGCACTACCAATCTGATTCGGGTATATCAAGCGTAAGTTACATCAAATACAGAAAAGGCGCTGATCCTCTATGGGTTCAGCGCCTTTTTGATGTTCGGTCGTGTCCTAGGCTTATAGCCCGAACACACTTTTGGCAACGACTTGTGTCAGTTCTGCCTTATGGGCTTGGTATTGCTCTAGGGTAATGCTCTTATTGGCCAGTCGTTGATCCAACTGCTCCGTCAACTGAGCTACCTGTAGATCAACGATAGCCTGAGCATCCTGATTATGGGTTTGTGCAATATCAGCCAAGGTTTGACCATTATATAACGCATCATATAATTGCTCATCAGAGGATATACCCAGTGTTTTCAACAAGTCATCATCCTTGGAAGCTTCATTGTCCTGTACATGAAGGGCTCTCTCTGGAGCCAGTGCAGCAGCATTAGTCCGACTTCCCCAAGTGGATGACTGCCCAATAGATAACGCCAGCAACAGTGTGCAGATGACCAACATTCGTTTTCGATTCATAAGTGTAAATCTCCTTTTGTGTTTCATTAAATTTCTGACGGGGTGGAACGGTATATGGATATCCAACGGGAGTGATGTTTATGCCTTTAGCCCATCCGGCCTATGTAGTTACCAGATTCTTAAATACATCATACACGCCCAATCTTAGCGCCAGCTTAATACTCGTTTAAAATAAACTAAAAGAGAAGATTGTAAACAGGTAGCGCTAAAAAAATTCGCAGATGACAAAAAGAGGATATGAAAAAAACCTCCTTCACAAAAGTGAAAGAGGTTTTAGACAACTACATCAAATTACAATTTAGGGTTTTGCCCATACTTATTGTCGCCAGGCTGACTGTCTAGACATGTGAATACAAGCAGCACAATGCTCCCAAAAGGAACCAAAGCGATCAGAATCCACCACCCGGTTTTGCCCGTGTCGTGTAGTCTGCGGAAAAGAACTGCCAGAGACGGTAACAAAACAGCCAAGCCATAGATAAATGACAATACGAAAGGAAGTCCTAAGAGGAAATCCAACAAGTATAATACCAGGCCAGCTATCGCATTGAACAAAGTAAACATCCAGTATTCTGTACGTCTTGCTCTACCTTGGAATCCTACATAGTTTTGCAGCACTTTTAAATACCATTGCATAAATTTTCACCTCCTCATAAAATGTAAATATTTGTATTACAATTATCATAAAACAGTTATTTTTAAATATATCGGCAGGTAACACATAGGATTTTACTTGTCAAATTATAACTTTAAACTAGGAATTAAAGCAACACATTTATTAATGTTAATAATTAAATGAATTATTTATAAAAATATAAAATTACATATTGAATTTTCTATACCCATTGAATAATATAGAGATACGATTACCATCTGGTTTGAATCGTCCTTCTTAATAGAAGGAGGTTTTATTTTTCGAATTATTTGAAAGCGCTTTAATACAAAGGAGGAGATGATCAACATTTAATTTGAGAGTGAGGAAGTTAATACAAACATAATCCTGACCGTCTTATTCATTATTGTTTTATGTTATCAGGAATGTTCAAAACGAGAGGAGATTGATTTATGAAGCAATTATTTGTTCGTAAAGTAACGGCCGCTTCTCTGGCAGGTGCGCTGTTGTTGCCTGCTTCTCTGGTGGGCGCCGAGTCAACACTCAATTCAGATACAGCTGGGATTCAAAGTGTGGAGCAAACTTCCCTTCAAGCTCAAGGTCTGGAAAATGTTTTAAGCCAAAGTAAAAAGGCCGTCTCCTTCAAGGAGACTTCCGTACATGATCCATCCATCCTGAAAGTGAAAGACACATTTTACATTTTTGGCTCACATCTGGCGGCTGCCAAGTCCAAGGACCTTATGAATTGGGATACAATTGCGACAGGTGTGGCAAATGGTAATGCATTGATTCCCAACGTCAAAGAGGAATTAAAGGAAGCGCTGGATTGGGCGCAGACAGACACGCTGTGGGCAGCGGATGTTATTCAACTGGCGGATGGCAAGTTCTATATGTACTATAACGCTTGTAAAGGCGACTCCCCGCGTTCAGCGATGGGCCTAGCGGTTGCTGATAAAATTGAAGGACCTTATAAGAATAAAGGGATTTTTCTGAAATCGGGCATGTGGGGGCAACCGAGTGAAGATGGGACGATCTATGATGCAACCAAGCATCCCAATGCCGTAGACCCTGACACTTTCTATGATAAGAACGGCAAGCTGTGGATGGTATATGGCTCCTATTCCGGAGGCATTTTCATTTTGCAGATGGATGAAAAAACAGGGAAGCCTCTGCCAGGCCAAAGCTACGGGAAAAAGCTGACGGGCGGTAACCATGCTCGTATGGAGGGGCCGTACATACAATACAGTCCACAAACGGACTACTATTACTTGTTCCTGTCCTATGGCGGATTGTCAGCGGATGGCGGATACAACCTGCGTGTGGCTCGGTCCAAAACACCGGATGGCCCTTTCTACGATGCTGAGGGCAACGACATGATCAAGGTTAAAGCGAATCCTGATAAACCTCTTTTTGATGACGCTTCCATTGAGCCATATGGTGTCAAGTTAATAGGTAATTACTTGATTCCAAGAGAAATTGGCGATCCGGGAACAGGGCTGGGTATGGGCTATGTGTCGCCTGGACACAACTCGGCTTATTATGATCCCAAGACGAAAAAGCATTTTGTCATTTTTCACTCCCGTTTTCCGGGGAGAGGCGAGCAGTTTGAAGTGCGTGTACATGAAATGTTCATGAACGCCGACGGTTGGCCTGTAGTTGCTCCTTATCGCTATACAGGAGATGAGGATTCACTGAAAAAGCTGTCAGAGAAGGATGTCATCGGTCAATACTCGTATGTAGATCACGGGAAGGAAATTTCGGCCAATATTAAGCAAGCCGTTACCGTCAGTCTGGATCGCGGTGGCAAACTGTCTGGCGGAGTGAACGGTACATGGAAGCTGGGGGCAGACAATCAGCTGGAAATTACAGCAGATGGTGCGAAATACAAAGGGGTATTCCTGCGGCACCGGGATCCAGACACGGGAGCCAAGACGCTTGCTTTTACCGCATTGTCCTCCAAGGGTGTTGCGGTATGGGGTTCGCTAAAGCCTGACCTGAAGGCCAGCAAGATTGTAGCTGCGGTGCAGAAGGATTTGAGTCTAGGCGATACGAGCAACGTTTTTTATGATCTCACGTTACCTACTCAAGCTGCACAAGATACTACTATTTCGTGGGAATCTTCCCGTCCCGAGATTATTTCTGTCACTGGTGAAGTGTACCGTCCAGAAGCCGGTTCTCAGCCTGCAGCAGTTACATTGACAGCGACTATTAAAAAGGACAAAGCTACTGCAAAGAAAAGCTTTACAGCCATTGTTCCTGAACAGGCTCAGGGTCCTCAACTCGCACGTTACTCGTGGAGTGAGGATCAAGGAACCTCGGTTGTCGACAGCACATACAACCAACTCGACGGTAAGACCTATGGCGGTGCCACATGGGACAAAGACGGGAAGCTTGGCGGTGCTCTTAGCCTGAACGGCAAAGATGGTTACGTGCAGCTGCCCAATACGGTAACCGATGCGAAGGACTTTACCTTTTCCGCTTGGGTGAACTGGAAGGGCGGAGCAGCTTGGCAACGGATTTTTGACTTCGGCAACGGCCAGGCTCGCCATATGTTCCTCACCCCTTCCCAAGGAAGCGGTGTACTCCAGTTTACAATCCATGAAGGTACGGATCAGAGCTTGCTTTCCAAATCATCATTACCGCTAAACCAGTGGACCCATGTGGCGGTTACACTGGAGGGGAATACAGGGAAGCTGTATGTAAATGGTGAAGAAGTAGCTGTAAATGACGGTATTACCTTTAACCCCAATGAGTTGCTGACGAACGAGGCGTATCTCGGTAAAAGCCGCTTTGTTGCCGATGCCTACTTTAACGGTAGCCTGGATGAGGTACAGTTATATAACAAAGCGCTGACAGCAGAGGAAATTAAAGCACTGGCGGATTTGTAATTAAAATGAGCAAATAAAGCAGAAGATGAACTTTTTCTCAAGAAGTTCATCTTCTGCGCAACGTTGTGTATATTTATTTCTTGATTACTGGTATAATAGGAGGTAATTGCGGATATAATGTTTTAAGTAGGCGTTGATGATTCACTCTTGTCTGATGAAGACAGGTTGAAGCAGCAATAGATGACATGAGCACTCTGCATAAATTAAATTCTCCAGTGCTTGCGTTTTCAATACACTTATGGTAATATGAGTATATTGAAATTGTGACCTGAGATTCACATATTGTAGAGGGTTATTGTTTTAGGTTGAAATAACCTTGTGCAATATGTGAATTTTTATTTGTAAAAAATAAAGGTCATATAAATATATTTTGGAGGTAATTCCATGCAAACAGGTACAGTTAAATGGTTTAACGCAGAAAAAGGTTTCGGTTTCATCGAAGTTGAAGGTGGAAGCGATGTATTCGTACACTTCTCCGCAATCCAAGGCGAAGGTTTCAAATCTTTGGACGAAGGCCAACGCGTAGAATTCAACGTAGTTGAAGGAAACCGTGGACCACAAGCTGAGAACGTTGTAAAACTGTAATTTTAAATTACAGCCTACTTCAGATGCCCCGAACATAGCGTTTGGGGCATTTGTTTTTATCTGTTCACAAGACCGTTTTTGAACTGATTACATCTTATCGCTTTATAAATCATGAAGAAAGAGGGATGTTTATGTACAATTCACGGAAAAAGCCAATGGATGAGATTCCTGAGGAAATAACAACAGTTTGGAATTGCGCCAGTGATACATGCAACGGCTGGATGCGGGATAACTTCGCTTTTTCTGTCGAGCCGACATGCCCCATTTGCGGTTCTGCCATGGTGAAGGGCGAGAAAAAGCTGGCTGTTTTGAATAATACGAGCTTTAATCATACCAAACAATCCTAAGCGGATACATGTTTGTAGTGAAAGATGCCCCATAGCCATAACGGCGCTGAGGCGTCTTTTTTGTTTTTCTGAAAACAGGCTTTCAATTAGGGTGTAAAGAGGATGGGGATAGTATGCTCAGTAAGGTGGAATTAAATTCAGGTAGTGCTTCATAAAATACACCGTGACCACTTCGTTCGAAAGGAATAAGCCTGGAACCGGCAATTCCTTTTTGAGTTTGGATCGCTAGGGGGAAGGGGCAGACCCGATCCAGCTTGCCGTGCAGAATCCACGTAGGCACGTGTATACATGGCAAATCGGGCCGTAAATCAGAGTCACGCAGTGAATACAAAGTACAAGCCATGCTATGAACCGACGCTGCGAAGCCCTGATCACGTAACCAGTCACGTAAACTCTGGCTGACAGGATTGGCGAATAACATTTCGCCAAATGATGTTACCAGTTGCGGGCGATCTGTATAGGCTTGTTTGATGAGTTTATCTACCTCAGCGACAGGAGTACCGTAAGGAAAGTCGCTGGTAGGGGTAAACCGAGGCGTGGCAGCTCCGATCAAAATCAGCTGGTCAACACCCCATCCCCGGTGCCTACTCATGTAGCGCGTAACAATAGCTCCCCCCATGGAAAAGCCGATCAGTCGTATATGGCTTAATTGAAGGGCCTGTATAACAGCCAGGAGATCGTCTGCCAGTCGATCATAATGGTAGCCATGCCATGGTCGATCAGACTTCCCGAACCCCCTAAGATCTACTTGAATACAGCGGTATCCGTAAGCAGGCAACAGGGCAACCTGGTATTCGTACATTCGATGGTCCAGCGGCCAGCCGTGCACCATCAGAACAGGGATGCCTTCTCCTATATCTTCTACATACAGCTTAACGCCACGTTCCACTTCAATATAATATCCCATGATGCTCCCCCCCTTTAAAAATCACGAAATTTTGTTCTCTCTCACATATATGTAGCCAGGGCTTAGCTCATTCGAAAAAGGGGTTAGCTCGTCGCTATGTAGGTATAAAATTAGTAAAATATGTATGTCATCCTGCATGGGGATAGGATATACTTATGGAATGAAACAGCATTGGGAGAGTGGAACAATGACACCATCAAAAACATTAAAATGGATTACGGGCGGATTGGAGCTATTTTTTGCTATTCCTGTTTTAGGCGGGCTGCTCGTCATAAATTCTGCGTATACTGTATTGTTCTTTATGTTGATTTTCCACATTGTTACGTTGGTGCTATCGGTGACTAATAAAGAGGCTTATTATGGATCTATTTTAGGGATCGTGACCTCAGTTGTTGGGTGGATTCCATTTGTGGGCTGGTTAATGCACTTGCTCTCAGGCATATTTTTGATGATTACCGCAGCCCAACAGCCGCGAGATCACTATCGTAATCGCAATCCCTACGATGATTATCGCTACTAGGGTCAATATCGCGCCGAAATGATGAAAGATCCTGTGGAACAGGATCTTTTTTAGTTATGAAATCTTCCCATGATTATGGTGTTGTAGTAATGACCATCTGAGAGAATCTTGTCGTTTTTTAATAACCCTTCGATTTCAAACCCATGCTTTTTATAAAGCTCAATAGCTTTATTATTGGTTTCCAAAACTTGTAGAGTCATTTTCTGGATACCGTTGGAGTCTGCCCAGGAAATAGATTTTTTCAAAAGATTCGTACCGATTCCATAACCCCAGAAATCCTTTAGTACACACACACCGAATTCAACTTTATGAGCGAATCGACGCAGAAGATGACCTTCACATCTTGAAAATCCAACGACTTTATCATGAACGACCGCAACTAAAAATAGATTTTTGGCATGCTCTGTATCGGCTTTAATAAGCTGTTCAAAACCGGATGTACTTATGAATGCTTCTCCCTTCTCTCTGTCTAAATTTTCAGTCTCTCCATCAATTAGCACGCGGATTTCCGACAAGTTCATCGCATCCTGAATCATAGCCGATCTGATGGTATAGCTTACTCCTTGTACATTAAATTCCTGTTTATTTATTTTCATTACATACTCCCTTTACCTGAATCAGGATAAAAAATGTGATCTCTGGTTTATGTTAGTTTACCACATATTGTATGTAATGCATGAAAAATAAGCCTGTCCTCTTCTGTTGTATCGCAGTAGAGGACAGGCTTATTCATTCTCGATCCGTACAGGGAAGCCGGATGGAGATTTTATTATTATGGAGTGGCTGTATCAGATTAACAAATGGTTTTTACGAATATGACTTATCGAGCTACAGCTTTTGGAAAACAGAAGCTGTAGCTATTCTTGCTTAGCAGAGGCTTTAGCTGTATTTGTTTTGGCGGGAGCCTTGGCCGCCGCATCTGTTTTAGCAGGAGCTTTACCTGTTTCTCCTTTAGCCCCGTCTACTGGTGGCTTAGAGGGCTTAACGCCATTCACCATATCGGTAATCATTTGCTTCAGGTTGGAAACACGTTGATTATATTCGCTTGCGGTAATCTTGCCGTTTTGTTTTTCCGTAGCGAGTTTTGACTTCATATCCGAAACCATCACATCAATCACGGAGTTTACGCTCACGCCTTGTGCTTTGGCGATCGTAGCAAGGGATTTACCGGCTTTCAGCTGTGTATCCAACTGACTGGAGGACAATTTTAATAGTTTCAGGAGAGCCTTTTTCTCAGCATAGTTTCCTCCTGCGATTTGTGGACCGTTAGCATCGCCGGGGTTTCCCTTAGGTGCCTGTGCTTTGTTTGCAGTGGAAGCCTTATCAGGTGTAGTTGAAGCAGCATGGGCTGCGCTTGTGGAGTACAGCGCTCCGCCTCCTAAAAATGCCAACGCCAACGTTCCGGCCAAAATTGCTTTCTTGGTGCTCTTCATCTTCATTTTCCACCTTTCGGTTATGGTTTGTTTGGTACGTGATACATCATAAGGGATTAACTTGAATGCTATCTGAGCGCAAGCTGAGCATTTACTGAATGAAATTTGGATGGCAGGACTAACTAACATTTTAACGAATTGTACTTGTATTAAGTGTATTAAGTGATATAATACACTACAGGCACGATAGATACAGCCTAATTAGGGGGAAACACCCATGGAAGAACAACGGGTTGGCTCGTTCCGATTTTTAATTGACTTTAGCCAGCCATTATATGAACAAATATTAAATCAAGTACGAAGCTCCATTGCTAAAGGGGAGATCGAAATGGGAAGCAAAATGCCATCTGTTCGTGATCTGGCGCAGGAATTGCGTATGAATCCGAATACTGTGATGCGGGCGTATCAGGAGTTGGAGCGGGACGGATTGACTGAGAAGCGGCGCGGCCTGGGTACGTATGTAACTTCGTCCAGTGAACGGATTGCCAGCTTTCGCGAACAATTGGCTATGACGTATATAGACCAGTTTCTCGGACAGATGAGCAGCCTGGGATTATCCTGGGAAGATGTACAGCATTATATAGAAAGCCGACAGGACGAAGATCACGAGGAAGGAGGCAAAAAGGCATGACAGAGTCTGTGGTAACCGCAAAGAAGCTGATAAAGCAATATGGAAATAAAAAAGCATTAGACCAACTGGATGTCGTCATTCCGACAGGACGTATTGTAGGTGTGCTTGGGCCCAATGGATGCGGGAAGTCCAGCTTCTTTCGAGCCATCACGGGGTTGATTCAGCCGGACGGGGGCGAGCTTCAGGTGCTGGGCCAACAGCCAGGCTGGGAAACCAACCGGAATATATCCTATCTTCCTGACCGGGCACGCTGGTATCCCAATCATACAGTTCAGCAGACGCTGGAATGGGGGAAGTCCTTTTTGCCTGGCTTCAATATAAAGGATGCCTATAAACTTGCTGACCATATGGATGTGGAATTGGAGCTAAAGATGGCCGGGTTGAGTCGCGGACAGGAGGCACGTGTGCTGCTGATTCTGTGCCTGGCACGAGAAGTACCGCTTATGATCCTGGATGAACCTTTTGTAGGCATAGATGTTCTCTCTAGAGAAGCGATCGTAGCTGGGATTATTGATTATTTGGAGGATCGGCAACAATCCATACTCATTAGCACACATGATATTCAGGAAGTGGAAGGCTTGTTTGATTACACGGTCATGATGGACCGCGGGCGAGTAATATGGTCTGGTGAATCGGATGATCTGCGTGCAGAGCATGGCTCGCTGAATCAGGTGTTCCGCAATTTGTACAAAAGGGAGTGGAAGGCGTGAATTCATCCGGGCTGTTCAAAGATTTAATACGCCATGAATTTCGGAATAAAGGAAGTTGGAGAAAGCAAAGCCGTAATCGACTGCCCAGATCGTGGAGACTTGTATATTTCTCACTATTTCTAATTGCGGCGTTCGCGATTTCCTTGTACTTCGCTCTTCACAACCAACTCGAATTGACAAGGCTGTGGTATGTCACCCTGGGCCTGCCGTACATGATCGTTTTTATGGGTGTGGGAACACTCAGAAGAGAATGGGAAAATGATACCTACGGCTGGTGGCTGACCCTTCCTTATCCGCGTATGTGGTTGATTAGCGCCAAATGGATTGCTGCTATTTTACAAACCATTGTCGTGATATTGATCCTGTTTGTGGTAGGTTCTCTATACGCGCTGTTTATCTCATCGACCATACAGGCTTATACGTTTGCGGATGCAGCGTCTTTTATGATAGTCGGCTTGAACTGGTTTGTGATGATTATTGGTTTTACTCCGTTGGTTATTGCGGTGGGTCTGCTGACGGCTAGTACCAAATACAGCACTTTGCGGCCACTTAGCCCGATTCTGTGGATTCTTTTGATGGGTGGAGGGAGTATCTTTTATTGGTCAGGCGATCAGCGGATTTATGAGCAGTTTGATCGTGTCCAAAACGGACATTGGTTTCCTTTTACCTGGCATTTCCCGGTTGCGGTGTTGATTAGTTGGGTTGCTGCATATGCATTGATTCGCTTGAACGCTTATTTGCTGGAGAAAAAGCTGTCGATTTAACTTTGGATAAATGACTATATATTAGAAAGGAATTTCACCATGACGACAATCTTTATTTATGCGTTGATGGCTGTTCTGGTGGGGCTAATGATCTGGTTGAGAACCAAGAGACGAAGGGGCCCGGTAAAAGGAAATGGATTCCGGATTTTGCTTCCCATGTTTATTGCTTTCCCAGCTATGATGATATCGGTATATCAATTGATGCATATTCCTGGTCAAACGTACGCGCTCCCCGCCTTTTGGGAACTGTTGGTTGCTGGGTTATTAGGGGCTCTGTTTGGCTACGTTATTTTGCTGCATACGGCCTATGAAAGACGGGATGACGGTCTCATCTATCCCAAGCCGAACCAATATTTTAAATATATTATTATCGCTATTATTTTGATTCGCGTTGTTCTGACCCAATACCTCAGTAGTCTGGGTACGACCGAAATTAGCATGCTGGCTATTACGATGGCGCTGGTATATATCTCAATCTGGCGAATTGGGAGCTTTATCAAGTTCCGGAGAACGTTGTCCGTATAACAATATTAATGAGGTTAATAGCGGCTTTCTATTCAAAAAGCGTCTATTCGCTTGGTGATAGGAGCCGTTTTTTTGAGCTAACTTTATTAGTGCATGTTATTCATAATAAAATTATGGAGAGTATCATACATTGTTATTGCTTTCCATATCCTTTATTCTAAGGTTTGTGGTTTGCGTGGCAACAGTCATAAGTATAAAAATTCAAAGGAGGGTTATTAAGGTTTCAAATGATTTAAATGGGGTTTAAAGTTAGATAGGGGGGAATGTTTATACTTCCGCGGTTAACTGCAACTATATTGGTTACATAAAATTTCATTTCATACTCTATTTTACAGGTTGAGAGGGGCTTACATTCATGAAAAAACATACGGTTACTGCTGCGCTTGCTGGCTTGCTTGTTCTGTCTTCTGCTGTACCGGCTTTAGCAGCCGACGTAAAACCTGCCACGGGTATTCAGGTTTGGGTAGATGGCAAGAAGGAGGCTTACAAAATTGCGCCTATCGTGAGAAACAAGCAGGTGTTGATCCCCCTGAGACAGTTGGCCACCAGTTTAGGAATTCCACTGGACGCCAAGCATATTACATTCAATACGGCGCGTCAAAGTACGACGATTCGTTATGATCAAGCGACGGTTGTACTAGTATCCGGCAGTCCGGAAGCACAAATCAACGGGATTAAGGTACCACTGTCCACCTCGACCATCTTGACCAAGCAAGGGGTAACCTATGTGCCGGTCGATGTCGTCAAAGAAGCGTGGGGCAAGCAAGTGATTTGGGATCCGGCCAGCCAAACCTTGCAAATCGGGGTGAGTAATAAGGATAAGGTTGTAGAGATTCTGAAAAGCTTTGAAACGGGTAATACGAAAGCAGCTGAGGCTTGGATCAGCAAAGATCAGTACATTCAGCATAATCCGAGCTTTGCTAGCGGGAGAGATGCCTTTTTGCAAGGGATTAGCCAATCGAAGGGAGCCAACGTACTGGTTGAAGTCCAACGGGTTATTCAGGACGGCAATGATGTAGCAGTACATTATAAAAAGTCTATTGCAGGGAAAACGAGTATTGGTTTTGATATTTTCCGCTTCGATAGCAATGGTAAAATTGTTGAGCATTGGGACAACATGCAGGACTCAGCTCCAACCAATCCAAGTGGACATACCATGATTGACGGAACAACACAAATCACGGATCTCAACCAAACCGAGACGAACAAAACGCTGATCCGCAAGTTTGTAGATGATGTGCTGGTTGGCAAAAATCGTGCAGCATTGGAAAGCTATTATAGTGGGGATCAGTATATTCAGCATAATCCTCTTTTTGGTGATGGTGTATCCAGTCTGAAGCAAGCATTATCGGCAGCAGGTCAGGGAGCTTCTATTGGATATGATCAGGTGCATATGGTTCTTGGAGAAGGCAACTTCGTGCTGGTTGTAAGTGAATTGAAATCTCCTAAGGGGACTTCAGCCGCTGTCTATGATCTGTTCCGTGTAGAGAACGGCAAAATAGCCGAGCATTGGGATGTAGTTCAGGAGATTCCAGCTAAAACAGAGTGGAAAAATACGAACGGTAAATTTTAAAAAATGCACATATAGTGCGATCTGATTGGCACTGTCCAGACCGTCCGGTTCCTGTTAAAATGGTGCAAACATAGATCAGGGGGATGACGGTGAAAGACTTGAAGCAACGTGTGGGTTGCCTGCATGCGCATCACTCGAATATAGCTTATGTGGAACGGGCTTTTGCTTCTTATGAGGTGGAACTGGTACATTTTGTGGAACCGGGACTTATGCGCCGGGTCTCATCGGACCGGCACTTTTCTGCGGATGATGCCAGTCGCAAGGTAGAAGAGCAACTGAGTTGGATGTCTCAAAGCGATCTAGACGTTATTTTGATAACGTGCACGAATTATATTGCTTTGGCGGAGAAAGCTCTAGGGGCCGTGTCTACACCAATAGTCGCACTGGATGAACCCTTTTTTCATGAGATGTGCGATGATTTGCTGCCACGAACCTTGGTATTTACGAATCCAGCTACTGTAGAGGGCACGATGAAGCGTCTTTATCATACGGCCACTCTATTAGGCAAGCCGGAACTCTCTTCACTGATAGAGGTCAAGGTGGTGGAGAGCGCTTTTGAACTGATTATGCAGGGACGTAAAGATGAGTATGAGGAATTGCTGGTTCGCTCATTGCATGAGCTGAGGAATGCTGATCCAGGCAGAGAGCTGGCTGTCGCACAGTTATCCATGGTTGATGCTGCTTTGCAGGTGGAGCTGGAGACAGGGCGGACGATTGCCAATCCCTTACGGTCGTTGGCGAATTTAATTAAGGTTTTGTTAGGTTAAATAAGCACAGCTAAAAGAACTTCCAACCCATTTTTGGGACAGTGGAAGTTCTTTTTTTGGAGTGGGTGGGGCACCTTTGGCTGTTCATCAGAGATTCTGTTGGTCCTGGAAGATGAATGCTGCGCCTGCCGATTCTCTTTGAACAAGCGTAACGTATAACCGTTCATGCTCCACGTCTTCCCCGGCAATGATTTTGAGAACCTGTTCGGCGGCTACAGCGCCCCATTTTCGTTTGGAATAGTCAATCGTTGTCAGCCGGGGCTGAATATATTGCGCCAGCTCGATATTATCAAAGCCGACGATATGAACATCCTTGCCAATGGTAAGCTCTGACTGAGCCATTCGATTATAAAAGCCTACGGCCATTTCATCATTGAGACAAAATACGGCTACAGGCTCCGAATCCTGGTCAGCCTGCTGCTGTAAAATGATCTCAGCCGCATGCTCGCCGCCGGATTTCTCGAAATTGCCGCCTATTTCGACCATCTCGGCGACACCGCTGCGTTCAATGGTCTGCTTGACCGCCTGCATCCGCTGCCAGGAATCATAAGAACCTTCTGGTCCGGTCACAACATATAACTTGCGGTGTCCCAATTCCAATAGATGCTCTATTGCAAGCGCGGCACCTGCTTTGTTATCCAGCAGCACCTGATTAATGTTAGGATGATTCAGTTCACGGTCCAATACGACAATTTTATGTCCCCGCTCGGCGTAGTTCAGTAGCTCCTGACTATCAAACGTCTGATCCAGTACAATGGCTCCGTCAATCATGCGTTCTGGCAGCATTCGATGTGATTGCTTTCCGCTGCATACAATGAGGTCATAGCCCTTGCGGTTCAAAATTTCCTTGATGCCGTACAGCAAATCTCCATAAACATCTCCGCGAAAATCAGTCAGGAATACGCCAATAATTTTGGTTTGCCTTTTTTTGAGATTCCGTGCGGCGGCATTTGGCACATAGTTAAGCTCTTTGGCAATGGCCAAAATACGTGCGCAAGTCTCTTCTGTTACCTTATCGCTACCGTTCAAAGCATATGAAACGGTAGATATGGAAACGCCCGCCTGTTTGGCGATATCTTTAATGCTGACCACAGCGTCACCTCCTTGTGTCCGTCTTATATCTGCTATTGTATATTCATTATTAACCACATATCTATTCCAAATGTCGTAGTTCTACATGTAAGCAGCAAAGGGCGATCCCGCAAGATCGCCATCCCTTTGTTGCTTATACCTGATTTCGCTTATGCATCATTCGATTTTATAAAATAATCTCGAGGCGGTGTATACCATCATGTTCTGCTAACGCCTGCTCGAAAGTCTCGCGTTTGATGCGTAAGGCACCGGAACGATAGCGATTATCATTGGCTGGCTCACTTTCCAGAGGAACACCGTTCAATACTGTACGGCCTTGCTCACCGCTCGTATGCTCTTGCAGCATGCGGTAGACGAAGGTGATTGGCTTTCCTGCAAAGGAAAATTTAAATTCCAATCCGTCGAGATCGTCCGGCAGCACAGGGTCCAGGATCAGGTCCTCGCCTGACTGACGAATACCAAGGACATTGGATATGAGCTGATTCATGTAGATTCCCGGACCACTGGAATAGATTCTCCAGCCACCCTTGACGGGCACGGCTCCTTCCCGCAGTTCACCAAAACGTTCCTGTGCTTCATAGCGGGTGTTAAATTTACCGTCCGAGCTGCTGAAATACGCGTTGCTTTGGCGCCATTCGGCATTCGGTACGGTCGCACGGATGCCGACCGGATTGATGAGCTTCAGGCTATGCCAAGCGTCATCCTTGCGTCCTAATTTGGCCATAGCTTCCACAAAGCGGATATGAGCATGCACATATTGCAGCCCCACTTCACGTCCGAAGTTGGCCGCTTGCTCTGCGCGCTTGAAGTGCGAACTCACACCGCCGTCATATTGTGCAGGGCGGTTCATCAGACGCACACCATCCGGGCAGAGGAACTGCTCGCGGATGAGCTGCTCGTGAGCCAATGCTTGCTCAGGCGTGAGCAACTGGCTAATCATGCTGCGTGTCATCGGCAGCAAGCGGTAGTGGATTCCCGTCTCGGTGTCGGACGGATGGAGCATCAGCTTGGGTTGACCGGGCTCTTCCATATATACGAAGCCTGGAATAATTCCACTCTCCAGCATGTAGCGATTGAAGTCTTTACGGATGCCGTTCGCCATCTGATGTAGATCTTGTGCGATCTTATCAGCTTCGCTTACTACATCTGCAGGTGCTTGCTCCAACGCAGCAGCAAAATTACGAACCACTTGGTAGGTGAGGGCAACCGTCCAGCTGCTCGCCATGTATTGCTTCAGCTGCGCATTGGCTGGCTGGAGCGTGTCGTCCCAATCGCCATCGCCATAAGCCGATAAGTACGTGTCATGCAGGAAATTTTCCCGAATATATTCGATTTCCTTCAGGGCATGTTCCATAAGGGTCGCAGTCTGCTTGGTATATTCGAAAGTATGCCGATGAGTGTAAGGCACATTTTCTCCCAGAATACTGTAATCACGGGTAGCGGTCAAATAATCGCCCAGTACCTTGAGTGGCCAAACGATAATATCCCCATGGCTTTCTTCTTGCTGCACGTGAGTATAGTTGTCAAACATAAACCATTGCGGCCAGTTTCCGCTGTCTACATACTGATGGCTGAATACAGTTAGCAAAATGGAACGAACCTCATCAAACTTTTGCACCGCCGAAAAATATTCCACAGGCCCCTGACATACATCGCGTGTTCCCCAGGCTGCTCCGCCGTATTGCTCCAGACCGTGAGGCACAGAGTAGTGGACGAGCATATTGTGGGTGTACCACCAGGCCACTGCGTTCACACGGAATAGCTCGCTGGTTTCCTGCTGGCCAAGCGTCAGATGGAAGCCATTCATAAGCTCGGCAAAATATTCCCGGTAGCGCTCGCGCTCACCTTCAAAGGAGACGT
Source organism: Paenibacillus sp. AK121 (assembly GCF_019042715.1). Lineage (NCBI taxonomy): Bacteria > Bacillati > Bacillota > Bacilli > Caryophanales > Paenibacillaceae > Paenibacillus > Paenibacillus sp. AK121. The sequence goes on from NZ_JAHPJM010000011.1 coordinate 156,392, forward strand.
GAAGCTCCTTGTGTGCTCGGTCCTTTCCGGTCGAGCGGCCATGCAGCCAGCCCTGTACAGTGCAGGTCCATTCGCTGCTGTCGCCCAGTTCCAAAACGACCAGCGATGCATCAGGAGAGGCCCCACCCTGTAGCATCGCTTGAGCATCGCTCACTTGCTGTAACGAAGCGCCTGCTACATGCATTCGGTACAAAAGATCCGGGTAAGCCTCGGCGCTTAGGGAAGCGGAATCAGCTCTAAAGAGCAGCTCGTCACCTTCGCGTTCCATATGAAACGGAAGCTCGTATTCGTTCACATGCATAGACATTTGCTGAGTGATCAGGAATGGGTAAGCTTTGCCGCTTGCCGAGCGCATGTGAAGCCGCACTTCTGGGCGATCGGCATTCGTATGGTTTGTAATAATGAATGTATCGTCAGCCGTTTTGTAATACCAGCGCACATAATTAAAGCCAATCTCGAACAGGGAAGGCATGGTGAGCAGGCGGTATTTTCCTTGAATTCCGACGTAGATACGTTGACCGGATGTCTTGGGAATATTGAGCGCATTACGCACGTTGGTGATCATTTTGTTGAAATTGGTATTACCGATCACGAGTTGGGAATTGAATACCCCGTACATATAGGAAGTGGTTGTAATGGTTTCTTCCTTACCTCCAGAGTAATGCCCACCCATTAAAATGTGTCCGTGAGGACGCTCTACACGAAGCTCTTTGGATTTGAGTACGACATGCTCATAGCTATCCGTGAAAAAGGAAAGTAGTGTATCGCCATCCCGTTCTTCTTCCTGGCGTTTCGGGAAAAGCTGATTCACTTCGGCATCGGTCAAGTCCAGTGTGCGCAGCGGTTCACCGATGGTTTGAGCTGGGGCCACACGCCCTGCCTGAAGATCACTTGCCGCGTGTGCTGGTATGCTGGTCTCAGAAGCGTCCGCTAGAACGGTAGCTACTTCATCGCGTGCTTTGGTTACCAGGTCCTGATACTCCAGCTTCGTCACTGCAGCCGGATGGCTCGGCTGGAACAGACCATAAAACGTAAAGCGAGCTTCCCCAGCGAGTTTTACCCGCTCAGATTGCAGCGCCGTATAAGCGAATTCGTATTGATACACTTCATTGGCGAGCGTGTCGCGGCGCAGTGCTTCCGGCTCATTCGTTTCCTTGTAAGAAAGTCCAAAGAACTGAAATCCGTCTGTCGAGTAACCAACAGTGCGGGTTAACGAGCCTTGTTGAATGTATGGGAATGCCTGACTTTGAGGCTGGTTTTGACGTGAGCAAACGGTATAGCCTCTTTGTTCATCATGATAGACAGTATGGTCAATATATTGAGACAAATAAGCTTCATTACTGCGCACAGCAGCGGTATCGGCAATGCCGATATCCTGACCGTACACAATATCTGCTTCAACATCATCGCCCTGTAGGGTTACATCCCAGAACCATACTCCCAGGCGGCTGAGTGTGAAGGTCACCTGATAGCCTACACCGGCAGTGAACCCTTCCCATATAATCTGCTGATCCGTTTGTCGGATTACGCCGGGCGAACGAACTCCCAGCAGAGGAGTGATGCTTACGCCGGAAGGACGATACAGTCTCAAGTACAGATTGTTCAGGGAACCATCGACTGAATTGGTCAACAGTTGGTTGATCATCGTTGAGCCGTGAGCGATCTTGTACACATCACCGCTGCTTAAGAAGGTAAAAGACAGGTCTCCGGCCCGCAGCAAAATATTTTGGTCTAGACTTGTATTCATCAAAGGGAACGCCTCACTTTCCTGTTTCTTTTACTAACCGAAAACGGCCTTCAGTAGTATCTCGGCTGTTAGGTCCTGTAAAGACGGCGAATTCACCGCTGTCACTGTCAAAGCTCAAATCTGCATGATGATAGCGCAGCTGAGGCTCGGTCACTGTAAACTCCACTTCCCGGCTTTCGCCTGGGGCAAGCAGGATTTTGCAGAAATCTTTCAGTTCCTTCATTGGGCGAACCGTATCACCGCTGATATCACGGACATAGAACTGAACGGTCTCCTCGACTGGACGTGTTCCTGTGTTCGTTACCTGCACTCTAACGGTCAGTTCTTGACCGGGAATTAGAGTATCGCCTGAAAGTTGTAAGCTGTCATAGGCTACATCGGTGTAGCTCAGGCCATAGCCGAACGGGAATAAAGGTTCGTTCGGTACGTCTAGATATTGAGACACGTAGCGTTCTGTTGTGTTCGGATCTAACTGCGGACGTCCAGTATTAAAATGATTGTAATACACTGGCACCTGTCCGACCGATTGCGGGAAGGACATCGTCAGACGACCCGTAGGTTCAGCATCACCGTATAACAAATCGGCAATTGCCGCGCCGCCTTCGCCACCAGGGAACCAGGCTTCCAGTACAGCGTCTGCTTCTTCGATGACACCGTGCAGATCCAATGGACGACCATTAAACAGTACGGCTACCATTGGCTTATTCAGTGTCTTCAGGCGCTTCACCAATTCCAATTGGGCCTGTGGCAGGCGAATATCCGAACGGCTGCCTGCTTCACCACTCATATCCGAGCGCTCACCAAGCGCTAATACGATGACCTCTGCTTGACTGGCAGCATGCAGAGCTTCTGCATATTGCTCCTCTGTTATGTCGTCTACAGAGCATCCTGCCGCTACCGTGAGCAGCGAGGAGGATATTTTCGATTGGAATCCATCAACAACACGAATGGCTTCCTCTTGTGAACCGCTCCATGACCAAGAGCCCAGAATATCGCCGCTCTCTGCAAAAGGACCGATCAATGCAATACGTTGATTGCGATTCAATGGAAGCACAGAATCATTTTTAAGCAGCACGCATGATTTAATGGCTAGTTCTTTGGCAACCGCACGATGGGCTTCGCAGAATACAACTTCACGTTCACGCTCAGGGTCTGCGCCGCGTAGCGGATTCTCGAACAAGCCCAGCTTTTGCTTGAGCTTCAATATACGCATCACTGCTTCATCAACGAGGGCTTCATCCAGCTGTCCGCTGCGAATCAGCTCAGGCAGGTGTCCATTATAGCAGGAGGTCATCATTTCAATATCTACGCCTGCCAGCAATGCTTTCTTTGCTGCCTCCCGCTCATCTTCGGCGATGCCATGAGGAATAAGCTCTTTGATCGCGGCCCAATCCGAAATGAGTACACCGTCAAATCCCCATTCATCACGAAGCAGATCACGCATCAGGCGCTTATTGCCCGTTGCCGCTACGCCTTCTACGGTATTGAAGGACGTCATCACCATTTCGCAGCCTTCATCTAAAGCAGCTTTGTAGGAGGGGAGATAATACTCTCGCAGCTGCCATGCGGATACATCTACGGTATTGTAATCTCGTCCGCCTTCACCGGCTCCATATGCAGCAAGGTGCTTCACGCATGCGGCTACCCGCTCGGTATCATTCGTCAGATCTTTACCCTGAAATCCGCGCACAAACGCACGGGCAAATTGACTGTTGAGATAAGGGTCTTCCCCAGTGGATTCCATTACACGACCCCAGCGGGGGTCACGTACCAGATCGACCATAGGAGCGAATGTGACGTGAACACCAGATACGGCTGCTTCCCGGGCAGCGATAGTAGCGCTCTCTTCTGCAAGTTCCATATCCCATGAGCAACCAATAGCCAGCGGGATCGGAAAAATCGTTTTGAAGCCGTGTACAATATCTGCCATAATTAAAAGCGGAATACCCAGACGATTTTTACTCAAATGAGCCTGCTGAACACGAATCGCTTCCTGAGCTCCTGCAAGGCCGAGCACGGAACCAACATTGTGAACCGTTTTCTCGGTAATGCCGAGAGAAGCCATAGGACCAGTAATTTGGCCCTCTGTACTCGCTTCTTCAAAAAAGCCACCCACAAGCTGTAGCAGTTGGTCAACTTTTTCTTCAAGCGTCATGTTTTGTAGATAGGAATTCAGGTGTTGTTCCATCATAATCCTCCATAAGCTGTATGGTTGGTAGAACAGCTCTCTTTTTCAGATTCATGAGATTTTTTGGATAAGTTGATTCAAAAAAGTGCTGAACAGGCTAATAGCTAGTATAGAAGCATAATATTCTGTTGTATTATTAATCGAAACGTTTCTATTATTGAACTCAGTTGGATTATATACGCTTTCAAATGGAGAGTCAAATGCAAAACGGAGGTCTTTTTATAGGATTAATAGCGTAATAAAGATAAAATAAATAAAAAAAGATGCGATTCTAAGTAAATAAAAAATAATATCCCTATTGAATACGGTTTCAATTTGTTCTATAATGACTATCGAAACGTTTCTATTGATGAGTATGGTCCTTAGGCTTTAAACATAATTGTTATAACGGTATGCTTTAACTGCTATGTATTTGCATGTATCAGAATTTTGCAAAACTCATGTACTTGAATCCGTTATTATATTGCATGATCGGTAAACAGATCATCTCGGGAGGAATTCGTATGATGAAAAGAACATTGGGGATCATTTTGGCAAGCACCTTATTACTGGGGGGGGCGTTGGCAGGCTGTTCATCCAAGGATGATTCGTCAGGCAAAGATGCAAATGGCAAGACGACCATCACCATGTGGGGCATGGGAGCGGAAGGAAAGCTGCTGCCTGAAATTGTAAAAGATTTTGAGAAAGAAAATCCGGATATCCACGTTGATGTACAGGCGTTGCCTTGGGATAACGCTCACGATAAGCTGCTGACAGCAGTTGCTTCAAAATCCGGTCCGGACGTGGTTCAGTTAGGTACATCATGGGTTCCCGAACTTGCGTCTGCGGGTGCACTAACAGACATCACACCTTATATCAGCAAATACCCTGAGCTTGAAGCGAAAAATTTCTTCGAGGGCGCTGTGGGTACGGCCCAATTTGAAGGTAAGCCAGTCGCTGTACCTTGGTACACTGAAACGAGAGTCTTATTCTATCGTTCGGACCTACTGAAACAAGTCGGATATAATGAAGCACCTAAAACGTGGGAGGAACTTTCCGATGCTGCTCAAAAGCTAGCGGCTCGGGGTAAAGGCAAATATGGTATCTCCTTTAGTGCAAAGGAGCAGTCCATGGGCTTTATGTTTGCTCTCCAGAACGGTTCCAAACTGGTTGACGAGCAGGGCAATCCGCTGTTCAACCAAACACCGTTTGTAGATGCTGTGAAGTATGTGAATACCTTTTTCCAAAATGGCTCTAACGCAGTGGATATTGGAATTGATTCCGTTCAAGGTTTGCAAGGCGAGGGTATCGTTCCAATGTTTATCAGCGGTCCTTTCATGATTAAAGAAATCAAGAGCAAGGCACCAGAATTGGAAGGTAAGTGGAATATAGCGGAGCTTCCTGGCAAAGTAAACAATCTGTCCGTTTTGGGTGGAGCCAACCTTTCAATTATGAAATTCAGCAAGCACCCAGAGGAGTCGGCCAAATTCCTGGCTTACATGAGCAAACCAGAAACACAGCTGAAATGGATGGATCTGTCCAGTAACTTGCCTGCGACTACTAAATCGTGGGAAGATGCCAAACTGAAGAGTGATCCGATGCTTCGGACGATTCGCAAACAGTTGGATCATTCCGCAGCATTGCCGCAACTGGCCGCATGGGAAGAGGTTTCTCAACAATTCATCAAGAGCTTCGAACGTATTTACCGCGGTCATGCCGATGTACAGAAGGAAATGGATGACTTTAATCAGCAGGCTGCAAGTATAATGAAAAAATAATGATCCATATCCGTCATTGTCAAAGGGAGTGAAGGCATGAAAGGAAGCTCGCAGAAGCTTGCGCCATACTTGTTTATCGGTCCCTCCATCATCCTGTTAACGCTGTTTTCGTTGTTGCCGATACTACTGGCGCTCGTGATCAGCTTCACGGATATGGATCTGTCCGGACTCGTTAATTATGAAAGTATTCGCTTTATAGGATTGGAAAATTATACGAACGTGCTTTTGGACCCTTCCTTTTTGAAGTCCATTGGTAATACGTTGTTCTTTGTCATCATTGGTGTTCCGTTGGTGCTGATATTTTCGCTCAGCATCGCGATCCTGATTAACATGGGTAAATCACGTGCTTTCAAAATATTCCGCGTCGTGTTCTATCTGCCGTCCGTAACGAATGTAGTTGCGGTCGCAGTCGTTTGGAGCTATCTGTATAATCCGACGCTTGGATTATTCAACTACGTACTTGGTCTGATGAATTTAGGTCCCGTCCCATGGCTGACCGATCCAACAGTAGCGAAAATTTCGCTGATTGTGTTAGCGGTTTGGCGGGGCATCGGCTTAAACATGATTATTTTTATTGCGGCTATTAAAGGGATTCCGGGCTCTTATTATGAAGCGGCACAGCTTGACGGGGCCAATACATGGCAGCAAATTCGTTATATTACGCTTCCGCAGCTTCGTTATGCTATTTTCTTCGTGTCCATCACAACGATGATCGGCTGGCTGCAATTTTTCGAGGAACCTTTTGTCATGACCAAAGGGAAACCGCTGGACGGCACGCTAACGGCATCCTTGTTCATTTACAATAACGGCTTCCAATTTAGTAAATTCGGGTATGCCGCGGCGGGATCGTTCATTCTGTTCTTCGCGATCATCGCGGTGACGCTGATTCAGTTCCGTTTGCAAAATAAAGCGGAGTCCTGATAGAGAGAGGTGATGAACGTGAAAACAGCTGTTCAGCAAGCCCGCGCCAATACGCGCAGTGGTGAAAAAACATTTCAATGGTTCGTGGCGATTCTCCTGACTGTGGGAGGTCTGTTGATGGTGCTGCCTTTTGCGTGGATGATTTTATCCTCCTTTAAGACAGAGGGCGAGGTAACCAAAATTCCTCCAACCATCTGGCCGGAGCATTTTACACTGGATAATTTTAAAATCCTATTCGATAGCATGGCGTTTGGAACCTATCTGACGAATACGCTGATCATTGTCCTAGCTTCCTTCTTCGGATTATTCCTTAACGCCATGGCGGGTTATGGTTTTGCTAAATTCCAGTTTAAGGGCAAGGGCATCCTGTTCTATTTGGTGCTGGCAACCATGATGATTCCAGGTCAAGTGACGATGATTCCCGTCTATTTGATTCTGAACCAGATGGGGTTGACCAATTCTATGCTGGGGATTGTCCTTCCTGGATTGGTGGGCGCGTTTGCGATCTTCCTCTTCCGGCAGTTCATGTCCGATATCCCAGAAGAACTGCTGGAGGCGACCCGTCTTGATGGAGCAGGTGAGTTCCGCACTTTTTTACAAATCGTGCTACCCATTTCGACGCCGATTATCGCGGTACAGGCCATCCTGACCTTCATCGGTGGCTGGAACAGCTTCTTATGGCCGCTCATTATTGCGAACGATGAAAAGCTGTACACCTTGTCCGTCGGTCTGTCACTGCTCAAGGGACAGAACGAAAGTCAATTTGCCCTGCAAATGGCGGGCTCGACCTTCATGGTCGTTCCGATCATGATTTTTTTCATTATTTTCCAAAAGTATATTATTGAGAATTATACGATTTCGGGGATTAAGTAGGTGGATAATACGTGAATTGATAAAAACACAAAAACGGAGGACTTCCTAGTTTGAGCAAAAGAAGCCCTCCGTTTTTTGTGTATAAAAAAACAAAAATTCCTGGTCAGCTCATGTTCATTCTTAGAGAAGCTGCATCAGGATTTTGTTTATATATGGGGAACGGAAATATGAAAAAGTTAGAATTCAGATTGAGTGTTACGAAGGTGAATGAAAGTTTCGGTCTCCAGAATCATTAGGGTAGCATTACATTAACAACGACCGGCTTTTTTTAGCAAAGTGAACTATACTTTTATTATATTTATTTGAAAATATTTTAAAATAATAGGTTAACAAATTTTACATAATTACTTCAAAAAAAGTATAGAGGGTAACGAATACATATAGTATGACAACGAACGGCACCTTGATTTCCAAAGAAATTGAAAACTTCTTATTAGATCATCATGTTTCTATTCAGATAGGTCTACATGGTGATCAAATGACGCACGATTTCAATCGATATTATCAGAACAGAAAAGGTGTGGAGCGGTCTCGCATATGCTTGCCGTTGATGTGCATGGTAATCTTTATCCTTGTCAACGATTTGTTAATGAAAAGGATTACTCTTTAGGAAATGTAAGGGAAGGGATGGATGTAAGAAAGAAGAGTGGCATGCTTAGTGAGATGCGTTTAGAGAAGAGAACTGTATGCGGAGAATGTTGGGCTAAGAATCTATGTGGTGGAGGTTGTCCTCAAGAAAATATGGTGCTTAGTGGTTCAATTAATGAGCCAGTGGATAAATACTGTAACTTTACTCGTAGTGCAATAATGGATTGTATGAAATTGTATTTACGATTAACTAAAGAAGACAAGAAAAACCTGTTCTCTGCTAAGCGGCAGCGAGAGCAACTATTGGAGGATGCCTCATTTGACAATTGATATTCAAGCTTTAAGTAGGTCATATGGTTCTCACCAAGTACTTAACGAGCTTCATTTTCACATTGATAATGGTATATTCGGACTGCTCGGAGACAATGGAGCGGGTAAGACCACTTTAATGAAAATTCTTGCCACTTTACTTAGATTCGACCGAGGGGAAGTTGAAATATTCGGACATTCTTTGAAAAAAGAACCTGATGCTATTCGTTCTTTACTAGGTTACTTGCCACAGTATTTTGATTTTTTTCCAAATGTGACTATTTTGGAATCCATGAATTATTTTGCGGCTTTAAAAGGTATTCAAGGTAAACATCATATTCAAGAGGAGACATCACAGCGATTAATTGAGGTGGGACTTATCGATCAAGTTGATAAAAAAATAAAACAGCTGTCTGGGGGAATGAAGCAGCGCTTAGGAATTGCTCAAGCTATGTTAGGACAGCCTAAGTTGTTAATTGTTGATGAGCCTACGGTTGGACTGGACCCCAAAGAACGAATTGCTTTTCGAAACTTGCTTCAAAATTATGGAGAAGACAGGATTATATTGTTATCTACTCATATTGTTCCTGACGTTTCAAGCACATGTGACAAACTACTCGTTTTAAAAGAAGGCCGTTGTCTGTACCAAGGGGCTATAGACGATATGATTCGAACTGTCGAGGGTAAAGTGTGGTTGGTTGATGTTGGCAAGCGTCAATTGGAACAATTAAGCCAACAAGCTCGAATCACTTCCATTGTGCGGAAGGAAGGAAGAGTTCAGGCTCGATTATTGTGTAACTACCCTCCAGATTGTTGTACAGAAGTCACACCCGAAACGGCTAATCTTGAGGATGCGTATCTGTACATTTCCGATCCGGAGGAGAGTTAGCAGAATGGGACAAGTAATCAGAGCCCTAGTTCAATTTGAAGTTTTGCTTATGAAAAAAAGTGTAGTATTTTTTATAGCACTAACGTTCTCTTGTTTTTTAATTCCTTTATTTTTATATCTAGGAGCAGGGAATAAGAATAACGCGTTATGGATATTTTTGCATCATGGACAAATGTTCTTTACCATATTACTTATGCCGTTAATGTATTCTGTTCTTTATGATGGCGAGAAGCAAAAAATGATTTCTTCTGTTATTATGCCTAAATTGCCTAAAGGAGCCCAATATTTTTATTGTAAGAGTTGTGTATTATGGGGAGTGGTTTGCTTATTTCAATTTGTCGCTTTAGCTATATTTTGTGTGGTTCAATGGACGACTCATGGGAAGGCTCCATTCTTGATACTGCTTCATCTAACAGTAGCAGGTGTAGCAACTACTGGATATTCTGTTCAAATTACCGTCATATTGAACTTGCTCTTACGTAAACAACTGTATGTGAACATTGTAGTGCTCGTTTACCTTTTAATCAGTATTACTATCAACTTGCCTTACATTTCAATCTGGTTTAATCCAGATTGGATTATTTCCAATTTCTTCACACAGTCGTTTGCTTTTGGGCGAGTATTCCTATTTTTGCTTATGTGGGTATTGATGAAAGTCAGTAATCATCTATGGATGGCGAGGGTACAAGAATGAATGGAATTATAGTTCGTTTCTGGCTGCAGCTTTTACTTCGAAGAGAACAAGCAGTAACCTTGCTGGTTTCCTTTAGTGTGGTTCTTTTATTCAATTTAATAATGAATGAAGGTATTGCAATAACTTATAGTGTTAACTTGTTATTTGTAGCTTTTTTTTCTTTACAGACTGCGAGTATACACAATCGTAATCATACAGAACCGTATATATATATTTCTGTCTTTCCTAATTATCGTCTAATCGCTTACCAGCTTTATGTTTCTTTAATTCTTTCGTTTCCTCTCTTGCTCATGATGGTAGGACTTTTATGGAAATCATTCGCTGATGTATCATTATGGAATTTGGTTATCATTGTATTTTTTTCTAGTGTTTTTTCATCGATGTTGGGTCTCTTCCTGGGGCAGGTAGTAAAGCATTATGGGTTGGCCTTCACTTTTCTCATTGCTTTTTACCTTCCTATAGGTTTAGTTTCCTGGTCTTTTAATGAAAAGTTACGTTACATATCTCCTGTAGTGAATATATTCAACCCCTATATGATCAACTGGCGAAATCTCTTTGGACTCTTAGGCTGTAGTTTATTATTTTACGGATTAGGCACATTGTTATCCAGTCGGCGCGGAGGCGGCAAAAAGTCTATAATCCCTTGGATTAGTACGGTCCTTGCTTGTAGTATATTGATGGGCGTATGGGGATATGAGAGGCTATTTAATGAGAATGTACAGACATCGTCGTTTCAAAAAATAACTGTGGGACAAACACAAGTAGAGTATAAGGGGATTAGTTCGTATCAGGCTAGGCAATTTGCCACCCTTTTTGAAACGCTGTATCAAGTGGCTAAGAAAAAGGAGACACACCCGATTCACTATACCTTGGAAATCACCCGAATACACTCCATGTCATCGTTCGAGCCGAAAATAATAGTGCAAAATCATAATAAACTTCAAATCAATATTTATTCAAATAAGCTTTTAGAGTTTAATTTCGGAATGGATTGGGCGAGTAAGTGGATTGATTACATTTTGCCACAATTGACCCACTTGTCCAATGAGCAAGTTGACGCTTTTAAACGCCTCAAAAATGAAATTATTTTGGAAGTTAGAGAAAAAAATCCCGAAAATATCTATACAATTCAGGGTGACTGAGAGCTAAAATAGTGAGATTTCATGAAGAACGAATAATAGTAGATAAAAAGAAAGGGATGGATGCATGGAACGTTCGGAAAAACAAGTATTTAAACAATTTCAAAAATTCGTTGATAATAGACTGTGCCTCTACATATCTCATCGCTATACCTCTGTTTTATATGCAGATAAAATTTTAGTTATGGAAAAGGGTCAGATAGTAGAAGAAGGAACCCACCAAGAACTAATTGAAAGTAGAGGGTTTTACTATAATTTATTTTCTGACGAAATTCATACATTCCAGAAAGCGCTAGTTATTAATGATGTACGCTAACTGTGTATTGAGATTCAGGCAAATAGTGGGACTGCGAACAGAATTGTTTTTTACCTTATGAGAAGTAGACTATAACAAAAAAAAGCGGAGCTTCCCTTTGAGAGGCCCTGCTTTTGGGCTTCACATTGGACATTTTCTATACGAGTTAGCCAATATTGATGGGATAGTGCACGAATCTTTCTTTTCAGTCTGTAAATGCGGGTCGTTATCGCCGTAACTGAAATATTATATTTGTCAGCGAGGAAGGACATAGACAGCGGAGGTTGCTTACATATAACAAGTTGATAGACGATAAAGGACTGCTTAACAGTGAAAAAGGAATGAAGAATTTGTGAAAAGCGATGATAAAATATACAAAAACATACAAAAAAACCGATATACCTCTAGAATTACTATTTAGAAGAGAAATGGAGGTTTTAAGATGAATGTATCTTTTACATCATCTCACCAATCGTCGTTCCACACCACAGATAACAACCGACTTGAACTACGGCATCCCCTTTCCCCTCAGGCTGAAAGGAAGAGTATAGGCAAGCCGCAAAACAAGATTATTCAGCAATTGATAGAGCAGAAGCAAAATCTGATGGAGAGGCGTTCGGACTATATAAGTAATGCTCTAAAACGTGGCCTCGGTTCGGAAGCTGTAAAAGACGAAATGGAAAAGATAGATAAGCAGATTCAACAAATTGACGAGAATATTCAGAAGCAATCAATAGAAGAACAAAAAAAAGCATTTGGAATGGATGAGGAAAGTAAAAAAGAAGCCCAGGAAGATAAAAAGGAACAATATACGCACAAGACTGCAGAGGAGCAGAAGCAAAGTCTCATGACTTATACGATGCATAGTATTGTATCAGCAAACAACCAGCTGAAGAATTCCAAAATCACTAAAAGGGCACAAATTACATTAGAAAGCGAAGCTAAAGGTTGGGAAAACACTAACCCTTCAAGATCAACTACTTTGCGTGAGAAGGCAGAAGGCCTTAATGGGAAAATTATGGAGATTGCCTCAAATATCAATGAGTGCATTAGAAAAGCAGTGAATGAGGAAGCGACGATAATAGATCGAGATGAACCAAAGGATGAGAAAGAATCAAGTATAGAGGTTGGTAGGGTGTGGACTGAACAAGAGATCAATGCCTATGTGGATTCGGCTAAAGACAAAGCTAAGAATGCAGGTGTGAAGATTAATATTGCAGTTTAATCGGACTATTATTGCTATTTAGTAAAGAGGCTATTTGCTAACTAGGTTTGTTTATAAAATGAAGTGTTCAAAAATACGTAACCAAATGCTTATCGTTTATTATTAAATACTTAATACATATATTAAGTATTTAATAATAATATTGACTATGCTAATTACGGTGTGTTATATTGGAAGCGTTAATAAAATGGCTTGTTAATTTTAGGTACAACAAATTTTATTTTCGCATTCAGAGAGGATGGTTTAGGTGGCAGCAGCTGTAAAAGCAAAGATGATTGTAGACAAATCTTTTCGTATTGCTGAAGTCGATAAACGCATTTATGGTTCTTTTGTAGAGCATCTCGGGCGTGCTGTATATGGTGGAATTTATGAGCCTACTCATTCGACTAGTGATGAAAGCGGTTTCCGCAATGATGTTAAAGAACTGGTAAAAGAGCTGGATGTTCCTATTATACGCTATCCGGGCGGCAATTTTGTATCCGGTTACAATTGGGAGGATGGTGTCGGCCCTGTTGCATCCAGACCTAGACAGTTGGAGCTGGCGTGGAGAACAGTGGAGCCGAATGAAGTAGGAACGAATGAATTTTTTAAATGGGCCAAGGATGTTGGCTCTGAAGTAATGATGGCGGTAAATCTGGGTACGCGTGGAATTGATGCGGCGCGTAATCTGGTGGAATATTGCAATCATCCAGGAGGCTCCTATTGGAGTGATTTACGTCGTAGTCACGGTATAGAGCAGCCACATAAGATTAAAACCTGGTGTCTTGGCAATGAGATGGACGGACCGTGGCAGATTGGGCACAAGACAGCGGAGGAATATGGTCGTCTGGCTGTAGAATCTGCAAAAGCCATGAGGCTGATTGATCCTGACATTGAACTTGTATCCTGTGGAAGCTCCAGCTCCACGATGCCGACGTTCCCGGAATGGGAGGCAACCACACTGGATCATACGTACGAGGTAGCCGACTATATTTCCCTGCACCAATACTACGGCAACCATGACAATGATACGGCTAATTATCTGGCACGTTCCATGGACATGGATCATTTTATTCATACTGTCATTTCGACTTGTGATTATATCAAAGCGAAGAAACGTAGCAAGAAAAAAATGATGCTCAGCTTTGACGAATGGAACGTATGGTACCACTCCAATGATGCAGACAAAAAAATCGATCCATGGTCTGTGGCACCACCGCAGCTTGAGGATATTTACAACTTTGAGGATGCATTGTTGGTGGGCAGCATGTTGATTACGTTCTTGCGTCACGCGGACCGTGTAAAAATGGCTTGCCTGGCTCAACTGGTCAACGTTATTGCGCCAATCATGACCGAGAATAACGGAAAAGCGTGGAAGCAAACGATCTTCTATCCGTATCTGCATGCTTCCCGTTATGGTCGCGGGGTATCACTGATGCCTGTAGTGGATTCCGAAAAATACGATTCCAAGGACTTTACGGACATTCCTTATCTGGATAGCGCTGTGGTTTATGATGAAGAGGGAGACGCGCTGACTGTCTTTGCAGTGAACCGTCACTTGTCTGAATCGCTGGAGCTGACGGTAGATGTACGCAGTTTCGAAGGCTACCGTATTGTCGAGCATACCGTGCTGGAGCATGATGATCTCAAAGCGACCAATAGCCCAGCTGGAGAAAAGGTTACGCCTCATAACGGTGGCAATGCCAAGCTTGAAGACGGAATTGTAAAAGCTCGTTTGGGCAAAGCCTCGTGGAATGTTATCCGTCTTGCTAAGTCTCATTAATTCTTTTATATAAAAGGAACGGACTGGGTTATACCTAAAAAGCCCGCATTCTCTCTTGTAAGGCTACTACAAGAGCAGGAATGCGGGTTTTTGTATAAAAATGAGCCATTTGTCCCTCCATCGATATAGTGCTCAAAAGGAAGAGGTAATTCCAATAAATATTATATTTATTCCTAAATTTAACTAGGCAAAGATGATCCTTAATCACTAAGTGTTCGTGCCTCGTACATTTTTATGAAGTTAATTAGACCCAGTGCCCACCCTCCTGGGTGAAAAAAGACCCTGTTGTACCGTTGTCAATGAATTGATATCTGAAATGAAGGTGTGTAATCCGTCTTAAATCCACGTTATACTTTAAAAGATAGCTATTTTAAATAAAAGATGGCTGTAGCATTTCGTGAAAGGAATGATCTCTATGAGTCAAACAGACGAATATCGTTTTCAAGTAAATTTGGGCGGCATGATTGATATTTTGGCCAATCATTTATATAGCAGTCCACGGGTGTTTATACGTGAAATACTACAAAATGCAACAGATGCGATCACGGCTCGCAAAGAGCTACGGAAGACTGAAGCTGAAAGTAGATCATTGAAAGAAGACAATAACCTTGAAGATACAGCTTCTGAGAGTAACGACTATGAAGGCAAAGTCATCGTAGAGCTATCCGGTGCCGGGGATCAGCAGGTATTGATGATTCAGGATAACGGTATTGGATTGTCTGAAGAAGACATTCACCGGTTTCTGTCGATCATCGGGCAGTCTTCCAAGAAGGGGGCTGATTTGCTAACCTCGGAGACTTCATTTATCGGGCGTTTTGGGATTGGCTTGCTGTCTTGTTTTATGGTGAGCGATGAAATTGTAGTACTGACCCGTTCGGCGAAGGAAGGCATCTCTATGGAGTGGAGAGGGAAGCCAGATGGGACGTATACGATTCGTCGGTTAGAGACTGAGCTGCCTATAGGGACGCAAATTTATTTGCGCTGTAAGCCGGGGAGCGAGTTTTATTATGAGCCAGCGCAGGTGAAAGACTCCTTATTTTATTATGGAGCCTTGCTGCCATATCCTGTCCTGCTGTCTGTAGACGGGGAGACTAAGCAGGTCAATCTTCCATCGACAAGCTGGATGCAGGACCCGGAACAATTACGGAGTCGACGCGGTGAGGTGCTGGATTTAGGTTATCGCCTAATGGGTGAGCGCTTCAGTGATTTTATACCGCTACGAACAGCATCGGGCAGAACCGGCGGGATTGCATTCATTTTGCCTCGCAGTGTTAATCTGAACAGCAAGCGGCTGCATCGGGTGTATCTGAAGCATATGCTCGTGTCCGACAAAGCGGAAAATGTATTGCCAGAATGGGCATTTTTCATTAAAAGCCTGATTTGGACAGACGAATTGCAACCAACGGCATCTCGTGAATACTTTTATGAAAATGAGCAGCTTGATGCGGTTCGTTCCGAATTGGGAACCTGTATTCGGGAAGAACTGCTTCGCATGGCGCAATATGAGCCAGACCGCTTGCAGCACTGGATTCGTTTGCACGAGCTATCCATGAAGGCGCTCGCGGTCGAGGATGATGAATTTCTGCGGATTATGCACCGCTGGTTTTCCTTCGAAAGTACTTTTGGGCGGCGCGAGCTGAGTGAACTGATCCGAGAGGCGGGCGGGCGTCCGCTCCATTACACGGCGACCGTGGATGAGTATCGCCAGATTACGCATGTGGCGGCAGCGCAATCGATGCTGGTGATCAACGGCGGATATATCTATGATTCAGAAATTTTGGATAAGCTGCACTGGATCGACGCTACCCTGCAAACAGAGCGACTCAGCCCTGAGGATGTATCTTTATCATTTACCGGGTTGACGCAGGAAGAGCACACCAAGTATTACAATGTGCTACGTGTGATGGATGCTGCTTTGCAGCCGATGCGCTGCCGTGCTGAGTTGAAGCGTTTTGAGCCTGCGAGCTTGCCTGTGCTGTACACCATTTCACAGGATGCACTAACCTTGCGCTCCATGGAACACACAGTTGAAGAGACCACTTCGCTTTTTTCCAATGTGCTCGATAGTCTAAAAGCGGGAGTCCAGCAGAACGCGGGCTATTCGACCTTGTATTTTAATTTAAACAACCCGGTAGTGGCGCGGATTTTTGAAGCTACCGATACACAGATGATTACGGCTGCAACAGAAATGATGTATGTGAATGCGCTTATGATGGGTCACTATCCGATGAACCGCAGTGAGCTAGGGCTGATGAACCGGAGTGTGCTGCATTTTATCAATTGGGGATTAGGGAACGGACAGAATACGTAATTGCGTAATTAAAGGAGGATTCAAATGGAAGAGACGATATATGAAATGATGGAGCAGGCGCAGGATATGCCCGGAGGGGCGGCAAAGCTGGCGATTCTGGAAGAGGCTGTTCGCCTGGCGGATACTTCAGGTTTGAAGGAGCTCGCTTATGAAATTCGGGGAGAGATTGTAGACTGTGCTATTTTTAACGGATATCCATTGAAGTCGCTGATTGCTTTTTCATGGCAGCTGGGTCAATTTGACCAAAATCCAGAGGAATACGACCCCGTTGAGCTGTTGTGGAACTATAAATGGATACTTGGAAAGGTGTGCAGTTTTCCGAATATATCAAAAACTCAAATCGAGGATCTGGTAGAGGATATGCGCAGACGTTATGCTGAATACGGGTATAATGAGCGACCATATTACTATTATAAGTTTCGCATCGCGATGGACATGGGTGAACTGGATGAAGCACGGCGGTATCTGGATATGTTCCGCGTAATTGAGCCAGACAGTATGAGTGATTGTGAAGCCTGTGAGCAGAGCCAGATGGTGCGATTCTATTACTTGACCGGAGAAGACGAGCAGGCGCTTGCCGTGGCAAAACCGATTTTATCGGGACGGATGAGATGTGCAGAAGTGCCGCATGTGACGCTCTCGCAGGTGCTATTGCCGCTGTATCGTCAAGGCGAGGTTGATCAGGCGAAGGAGCAGTATCGCAAAGGCTATCGCCTGGTTCGTGATGACCGTGACTTCCTGAAAACGATAGCAGAGCATATTGAGTATTTGACGGTTGCAAATCCGATTGAAGGAATCGGAGTGGTGGAACGTCATTTGCACATCGCATTGGACTATGAGAGCGGATTGGAGCAAATGTATTTTTACGCAGCGATGGTAGGGCTGCTGCAAAAGCTGGATACTTCGAGAAAACTTCGTTTGATTCGGATGCCTGCATCTTTTGAATGGGGCAAACAGGAACGTACGTTAGAAGAGATCATTGCGTACTTCAGACCACTGGCAGAGTCTGCGGCAGCTGAATTTGATCGACGGAATGGGAATGCATTTTATTCGGAATGGATCGGAAAGATCGTTCAACCGGCGTAGAAGAACAGGCGACTGTGGCGAATATTTTATACAGCCCAAACAATGAACGAGTACAATATTCTTGTTAGAAATGACAGGAGGGATTATATCGTGACTATAACCCAGAAGGTGATTAATTTTGCACATCGCGGAGCTTCCGGGGTATGTCCTGAAAATACGATGGCGGCTTTCCGCCACGCGTTGGAACTGGGAGCAACAGGCATTGAAACGGATGTGCAGCGTACCCAAGATGGGTATTTGGTGCTGATTCACGATGAGTCGCTGGAGCGCACGACAGGTTGCCCGCTGGATGTAAGAGATACCACGCTGGAAGAATTAAATAAACTGGATGCAGGCAGTTGGTTTGATGAGAAATTTCGAGGCGAGCGGGTACCGATGCTGGGTGAGTTACTGGAACTGGCACAGTCCTCGGATACCATTATTAATCTGGAACTGAAAAATAGCATTCATCTCTATCCGGGGATGGAGGAAGAGGTCATTGCCGCTGTGAAGCGCTTTGGATTGGAAGAGCGGGTGATCTTATCCAGCTTCAATCATGAATCGCTCGCGCTCTGTGCGCAGATTGCCCCCGAGATCAAGACGGGAGCGCTCTATATTGAGATTATGGTTCGCCCATCGGAGTATGCAACCCAATTCGGGGCTACAGCACTTCATGCCTACAAGCAAGTGGTTACACCGGAAGCGGTGTCCGAGGCTTTGGCATTAGGCGTCGTCTACCACCCATGGACGGTGAATGAGCCGGAGGAAATGGAGCGTCTGCTGGAGGCCGGAGTGAACGGCATCATCACAGACTATCCTGATCGGTTGGCGCATATTCTAGCTGTCCACTCTTCCTAAGAGGAAGACGCAGTAAACCTACAGCTAAGGATTGTAGGGAAGTAGATGTAGCTATGTATTAAAAGAAAAAAGACTCTCCTACGTACTCGCTTTCACGAGACAAGGAGAGTCTTTTTTTTTGGCTTGAGCCGAAGTGAATATCATCACGACGATTTTGATTCCGTTCTACTTGATGCCGATTCTCATACGATAGCTAAACAGGATATCCAGTGTTCTGCCTTCAAAATGATTCTCAACCAGCTTCACGAAGCGGGCTATATCGTCGTCAAGCGTTCGATTGCCAAGTTTGAACAGGCTCTGAATTCCTCCCTGGCTAAGAGCGAGCCCAGTATAACGAGCAGCGTCACATTGCTCACGATTGTGGAAGACAATCTCCCGAATATAGCGGAATTGCCCGCTATGGTGCAGATTAGCTAGATGCTGATCCTTGCTCCATTTATGAGCCTGTTGCTCTACAGGAGCTTCCTGTTCCAAAACGGTATCAGCTTTGGTGATAAGCTCTGTATAAGCTTGCTCTATCTGCCATTGCAGCACAGGAGGCCAGTCACAGTCAAAGGCTGCGAACACGCCGCCTTGTGCCAAGACCCTGCCTGCTTCCTGGAGTGTGCTCTCGGGGTCCATCCAGTGAAAGGACTGAGAACAGGTGATGACATCTACAGTGCCGTCCTCAAAGGGCAGGTTGTTAGAGAACCCGCTTTCGAAGGAAATGGTACCTGTCATTGTCGTTCCTGCTTTCTCCAGCTTGCGCTGCGCTATTCCTCTCATGTCCGGGTTAGGCTCGATGCCGACGATTCGACGAGCGGTGTCTTTCCATATGAAAGTAGAGAGCCCAGTACCGCAGCCAATATCGGCAACTAGCGCTACATTCCGATCCAGATAGCGGCTGATGATTTCCACGACGAGTGATGGCGCTTCTGGACGGTGTTGATCATAGTTGTCGGCAAAGCCATTGAAACGATCCACATTACTTTGCAGATTTCCCTCAGGTATCATAGGGGCTTTTCCTCCTTAGTTTCGGCCGGGCGACCGCGTAAATTCCGATGCTCTGTACTTTTACATTGTACAAGCTTATGTGCTTAACCAGCTACATTCGTGATTTCACAACATGATCGGATTTCGGTAGGAGGAAATTTGTCTATTTAATCATTGAAGCAAGCGCCCACTCACGCATCATGGAGTCAAGCATTGGACGCAAATCTTCGCGCTGCATGCCCATGTGGAGCACTGCTTCCAGATAGCCAGCTTTATCACCAATATCGTAGCGTGTGCCCTCCAGTTCCAATGCAAGCAGCTGGTTTTGCAATGCTACTTGATGCAGAGCATCTGTCAATTGGTATTCACCGCCCGCTCCAGTGGACATGTTCTCCAATATGGAGAAAATAGAAGGCTCCAATACATAGCGACCAATGACAGCCTGCCGCGAAGGAGCATCTGCCGGCGATGGTTTTTCAACAAGTCCGCCGACTTCATGAATAAGGCCATTTTGGTGAGTGGAGTCAATAATGCCGTATTTACTTACATCCTGTTCTTCTACCGTGCGCACGCCGACCACTTGCTTGCCAGTGGCTTCGTATACATCCATCATTTGACGAATCGCCGGAGTGGAGGAATTCATTATATCATCGCCCAATAACACGGCGAAGGGCTCATCGCCAATGAACTGACGGGCACAGCGTACCGCATGTCCCAAGCCGAGCGGTTCTTTTTGACGGATATAGTGAATGACTGCTTTGCCTCCGATGCTTTGAACTTCACGCAGAAGATCATATTTTCCCTTGCTCTCCAGTACTTGCTCCAGCTCTACAGACTTGTCAAAATGGTCTTCGATGGCTTTTTTATTACGCCCCGTAACGATAATGATGCTCTCAATTCCAGATTTGATGGCTTCTTCAACGATATATTGAATGGCTGGTTTATCTACGATTGGAAGCATCTCTTTTGGTAAAGCTTTCGTAGCTGGCAAAAAACGGGTTCCCAAACCGGCGGCAGGGATAACGGCTTTTGTAATTTTTCTCATAGAGATTCACTTTCCTTTCGGGATGGGGAACCGAACACCCAGTATCGGCTCCCGATATAATTGATGATCATTCCGGCTGCGGTGGCGATCAGCTTGCCTAAAGCAAGCGGCAGCTCGGTTTCAGTGTGAAGCACTTGCAGCAATAAGGAGGTTATCCCCAATACGATGAGGTTGATGACGATAAATTTGAGTAACTGACCTTTGCTTGTGTTGTTTGCTTGTTGTTTGCTGAATGTCCATTTGCTGTTCAAAATATAACTGTTGGCTGTGCCGCAGCTGTACGAAATGATCTGCGCCACCACGACCGGCACTCCGGTCCAAGCCAGTAGCATAAAAATGATATAATCTACTCCTGTATTCACCAGACCTACGATGCCAAATCGGATCATAGGAAGCAGCTGGGCCATGCGACTTTTCATAGATTAGGCCCCATGACCGGATTTGGGTCCAGTATATACCGCGCTGTTGTCGCGTACTGTACGTCCGCCCGAAATCAGACTGTCACGGGCTCCTTTCATGTACAGGGACTCGCGTTGTTCAGGAACCTTCATAGCATGTGTCGGACCGTTATCGTATTGTCCACCCAGACGCTCACGGACAATGTAGAGTGGACGTGCTTTGGTTTCGTCATAAATCCGTCCAATATATTCACCCATAATACCGAGAATAATCAGAATCACTCCGTCGAAGATCAGGCTGATGCTAATCATGGATGACCAGCCTTTCATCACATAGGAATCGGTGAAAAAGTTAAGAAACAACACATACATCAGATACAGGAAGCCGGACATGGACAAAAGTGCGCCGATATAACCTGCCAGCTTGAGCGGCTTAATCGAAAAGGATGTGATCCCGTCGAGACTGAGCTTGATCATGCGTTTTAGCGGATACTTGGTTTCGCCTGCGAGCCGCTCATCGCGCTCATATTCAACAGCAGTTTGTTTAAAACCGATCCAACTGACCAGACCGCGTACGAATCGGTTATTTTCCGGCAGACGTTTCAATTCATCTATGACCTTACGATCCATTAGGCGGAAGTCCCCGGTGTCGACCGGGATATTAATATCCGTTGATGCTTTAAGTACGCGGTAAAAGAGGCTGGCAGACCATTTCTTGAAGCGAGTTTCGCCATTGCGTTTGAGCCGTTTGGCGTAAACGACTTCATAGCCTTCCTTCCACTTGTTAGCCATCTCAATAATTAGTTCCGGCGGGTCCTGGAGGTCAGCGTCAATGACGACGACCGCCTCTCCCACCGCATAATCCATCCCAGCGGTAATTGCTAGCTGATGACCAAAGTTGCGAGAGAAATCAATCAATACAATCGTGTCATCTCTGAGACTGAATTCCTTGATGAGTTGGACGCTGCGGTCCGAACTTCCATCATTTACGAAGATCAGCTCGTAGGGCTCGCCCATTGAGCCCATGACTTGTTTCAGTCTCCGATAGGTTTCTGTAATAACGGCTTCCTCGTTGTACATCGGGATAACTATGGAATAACGGATAGGTTCACTCATTCGTAGTTCCTCCTCATTTATAATGTGATTTCGTATAAAGTACCGCTTCCGCCACGCTCGTCTCCGCCAAATCCACCTTGACCATCCTGAACGCTTGCGTTGGTGTTCGTGGTGTCGTTTCCGCTGTTCGTTGCTTTCACTGCTGTACTTGTTTCTGCTGTTGTTGTTTTCCATTCATCTGTAGGGATTACTTTGCCGTGTTCTTTAATCCATGCAGTGACTTCGGAGTTGCCGCCGTCCGGTCCACCGCCGCCACCAGAAATCATAAAGTATTTCACTTGCCCACTTTCGACCAGCGCCTTGATTTTATCGACGGTATAGACCGGATCGGAAGACACAAAACCGTTCATAATAATTACTTTTTGTCCGGCCTCGACCAGGTAAGGAGCGGCTGTTGAATAATTGCTTGCTGCGAAAAGATAGGTTTCACCTGTGTTATTTTTTTGCAAGTAGTTCAATGTTTTTTGATCTAAACTTTGGCTGCCGTTCGGGCCCCCCATTCCTCTGGAACGGGTAGAAGCTTTTTGTTCCGAGTCTGCACTTGTTTGTGTGCTTGAGGTATTTCCATCAGAGTTGGAATTCTCTGCATTTTGAGTCTGGTTATTCATTTGAGTTCCTTCGGCTTGTTGACCATTGAAGCTTGCATCTCTATTGCCATCATTGCGGTCTGGCATTCCGCCACCGCCGCCGCCAAATTGAGTCGGTCCAGCTTGCGGAATCATGCTGTTCCCCCCGTAGACGATTGGTGTCAATGCCCAGTACACAGGGCCGATAAACATAGCGAGTACACTTGCGATAATAGCGTATCTTGTGAACTTCTCGGATTTCCTTCGTGCTACCACCAGGAGTGCTGTGCCGATGATCCCTAGGATCAATACCGCGATGGACCAGCCACTGCCGATGGTATCGTTGTAATTTTGTAGAATGAACCAGCTAAATACCGATGTTGCTAATACTGCCACGGGTAACAGCCAGGAGAGCCAGTTGGAACGCTCACGATACTGCTGCCACAATTCTACGAATCCTGCTCCGAAGAGCGCTGCAATCGGTGGTGCGAGCATAATTAGGTAATAATGATGGAAGAAACCTGCTACGCTGAAAAATGCAGCTACGGGAATCAACCAGGCGAGCCAGAAGATAACTTCTTTATGTTTCTGTGTGATATTACGGCGTCGAATACTGGCAAGCAGGCCGATGGAAGCAATGATTGCGAACGGAAGCAGCCAGCTGGCTTGGCCTGACAGGGAAGATTGGAACAACCGCAAAGGTCCCTTTTCACCAGTACCGAACATGCCGCCACCGGAATTTCCACCCGGGCCACCGCCTGGACCACCCTGGCCGTCTCCACCAGGAACGCCTTGCCCGTTCCCCCCGAATCCGCCGGGTGGTATTTGACCACCTGCACCGGGTCCGCCTGCTGCCATATTGTTGGCACCAGAGTCATCCGTAGTGGTAGTGCTGTCAGATGATGTAGTCGTCTGGACCTGATCCGTGTTCGTAATGTTGCTATTCGTTGCAGCGTTATTGTTTTGCTCTGAGCGTTGACCGCCACGATTGCCACCTGTTCCCTGATCTCCTGTCAGGCGAGACAGGCCGTTATAACCGAAGGCCAAATTCAGTACAGAGTTGGTTCCGCTACTCCCCATATAAGGACGTTCATCGGCCGGAGTGGAATCCACTACGACTGCCCAAGAGAGCGATACAATCAGGAGAACCACTGCCGATCCTGCCAACGTTATTGCTTTTCGTTTCCAGTTATACTTGGAAGCCAGCAGATAGAACAGGCCCAACGCAGGAACGATCATATAGGCTTGCAACATTTTTTCGTTAAAGGCAATGCCGACGACTGCGAAAGCAGCCAGGATCCGCCCGGTTTTGCTATTTTTAAGGCCTCTGAACAATAGCCAAGTTGCGAACAATAATGTGAAGACCAACATAGCGTCAATGTTATTCGTGCGGCTAACCGCTACGGCTATCGGTGTTGTTGCCATGGCGAAGGCAGCCAAACGTGCGGCCAGTGTACCAAAGCTCGGTTTGACGAGTAAGTAAACGAGCAAGACCGATCCGACCTGAGCCAGTGCCTGCGGCAGGATCACGCTCCATCCGTGAAGTCCGAATATATAGGCGCTCAACGTCTGAATCCAGAACACCACAGGCGGTTTGTCTACCGTTACCGATCCTGCAGAATCAAGTGAGGCGAAAAAGAAATTGTGAAAACTCTGCAGCATGCTTGCTACTGCTGTCGTGTAGTAAGTGTTTACGTACTTGTCTTGCCAGATGTTGTATCCGTTCAAAAATGCGGATATCAGCATAATGATGATCAGGGGGATGTCCGCCCTGGTCTTAAACCATTTCTTAATCATGTTCATTCCACTCCCTGTGAAAGTTTCTTTGTATTTATTCCGATCTTGGCCCGGTGAACTACCGGCTTGCTATTATCATGCCAGACGTACCTTAATGGGTTCTGAGCGCTCCCTGAACGTTAGCTGAAAGCTGGGGTGAGGTGCTTTTTTTACGGCAGGATTCAGGTATATTAGATACAGGTAAAAATGAATCGACTTTTAATATGATAAAAATGAAGCAATATGAAAGGGAAGATTAATAATGAATCCAATACACGGAGTTAAGATTATGCTGGCGGACGACGAGCCTCATATTTTGCAATTTTTAGAGCTTGGACTGATTAATGAAGGATATGAAGTCAGAACCGCCGAGAACGGGAGTGATGCACTCGATCTGGCAAGAGAGTTTCGTCCGCATGTAGCGGTGCTGGATGTAATGATGCCTGAAATGAACGGATTTGAGGTATGCCAAAGTCTCAAGGAGACAGAGGATAACATCGCAGTTATTATGCTGACCGCCAAGGATGATGTGGACGATCGGGTAAAAGGGCTCAAGCTCGGCGCGGATGATTATATCGTTAAGCCCTTCAGTTTTAATGAGCTGCTGGCTCGTATTGAAGCGCGTTTGCGAAATCAGTTCCCTGACCTGTTGGGGGAAGTGGTTCACGGACCCTTTCAAGTGGATGACCGACGAAAGGAGATTCGCTATCAGAGTCAGGTGCTGGAGCTATCGCCTACCGAATACGAACTATTGAAGTTTTTGGTGTTAAACCATGGAATCGTGCTGAGTAAAAGTCGTATTCTAGACCGAGTCTGGGGGTATGACTTTGGGGGAGAGGATAATATTGTGGAAGTGTACATTCGCTCCTTGCGAGAAAAACTCAAAGATAAGGAGCATCGGGTCATTCGGACGCTGCGTGGTGTTGGGTACCGAGTGGATCTGTTATGAAGGCGGGGAGGAAAAAACGGAGAAAATATGCGCTTCGCTCTCTCCGGTCCCAGCTTTTGGCCAGAACCTTACTCATTTTGGCATTGCTGCTCGTGTTGATCGGTTTTCTCCAATACTTTCTAATGAAAGATTTTCTGTATCGCAGTCGAGCAGACGCTATGAATACACAGCTGAATTCAATTCCTGTCGACTTATTGATTAAGGATTCACGGGATAATAGTGGGGATGGGATCGCCGCTCCCCAAGATGATACCAATCGGAGAGGTAATCGACCGGGGCCGTTTCTGTTTTGGCCGGATATGTCGCTTGCTTCTATAGGTATAGACGGCACCTTCCAGAGCTTGTCCAACGAAAATGGGCTTAAACCGCCGCGCCTCACCACTCAGCAGTATCAAGCAATGCAGCAGAGCAAGCGCATGCGTCACGGCTATCAATTAATTACGGATGCACAGGGAAAAGAGCAGCTAGTTGTATTTCGTCCGCTCGGTCCACCAGACCGTTCGTCAGGGTTACTGCAAATGGGCGTATCCACGAATTCCATGCAAGAGCAGCTGATTAATCAACTCCGCACCTTTATTTTATTGTCTCTGATTGCACTTGCGATTGGTTTGGCGCTTATGCTTCCTGTGCTTCGCCGTACATTGGTGCCCCTTTCCAGAATGGTCGAGGCAGTCAAACGTATTGATGCGGGCAATTTGGACGAGCGCTTTGACGCAGAGCAGGGTCAGTATGAAGTAGATCGCCTGGCAGTTTCATTTAATGGCATGCTGGAGCGGCTGGAGCATTCTTTTGCTGCCGAGCGGGAATTGCAGATGCAAATGCGACGATTTATTGCGGATGCTTCTCATGAACTGCGTACCCCGCTCACATCCATCCACGGGTTTTTGGAAGTGCTGCTTCGTGGAGCAGCATCCAATCCGAAGCAGCTCCAATCAGCACTAGAAAGTATGTATGGTGAATCCAAGCGCATGAACAAGCTTGTCTCTGATTTGCTATTGTTGGCTAAGCTGGACCGAACACCGGAGTTGAAGCTGGAAGATATATCGCTAGATGCATTGCTGCTGGAAATGAAGCCACAGCTCCTTATGCTGGCAGGCATACGTAAGGTATTTTTTGATATGACGGCAGGTGTTCGGGTATTGGCAGAAGGCGATAAGATCAAACAGGTCGTACTTAACCTGTTTCACAATGCTGTTCAACATACCGATATGGAGCAGGGCGTGATCCATGTCAACCTATCGGTTGGTAAAAAGCTGGCAGATATTCAAATTCGTGATAATGGACCCGGCATGGGGAAGGAACAACTGGAGCGGATATTTGAGCGATTTTATCGTGGAGATGAATCGCGTACACGCAGCTCAGGCGGAGCGGGCCTTGGTCTGGCTATTACACAATCGATCGTGGAAGCACACGGCGGGAGCATTACAGCTGAAAGCACACTGGGAACGGGAAGTATATTTAAAGTAACGCTGCCTTTAGCAGGAACAGTATAGTATCGCAGATTATGGTCTAACATAAGAATAGCCCCCCGAACCGCGACTTTGGTTAAATAACGGCTCGGGGGGCTTTGTAATTGTTAGTTAATGAGTGCAGCTTTTTGTAAGAGCACATGCAGCACTTTGGCAGATGCCTCACGTGTTGTAGGTGCATTCGGTTGGAAGTAGGAAGAGCCTTTAATCGTGGCTCCTTTAATAATACCTGCCGCACTTACTTTTTCAATACTGTCCTTGGCATAGCCTGCAAAGGATGAAGTATCATGGTACGGTGTGCGTGCAGGACCATCGGCTGCTGTTTTGATTTGAAGCAGGTCTACTGCTTTGCCCAGCACAACAGCAATTTCTTGACGACTGATATTTGCTTGCGGATCAAACTTGTCGTTGTTGCGACCTGTAATCAATCCGGCCTCATAAGCGGCCGCCACATCCCCGGCATACCAGCTACCTGCCGGAATATCACTAAATGGTGCAGCAGTACCTGGTGTCAGGCCAAGTGCCCGGGTGACCAAGGCTGCAAATTCTGCACGCGTCACGTTTTGCTTCGGTGAGAATTTCGTGTCGGTTGTGCCGTTAATGAGCAATTTATTTGCAAGCGATTGAATTTCGGATTGGGCATACGACGATGAAATATCTTCAAAGCTAGCAGGTCGTGTCGCCGCTGCATACGTCGAGAAGCCCGGACGGCTTACCTTAACGACGGTAGATCCATCAACTTGCTTGGTGAAGACGGATGGGACGGGATAGACATTTCCGTTCGCTGTATAGAGCACACCGGCTGTATTAGGATCAATTTGACCAGATACGGTAAAGGATCGGCTAATAAATTGTCCTGGCGCAACTTTGAGTGGTTGGCTCTTACCGCCAGTGATTACGTTGGCCTCAAACCCTACCGGGGTGCCGATTACATTCGAGCCTTTAAGCTTGCCTGTAAATGTGCCGCTCGCCTCTGCTTGGCTACTGATGACCACTTCAATGCCCGCACCTTCAGGTGCATTTTTTAGAACAGATACTGGCAATGCCAGGGAAGAACCTGTATTACTCACAACCAGGCTGCTTCCTGCTGCGGCTCTGCCCAGCGTTGCCAGCTGTGACGAAGTGAGTGATGCTTTAGTCGTTTGGCCTGCTTGGCTAGTAGCCGACAATACGATAGCTGTCGGGCTGGAACCAGCTGCTGTCACGGCAGCCTGCAGGTCTGCATCAGCTACTGTCAGTGACTGTACATTATTGTTTAACGCAACGGCTGTAGGCACAGCTTTTACAGCTTGTCCTTGCTTCACTACGCTTTGCAGTGAAGGTGCAGATGTAGCGACAGGGGTGGATGTATTCGTTGCAGCAGAAGGTGTAGTATTGCTTCTGCCGCCACCGCCGCCACCTCCACCGCCGCCACTATTACCGCCCGATGGGGCACTATTATCCACACGGATCGATTTAGTGGCAGTGAACAGTTTAGGACCATCGGTATTGCGTTCGACTTCTCCCTTTTCATTCAGTTCTGGAGAGCTGACTTCCAGCTTGTACACGCCATCCTTCAAGTGCTGAATAACAGGCTGACCGTTAGCATCCAGAACAGGCTTGCCATTGTCATCAAATTCAACGTAACTTCCGTCAATCCCCTTGAAGGAATATGCGCCTTGTTTGAGGCGAGCGTTAGCACCTTGTTCCTTGGTAGTGGCAATCCCATCAATCAGACCGATCAGCTTATCATCTAATCCGTATACATAGAGCGAGATCAGATTGGTTTTATCTGTGGTCAGACGGAAAGTCAAATCCGTTGTGCGCTGCGCACCTGTACGATTTGGGTAAATAATCGGGTTCGTGAAACTCAGGTCTTGCAAGCCGAAGCCTGTCGTTGGATTTTCTTTGCCGACATGCACAACGAATGGAAGATGGAGTGTTGGCTGTCCAGCGCTTTTAAGAATAACCTCTCCTTCATATACACCAGTAGCTGCATTCGCATTTGGTTGTACAGACAGGAAGAATGGTTGCGATTTGCCTGGTTCTGCCGAGATAGATCCATTCGCGCCAACCCCCTGCAACTGAACGGCAATGTTGCTCACGTCAGGTGTTGCAATAGGCTTAGTTGGATCAGAGGTAACCTTATCATGTAAAACATAGCTAGCTTCATACTGCACAGGGTTAGCAGACAAGTTTTTGAGTTGAAGCTGAATCTGCTTCGCATCGCTACCAGGTCGTAACACCCCGAAGCTGGCGGAAGGATTATAATTCACAACCTCCTGCCGATTAAAGTTCTTGTCAAGAATCGTAATCTTTTCAACGGTTTCCAGCAGGGCTGGAGTCTGAATCGCATTCGCAATGTTTACAAGACCTGCACCTTGGGAATACACATCATATTGGATTTTATCCTCATCAAAGAGTGTAACCGAAGTGTTTGCCAGAGCAGCGCGGATATCAAACGGTGTCCAGTTCGGATGCTGCTGCTTCAGCAGCACAGCCAGTCCAGCTACATGTGGGGATGCCATACTCGTTCCGTTGCTACGTTTGTAAGCTTGCGCATAAGATGCATCCGGATAGAACTTGGCAAAGGCAGGGTACGTTGACATAATGCCAACCCCTGGTGCGCTCACGTCCGGCTTGATGCTCAGCAGTTCATCGCCATTTGGTCCGCGGGAGCTAAATCCGGCCATGGTATTACCAGGATTGTCAGTACGACGATACTCTTCACCAAAAGTAATAAAGAATTTTTGTTTGTGGTTTTGGCTTTCAATGATTTGTCTTGCCAGTGCTCTACCTTCTTTTCCTATCATGTCAAAGGTAGGAATATAATCTACATTGTCTCCTTGATTCGAATTAATGTAACCGTCGTAACCAGGGATAGCTTCACTCAGATTGGCTTGTGTACTGTCGCTAGATTTCGCTTGACCATTAAAAATAATAATAGCCTTTGCACCATTTAGTTGTGCGTTCGCGATTTTATCTACGAAGCCCAAGACGCCACGCGATACGACTACAACCTTACCTTTTACATCTTTAGAAGTGAAATCATCTGGATATCCCAAGTTGGCATAAACTAATTCCAATGGTTCTGTCCCCAAAATAGAAGAAAAATCCTCGTGAAATGTTTGCCAACCCATCATGTTAAAATTGTAATAGGTATCTGAAGTAACTGTTATCGGCTTTTCATCATCACCATAGGTTACAAGATTGACGGATGCTTTATTGGAATAGCTGTGGCTGGGGGAAGTGGCTGCACCAACGGAAATCGCCAGCTGGGATGTTGCGGGAGAACCCATGGAGTAAAAATAGGGCCCTTGTTGTGCAGCGTTACCGTTTGCGATGACCGCGACTACCCCGGAAAGTACCGCATTATTGATGGCAATGGCATCCGGGGAGTTAGGATCTTTTTCAGAATCCGAGCCTAGCGACAGGTTGATGACATTCATGCCATCTTTGACAGCACGTTCTATACCGTCAATGACCTGTGCCGAGGAACCGGAGGAACGACCGGTCTTGGTATTGCGTCCAAGCACCTTATATACGTATAAGTCCGATTTATAGGCAATCCCTTTTTGTACAATATCTGAGGATTTATTCGCGGCTTTCCCGGCAATTGTACCGGAGACGTGAGTACCATGTGTCGTTCCACTAAAACCTGTGCCGTATGGATCATTCTCTTTTTCAAGGAACGGTTCCTCGTAAGGGTCGTTGTCCTGTTCAAAAGAGTCATAACCGCCTTTGTAGGCTTCTTTCAAATCCGGATGCTCATAATCGATACCGGTATCAATAACCCCGACCTTGATTCCCTCGCCATTCAATCCTTTGGCCCAGGCTTCAGGAACACCAATTTGGTCCAGTGGCGCATTGTCATAAGTGGCTTCGTTGGCTGTAAGTGTTGGCGGGTCCTGCACGGGGATGGAATAATACGTTTTGTTTTCGTGAATGGATTTAACGCCTGGCAGTTTAGCCAACTCTGGAATTTTATTGGCTGGCACCGTAACCTCCAGTCCGTTAAGCACCGTGTTGTACTGGTAATTTACTTGAAGAGAAATACCGTGCTCAGCGGCTTGGTCTACGAACGTGGTTTGCTCGGTGGCGATCGCAGATTCGGCTTTTTGCTCGGATTGAGCGGTGAAAGCTTTGGCGCTTGAACGTGCTGCATATTTGTCCACTGCTAGGGGCTCACCATCAAGCTGCACGATGACTCTGACCTGACGGGAGGAGTCTGTACTCAGCTCAGGTGAGATAAAGGCCGGAGCCGCCTCAATAGTTAATGCTTCCTGAGCTTTTAAAAATGAATTGATTTGTAGATCTGCAGTAGCGGCAGAACTGAAAGACGGCAGAGATAAGCTTACCGTCAAGGCAAGAGCGAGTGATACGACAGGTATTTTTTGCAAAATGATCGGCTTTTTCAAAGATTTCCCTCTTTTCAATCAAAATATGATATCTCTACATACTAGGATTTGAAGCCACTGCCGTTGTTCTCACGCCTCCCTTAATATCTAAAATAATAGAATTGACCACTGGTGACTAACTTGCCAGTTTTGAGGCATATATTACCATATTGGTGGGATATATTACTATATGTTTTTTATATTTTTAGAAAAAATAAGGTTAACTTCACATGTAGATTCCATGGAAATGTTATGAATTTACTAGATTATTTTTGAAATCAATCGAAGGGGAATGGGAGAATGCAAGATTTAATGATATAATCTGCATTGGAATTGTTGAGGTTACACAATCACGTAAAATGCTTAAGGTGAAGGAGTCGATTATGTTGGCAAAAACATTGATTTTCGGGCATAAAAATCCGGATACGGATACCATTTGCTCAGCTATTGCTTATGCAGACTTGAAAACCAAACTGGGTGCGGACGTAGAGCCGGTTCGTCTGGGAGAGGTTAACGGAGAAACGCAGTATGCGCTGGATTATTTCAAAGTGAGCGCGCCGCGTCTGGTTGAGCAGGTTGCTGCTGAAACAGACAGCGTCATTCTGGTCGATCATAATGAACGCCAGCAAAGCGCAACAGACATTGACAAGGTGCGCGTAACTGAAGTCATCGATCACCATCGGATCGCTAACTTTGAAACAAGCCAGCCGCTGTACTTCCGCGCTGAGCCAGTAGGTTGTACAGCCACCATTTTGAACAAGCTCTACAAGGAAAACGGTGTAGCCATTCCCAAAGAAATCGCAGGTCTGATGTTGTCCGCGATTATTTCCGATTCCCTGTTGTTCAAATCCCCGACCTGCACAGATCAGGACGTAGCCGCTGCCCGCGAACTGGCCGAAATTGCTGGTGTAGATGCAGATCGTTACGGTTTTGACTTGCTTAAAGCGGGTGCTGATTTGAGTGGTCACACGATTGAGCAGTTAGTAAGCTTGGACGCAAAAGAATTCCAGATGAATGGACGCAAAGTGGAAATTGCACAAGTGAACGCAGTAGACGTAAACGATGTGCTGTCCCGTCAAGCTGATTTGGAAGCTGCATTGGCCCAAACCATTGCAGCTAAAAATCTTGATCTGTTCTTGTTCGTCGTAACAGACATTGTGAACAGTGATTCCATTGGTATTGCGCTGGGAAGCCAAGCCCAAGCAGTTGAAAAAGCCTACAATGTACAGTTGGATGACAACAAAGCTGTTCTGAAAGGCGTCGTATCGCGCAAATCGCAAATTGTGCCTGTATTGACAGAAGCTTTTAACAGTTTGTAATGATATAAAATAAGCCTCCTGAACCCGACTGCATGAAGGCAGTGGTAGCAGGAGGCTTATTTTTATTTCCTCAGATCTTCCAGAGTGTCCTCGATACCAAATTCAAATGCCAATTTCAACTGGTCGCTCATCAGGTGCCAGGCACTTTCAGCTACAGCGAGATCCCCGCTATGAGTAAAAGCATGTGCGGCACCCATGTATTTCTTATACATTACGGGTACATCCGCTTCAATCAGCCGCTTGGCATACAACTCAGCTTCATCAGCCAAGGAGTCCAGCTCGGCCGTTATGATCAGCGCAGGAGGGAGATCATGTAGCGATTCTGCATAAATAGGAGAAGCCAACGGATTTCGCGCCTCATCTGGCGAGCGCAAATAGCTTTCATTGAAGATTTTTGCCACGCGAGGCGGAATCGCCCTCTCAAATTGGGGCTTCAGCTTGGGATCTGTAGCGATATCCAGTGATGGGTAATCCAGCACCTGATACACAATCGGGAATTCCTTGCGATCTCGGGCCATAAGACACAGTGCTGCTGCAAGATTACCTCCTGCGCTATGTCCGCCGACCGCAATGCGTTGAGGATCGATGTTCAGCACGTTAGGATGCTTGTACACCCATTGGGTCACATCATAGCTTTCCTGTAGCGGAATAGGGAATTTGTGCTCCGGGGCCAAGCGATAATCAACATTAACGACGACACAATTCGCACGTTCGGCAATGACCGGGCACCAGGGGTCATCCATTTCAGCGCTGCCCATAATGAATCCGCTACCATGAAAATTGACGAATACGGGGAGTGGATCAGCAGACCTGAGGGAAGGCTCATATACAATCACCCTGGAATCACCTACAGAGGTGGGAATCATCCTCTCTGTCCGATGTACTTTGGGAGAATGCGAAGGTTTAAAATCGGATGCTGTTATCATCCGGCCAGCCGATCTGCGGGCAAGTTTGACGAACAGATTTTGTCTCAGTCTTCGCACTATTTGTCTTTCTCCTCTCTGAGGGCGCTGGGGGTGGTTAGACGCGAACCTTTAACATCTTCAAAAGCATCTCGTACGCGTGACAAATAGGTCTGAAACTGGCAGAGTTCCGATTCAGTAAAGTCTGACATCAGACGTGAAGCCAGCCCTATAAAAAAAGGGTCCATCTGCTGAATTTTACTTCTTCCTTTATCATTCAGGGAAACAAACACTCCCCGCTTGTCATTGGGATCGTCGTATTTATTAATGAATCCTTCTTGTTCAAGAGAAATGACCATAGAACTGATTGCTGCTCGGCTGACACCCATCTTTTCAGCCAAAGCAGAAGGAGAGGACATTTCATCTCTTTGCGCAGAAAGTACACAAAGTGCAATATATTGCCCGTAGGAGAGACCAAATTCACGCGAACGTTTTTCCATATTTTTTCTTATTTCGTACGTTATAGAAAATAAATCTACCAAAACACCAATCGGCTTATTGCCACCTGGAAATAGATTATAGGCCAGTTGACGAATTTCGGAGTCCAAAAAAAAGAACATGCGATCCACCTCGATGTAGTTAATTAGTTAACTGTAATTTAATTAACCACTGGTTGCAATGATTTATACAAACTTTGTTCTGCATTTTTTTGAAAAAGTATCGGGAAAACGTCACTTCCAAGGTCCGATGCACTGTTCAATACCTTGATCCACAAGAGCTTGGATGGAGGGCTGACGCAAGGTACGTCCTTCTTGCCAGCGCCACTCACTATATTGAATCTTGGCGGTAAACATGGGCTTTACCCAAAATGCGTCTTGATGCCGATCCGGTTTATTAATAAAAGGTCGCTCCGATATGGTATGTGGCAAGAGGCGCTCGGTTAGCTGACGCCAATCTCCACGAGTCAGCTTACCTGTACCCACGTGCCCGATATAGCGCAGCATTCCTTGTCTATCATACTGGCCCAGCAATACAGCGTTGATAACGCCTCCGTTTAGGGTATAGCCACCGATAACGGCAATGATATCACCATAATTTTTGACCTTGACCCATCGTCTGTCCTGTCCGCCCAATGTGTACGGACTATCCAGTTTTTTGCACACAATACCTTCCATTCCTTGGCTGCACATAACCTGAAATAGAGCTTGTCCATCAGGATGAGCAGGAGCCAGTTGGATCCGTTCACTCGGTATGATGATCTGATGCAGCAGTTCAAGCCTTTCCTGTAATGGTTTACGATGAACCCATTCCCCATTTAGATAAACAATATCGAACAACATGTAAGTAGCGGGTACGGCTTTATAGGCTGCCTGAATTCGATCCGTCCGGCGAATCAGATCCCGGCGCATAATTTCATGGAACGAGGGTTTGCCGTCGGCACCAAGTGCGATCATCTCCCCGTCCAGTATGACTGAATCTGCCCTGCAGTAGGAGGAGAAGCGAGCAAGCTCCGGGTACAATAGCGTTCGTTCATGCTGCTTGCGATTGAACAGGCGCGTGCTGCCCTGATCGTGATACGTTAAAATTCTTGTACCGTCCCATTTTATTTCGTAACGCCAAAGGCCTGCATCTACAGGGACTTTTTCGCTCAGTTCTGGTTCAAACGGGATGACAGGCTTCATTTCCGTACCCAACACAGCACCTTCCTTTACCTTAATTGGAATAAATATAGTGTCGACGATAGTTCCTTTTTTATGTATGTGATGTTTCGCCGTCCCCTAAATAGGGGAATGATAAGGATATCTAGCGTGGGCATCAAGTGATTGCAGTACTCGTTCGCATGGAGTTGTACCGGCATTTTCTTCAGTCAGAAAGGGGATTGGTCTCATGAGACAAATTCGCGAGGAAGACCATGCAGTAGTCATGGTGGATGATGGACAGGTAGTTGCAGAAGTAGGTTATAAATCCGTAGATGACCACTCTTTGGTCATTGACCATACATTTGTATCCGAGCAGTTACGGGGTCAAAAAATTGGCAAGGAGCTTATCGACAAAGTTGTTGCTATGGCAAGGGAACAGCATAAAAAGGTGATCCCTGCTTGCTCGTACGCGCTGGCTCTGTTCAAGCGTCATCAGGAATACAGTGACGTCTGGCAGCAATAGATATGATATCATGGCAGCATATTGCATAGCCGACACAACACCGGAGTGGGGAACGATCCCTTTTCGGTGTTTTTTGTGTGCATAAAGCTTGTAAAATGAATGCATTCTACCGTTGATATGGGGAGATAAGAGCGATTCCCAAATGATGAAGCATATTTTCAGGAGAATCGCTGTGAAATTGTTCATACTGTTGTCACTTCACAGGCTATCTATGAGTTCTATATAATATATTATGGTTATGACCGCAAAAATAACGAAAACCTGAATTTAAACGAAGGAGACGTTCATGATGAATAAAGCGAGTGAGGACAAGCAGTACGTTCCAACGAGCAATCGTAATTTTACAGCCTTGATTATCACCGTTTCCATTATAGCCAATGTGATTATTTTGCTGCTGTTCTTTTCGCCGATCGGATACCAGGGGAGTGTTAGTTTTGATCTCACTATTTTCCCAAGGTTGAATGCGATTTTTAACAGCTTCACATTTATTTTCCTGGTGGCTGCATTGGTTGCGATTTTCAAGAAAAACATTAAGGTGCATAAAACCTTTATTCTGCTGGCCTTCGCCAGTACCGTTTTGTTTTTATTTTCCTACCTAACCTTCCATTACATTTCGCCGGAAACTGCAAAATATGGTGGTGTGGGTATCCTGCGGCCGATTTACTTTACGCTGTTGATTTCGCACAGTATACTGGCTGCGATTATCGTACCGCTGGCGCTATTCACAGTTGTATGGGGATGGACGATGCAGGTAGCAAAACATCGTAAAATTGCCCGTTGGACGATGCCTATTTGGCTATATGTGAGCTTGACTGGGGTTTTGGTGTACGTTTTCATGGCTCCATATTATTAATAGATGTCAATCCTCTGTAGGT
The DNA here is from genome assembly GCF_019042715.1 of Paenibacillus sp. AK121. Lineage (NCBI taxonomy): Bacteria > Bacillati > Bacillota > Bacilli > Caryophanales > Paenibacillaceae > Paenibacillus > Paenibacillus sp. AK121. The sequence goes on from NZ_JAHPJM010000011.1 coordinate 192,939, forward strand.
TGATTTGGAAAACATGGCGTCTCTGTTGAAGAGGCGTCTTTTTTGTATCCAATAAAAGAAAAATTATTCCTTCTAAATTTATTTTATTGAAAAAATGTTCCTTCTATAACGGTATTTCTGTTATAATTTACCTTAATCAACTAAGAATAAGGGGGTCACCATGTGACAAAGAAAGCGAAAGGCAGGTTACGGTTGCTTGTATCTATGCTGGCACTGGTTGTACTGCTGAGCGGCTGCGGTGGCGGAGGCTCAAAGCCGGAAAAGGTAGACGGAGGGAAAGTGACACTGCAATTTTGGACCATTGCGCTACAACCTACATTTACCCCGTATTTTAATCGGGTCATTGCCGATTATGAGCAGAAGAACCCTAATGTCAAAATTGATTGGAAGGATTACCCGTATGATGCAGTGACCAATAAGTTATTGACGAGTATTGCTAGCAACAGCAGCCCGGATGTAGTGAATCTCAATACGGAATTTGCTAGCCAAATGGGTTCTAAGGGTGCTGTTGTTGATATGAATGAACACTTGTCGCCCGAGGAAAAGGCTGCTTATTTCGAGGGTATTTATAATTCTACGGTTATTAACGGTAAAGCTTATGCACTACCCTGGTATACCGGCACGGAAGTACTTTACATGAATACAAAGCTGGTTAAAGCTGCTGGATTGGACCCTGCTCATCCGCCCAAAACGCGGGAGGAATTGTCAGAATGGGGCCGCCAAATCAATAGAAAAATCGGTAAGGCTGGCTATGCTCAGCAGCTCGTATCCAAGCTTTTTGCGGTTGACGGTATTCCCATTCTAAATAAAGAGAAGACAGCAGCTGCATTCAACACTCCAGACGCAGTCACCATGATTGATAATCTAAAAAAACAGATGGAAGATGGTGTCGTGCTCAAGGAAGATGCTGATTTTTCACAGCAAGTGAAATATTATGCCGGCGAGCAGGTTGCCTTTGAGCTGGCAGGTCCGACGTTCATCAATTTTATCAAAACGGCGGCGCCGGACGTATATAAGAATACGATTGCTGTTCCCGTCCCAACCGGCAAAGCTGATGTGCGGCTCTCCAACTCTATGGACCTGGTCGTACCTACTAAGTCTGCACATATAGACGAGGCGGTGAAATTTGCTGTTTTCTTAACAAATGCTGAGAGTCAAACGGCTTTTTCTAAAGAGGCCAATACCCTACCTTCCACGAAAGAATCCATTAAAGACCCGTATTTTACTCAGTCTGACCAATCATTAGAAGCACAAGCCAAGGTAGTATCTGCACAAAGCTTGGATAAGGCGACAGATTATATGGTCGGTGTGCCTAATGCCAAGGATGTGAACAGCGCGATCGCGCGAGCCTTGCAAAATATTTTACTGAACGGAAGAGATACGAAGGAGACGCTTACTGCCCTGGAGCAGGAAGTAAACGATATTTTAAAGCAATAGGTATGACAGGGGAGTAATGCGAATACTCCCCTGTTCATTTATCAAAATCAGGTGGTGATGCAGCATGATCAAATGGTTGAGGTCGGAGTCCTTTACGGCCTGGGCCTTTATGACGCCGGGACTGTTATTGCTTGCCGTCTTTGTATTTTGGCCTATTATTTACAGCATTCCGCTGGCATTGACGGACTACTCTGTCATATCAGATACCCATTTTGTCGGCTTGGATAATTTTGAAGCAGCGTTTAAGGATCGTAACTTTCTTATTTCGATTTGGAACTCATTGTTGTACGTGCTCATTGTCCCCTTTCTTCAAATATTCTCTATCCTGATGGCTGTGCTGGTGAACAGCCGTATCCCTGGAATTAAAATATTTCGTACGACCTACTACATCCCTGTTGTGACTTCGATGGTAGCTGTGGCCTTAATTTGGAGTTGGCTGTTGGGCAATAACAGCGTAGTGAACTATTTGCTTATACAAGCAGGTTTGATAAGCAAAGACATACACTGGCTATCGGACAGTAATTTAGCCTTGTATGTACTGATGTTCATCACGATGTGGAAGGGACTCGGGTATTATATGATGCTCTATCTGGCAGGATTACAAAACATTCCTCATGATCTATACGAAGCCGCTAGGGTGGACGGAGCAAGTCGATGGCGTTTGATTATTCATATTACGCTTCCGCTGCTAAAACCTTACGTTTTATTCTGTACCCTCATATCGCTTATGGCAGCTATTCGTGTTTTTGATGAGGTATATGTGTTAACCAAGGGTGGACCGGGAACGGCCACGTTGACATCCAGCTTGTATATTTTTCAAAAGGGGATGGAGCAGTTTAATTTTGGGTACGCTTCGGCACTTGGCTTAATTGTCGGTGCAATGATTGCAGTACTTAGTATTATCGTATTCCGATTCAATAGGAAAGGCGGTGTCAATCCCTATTGATGAATCTACAGAATGATAAAATGCTACACTCGTCTCTTCCTAAAAAGGAGAGCAGTCGCATCATGCGTAGTCTTGGTCGAGTGCTCAGAATGACGATAATGTATTTGCTTTTAGTGCTGCTAGCCCTCTTTTTAATGGGACCGTTTCTATGGCTGCTTAGTGTATCCCTCATGCCAGGCCGTAATATTTTCTCAACGCCGCCTGCAATCTTCCCGACCTTTATTGATTTCGACAACTATGTTCAGGTGTGGCAGTTCATGGATTTTCCTAAATATATGCTGAATACAGTCATCATTACGGTATTGGGCGTTGTGCTCAATGTGATACTGGCCAGTTTGACGGGATATCCCCTGGCTGTATTTCGTTTTAAGGGTAAAAATGTGGTGTTTACGTTGCTGATTGCTACAATGATTATTCCTTCTTATACGGCATTTATTGTGCATTATCTGACCATTCAAGGACTTCACCTGGGCAATACATATATGGGTGTAGTGTTGCCTGGGGCAGTCTCTGTGTTCAACATTTTTCTAATGCGGCAGACGTTTATTCATATCCCCGCCGACGTGCGTGATTCGGGTAAAATGGACGGCGCTTCGGAGTTTCGAATCTGGTGGCAGTTGGTGCTTCCGCTGGTCAAACCGGCGCTTGCTGTGATTTCTCTGTTGGAGGCCATGTCGTTCTGGAACAGCTTCCTGTGGCCTATCGTTATTCTGAACGATACGGAGCTATACCCGCTGGCAGCTGCACTTACGTATCTCAATGGTCAGTTTGCTTATAATTTTGGCTGGATTGCTGCAGGCACAATGATTTCGGTATTGCCGATCATTATATTGTTCCTGTTCACACAGCGCTATTATATGGAAGGCTTGGCGGGAGCGGTAAAAGGATAATTAAGAAGTCTCGGCTACGGAGAGTCCTTAAATGGAAGGAGACGATTGCGATGGAACTGTCCAAAGGAATGCGGCCTAATTCGGGTGTAGGGCTAACACCGCAGGAGATTCAATATTATTTTCGTGATGTGTATGACAGTGGGGACAAACTGGTTATCTCTGAACCGAACCTGATCTGTGAACTGTCCTCGCGCTTCGCAATGAACCAGGAATATGAAGGTGCACTGGATCCCGAGGGACCGATCAGGCTCATTGCACCTCCGGGACCCGGTGTTCCGACTGAAACAAGGGGAAGCGTGCAGTTGGTACTTGAGTATGACAGAACGCTTACTGCAGATGGATATCGTTTGGACATTCAGAAGGAAGGTAGAATTGAAATCCATGCGTCCAATAAAAGAGGGCTCAAGTACGGCATGGATGCCCTGCATCTCCTGCTTCAAGTAGAACAGGAACGATGTACGCTACCGGTGATATCTATTCGAGATGAGCCTTCCTTTCCGGTCAGAGGAATCATTGAAGGCTTCTACGGAAAACCGTGGAGTTTCGCGGATCGGTTGGATGCCGTCCATTTTATGGCTGCGCATCGGATGAACACGTTCATGTACGCTCCCAAGGACGATCCATATCATCGTGAGCTATGGAGGGAACCGTACCCTGAGGAGACGTTTGCCCAAATCCGCGAATTAAAGGAAGACTGTGAACGGCACGAGGTTGATTTTCATTATTGTATCAGTCCAGGGAATGACCTGAGTTTTGGCAGCGATGAAGATTTCCTCAAATTAACGGAAAAGCTGGCGGCCATGATGGCGATTGGCGTGCGCCATTTTTCTATATTAATGGATGACATTGATTATGTCCTTAAAGGAGAAAATCGACATTTACTGGGCCGCTCGGGCCACGCCCATGTCTTTTTAACGAATAAGGTTCATACATGGTTGGCTGAACGGCTGCCTGAATTTACGCTGACAGTCTGTCCTTCGGAATATTGGTCCTATTGGGATACCGAATACAAAAAGGATTTCCGGGAGCGATTGCATCCGGAGATTAAGGTGTTCTGGACGGGATACTTTGTTTTTGCTCCACAGATTAGTCGCCAGCATGCTGCCGATAATCATGCGTTCTATGGGCATGAGCTGTGGTTGTGGGATAACATCCCGGTGAATGATTGTGACCATGATCGGTTATTCCTCGATCCACTGCGCGGACGGTATTCCGGTCTTCCAGATTGCGGACATACCGGCATGGTAGCCAACCCGATGAACCAGTGGGAGTGCTCCAAAGTGACGCTCATTACGATGTCCCACTATATGTGGAACAGTGAGCGGTATATGCCAGAGCTGTCCTGGGAATGGGCTGTGCGAGAGTTGGCGGGGGAGCATACAGATGAACTGATGTTTTTCTGTCGCCAAAACAAGAACAGCCGACTGGGCGGAAGCACGTATGAGGATGTGGACCTTGCCTTGCAAATGCGCGATATCCCTGCGCTGGATATATACTTCGAGCGACTGCTTTACGTCGTGAGCGTCCTACAGAATATATCTGCCGATGATCCGGCGGCAGGCTTCGTGGCACAGGCTGCGCCTTGGCTGGAACGTGCCAAGTTGGACGTGAGCCTGTGGCAAGTGCTGCGCCAAGCTGCGCTCGGTAGCGAGCGCCAGAACGATGTGCAGTCGCTAGGAAATCTCATGCAGAGCGAAGCAACTGACGGACAAGAGCCGCCGCCTCTGACGGACGAGGTCGTGGACGAACTACGACGCAGTATTACGGCTTGCCTGGAAGCGGAGGCTCGGCTGGGAAGCAATCCGGCGATCCGTGCCGCCGTGCAGTGGGGCTATGTCGATCAGGATGAACAAGGCAAACATCGACTGATCTTGTGAGAATTTGTATGGAATAAAGAACCAAGGCAGCATAGCTGCCCTGAAAATAACCATTTGCCGTTAGGATAACGGTAATTTTCAGGAGAGGTGGAGCGTATGGTGAAGCCAAATACTCGATTACTTTTTGTGCCGCTGGATGAGCGGCCCTGTAATTATCAATTTCCTTACTTACTGGCACAGGGCACAGACCTTGAAATGGAGCGCCCTCCATTGGAATGGATGGGACAAAAGAAAACCCCTGGCGATACGACCAGATTATGGGCATGGCTCGAAGAACGTGCGGCGAGTGCTGATGGAGCTATTATTGCGATGGATACGCTGCTGTACGGGGGGATCGTACCCTCTCGGCTGCACGGAATGTCGAGTGGGCAGGTCAGGAACAGGGCTAATCGTCTTCGCAGGTTAAAGCAACTATACCCGCAACTGACTCTGTATGCATTTCAATTGATTATGCGTTGTCCGCAGTACTCTTTAGCTGATGAGGAACCAGACTACTATGCTGATTGGGGCCGTGAGATATTCAGAAAGGGTTTCATTGAGCATCGTCAGGAGCTAGCGATCGCTACCGCAGAAGAGTTGCTGGAATTAGCGGACATCGATGAACGTTTGCCTATAGAGATTTTGGATGATTATCTAGGGCGTCGCCGTGTGAATTTGGAAGCCAATCAAGTAGCACTGGAACTGGTAGCAGAAGGCGTGATTGATTTTATGATCATCCCACAGGATGATTCGGCTCCCTACGGCTATACCGCCAAGGATCAACAACGGCTAAGAAGTCGTATTTCCGAGCTTGGGTTAGATTTGAAAGTATATATGTACCCAGGGGCAGACGAAGTGGGTTGTACGTTGCTAGCTCGTTGGGTGAATCAGACGAATCATGTAGTTCCACTGGTGTATCCTCGATTGTCTGCTTTGCAGGGAGCATTTGTAGTCCCGCTTTTTGAGGATCGTTATTTTTACGAGACGTTAAAGTATCAGATTATAGCGGCAGGTGGGCTGATTGCTTCCTCAGCAGCGGAGGCTGATTTGATTTTGCTGGCGAACACGCCCGGCGACACGATGGCAGAAGCTTCATCCCAGCAGCATGCGATGGCCGGATATGATGTACATCGGAATCTGGTAGAGCTAGTTGAGTACGGTGCTCATATGCAGCATGATGCCAATAAAAATATTGCAATTGCTGATGTAGCCTACGCCAACGGCGCCGATCTCAAGCTACTTAGACTATTGAGGCAAAAGGGATTGCTATTTAAGCTGGCAGGCTATGCAGGCTGGAATACTAGTTCTAACACGCTCGGTACTGTCATTGCTCAGTCTATGCTTTATGTCCGCTATGGTCCTACGGAGGAACACCTGGATTTTCTGGGGCTACGCTACGCTGAGGATGCCTGTTATTGCGCCGTGGTACGTACAGCTATGAATAATGGAATTGTGGAGCAGATGGGTTTTAACAAGTTTATGCTCGATGGCTCTAGAGGGTCGGTAGCTGCAGTCATTCGCGGACGGCTGGAGCAGGCACTCGATGAATATGTAAACGGGCCGGAAGGTCGCGTGGAAATTACAGATTGCTACATGCCGTGGAACCGTACCTTTGAAGTTGGATTGACTGTACGGCATTATGCCGAGGGGAGGGAGTGAATCCTATGGGAATGGAAGGTGTATTATCCAAGGTTCGGCATGGACTGATCGTTTCCTGTCAGGCGCTACCAGGCGAACCGTTGCATGGAGCAGATTCTATGGTCAAAATGGCGCGTGCTGCACAGGAGGGTGGAGCTGTAGCGATTCGTGCCAATGGTGCATCGGATGTACGTGCGATTAAACAGGCGATCCCTCTACCAGTCATTGGTTTGATTAAACGGGATTATAATGATTCTGATATTTACATTACGCCTACCCTCCGTGAAATGGAGGAACTGGTGGAGGCAGGTGCGGATATCATTGCGCTGGATGCCACATTGAGACCGCGCCCAGCGGGGTGTAAGTTGAAACACCTCATAGATTACGCCCATGAGCACGGAGTCGCTTCCATGGCGGATATATCGACACTAGAGGAAGCACTTCATGCGGCTTCCCTTGGTATAGGCTGCGTATCCACGACGTTATCCGGTTATACGCCATATTCTACTCAGATAGAGGGTCCGGATCTGGAATTAGTTCGGAGAGCATCAGAGCTGGTTCCTGTTCCTGTCATTGCAGAGGGCAGAATCCATGATCCGGCACAAGTAGAGGAAGCGTTTCGGCTGGGTGCACATGCAGTGGTTGTAGGCTCGGCGATTACTAGACCCCAATTGATTACGCAGCGGTTTGCCGATGCCGCAAGGAAGGCAGTGAAATGCATCTATGGAGATGAACGACCGAATTAACACGTATTATCCTTCATTAACGAAATCGGAGCAAAAGGTCGCTTTGTGCGTACTGGAGTGCCCCGCTGACATCATATATTTCTCCGTGACGGAGCTGGCTGACTTTGCAGGTACAGGCGAAACGACTGTTATGCGTTTTTGCCGGAAAATTGGTTTTAAAGGGTATCAGGATTTCCGACTGTCGTTGGCACAAAACCAGACTTATCGCAAAACCGATATGAGCGAGGAGAACATCGACCCAGATAACGAACATGATATTACCCGCACGGTGTATCACAATATGCTCGATATATTGCATTCCAGTATGGGGCTCTTGGATCGTTCGGAGCTTAGTCGTGCGATAGCGTGTCTCGATCAAGCGGGTTATGTTCAATTTTTCGGTGTAGGTGCATCGGGCATTTCCGCGCAGGATGCTAAAAACCGCTTCTTGCGGATTGGGCGGCGCGCCGAGGCTGTGGCAGACGGACATATTCAGTCGATGATGGCGGTGTCCATGAGTCCTGGTGATGTCGCTATTGGTATCAGTGTATCAGGAAGTACGCTGGATACGAACGACATGCTGCACAAGGCCAAGCAGAACGGTGCAACAGTTATCGCAATTACGAATTATGCAAAATCACCTATTACCTCCATTGCAGATATTGTTTTACTGACCGCAGGGAAGGAAGCTCCGATAGAAGGCGGTTCAATCGGCGCCAAAATCTCACAGCTATTCGTGATTGACCTCATCTGTGAAGGACTTGCTCGCAAGCACACGAGTCACACCAAACAAATGAAGGAAAAAACAGCGAGAGCGGTGATTGAACGAAGTTATTGAAATTCTGCGATTGTGGATTGGAATACGGCACGCTCCGACAGTTCATCATGTTTTTCTATCTATAGAAGGTTTGTGCTAAGAGCTCGTAAGCTTTTATGTGGGGGAACAAGGAGGATATGGTGGTGGCAGTTGCATTGAACAAAGTCATTGGGATTGACATTGGAGGGACTTCCGTAAAGGCCGCCATAGTGGCACGGGATGGATCGGTACTTGATGAAATTCGAATGGATACAGATGCCTCCCGTGGGCGTGAATGGGTGTTGTCGCGTGTGTCTGAGTCTGTATTCAGACTGATGCGTTCTTTTGGAGATACCAGTGTGAGTACCCCTGTAGGTATAGGCGCTTTAGGTATTGCTACTGCTGGCAGAGTGAATGTGGAGAGCGGTGAAGTTGTGTACGCTACAGATAACCTACCTGGCTGGCAGGGTACATCCTTGGTGAGGTGGGCTAGAGAAAAGCTGGCTTTACGTGCGGTTGCTGATAATGATGCGAACGCTGCGTTACTTGGAGAAGCTTGGCAGGGGGCCGGGAAGGGTAAGCAGCGCCTAGCCATGCTCACCTTGGGAACAGGGGTCGGAGGCGCGTATATGGAAAATGGCCTCTTGTGTAGAGGTGCTCATTGGAGCGGCGGCGATTGGGGGCACAGTATTTTGTTTCCTGGAGGTCACCCCTGCAATTGCGGGAAAAAGGGATGTGCTGAGCAATACGTATCAGGTAGCGCCCTGTTACGTCGAGGTAGTGAATGCACCGGAAAACTGTATTGTTCTGGGAACGAGATTGTGGAAGAGGCCGCTCACGGCAACCTGAAGACAATTCAGGCGCTAGATGACTACACAGCAGATTTAGCTGTTCTTCTGGCTAATATATCGGTGACTCTTGATCCTGAGTTGATCATTGTTGGGGGAGGAGTAACGGACGCGGGAGATGTCTGGTGGCCCTTGCTGGAAAAGCATCTGGACCGACTGGGAGTTCAAACAGAAGTAAGTCGGGCAATGTTGGGAAACCGCGCTGGATTCATTGGCGCTGCCAGGCTTGCTTTTGAGATGACGGAATCTTAGTAAAAATGAAAGGGGAACGAACCATGACGCAAAAACGGCTTGATGCCGATATTGTTGTGATTGGCGGAGGTCTGGGTGGGACATCGGCAGCCCTAGCAGCGGCGAAAGCTGGTATGAGAGTCATCATGACAGAGGAGACGGACTGGCTGGGAGGGCAATTAACTTCACAGGCTGTTCCTCCGGATGAGCACCGCTGGATCGAACAGTTTGGTTGCACAGCAACGTATCGTGAGTTCCGCAATCGTGTACGCGACTACTACCGTCAGAACTATCCATTAACTGAAGAAGCCTACAATGATCCGATTCTTAATCCTGGGAACGGCTGGGTAAGTCGTCTGGCTCATGAACCACGGGTAGCTCTACAGGTGCTTGAGGATATGCTTGCTCCTTATTTAAATACGGGACGTGTTCGTGTATATTATCACACCGTGCCTATTGCTGCTCAGACAGATGGAGATTCTATCACTTCTGTTACCGTCCGCACCTCGTATAATCCTGATCATAAGAGTGGCCTCAGAGTGCTGCATGGAACGTTTTATCTGGATGCCACAGAGTGTGGTGATCTCCTTCCCATGGCGGGTGTGGAGCATACGAGTGGAGCGGAGTCCCGAGCTGCAACGGGGGAGCCTCATGCACTGGAGTATGCTAATCCTCTTGATATGCAATCTATCACGCATGTGGCTGCTGTAGACTACATTCCTCAGGAAAGCTTCATTATAGAGCGACCGCAACAATACGATTTCTGGAGAAATTATATCCCGTCCTTTTCCCGTTTTCCGATTTTGAGCTGGTTTGCAACAGATGCAGATGATACCAGTAAGCTAAAACAGTTCACATTATTCCCTAACGATCAGGGTATTGTATCCTTATGGGATTATCGTCGTATCGTAGATCCTTCCATATGGAGCGAACCGCTAAACGATGGTGAGGTTACTCTTTTAAACTGGGCTCAAAATGATTATTACCTGGGACCATTGATTGGTGTCACCGCTCAGGAGCAGGCAAGGCATCGAGAAGGAGCGCGTGAGTTGACTCGTTCATTAATATATTGGCTTCAAACTGAGGCTCCCCGATTAGATGGAGGTTTCGGCTATCCAGGAATTCGACCACGGGGTGATTTTCTTGGCACTTCTGACGGTCTGGCTAAAACGGCTTATATTCGCGAGTCGCGCCGGATTAAGGCCAAGTATACGATTTCGGAGTTTGATGTAAGTCGTGAGCTTCGGGGGAAGGAGGGACCCAAACGGTATTCAGACAGTGTAGGTGTGGGCAGCTATCATTTAGATCTTCATCCGACTACGGTATCTCAGCGAACCTTTTACATCCCTAACTATCCTTATGAAATTCCATTGGGTTCACTGATTCCTGTGAGAGTACGTAATTTGCTTCCTGCATGCAAAAATATAGGGATGACTCAAATAGCCAATGGTTGCTATCGGCTACATCCTACAGAATGGAATATAGGAGAATCATCGGGAAGCTTGGCGGCTTACTGTGTCTCCAACGGAGTATATCCTATTGAAGTGAGCCGGTCAGAAGAACATCTTGGACGTTTTCAAAATGTTCTCCTTCGTCAAGGTGTGGAGCTGCATTGGCCAGTAGAGGTGTTCGAACCAGAAGGAGTGACCAGTTAATGAAGGGGCACTAGCCCCTTGACTGATTTATCGGAGCAGAAAATGAGTAGATGTATTCAAAAAATAAAAATAATAAAAAAATACTTGCTAAGTTGCTTAGGTATATGATATATTATTTGAGCTGACAACAAAACAGCCGTTTCGAAAGAGAATAACTAGGGCGAAACAAACTTCGAAAAGAAGAAAAAAATAACCCTTGCATTTTTGAAATGAACATGATATGATCTTATAGCTGCTGAAAAACGCAGCGAAAAAGAATTTGATCTTTGAAAACTGAACAACGAGTGAGTAAATGATTTTGTTCGCAAAATCAAACAATGAGATATTTTATATCGTCAGTTTCAACATGAGCTAATCGCTCTTTCTATAAACCAACTTCGGTTGGTCTTTAATGGAGAGTTTGATCCTGGCTCAGGACGAACG
>NZ_JAHPJM010000012.1:0-192301 GCF_019042715.1 Paenibacillus sp. AK121
GGAGAATCACTAATGAACATGAATGGACCTATTCACGTTTCTCGAATTGAGAGATTTCAGACTTGCCACGAAATAGCTGCTAGGTTGCATGAGGTATATAGAGACAAAATTTTGGCTATAGGGGTCTATGGATCTGTTGCCAAAGGTACGGACGGCCCTTTCTCAGATATTGAAATGTTTTGTGTATTAAGTGAATCCAACGCTCCTGTAGATTTTAGCCATGAATGGTCGGCGGGTCCCTGGAAAGCTGAGGTGAACGTCTGTAGTTCAGACATTCTTCTGAAAACCGCCTCTACTGTTGAGGGCGACTGGCCGTTAACACATGGACCCTTCTTTTCCCCACTTCGTCTGTATGATCCTAAAGACTTTTTTTCTATATTAAAGGAAGCTGCCGAATCCCCAACAAGGGAAGATTTCAGGCATGCCATCAACGAAGTGCTTGTAGGTGAAATGTATGAGTTTATTGGAAAGCTTAGAAATGTCAGTATAAATGGCCCTCGTACTTTCTTGCCGTACTTGATCATGCAGTTTGCCCAATATGGGGCTATGTTAGTTGGGTTACACAATCAGAAGCTTTTCTCAACGGGCTCAATGGTTCTACCGGAAGCACTGGAACTGTCGAGTCGTCCACAAGGATTTGATCATCTGGTTAAGATGGTCATGTCCGGTGACTTAGCGGAATCCACAAAGATCATTTCAGCCTGTGAAAATTTCTGGAGTGGTCTTGTGAGCTGGGCAGTCGAACATGACTATCATATGAACTCACAACGAATCCCATTTTAATCGGAAATTAAAGTCCGCTTTAATTTCGCTTACTATAATACCCTATTTTCGCTATGCCAAATCCCCCTTTCGTTAAGGGGGATTTTCATTTTTCTTCTGAGCGGATGAGATCCTTTTTACAGACATGTTACGTTATATTTTTTTGTAAAATATTTTAAATTTAAATTACTTGATTTCATTCCCCACCTCGCTTATTCTCGGTATATGCATACTTTGGCTCTATTAATCTTCTCATATACAACCCTTGTTCATGTACACATGCCAGAATGTATATTTCCTGTGTTTTCAGAGAAAATGTAACGCATAGGTCTTTATATAGAGCTAATTTTTGTTAATATCCAATAACAGGGCCCTAGGCCCTATGACAGATTACATTTTAATGATATATTGATAGATACTACAAAAGACTAATTACCCAGGGCTTGGGCTGGAGGATGTATGAAAAAGGAATCAAATCAAGACGAAACTAGTTATTTATTTAATGTTGATGTATTAGTTAAAGGTCGTTCGAACGTAGAGGCCCTTCAGTTCCTGCTTAATCTCTTGAGCCAAAACGAACAAATTGCGGATAGTCGGATTCAATCTGGTATCGAACTTGGCAATTTAATTGAAGCTGCATTATATCTAAAAAAACAGTCGGCTGTTAATAGCCCATCTGATGCAGCCGCTACGCTTGCGGAAAGATTCTCCAAAAAGAAATCAGCCGCAATTCCGAACAAGACACCCGTTGTTCAAGAGATCAAACAATCCCACGTACAGCCAAAGCCTGCAATACAACAAGACCTTAGTACGTACGAATGGATCAAACGCTATATACATGATAATACGCTTGTACGGTTAATTGTGAACCGCTATGGAGGACAGCGCAGCATTCCTTGCCGTATACTCAACCTGGACCATGATAATAACCTGCTGAGTGTGTATCATGTCGATGAGAAGCAAGTATACTCCTTTAAAATGAATGAGATCGACGAAATCACATCATAAGTGTAACATCTCACTAAAACAACTAAGCATGAAAAAAGAGAATCGGTGGAAAAACATTGCGTCTTTCCTGCCGATTCTCTTTTTTAGTATGGACCTATAAGTTTTCTAATCCTCTTTCTTTAGACCAGCAGCAGCCCATGCCAGGAATATCCATCCTGCAATAAAACATACGCCCCCTAATGGGGTGATCGCACCCAGCACACGGATTCCGGTTAAACTTAGCACATACAGACTGCCGGAAAACAAAATGATACCCGTGAACAACAGCCGCGCGGCCCATCTTAAGCGGGTCGAAGGGCCCCATTGTCCGGCAGCCAACGCAATGATCAGCAAACCGACAGCGTGAATCATATGGTATTTCACACCGGTTTCATATATCACCAATGCATCCGCGTCGATCCGTGCTTTTACAATATGCGCTCCGAAGGCTCCAATGGCTACCGCCAACATCATCATTATAGATCCTACCATTATCCATCTTCGTTGCATGTTTTTATACTCCTTTTCACTGTTCCTTTTACCCGAATGTTCTTCTTATTTTATCGGAACAGCATGAAGTTTACCAGCCAGTGTGTGTAAACAAACCGCATACGAAATTCGATGATTAAACCCTGTCTATTGGAGGGTAATGTGTAAAGTGGCTTGCTTTTTTGTTTATTTTGTGGAAAATTAGTACCTGTTCGGACTATGTTCAAGGAGTTGAAAAAATGAGTTACCAAGATCCTAATTTGCAAAAGCCTGCTGCGTCTGAGGAGCACCCTGTTTTTTCAGAAGCTCCTGTGTTTCAGCCTCCGGTCAAGCTCAAGCATTCCGGTCCCGGAATTGCCTCTTTTATTATGTCGCTCGTCAGTCTGATCGGATATATTATCTTGGCTATTATGGTCATTAATCTGATGGCTCATTTCAGCCAATACCAAACAATGAACCCGGAAGTCGCTTTGCAGCAAACCGGAACGATGCTGATTCCCTTTATTTTTTTAGCCAGCCTGCTGCTCAATTGTAGCGGACTTGTGGTCGGGATCATCGGCATTGCGTTAAAAAACCGCAAAAAAACCTTTGCTATTACTGGATTAATCATTAATGCACTCATTATTGTAGGTTTTATTGCACTACTTGCCATCGGTCTTTCGATTCCGAATAGCACAGCGGATATTTATCCTTCCTCTGTGCAGTCTTTATGATTTTTCTTCATCTCACAGAGAGGATTTAATGTATGAATAAAATTAAAATTTTTGCAGACAGTACCAGTGATGTTCCTGCCCACTGGCGTCAACAGTACGAGATTAGCATTGTACCATTGTATACAGTATTTGGTGATGAAGCATTGCAAGATGGGGTGAACATTCACCCGGAACAATTATTTCAGCGTGTCAGCCGCGAGGGAAGCTTACCTCGTACCGCCGCACCTTCTCCGGCAGATTTTATTCAAGCCTTTACGCCCTACATAGAACAAGGAGATGACATTTTATATATCAGTCTGTCCTCCGAGCTATCATCGACATACCAGAATGCGCTGCTCGCTGCCTCCGAATTTCCAGAAGGTCGCATTACGGTTTTTGATTCCCTAAATTTGTCGTGCGGTTTTGGCCTGCTTGTGATGAAAGCTGCTCGCGCGGCAGCAAACGGTAGTACGATAGAGCAGATTGTAGACATGTTGACGGCAACCAGACCGCTAATCGACACGGAATTTGTGATTGATACACTCGAATACCTATATAAAGGCGGAAGATGCTCAGGCATGCAAAACCTGATCGGCAGTCTGCTCAAAATTCGTCCGGTAATCAAAGTGATTGACGGAAAAATGACGCCCGCCTACAAGGTTCGCGGCAAACGTGAAAAAGCACTGGAACAAATGCTACAAAATGCCCTGAACCATCGGGATTTGATGGATAACGATATGATTATTGTCGTGCACGCTTTGGCTGAGGAAGATGCGCTGATGCTGCAAGCACGTCTGAAAGAGGAAACAAACGCACAAGAGGTACTGCTAACAACAGCAGGCTGTGTTATATCCAGTCATTGTGGTCCACAAACGATCGGTATTATGTATAGCAAAAAAGCATAGTTTATCCAATATCAAACCTGTTACCCATTGGTAGCGGGTTTTTTGGTATTTTTCCAGCAATTTAGCAATGAATAACTTTCCTCTTTTTGATAGTATTATTCGTCGAGTAACAATATATACACTTACAATCTATCATAAAAAGAAGGTTATTGGGGATGAGTTCCAAACGATCGCGTTGGCTAACCAGGTTTACTCTATCGGCAACTACAGCCATTACAATATTCACAACATTCACTTCATACTTAGCTGCCCCGGCAGCAGCATCCGGCGTAGCTTTTCGGGATATTGCACACAGCTACGCCTATCAGTCTATTATTTCCCTGCATGCTAAAGGAATTTTGAATGGTACACAACCTGGTTACTTTTCTCCTAAAAAGGCTGTTACCAGAGCTGAATGGGTTACCGCATTGGACCGTACACTCGGGCTAGAACCTGTACAAGCAGTTGTTTCCTCCTATCGGGATGTTCCCAAACAGGCGTGGTACTACGGTTGGATTGAGGCGGCTTCGCAGCTTGATATCGTACAGGGAGGTTCTTCCGCTACATTTCAACCCAATAGTCCTATAACCCGACAAGAAGCAGCCTTAATGATTGCACGTCTCATCCGCTCTTCGGGCGGATCAGGCGGCACCACATCCTCTTTCACAGATCGTGACGAAATTGCAGATTGGGCTCTTGAAGGGGTAACCACCGTGAATCGTTACGGCTTTATGAAAGGTGAAAACAACTATTTTCGCCCGGCATCTTCTCTCACTCGTGAAGAAACAGCGGTATTATTGGAGCGGCTGCTAACGTATTCAGCACAGCATGCTCGCCAAGCTGCTTCCACTACTTCTTCCATTCGATTAGGCTGGCAATATGACCAAACCGTTCAGCAGTTTGAAAATACGGTGCTTCAATCCAACATCAACACCCTCTCACCACGCTGGTTTTTTCTGAACGAAACAGGCAGTATCAGCGATTACACCAATTCTTCGCTGCTTACCTGGTCCAAACAGCATCAAAAAAAAATCTGGGCTATGGTAGGCAACCGCTCCAATCTGGCGCTAACGCACCAAATTCTGTCCAGTGAGGTTCTACGGGCTACAACCATAACTCAACTTGCCAATGCTGTGTCTGTACATGGTTTGGACGGGCTTGTCATTGATTTTGAAAATGTAGATGGTCAGGATCGTGCCTACCTTACATTGTTCGTCCAACAATTAAAGGCTAAGTTGAAAAGTCAAAATGCGGTACTGGCGCTTTGTGTATCTCCTGATTACGGAACGGACTGGACTGCCGCTTTTGATTATCAAAAGCTTGGCGCTGCGGCAGACTATCTCATCCTGATGGGATATGACGAGCATTGGGGAGGGAGCTCGATCCCCGGCTCCGTGTCCTCACTGCCATGGCTGCGTGAAAGCGTGCGGCGCTTTGTACAAACCACCGATCCGGAGAAAGCGATTTTGGCATTGCCCTTATTTACACGGAATTGGACACTTAACGCTAGCGGACAGTCAATCGCTTCCTCTGATATTTCATTAGACCAGCAAAATCAGCTAGTATCCCGTATCTCTTCCAAACCGATCTGGAACGAGGATATTCAGCAGTATACCGTATCATACAAAGATACTCAGCTTCATAAGCTATGGCTGGAAGAAGGGCGATCCTTTACTCGTAAGTACCGCTTGGGCCAGGATGAAGGATTTGCTGGTTTCGCCTACTGGTATTCAGGCGGCGCAAGCTCTGATCTGTGGTCCAGTGTGAAAAATGCGGACCGCTTTATACAGCGTGGCTTGTAAAAGTTAAAAGCCTTCAACCTCACGTAAAAAGTGAAGTTGAAGGCTTTTGCCATACATACGTATCACCAGCCTACGACCGATATGCAACTTGCCCGTTCACAACGGTCATCCGTACCTTAACATCCAGTAAAGCCTGGTGACTTTCCGATACATCGCGGTCAATAACGGTAAAGTCAGCAGCTTTGCCTTCAGCGATTGTCCCTCTTTCATTAGCTTCCCCAGCGGCTACTGCGCTTCCCATAGTAAACAGATGAAGGGCTTCGTGAACATCCAGCTTCTCAGCTGGAAGATAACCTTCATGCATTTCTTCCGGCTTGGCGCGAGTCACTGCCGCATGTATACCCAGAAATGGGTTTAGCGGCTCGATCGGCGCATCACTGCCTCCAGCGCACGGAATGCCTGCTTGCAGCAGCTTTTTCCAGGCATACAAATATTCGCTCCGTTCTTTCCCTACCCGATCCAGCACCCAGGGAAAGTCACTGGCGACAAAACGAGGCTGGATGTCCGCAATCAGCGGCAACTTCGCCATTCTTTTGACCAAATCAGCCCTTAGCACTTGCCCATGAATCAGACGATCCGGCAACCCGCTTTCCTTCGTTGGTCCATGAGCCTCCATCGCTGTCAAAATCATATGCGCCGCTTCATCTCCGATGGCATGTACAGCCACTGGAAAGCCTGCGGCTCTGGCTGCTGCCACCATCTGATTTAGCTCTGGCTGTGGTTGGATGGCCATTCCACACGTATGTGGAGCATCACTATAAGGTTCGGATAATAAAGCCGTTCTTCCACCAATAGCGCCATCAGCAAACATTTTAATCGCACCGATTTTGAACCACTCATTTCCGGTACCTGCACGCAGCTCCTGTACTTTCACTTCTTCCATAAATGGATGATAGATGAGCTGGTGTGTGCGAAATGCAAGACCTTCTTCTCTCAGCTCTCTGTAAATTCGCTGCATTGTCTCCACGCTGCCCAAAAAACGTAAATCCTCCGTATGCGCAGCAGTCAGCCCCAGCCGTAGCGCATCCAGACAAGCTCGCCGGATCGTATCCTTCTTCACCGAATAATCCGGCTCTGGCTGCACGCTTGTAAAGGCAAAGGATGCTTCCTCATAAATTAATCCATTTAATCGACCCTCTGCGTCCCGTCCATAGGCTCCTGAAGCCGGATCAGGGGTGTTCTCGTGAATACCTGCACGCCGAAACGCCTCTGAATTGGCCAAAAATGTATGAAAGCACGTACGGGTCAGATATACCGGGTGCTGATCTGTAATGGCGTCTAGCTCAGCTATATGCGGAATTTCAACAGGAATAAACTCATTTTCGTTCCAATTAAGTCCTAAAATCCACTCTCCCGGCGGTGTTACAGCGACCCGCTTGCGCAGCATAGCCAGCATCTCGTCCTTGGAAGTAGCTGATGTGAAATCCAGCATAGCCAGCTTCATACCATGCATAGACAAATGCATATGGGCATCGGTTAAGCCCGGCAGTACATTGGCACCCTCCCAATCCACCGTCTCGTACTCCTTACCGGACAACTGCAATTCAAGCTCCCGGGCATATCCAATGGCCTGTATGCGGCCATGCTGTACAACGATGGAGTCTCCTTTGGAAGCCCAGTCCCCATATAACCTGCCGTGCTTGAACAAAACGAATGTCAACGCCACTCATCTCCTTTTCTCCAACTATATGCTTGATCTGCTGCATATTACGCCAAGGTTGCCACTTCCAAACGTAGTGTATTTATATCTACCTGCTGTACCTCCTGCGCAAAGTGATCATGAGCTGCACAGACAGCCATTTTATAATCTGGGTCTAGCTCATACTGCTTAAAATGACAATACTCAGTAGTAAAGCCCTCTGTCGTGAAACCTATAGACGGTCGTGCTTCCAACTCGAATGAAAAAGACTTTAACGGCAGCGTCAGCCCCTGCCCTTCGGCCTTCACAAAACTTTCCTTGAGCGTCCAAAGATCGTAAAAATAGGATAAACGACTCTCTGCATCCTGCTGCATTAATGCATCGTACTCTGTGTCTGAAAAGCATACCCTGCCTACCTCAAAATCAATAGGACGGAGCTGTTCAATGTCAATACCAAGCGGGTGATCATCAATGGCGCATACTACCCATTTTCCCGAATGGGAAACATTAAAATGGAATGCCGGCGCATTCAACAAGGAGGGCTTGCCAAAAGCATTGTATGTAAACTGAAGGCTGGCATTTGGTATTTTTAATTGCCGACAAACCAACCACCTTAACAGCACATCGGCGTATAACCCCCTCAAAGCGTCTTCTCGATGTAAAAAACGATCCAACTTGTGCTGTTTTTCCAGTGAAACCTGATTTACCAGTAATTCATAATGTTCCTCAGCCTCCGGCTTGCTTGTATCAATCGCGTATATTTCCATGGTCGCCTCCTGTATACCTAATGGATATTAGCCAGTTTGTAACACTCACCAGTCGATTGAAGTCTGTTAAATTAGGATGACACTTGCCATATACATGGTCAATATACTACTCTAGCACTTTCAATTCAATATGGATACAATTGGGATAAGCAGCTCTATCAAAACTACTTCATAGACCCTATTAATGAAAGCGCTTTAAAATAACCATACAGAGGAGGACGAAACAATGAAATATGATTTTGCCCGCTTGCTGTGTATTATGCTCACTATTTTGCTTTCGTTAAGCATTTTTCAGATGTTTTCACCTAAGATCGCTTCAGCTGCTTCAGCGAATGTAGTAAATGGCATTCAGTTTAAAGATACAGATGGAAACGTGGTCCATGCCCATGGGGGCGGGATGATTAAAGTGGACGGTTATTATTATTGGTTTGGTGAAAATCGTAATCCGAACGGAACATTCAAGGCGGTCTCCGCCTATCGTTCCTCTGATTTAAAAAATTGGGAGTTTCGTAAAAACGTGCTGACCAGCAGTTCGGCCGCAGAGCTGAATGTATCGAATATTGAACGTCCGAAAGTGATTTACAACGAAAAAACACGCAAATACGTATTATGGATGCACAAGGAAAACGGGATTAATTACAACGAAGCCCGAGTGGCAGTTGCCTCATCCGATACCGTAGACGGCGATTATACGTATCAGGGCAGCTTCCGTCCGCTGGATTATGATTCGCGCGATATGACCGTATACAACGATAACGGTACTGCATACCTGATTTCGGCTACCCGTGTAAACGCGGATCTGAACGTTTATCGTCTGACACCGGATTTCCTTCAAGTTGAATCGCTGGTGACTACACTTTGGCCAGGACAATATCGTGAAGCTCCAGCGATGTTCAAAAAAGGAGACGTCTACTTCCTGATTACATCCGGGGCAACCGGCTGGAATCCCAATCAGGCCAAGTATGCTACCGCATCCAGCATTGAAGGAACTTGGAGCAATACGATGAACTTCGGGGATAGTACAACCTATGGTTCACAGTCGGCCTACGTCATTCCTGTTGAAGGTACGCAGACGACCTCGTATCTGTATTTGGGCGACCGTTGGGCTGGGGCGTGGAGTGGTCCTGTGCAGGATTCTCAATATGTATGGCTGCCGCTGCGTTTTCCAACCGCGACCTCATTAGCTATGGATTGGTTCGACAGCATTAATATTGATACCGCCAGTGGTGTGGTGGAGGGCGTAACTACGCCGATGGTCATCGACCCGGATAGTTATTATCAGCTGGTAAGCCGCAAGAGCAACAAGTCGCTAGGCATCATTGGCAATGCGACGACAGACGGAGCAGATTTAGAGCAGCGTGCGAATTCCGGAGCGCCAAGCCAGCAATGGCAGCTTAAGGATGCAGGCGGCGGATATTATAAAATTGTGAATCGGAACAGCGGGAAGCTGATTGGTGTTGAAAGCGGTGCTACATCGGACGGCGCAGTTATTGAACAGTGGAATGATGGAGGCTGGTCCAGCCAGCATTGGCAGCTCGTATCCGTAACCGGAGGCTATTATAAGCTGAAAAATCGGGCAACGGGCAAGCTAATCGACATTTCCGAAGGTGCCACTGCCGATGGAGCCAAAGCCATTCAATGGGGCGATAATGGCGGGACGAACCAGCATTTCCGTGTAGTCAAAGTGGAATAGCTCAGATCCTTATCAAAAGGAGCCGTCATCCGAACAGATCGTAGTGATCTCTAACGGAAAACGGCTCCTTTTTATGCTAAAACGGTAAAATGGGGATGTCTAGTACACTACACTTCCCACGGAAAATCTGTCGTCAGAAAACTAGCCAGCTGCTTGCTTTCTTCCCTCCGCTGACGCCGTATGGCTGCGCGCGATGGAGCCGTCTGGTGTAATTGTATTTGCTCCTCTGTTTCCGGAATCACCTGTGGGACGGTCACTTTACGATTGTTCTCGTCCAATGCCACAAAGGTCAGGAAGGCGGTAGCTGCAATTTTGCGATCACCAGTCATCAATCCCTCGCGAATCACTTTTACGAACACCTCCATCGAGCTGCGGCCTGTCCAAGTTACGAACGCTTCCAGCGTGACAGAATCGCTCGGGTGGATAGGCAGCAAAAAATCTACCGAATCCGTCGAGGCTGTTACTGTGTTCGTACGGCACAGCTTGGCGGCAGCAATAGATGCGATATCGTCGATATATGACATCAATCGGCCTCCAAAGAGCGTGTTATGATTGTTGATATCGTTGGGAAATACTCGGGACGTCTTAAAGCAGTAGGTTTCTCGGATGTACTTGCTTTCCATGGGTTCTTTCCTCTCTTTTCCTCGTTGCTCTCTTTTTATATCTCAGGATTTTGCAGAATCCTGTGTGGAAGTCTGTTGTAGACTATGTTAATCATCCCACTAATCCGCATAATAAATCAATACATAAAAATCGGCATCCTCATCTGAATCATTACGATAGGTATGGATATCAGATCCTTGAAATTGTACGGCGTCCCCTGCACTCAGTTGGAGCTGTTGCCCCTGCATTTCAAAGTACATTTCCCCACGGATCATGAGAATCGTTTCCTCTCCCAGATGCTCTTCTGCCTTGTGTGTAAAGCCTGGCTTCAGACTTACCGTGAATACCTCGAACTTCTTTTCCGAGTGATACGGGAAGACAGGGTAAACAAAATAGTTACCGTCCTCATCAATAACTGGATGCAAATCTGCTCTCCGAATCTTCGTGATTTGCGGCGGGTCTTCTTTAAGAAAGGTCGAGAAGGATACGTGCAAGCCGTTCGCAATCTTCCAAAGCGTGGTTACCGTAGGATTGGATTTTCCCTTCTCAATTTGAGCCAACATCCCTTTGCTAACCCCTGTCAGTTCAGCCACCTTATCCAAACTAAGTCCTCTAGTCTTCCTGATTTGAGCCAAATTAGAACCAATAATATATTGCATTGAATCCACCGAATTATACCTCCTCATATCCAAAAGTCTATATATGAAGAATACACAAAAGTACCCGCTGTAGCTACAATTACTCTATTATGGTCAGGTTCCTCGTTTACTTCAACATGCCAATTAAAACATTGACATTGAATATAAATGTCCTTAAACTTCACTTATTAAAATATTTTTCAAAACTATTGTAATATCTTGAAAGGGGTTGCTATCCTATGTCTTTTCCGTCCCTGAACACCCAACAGGTGAGAAAATCAACGTTAACTATCTAGGAGGGACTAAATTTGAATCCGCAAACCCGCAAGTCCCGCCACATGTACACGATGCAGCTGGCGACAATTTTTATTGGCTTTATTGTATTTGGTATCTCGGAAAATATTAAAGGCCCTGCCATTCCACGCATTCAATTCGACTTCAATCTGGATGAACAGCAGCTCGGAACATTGTTGTCTCTAAACGCACTTGGGTATTTGATTGCCTGCTCGTTCACCGCCGTCCTTGTCCGTAAGTGGGGAATCAAGGCGGTCAGCATTATTTCCTTTGCTTCCATGATCATCTCAGGAGTGTTCATTTACCTGTCGCACACGTATCCATTCTTCGCCTCGTCCTACTTCTTGATGTATATCGGGAACGGCATGCTGGAGATTGCACTCGCAATTTTGGGGGCGAGGATTTTTGTAAAAAATACCGGCACGATGATGAATTTGTCCCACTTTTTCTATGGGCTTAGCTCAACAGTCGCCCCTTTGCTGGCGACGGGAGTCATGTCACTGACGGTATTTGGACATACGCTGGACTGGCGAGGGATGTATCTGGCTATGTTGTCGCTCTGTCTGCTGCCGATTGTGGCCGCGCTGCTCAGCACCTTCCCGGGAGACGATCTGCAGCATGAGGAACGGACCTCACTCAAGACCCTAACCCGCGATCCGGCACTCTGGATGATGGTAATGATCCTGTCGTTTGGAGTAGTCTCCGAGCTCGCAGTTGGAGGCTGGCTAGTTAATTTTTTAGAGAAAGCGTATTCATGGAGTACAGTAAAGGCGTCCAGCATGCTCTCCGCGTTCTTTCTTACCTTCTCGTTGGGGCGCCTGTTGCTTGGTCCGCTCACAGACCGAATGGGGTTTGTGTTTTCGACGATTTTATTCTCCGCCTTCTCAGCGATATGTTCGTTCGCAGCAATCGCGGGTGGGGAGAGACTGGCGTTTCTCTTTGCCGCATCGGGTGCAGGCATTGCAATGATCTATCCGACCGTGATGGCGTTCATTGCACGGAGATATCCTAAGGACAGTGATACAGCTATTACGTTCGTCGTCACGCTGATGGGCATAGGTAGTGTCATTGGCAACTATGTGATCGGCTGGGTAATCGAAGGAGTCAAGATAGTCTACGGCGCAACCACTGAGCTTGGCATACTGCGCGGGCTTCAGGCGGGATATGGAGTTATTGGCCTATGCGCAGCCATCTGCGCGGTCTCGGGCATTATTCTCTACGGATATCTGAAAAAACGGCAGGAGCTTATATAAGCCACCACTTTAGGGTTGTCCCATAAGTCATGAACTGACTGGGGCGCCCTTTTTTTACGAACTCCCCATTCAGTCAAAACAGTCCTTGTATGAACACATTCGAGCTGCTTTGACTAATCATCAGCCTTTGTCCGTTTGCCATTTTGAAGGGCTCAAGGGCAATTCTCCTGTAGTCTACTTTATTAGACTGTTTCTGATGAGAAGAGTGTAGCCGAGAGCGTACAATAAGACTACGTGTTCGCTATAGATAATATTCAATATAACATACAAAAGTATAATATATTGATACTTTACAACTTCCGTTATATACTATTATAAAATTTATACACTGGGGGTAAGGTTGAAATGTCCATAGCTTCGGAGTTGAGTGGAACAAAGCACGATTCACTCAGCTTTTTACAAGGGGTTAAAGATTGTATTCCTACACTGCTTGGTTATGTATGTATTGGATTCGCGGCAGGCATTGTGGGCGCTTCATCAGGGGTTAGCACCATGGAAATTGGTCTGATGTCAGCGCTTGTATACGCAGGCGCCTCCCAGTTTATTATTTGCTCGATGCTGGCTGCAGCCAGTCCTCCATCTGTCATTATTTTAACGACATTTATTGTGAACGCCCGCCACCTGCTGTTAAGTGCATCATTGGCTCCTTACTTTTCTAAATATTCACTGTGGAAAAACATAGGCATCGGTATCCTTTTAACGGATGAATCCTTTGGGGTAACGTCGGATAAATTGGCTAAAGGCGGGCAGGTCAGTGACCGCTGGATGAACGGACTTAATATTACAGCTTATCTCGCTTGGATTGCTTCCTGTGTGGCTGGTGGAGTGCTCGGGAATTGGATTTCCCAGCCGGAAGCTTTTGGTCTGGACTTTGCCTTACCTGCAATGTTTCTGGCCCTACTCATTTCCCAGCTCCAAAGTGTCCAGACCTCCAAACTCAAGCATCGCCTGCTGCTTGTGCTATGTATGGCCGTTCTAATGTACCTTTTATCCTGGTGGGTGCCATCACATATCGCCGTCATTGTAGCGACCATGATCACCGCAACGATTGGAGTGTTAACCGACAAATGAATATTAATCCCAATGTGCTATATATCATTATCGGTGCGATGATTGTCACAGCCATCCCAAGGATCATTCCCTTTGTCGTGCTGCAAAAACTGACGCTACCCAAGCCCGTGTTGCAGTGGCTGTCCTACATCCCCATTTGCATTTTCACGGCACTGGTCATGGAAAATCTGCTCGTACGAACCGAAACCTCGGTCACTCTTAATGGGCAAGTGCTTATAGCGGTCCTTCCTACGCTGGTGACCGCTTTGTGGAGTAAAAATTTGCTGGCTACTGTGCTTGTCGGTATTGTGAGTATGGCTGTAGTTCGACTTTTGTGGATGGGGTAGACCAAAAAAGGGTGTAGAACTAACTATAGTTAAATCGTGAAATCAAGTATATATAGGTTGTGTCTGATTTATTGAAGAATCATTTACAAATTTATATAAATGATAAAAATAACCTTTATTCTCTATTAAATAATCAAAGGAACCTTCTTCTATTACTCTTCCATCTGACATAACAAATATCCTATCATATTGCTGCAATGCAGCTTTAGACAAACGATGCGTTACTACCAAACATGTAATAGTTTCGAGACCTAATATCACCTCTTCAATGGCATTCGCCGTTTCACTATCCAAAGATGAAGTTGCTTCATCAAGGAGTAATAACGGTGTTTGCCTAATTAAGGTTCTGGCAATCGCAATTCTTTGTTTTTCTCCCCCTGATAGCCTCCCTCCTTTTTCACCAATCTGTGTGTCCAAACCATAAGGCAATTTATCGATTAGTTTATTAAGCCCAGAGGCACTTATCACATTGGATAGAATCTCATCTTGGAACGATTGATACATTGTAATATTTTCTTTAATACTGCTATCGAATAAAAAAACGTCTTGCTGCACAACCGATTCTAACCGACACCAATCCTCAGCAGATATGAACTTTAAATCCAAATCATCTACATAAATAATTCCATCATAATCATCATATTGTTTCATTAGGAGCTTAAGCAAAGTAGACTTCCCAGACCCGCTAGGCCCTACAAGGGCATATTTTCCCCCTTTATTCAAAACCATGTTAATATCATGTAAATTTGGGTGATTTCGGGCATAACCAAAGCTCACATTTGTAAAACGAACAGAGTGTTCTATTGATGTTTTTTTTATATATTGGTTACCATCCTGATCTTCGTGTAAAATTTCTAATATTTTAGCCGAAATATCACGCAATGCCCTAATTTGAGTTATGTATTGAATACTCATATATACTGGATTGACAACTTTATTAGTCAACTGTACACAAGCGATCATAGTACCTAGTGTGATAGCTCCTCGAATAGATAAAAAACTGCCAACAAGAAATACAGAGATAAACATTACTCCTCCAAATACATCGCTCAATGAGCTTACATAAGCATTTAATTTAAAAAATAAATACTTATTATTTTCAACGACCGTATTATTAAAACGAAATTGCTGCTCCACATGTTGCTCTACTCCATAGCTTTTAATAACAGCAAATCCAGAAAAAATATCATTTATTTTTATCGTAAATTTTTCTAAAGCATCTGCAATATTTCGTTTTCTGGCTCGGATTTTTTTTTCAAAAATACGTGGAATTAAAATGGATATTAGTGTAAGTAAAAGTAATATAACAACAATACTAGGACTCAAAACAAACATAGCAAAAAGAGCCGCCAAAAACGAAACTCCTGTGCTGGTCAAAGAAAATATATTTTTCAAGTAATCATCCTCAATCATTTTAATATCATTATTCATGATCGAAATGTACTTTGCACTATGGTTTGAAGTAAACTGAGAATGGTCTTTATATAGAATATGTTGGAAAACAATCTCTTTTAAAAACAACACCGTCTTACAGAGATAAGAAGATTGCGATAAATTGGAAAACATTTTTACGAGAGAGTTAATTATAATAAAGCCTATTGCAATTAAGGAAGTTTCAATAAACTGCTTTTCCCCCTGCGATGTGGCGGTGTCTATTAAACTTTTGAATATAAAGGCTAGATAAATATCGAGCAAACTAGCGAGACCGATCATAAAAATGACTACAAAAAACCTATATTTATATTTAAATAGAAATAAAGTCATTTTCCTTCCTCCAGAAAAAGGTATTCACACATGAATTATTCCTTTAGACTTAGCTGCCATTACTGCCTCAGTTCTTGTATGAACGTTGAATTTACTAAATATATGTGTCAAATGATATTCGACTGTCCTCTGGCTAACATATAAAAGGGCTGCTAGCTCTTTGTTGCTTTTTCCTAATGATAACCCTTCTAGAATTGAGCGTTCCTTAGGGCTGATTAATATATCATCATATTCTGGAATGGTATGTAAGCTTCGAAATAATTCCATTGGTAACGTAGCCAATCCATCTAAAGCATTACGAATGGTCCGCATCAATTGTGCCGATGTAGCTGTCTTATACACAATGCCGGAGATACCAAGTTTCAATAACTGCTTTATTTTGGGAGACTTATGGTTTGAAATGCTTATTATTATTGGTCTATCTCTTCTGTATATGGGCTCCAGCTCATCCAAACTAATTAATTCTATATCACAAACTAATAGTTGATAATCCTCAAATATACCTTTTTCAATAAAATCAGTATACGATCTAAAAAAAAATGCATACATGTCCTTTTCCGGCTCAATCCATACTTTGAGTTTGTTTTGCCAAGCCAATTGATTTTCTATGATTACAATGGTATTTATATTGATCATCCCCTTGCCTCCTAGAGCTAAAAATAAAGGCTCACTGAATGTAAGCCAATTTATTTACCATAAATTTCATACCTTTTTGAATTAAATAATAAAGCTGCAAAACTTCCTGAAATTATTGTAACAATTACATTCATTACGACTGAATCCCAATGAATTGTTTCTTTAATGTCGGGAAAGGTTGGACGATTGGAAAAGGTACTTATTGTAAGCATATTGGCGTACTGTTTAAACGATTCTAGTGATGATGTTCCAATGCTCCAATGCCAAGACCCTTTTATAATTAAAGCAAATTGAAAGCCGATTACTGCAATAAAAATAAAGGCAATCAATAGGTGACCTGTTGCTACCTTTTTACTCACCCATTTTGCTAAAGAGATTGCAAACCCCATCAATGAAAGCCCACTTAACATTCCAAAAAACTTTGAGCAAAATAAATATAAAATACCTTCGGAAGGACTAGTTGACTGCACAATGCGCGTTAAGTATAACCCTTGCGGATTAAGAAAAATCTCTATGAGAGTTGCCCCCCATACAACCATAATTCCAATTAAAAATACTATTGATTTAATAAAGAATAGACTTGATGTTTTGAGTGGTAGCATATGATTAAGTGTCATTTTTCCTAAAAAAAACTCATTGTAAAAGTCCATAAATATGTAAATGGGTATCAATATCCCTATAACCATATTGATTAGTAGATAAGAGAATGCTAATTGTTGATGATTATTAACTAAAAAATGAAGACTAAATATACCGCTTAAGATCGTAAGAATTGCAAACACCATAAAATGTCTTTTGATTTCTACTTTAAATATATGAGAAAATAACATATTAAGCCCCTTTTCAATGAAATAGCCGCCTGTTTAGTAAAAAACAGGCGGTAATACAGAAGATTTTGTTTAAACATACAAGACACAAGAATTTTTGTTATCTACAAGACAAAATGCAGGAGTTACAGAGTTCATTACTTTTTGAGGTTTTACAATCCACCGCATTCAACTCACCTCCTTTCAAATATATTAATAGCTATAATTAAATTTTCCAGATTTATTGATGGCGAAAGTTAAACGTAAGCATTTCCTCTAAATTATATTTAAATTCTCTACAAACAGGCTGCTTCTCTTCACTTTCAAATGCTTGCTGAGCGCATCCTCCACCACATAAAGGCAAAACATTACAATCTCTACATTTTTCGAATTTGTAAGGAGAATAATCCATCCATTTGTTAGAATTAAGTTGTTCAATACTAAAATTTTCGCTAATATGTCCAATTAAATAGTTCTTATTTCCAACAGTATTCCAACACTTCTGAATACCTCCATCTGGCTGAATGACCATAGAGTTAGCTGCGATTGCTGCGCAAGCAACCGGTTCATACTGAGGATAGTAAGATATATTCAATCCTTTTTCTAATGCGCTTTCGTATAACTTTATTATTACCTTTGAAAAATCTTTATTCGCATAACAACTGCTGTTGCTGACGCACCCCCCTGCACTATATTCAGTAGTTGCTGAAAAATAAATGCTTACTTTCTCTTTGAAAAGTTGCCTCCCCATATATTCCATATACTCATTCATAAAATGAATATTATCCAAATCCACATTTGTTCTAATCGTAATGTGGATAAATTCACATGATTTATTAATATTTTCTATTATCTTATCAAAAGTGCCTTCTTTATTAGCTAATATCCTTCTTTGATCGTGGCTTTTTTTTGATCCATCTATTGTAATTTGAATTCTTTTAACACCTAATTCTTTCAATTTCTTAGCCCGGTCAGGTGTAAGCAAGTATCCATTACTTACCATAAAATGATCAATGGATATTTTATTTTTATTAGCAATAAAGTTTATACGCTCCATAAGACTGGTTATATTTTTAAATTCAAGTAATGGTTCACCACCTGTCCAATTCACTATGATGCATTTAAAATGTAATTCTTCAATTAACTTTTCTATATAAGTCAGAATTTCATTCTGTATTTTTTGAGAAAAAGCTCTCTTCCCTGATTTAGACGTCAAATTTTCAAAACAATAAGAACATCTAAAATTACAGCTAAAGGTAGGCAAAATAGTTAAGTTCAAGGTCTGATCTTGGTTTCTAAATATTTTAAACTGTTCCTCCATCTGGTCTAGTTCTTTTATGGGCTGAACATATAGGAACTGACCTTGCAGTAATTGTTCTTTCTCTGTACAATGTTCAAGATAGTCCATATCTTTTTGAATAAAGGCATTATACAAATCCTTATGTATTTCACCGAATCCATTCGATAAGCTGTTATAAATTAAATAACTTTCCTCATCCGAATCATTTAATAGCAAATATTCGTTGTAAGATGAAATTTGCAAGATTACTCCTCCTCATCTTAGATCATAGACTTGAATATTTCCTCTATAGACTGTTTATATTCGTCTCTTATATCTCTTACATTTCCTTGTAGCAGTATCTTTCCGTCATTCACAAATGCTACATCAGTAAATAATTTTTCAACATCATTAATTAAGTGAGTACTTATAATAACCGCACTAGTAGGATCAAAGTTATCAAGTATAATTTGTATAATCTTATCCCGTGTAGAAGGATCCACAGCCGCCAATGGTTCATCCAAAATATACAGCGCTGCTTTCCTTGCAAAAGCCAAGGAAATACTTAATCTTTCCTGCATTCCTTTAGATAAAGATTTAATTTTGTCGTTTATATCCAAACCCAATGATTTCACCATTTTGTATGCTAAACCTCGGTTAAAATCGACAAAAGAATGTTCAAAAAAGGCAATAGCTTGCTCGATGGTCATCCACTGGTAAAGAAATTCTCTGTCAGGCAAATAAGAAACGATCTTCTTCGTTTCAACACTAGGTTTCAAACCTTTAATACGAATTTCACCTCTATAATTCCTCAGCAGAGATACGATGAGTTTCATTAATGTCGTTTTCCCCGCTCCATTAGGACCAAGAAGTCCTAAGATAGTTCCAGGCTTTATTGAAAGAGTTAACGAGTCAAGAGCTTTTTTACTACCATACTTCTTTGTAACATTATTACAATTCAATATATAATCCACCAATATACCAACCCCTTATAGAGTATCCTATAATATTATTTAAAACTTTTTTATTTTCACATTTTTTCCAAAAGGAGTGCTCTTTCTTCTATATATTACTATCTGATTTGAAAGTAAACAACGCAATTTTTCCGCAAGATTTTGTCGTTATTTTTGTAATCATTGTTTATTTCAATTAACTTGTCGACTGAAAGGATCACTTAAAACGGATACTTATGAATTACAGCCTCATGATATCCTAGCTACAACCAGTCCCTATTCACAAACATTTTTCTTCCACCATATAGATAGGCTAAAAACGTAAAAAGTACAATCAAACCAAGACTATAAGGCTCGACTCTGGGAGCATAGCTCGCTGTTTGTGGCAACATAATATAATAAGGAATCGTAAAGGGAAACCATGCTCCTATAGAAGAATGAAAGCCTGTCATAACAATATTAGGCACTACACAGCAAATAGCCATTCCTAGTGAAGCTCCGAAATTGCGGATTTTTACCGAAAGCATAAGCTGGAGGGCTGCCAATGGAAGAATTCCGAACCACCCTCCCCATCCGGTAGAAAGAACGAGAGTCCAAGGGATTTCTCCTGGAGCACCTGCTATATACCCACCTGCAAAATATCCTACTATGAATGTAAGCTGATCAAGAAACAGTATGAGAATGAGCAATATATATTTTGCATAATAGATTCGCTGACGGGGATACGGGCTGCTCAATAAAATCTTCCATCCTCCATCTCGATGTTCGTATGCACACAAAAGAGAAGCAATAATTCCACAATAAAGCGGATAAAAAAACATCGAGTGAAAATGCGCCGCATAGGTGTATAACATTAACCAGCTAGGCTCATAAAACTGCTTCAAATCGTTCAGTTCCAGGACTCCCATTAAAGAATTGATAACCGCATCCAATATAATGAGAATCCATACCATGACCCATTGAAGCTTCATCGCTTCCACGCGTAAAATGGATCCCATGCAGATTCCCCTCTCTATTTGAATTCATGCTTTGTAAACTGTAGAGTACCGAGTCCTGTGAAGATGATCCCTGCACATAAAGCAATGACCACCCACATTACGTATTCCTTAATCAGAGGACTTGATAGTGCCGGATACGACCAAGGTAATAATTTAATCCAAAGAATACTTGTTCGTGCCAAAAACAAACTGGCAATAGAACCAAATATGCCAAACGCTAACGGAAATGCCTGATTAGTAAAAAGGGTAGACAACCAAAGTTGAATTGCAAGTACAGGCAGGGTAGCCAAGCTGGCATTAATCGGCTGCAGCAGCATAACTCGCCAAGGAATGGGCTCGTTTGTATACAACACCCAGATGAGACTCATCCCTGCTATCGTGATCAAGGCGGTGCCAAGCTGCAAAATCACGATCCACACTATTTTGGATACATAAATATAGCTTCTAGGAACAGGCATGGCCATCAACTGCTTCCATGTTTGAGTATCGTGCTCTGTACCTGCCATTATGCTTGCCAAAAGTGTACAACCAAGCAACATCACAAATGAGATGAACATAAACATAACGGCAAAACCAGCATAGACCCCGCCTGGCCCCTGGCGAAAGTAGAGATACCATTCCATGGCAGTCATTCCTGTAAGAACACAGCCCTGTATTAGAGGAAGCCACCAGCATATTTTTTTCAGCTTATATCCTTCCGCCTTGATAACTTGGAGTATCATAAGCTTCGCTCCTTACCAGTCAGCTCCAGGAATATTTCCTCCAATGTTTTTTTCTTCTCCCTTACCCGGTAGACGGGGTGATTGTGCTCCACCAACACTTTGATCATCTCCGATGACTGCTCACGGTCTACTATAGGAGTTATGACCTCTTTTTGCTCCATGGATTCAGCTCCGGCAATCCATCCATGCTGCATCAGGGCTCCAGCAGCCTGAACAGGATTTTGGGTTTCAATGAATAATTGAGGCTTGCTTTTGTCTGTAAGTTCTTTCATCGTTCCCTGGAAAATCATTTCCCCTTGATTAATAATCCCTACATAGGTTGCGATCTGTTCGATTTCACTTAATAGATGGCTCGAAACCAATACCGTCATTCCGTAAGCATCAGGCAGGCTCATAATTAACTCCCGAATTTCCTGAATACCGGACGGGTCCAAACCATTCGTCGGTTCATCAAGAATCAACAATTTGGGATCAGCAATCAACGCCATGGCAATTCCTAGCCTTTGTCTCATCCCCAAGGAGTATCCTTTTACCGGACGATACGCATCCTTGCTTAATCTCACCAAATCCAGCACTTTATGAATTTTTCGAGTCGGCAACCCACGCATCGTTGTAACGATTTCTAAATTTCGATATGCGGACAAATGGGCATAATAGGCAGGTGATTCAACCAAAGAACCCACATCTTTTAATATTTCCATGCGATGATCCTTGAGCTTTTTCCCAAAAATCTCAATATCCCCGGATGTGGATTTAATCAGCCCGAGTAGCATACGAATCGTGGTTGTTTTCCCCGCCCCGTTTGGTCCCAAAAATCCGTAAATTTGCTTCCCAGGTACCTGGAGATTTATTTGTTTGACAAATTCCCTTTTTCCAAAACGCCTGGTTAGCTGACGTGTACGTATTACATATTCAGACATTTCCTGCTCTCCTCTCGACTTTTAATGCTGAAGTTAGTTACATACAGTTTACTGAAAGAAAGTTAACATCAAGTAAACAGTTCCTAAACAACAGGCAAAAAAACGAGCGAACTCCAAAATGTGAGGGAGAGATGTTAAAGAGTTACATATTCAGTGGCAACGTAATTTCTATTCTGGTACCCTCTTGACTTCCCGGAAGAATATGAAGCGTTCCGTTATGGGCTTCAATAAAGCTTTTGGCAATAGGTATCCCATGCTCTTTGGAAGGTGTCATCTGTATAAATTCAGTTGGATTCATTCCTATTCCATCATCTTCGATAGAAATATGAAGCTTATCGCTCTCTTTGTTTACTTCCATTGAAACATGTGTACCTGGAGGATTATGAATGATTGCATTCATCAAAAAATTTTTCAACGCTCTACCTAATAATTTACTATCGAAGGGCACGACACATACTGCCTCCAATGGCATAAAAGAAAATTCGTACTGCTCGGCCGAAGGATGGTTAGCGATATCTATGACCGTATTGCGTAGAAACTCCACAATGTCCTCCTTCTTTAACTGGATCGGCAAGGCACCCTCCTTGAGCTGCATAGAAGCATTCAAATCCTGAATCAACTGCTTCATTTCCGTCACTTTCTCACTGATAGCCATACTAAAGCTTCTTTTTTCTTCCTCGGACCAATCATACTCTTGAGCAGTCAGCATGGCTGCATATCCTTCAATATAAGATAAAGGTGTTTTGAGATCATGGCTTACACCTGCTACCCACTGCTGTTTTCGCTTTTCTATTTCCATTCTCTCTTCCTCATTGCTGCGCAATTGAGCAGATAAGATGTTCATTTGTTCAAAAACTTCTTTATACAATTGATACGGAGGCTTATAATTATTGCTCTGATTTTTTTTGCGCTCTGGCAGTTCTAGCTCACTTAGCGGCGCTTGGAATTCCCCTGTTGCTATATTTCCAATCCATTTAATTACATACACCAAGGGTTTGCCTATATACCATCCATAGACAGCTATGAACACAATGCTCTGCACGATTCCAAGTCCTATCCAGAAGAGATCAATATTCATATTATGAGATGTACCAAATGTACTTTTTATAAAAATATATATAACAGTGCAGATAAGAAAACAAAGAACATAGGCTAGTGCAAAACATAATGTTACTTTTATAAAACGAAAGGATATCTTGACCAGAGAGTTCATTCTTGCTCCCCCCTCTTGACTGATATCATTTTATAACCTAGCCCTCTTACATTAACTAAAAATTGCGGGTGCTTGGGATCAGGTTCTATTTTTTTTCGCAAACGAGAGATATGAATGACTACTGTCTTTTCATCACCAAGGAAGGTCTCGCTCCATATTGCTTCGTATAGCTGACGCACACTGAATATACGGTTAGGATGCTTACACAAAAATACCAGCAGTAGCCATTCACGTGCAGGACAATCGACCTCTTGGTCTTGCACATACAATGCACCTGATTCCAGCTCCAGACAAAAATATCCAAAATCTAAGGTTTGTAAAGCAGGCTTCATATCCGCTGTTGTCATATTTCGATACTTCATTCGAGCTTTCATACGTGCAACGACTTCCAACGGGTTAAACGGTTTGGTGATATAATCGTCCCCCCCAATACCAAATCCCATTAATTTGTCCAGATCTGTATCTCTTGCCGTCAAAAAAAGAATAGGAACTTCCGTGTATAGACGCATCTGACGACATACCTCAAATCCATCGTTATCAGGGAGCATAACATCAAGCACAATCACATCAATACGAGATTCCATCACGATTTGCAGCGCTTCTTGGCCCGTGGCTGCATGCTTAACATGAAGAAATCCTTCCTTTTTTAATACTTTTGTCAGCATATCTCGCAGTCCCTGTTCATCGTCTACGATAAGCACTGCAATTTCTTCCATAACCAAGGTTCTCCATTCTTTTTTTACATTTTTTACTTTCATTATAAAAGCAAACGGGCAGAATTTAAATCGAGTTCCATCACATATCGTACATCCCCGTGAATATACTTAATAACCAACAAGGCCAAACTGTGCCGTGTATCCACTTGGGGGGTGCCTAACAATGACGGAACCACGCCAGCCATATTCATTCGTCGTATCCCGCGAAGATTGGTCGCTGCATCGCAAAGGGTACCAGGACCAGCAACGCCATCAGCAGAAGGTCAAAGATGTCATTAAGCAAAATCTACCCGATCTGATTACGGAAGAAAATATTATAATGTCGGACGGTCAACAGATTATCAAAGTGCCCATTCGCAGTCTGGATGAATATCGCTTCATTTATAACTACCAAAAGCAAAAGCATGTAGGCCAAGGGGATGGCGACAGTCAGGTGGGAGATGTCATCGGACGTGATCCTGCTTCCCAAAAGCCAGGTAAAGGTGAGAAAGCAGGCGACCAACCGGGACACGATATTATGGAAACAGAAGTCAGCATAGAAGAACTCGAAGATATGCTGTTTGAGGAAATGGAATTGCCGCATTTGCAGCAAAAAGATAAGGATCAAATTGAGGTTGAATCTATCGTATTCAATGATATACGCAAAAAAGGCATGCAGGCGAACATTGACAAGAAACGAACGATTCTCGAAAATCTGCGCCGCAACGCGCGTGAGGGGAATCCGGGCATTCATCATATTAGTCCGGACGATCTTCGCTACAAAACATGGGAAGAGAAGACCATTCCCCAATCCAATGCGGTAATCATCGCTATGATGGACACCTCAGGTAGTATGGGATCTTTTGAAAAATATTGCGCCCGCAGCTTCTTTTTCTGGATGACTCGCTTTTTACGTCGCCAATATGAAAAGGTGGAAATTGTTTTTCTTGCGCATCATACCGAAGCCAAGGAGGTTACGGAGGAAGAATTTTTTACTCGCGGTGAAAGTGGCGGCACAATCTGCTCTTCTGCTTATTTGAAAGCATTGGAGATTATCGACAAACGATATCCCCCTTCCACTTACAATATTTATCCCTTCCATTTCTCCGATGGCGATAACCTGAGCTCAGACAACGAACGGTGTGTAAAACTAATTGAGGAGCTTATGAAGCGCAGCAATATGTTCGGCTATGGAGAGGTGAACCAATATAATCGCAGCAGTACGCTGATGTCAGCCTACAAGAATATCAAAACGGATCAGTTTATGTACTACGTCATCAAGGAAAAAGGTGAGGTATACCAAGCCTTACGTACCTTTTTTCGCAAACGGGAAGGAGGAACAGTAGGATGAGCACCGATCAGAAAGAGCTTGAGTACGCGATATCAGAAATTATGGAGATTGCAGATGGATTCGGGCTCGACTACTACCCGATGCGGTATGAGATTTGTCCGGCGGATATTGTATACACATTCGGGGCGTATGGTATGCCCACGCGCTTCAGCCACTGGAGTTTCGGCAAAACATTTCACAAGATGAAAATGCAATACGATTTTGGATTGAGTAAAATCTATGAGCTGGTTATTAACTCCAATCCCTGCTACGCTTTCCTGCTGGATGGAAACTCTTTGGTGCAAAATAAACTGATTGTCGCCCATGTACTGGCACACTGCGATTTTTTTAAACACAACGCCCGCTTCTCGGCCTCCAACCGCAATATGGTAGAGAGCATGTCTGCCACCGCAGAACGGATCAGCAGCTATGAAATGGAGTACGGCTCAAAGGCCGTGGAATCCTTCATTGACTCTGTACTGGCGATTCAGGAACATGTAGACCCACAGCTCATCAAACCAAGGCATCTGGATAAACAACGCTACATGGAACTCAAAATCAAGGAGCAAAAAGAACCTAAAAAACACCAGCGTCCCATCGGACCTTACGATGATCTGTGGTCACTGGACACAGTAAAGCAGCATGATTCAGCCGAGGCCGAGGGTATTAAGGTACGCCAGTTCCCACCGGAACCTGAAAAAGATATTGTCTGGTTTATTCAGGAATTTTCCGAGGTATTGGAGGACTGGCAGCGGGACATCATGACGATGCTGCGGGACGAAATGCTGTATTTCTGGCCCCAAATGGAGACCAAAATCATGAATGAAGGCTGGGCCTCCTATTGGCATCAACGGATTGTCAGAGAACTGGATTTGACTGGGGATGAAACCGTTGAATTTGCCATGCTGAACGCCTCCGTTGTGCAGCCTTCCAAGCAAAGCTTGAATCCATATTATTTGGGATTGAAAATATTTGAAGATATTGAAAAGCGATGGGATAACCCGACCCGCGAGGAGCAAGAGCGCCAAGGACGCAAACCGGGCGAAGGTCGAGCTAAAATGTTCGAGGTGCGAGAGTTTGATTCGGATACCTCCTTTATACGCAATTACATGACCAAGCAACTAACGGAGGATTTGGATCTGTACGTGTTTGAAAAACGGGGACCGGATTGGAAAATTACCGATAAATCCTGGGAAAACATACGGGACCAGCTTGTGTTCTCACGTGTAAATGGAGGCTCCCCTTATATCGTTGTTGAAGACGGAGATTATCTGCATACAGGCGAGTTAAAGCTCAAGCACCAGTATGAAGGCATTGAACTGGATTTAAAATATATGGAGCGTACGCTTCCGTATGTATATCAGCTATGGGGGCGCACCGTTCATTTGGAAACAATGATTGAAGGTAAGCTCGCCTTATTTTCATATGACGGTAAGAAACATCATCGCAAATTTGTATAGTGATACACAATCGAATAACCAGCCTAATTAAAAAAGGTGCATTCCGAAGAAGGAAATGCGCCTTTTTTTACTGCTTTTTCTTAAATTCGACGATATAGCTCTGATTCAGTTGTTTTCCACCTTCCGAAATGTTCTGGTACATGGATAAAAACCGGGCGGAAGGGCTCCACACTGTTGGACTGTCATAGGACTGGATATCGGTCGTAACGGGAGTGGTTTTACCCGTGGATTGGTCAAACACATACAACCCTCTCATACCTTGCTGATCCTCATCATAAATGGAAAAAGCAAGCTTGGGCCCGTCGTTGGACCAGCTTCCACGACTCATTAAAGTCCCTTGACCCACGATCCCTTTCTCTTTGCCTTGTTCATCCAAAATGATCATACGAGCAGGTTCGGATGTATTCCATTTCCGCTTTTCAATGGCAATAGATTTACCATCAAGCGACACGGCAAAAGACATGGCCCCCTCTGCAATGGTCACAGCTTGAGGATGATTGAGAGTGAACCGATTCAGCACCGGATACCCTTGTTTATCATGGCCTGTATAAAATATGGCGTTACCCACTTTTTCGACATGAGCAATTAATTCTGAGTGATTTGGATCTTGAAAACTCAATTCTTCAGCTTTGCCGTCCAGTCCAATCAGATGTATCTTACCGTCTGGTGTACCTGTAATGAGATGATCCCTATCGCCCCAGCTCACTTCGTTAGTCATGTCCAGCTGGCCAACCGATGTAACCTTGCCGCTGCTTAGCTCTAAGATATAGCCCTGAATATCATACTTGCTGCTGGTGCTGCCCTCCGTAAAAAAGACATGGCGCTGATCCGGAGAAACCACAGCAAGTAACTGTAGAGCCTTACGACCTGGTGTTAAAACTCGTTCCTTATTGGTCTTTACATTATGAATCCATAACTGATTCTGACGTTCCACAATCAGCTCTTCATCACTCAGCCATGACCTCGCGTAGACATCCCCCAGCCTGTCAATGGACTGTACCACCAGTTCGTCCGATACTTGCTGCCGAGCTGCCTCCATGTCAATCACAGTAAGCTTTTGCCCCGGTTTCATACCGGATGTTGGAATTGTCTCTCCTGCGCTTTTTATGCCGCAGCCGCCGAGCAATCCTCCAGCGATCAAGCCAGTCATGAGCAATCCTGTGACTTTGTGTCTGAAAAAGCGTGCATAGGGATGTTTGAGACGAGGAAAGCCGTTCTTTTGCCCGTGGCTGTCTAGGTTTTTCTTCATCATGTACAACGGCCTCCTTGTTAACGTTACCCCCAGCTTAATGCCTGAACATCTCGTGAATACATCGAATTGTTTCCAAATTGTAAATAAGACAACATTTCCAGTTCTATAGCTATCGAGCGGTCCAACTACTGGAAGCCATCGTGAACCAACAGGGGTAGCCTGAGCGAAAATTCATTGCCACTTGCACCTGAATGACCATTGCCATTTTCCAACCCGGTTTCGTCTGAAGCTGTGAGCTGCAACTCTCCACCCATGCGCTCCGCCAGTCTGCGTGCCAGAGGCAGGCCAAGTCCCGTGCCACTGTCTTGACGAGAACGATCACGACTTAAGGTAGCAAACGGCTCAAAAATCATGTCCCATTTTTCCCGAGGAATCCATGGACCGGAATTGCGTATATACACTATCACGGTGTCCTTTTCCACTCGATTAGATAACGTAATCCAGCCTTCGTCCTGATTGTATTTTACTGCATTATCCAGCAAATTCAGCACAATATGCATCAGATGCTTAGGGTCTCCACACACCTTGGCTGGAATGGTATCCATCGAAAAATTCAGTCCACGCGCCGCAGCTTTCCCCCAGATTCGGCTACCTGCATCTTCGAGCAGCAAATGCAGCTCCACTTCCTCCGTATGTAATTCAAAATCATATTTGTCCAGCACAGATAGTCTCAGTGAATCCTCGACAAGCTCATACAACCGTTTGGTTTCCTTACCGATACTTTCTCTGGCTTCACGCACCAATTCGGGATCATCCCCATACATATCCAGCAAATCAGCGTAAGCCTGAATAGAGGTCAACGGAGTCTTCAGTTCATGGCTGATATTGCCAATAAAGGTCTTTTGCTGCTGCTCTAGCTCTCTCAAACGCCGAACCGCTTCTTCCAGCCGAAGCTTTTCATTTTCGAGCGCGGTAATACTTGCCCGGATCACATGACTCATCTGGAGCATCCCTTCATCCAGCCTTCCCAGCTCGTCCTGCCGTCGCAGCAATCTGGCTTCTGGATAGTGCCCTGCCGAGATCTGCTCAGAAGCGCGAGTCAGTCGTCCGATGTCCCTCGTCTGGCGGCTGACATAGCCTAAGCCAAGAATAAAGCTTAAGACCAGCACCGCACCTCCTGTCCATAAAAACAAGCGGGCAATGTCCTGGTAAAACTGCTGCTGTGCTTCTATTGAGCTATGAAGCTGTACCACTCCCAGCAAGCCGTCTGGACCTTGAAGCGGAGCTAGATAGGTCACTGAGCTACCTTCTGTAATATACGCAATTTCCCCTTGGAGCGCATAAGAAAGCGCCTGACTGATATCTGTTCTATAAGCCAGTGGCAGAGAATTCCCGACCTCATGTCCCCGGCCATCATATAAAATAACGCGCATATTACTGGACACACCGAGTTCCACGGCAAGCTGTGGCGCTTGCTTTTTCATGAAGTCTTCGGGTGATTGGCCAGCTCCCAACAGGTAAGACTGTTTGACGCGCATCTCCACGATTTCCGCCTGACGCTTTAAGCCGCGTTCCATTTGGTCTGTCTGATTGGCACGAATACCAGTAAGCACGAGCCAGCTCAGCACACCGACAGTAAACAGCAGTAAAGCCGCCAGGACCAGCGGAAATTTCCAGCGCAGGCTCAAGCCTGTACGCTTACGTTTGCGCTTCTGCGGGTCAGTGGACTGCAAGCTTTCTTGTGAATGGAGTGAATGATGTTCGTTCACGTCATTTTCTCCGCCTTATAGCCGATTCCATATACGGTCTGCAGCATCGACTGATGCGGTTCCAATTTTTTGCGCAAGCGCTGAATATGAATATCCACCGTCCGCGTTCCTCCCACATAATCAATGCCCCATACTTGTTCTAACAGATCGTCCCGTGTATACACCCTCCCAGTATGGGACACCAGCAGAGCCAGTACATCAAACTCCTTGGGGGTCAGATCCAATGCTTTTACTCCGAGTTCGGCCGTTCGGCTAGATGGACGCACTCGTAATGGACCCAGTATTACCTCCGTTCCTTCCGGCGCAGGTGCTCCTTCTCGTTCCAGTCTCCGTACTAATGCCTTAATACGTGCGAGCAGTTCTCTCAGGTCAAACGGCTTGCTCATAAAATCGTCTGCTCCCAGCTCCAGTCCAAGCACCTTATCGACGATATCATTTTTGGCGGTTAGCAGTAGAATACCAACGCCCTTCCGGCTTTCCAAACGGCGACACACCTCATATCCGCCCAGTTTGGGCATCATCACATCCAGTATGAGCACATCCGGGTGGAACAAACGCACTTTTTCCAATGCATCCTCTCCATCCACAGCAGTTTCCACCAAAAAACCTTCCCGCTTTAACGCATAGGCCAGTGCATTCCGAATACTCGCCTCATCGTCCGCTATCAGTATTCTTTTATCCATGTCCTTCCCTCCCTACCTCAAAAAACGTTCATGAACATATCATCGGTCATGCCAGGCATAGTTGCCAGGCGAGCTCCAGCCGCTGCCCCAAGTGCCTGCACCAGCTTGGCCCGTCCTTCTAATGCCCTTTCTACGATAGGGGCTACATCTGACCGAAGAAGGGATTGTCCAATCGTAATCATTCCAAGCTTATACA
This sequence comes from Paenibacillus sp. AK121, assembly GCF_019042715.1. Taxonomy (NCBI): domain Bacteria; kingdom Bacillati; phylum Bacillota; class Bacilli; order Caryophanales; family Paenibacillaceae; genus Paenibacillus; species Paenibacillus sp. AK121. Next base: position 30,517 of record NZ_JAHPJM010000012.1, read on the forward strand.
TCTTGAATCTCTGCTTTCGCTTCATTTTATTTTACGCTCCTGATGACAAAGGGCAAGCCTGCCGCCTGCCCTTATCAGGTGTTTCCATAAGATAGGAGCTTAAATTGGAATGAGCAGGCTATTGGCGTTCCGAAAGTAGCTGAAGAAATCGCAGATTTCACCAATTGATGAATTTTAGTTTATGTTAATGCAACTTTTCTAGCATAACAATGTTCATTTCGGCCAAAACATGGATCTTTTTCTTGTGCTCACAGAATAAAAAAACAAACTTATAGCGCTATTATCATTTTTTAATGTCGATAAATATAACACACCATACTAATCTCTTTCTCTCCCAGCCCTGTGTTTTGAAGTGTCTTACCTGTCCGTATATGCTAAAATACTTCCGTATCGGCTATTCGCCTACAGGAGGGCATGATTATGAACCAATCCATTTTGATCGTAGAAGACGAAGAGAAGATTGCCCGACTTCTAGAGATCGAACTTGAATTTGAAGGCTATCAAGTAAGTAAAGAAAAGAACGGAATTGATGGGCTGGAGACCTATTGCAAAGGTAGTTGGGATCTAGTTTTACTGGATATTATGATTCCCGGTATCAATGGCATCGAACTCCTTCGGAGGATTCGTAAACATGATGCGAACGTTCCTGTCATTTTACTGACGGCTAAAAGTTCCATTGCGGATAAGGTCGAGGGACTCGATTTGGGAGCCAATGACTATGTTACCAAACCTTTTGTGATCGAAGAGCTGCTTGCACGTGTAAGGGCCGCGCTCAGGGTAGGTGCAACGAAAGACATGGCTTTACAAGTGGCAGATCAATGGCTTAGTGCCGGAGATTTACGTCTTCATGAGGGTACACGTGAAGTGCTTCGGGGAGAGCACAACATTGAGCTTACGCCGCGAGAGTTTGACTTGCTCGTTCATTTACTCCGACATCAGCGGCAGGTCCTTAGTCGTGAACAATTACTGGAAAATGTATGGGGCATTGATTATATCGGTGATACCAATGTCGTCGATGTGTATATTCGCTACGTACGCAATAAAATTGACCCCACGCGCCAGCTCCCTGAGCTGATTCATACAGTGCGCGGTATTGGTTATGTTCTGAAGGAATCGTTATGAAGCTGCAGAACAAAATCCATACGTACACCTCGTTATTATTCGGGATTCTACTTGTGGCTATTAATTTCTCAGTCTATTTTCTATTCAGCCAACTTTCAATAGACAGTCGAAAAAACCAGGTAGAGGCCGCAGCAGAGAACATGATTCATGGCATTCAACGTGCTCCAGTATCCATAGCCGCTGAGGATCTGCTACGAGCCTATGTGCCTCTGGACGGCATGCTTCGTCTGATGAGACCGGAAGGCGATTTTCTTGCTCCTATCACCTCTTCATCAGAGCAGTCTCTCAGCTTGATGAAGGGCGTTTTTAATGAAACACGGCAGGTTCGCATCATTACCCATGAAAGCAACCGTTATATTCTCGTTTCGGTCCCCATGATTTGGTCGAATGGAGAGGTTGTCAATCTTCAGGTGACCGAAAGTCTGCAACCGACGATGCAGACGCTCCAGGTACTCAAAATCGTACTTATTGCAGTCACAGGAATTGCTCTTATTCCTGTCGTCATATCGGGAAGACTGCTGGGCAGACTGATTACACATCCAATTACATCCATGATTAGCACGATGAAAGAGATTCAACGTAGCGGGAAATTCAAACGTCTTCCGCTCAATTCGTCATCACGCGACGAGTTAGTCGAGATGGGAGAAACGTTTAATGACATGATTGAATTGCTGGAGCGGAATTTCGTTCGCCAAGAACAATTCGTTTCGAATGCGTCCCATGAATTGAAAACACCTCTAACCATTATTGAAAGTTATGCTAGTTTGCTTAAACGACGGGGATTGCAGAATCCCAATATTTTTGCCGAATCCGTTGAAGCAATCCATTCTGAGGCGATCCGAATGAAGGATATGGCAGAACAACTTCTTCTGTTGGCCAGAAACGAAGAACAATGGAATGTCGTGTTAGAACCTGTACGCTTGACCAAAGTAGGGACAGAACTGAAAGCTACATTTGAAAATGCTTTCGCCCGACAAATTCAACTGGATGTACAGACAGACTGCACTGCCTTTACGGACGAGAATAAACTAAAACAACTTCTATTTATATTTTTGGATAATGCACGCAAATACAGTGACGAGCCGATACACCTGATGATTGATATTGTGAGCGGTACGGCTCAACCTTGCATAAGAATCACAGATCAAGGAATTGGAATTCCTGAAGAAAAGTTATCTAAAGTTTTCGACCGCTTTTATCGTGTGGACGAAGCCAGAAGCCGCGAGGAAGGTGGGGCCGGGCTAGGCTTATCATTAGCTACAGGAATTGCTCAAGCTATTCAAGCACAAATTGGGCTAGAAAGCATAGAGGGAAGCGGAACAACTGCAACGATCATCCTCCCTGCTGTTCCAAAATAATAAGCCAAAGGAGGGAAAACCGATGAAAACGATCTATGCCTGGATGATTGGAGGTACGGTAGCGGCTGTATTGATCACCATTTGCCTTTTACAGTGGCCCTGGGCACGATCGTTAGCAGCTTCGCCCTTGGAAGAAAAAGCCGTGGTCCAATCTGTATTGCATCAGTATCCCGGCGAGGTGCTCGAATCCCAACGTTTGGATAATTTTTATGTGATCAAGCTAGAACGCGCCAAAGGGAAGTACGAAATAAAAGTCAACGCCTATGATGGTGTCATCCAATCCATAAAGCGGACACAGATGTATACAGATGCAAAGCAGGAACCCCAAGATCACACGCCCGGTTCCTCAGAGCCCAGTGACCAATCAAATCCAGTCCATAAAACTAACCCGGTTTCTCTTGTCATTACAGAGAATGAAGCAGCCAAGCTTGCTGCAAAAGCAGTGAATGGAACATCCGATGACATTGAACTGCACCGCAATGACAAAGGCCTCTATTATCTTGTTGAGGTTGAGGTACAAGATGGGCGTGAGGCAGTGGTGCAGATCAATGCAGTATCAGGCTCAATCGACTCTATCACTTGGGAAAAAGAAAAACAGGATCACGACGAATCATGACGCCCTGATGATCATGCTTATGTCTTCTCATTGTTTTCTCATGATTCTATTATGTTCCTCTCATGTTCAAGGGTTAAGCTGTATTCAAGCATACAGCTCAAGGAGGAATTAGGTAATGAAAAAAAACTATACATTAGGAATAATAGCAGCCACGGTTCTGCTTGGAGTTACGGCTACAGGTGTCTCGGCAAATGCCGTATGGGCTGCTAAGCCTACAGGACTAATTGGAGCGACTACTGCTGCCAATATTGCCAAAAAAGCTGTGGGAAATCATGCGCAAGTTGAGGATGTCGAACTGGAGCGCAAGAACGGAAAAGTCTACTATGAAGTGGATCTTCAGCAAGGAGATAAAGATTGGGATATAGAGGTTGATGCTTATACTGGGAAAACCATCCGTTCCCATTCCGAGCTTGATCATGACTCGAATGACGAGTCTTCCCTTTACAAACCCAATCACGTCACTCTAACTGAAAAGCAGGCTGGACAAATTGCACTTAAGCATGTGCCTGGGAGTACCCTTCTGTCTTCTAAATTAGATAAGGAAGATGGACAGTTCATCTATGAGGTCAAGGTACTCACCAACGAAGGAACTGTTGAGCTTGAAATCCATGCATCATCTGGAGCGATCGTGGATACAGACGAAGATGATGACAACGATAACTAATCACCCACCATTCATGACCAGACTTGCATAATACAGAGCTAATTAAAACGGAGCAGCGAACTTTCGCTGCTCCGTTTTTTTTGACTAACGTGAACAGGAAAAGAACGAGAATAGCCCATAAAACTGCACCTATTATTTCCTCATGAATAGACTGATAACTAACAGAGGATTACCTTTTTCTTCAATTAAAAATCAAGTGAGGTTCTTATGGCGAAATCCTATACAAAAGCACAGATTCGCGAAATCACTCGTCGTTTCGGCCTGATTCCCTTAAAATCAAGCTTAGTCTCATCGCTGTACCGAAAAAATGCTGTGATCCAAGTAAAAACGAAAAAGGGAACTTATGCATTAAAGCCCTTTAGTCGTTCAAAGATGGCTCGTTCAAATACGATTCAACAGATGGAACGAGCTGCGAGCTATATAAGGCTTTTGAAAAAGAGAAAATATACCTACATGCCCACATGGCTCCCCACTCATTCCGGTAAGCTATGGACTTTGTATCAAGAGACGCCATTTTATGTAAGTCAGTGGATCAAAGGACGGGGACTGGAGACCGCTGAAGATTTCGAAAAACTGGGGTTGGCTCTTGCCACACTTCACGCTACATCCACCGGCTTGCATCGGATGGAGAAAGGAAAATCCCCTCCGACCATTCAACAATTGCGGATATGGAAAAACCAAGACCGTCTTTTCCAAAAAAAAATGATAAAAATCAGCCGCCAGAATAAAGAGTACCGCAACTGGTACAACACTCATGGCAAGGACTGTAAACGTTTATCCAGACGTGCATGGAAGGATTTGCAGGACGCATCCATTATAAGACTGCTTCGGACGGAACGTCGGCACCCCTCCTTGATACACAGTGATATCACCACCCCGAATGTCATTATTTCAGATGACGGTCATCTTAAAATCATTGATTGGGATCGGGCTAAGATTGGCTCAGTCTATGCTGATTTAGCAAAGGCTCTTATGAATACGACTCAATTCAATCCTGAATTTGTGCAATCCTTGTTGAGGGGATACCAAAAACGCAAACCACTCAGCCGAACTGAGCGGAAGATTGTTACAGCTTTATATAAACTGCCACGAGAAGCTTGGCATGCTTCCCGACATCCAAATCGTTCAAGAGACCGCGAAATCCTAGACAACTGGGATCAGTCGTGGCCTCTTCGATTACAAATCATCCATATTTTGCAGGAGTGGGCCCGTGTATAAAAGAAAGTGAGGAGCAAAATGTCGATTTTATCGAATGTTGAGCAAATGTACGGAATCAAAATTCAGCGTAGCCGTCAAATGAAGGACATTCACAAGATTGAAACTGCCAATACAACTTATTGCTTAAAACCCTATAAATTCCCGGAAGAAGAGATTCGTTTTATTACACGTGTCTTGTCCTACCTGGATGAACGCGGGTTTACACGTAGCCAAAAGGTCTATCCAACCGTACAGCAAACAGCCTACATGACCTATGAAGGCGTTTCGTATACATTAACCAATTGGGTTCATGGACCCAGGCCGGAATTTACAAAAAGAATAGACTTCAAAAAGGGAATTTCTACTTTAGCCAAATTCCACACCAGTGCCGTAGGCTTTCCTGTCACGGAAGCGCCGCCTTCCAGAATCCGTTATGAAGGCTTGAGCGATGAAATAGCTGAATATAAAAAACGCCTCAGTCCTTACAAAGGCACAGCACATCTCCTAGCTCTTTGTGAAGAAGTGTTATATCGTCTACAGCAACCCAAAGTTCGAGCAGCAATCCAGCAGGAGCAAAAAGCAGCTGCATTAATACACGGTGACTATAACTATCCCAATCTGGTCAAAGACAGGCAGCTCAAAATCCATTTGATTGACTTCGAAAATTGTTCCCTACATGTAAGGATGAAGGATCTCTCCCATCTTCTTCATCGGAATTGTCTTTGGAATGCGACAAAGATGCTGCGCGCGATAGAATTTTATCAACGATATCGACCGTTGAGCACTCAGGATTTGCATCTGCTTCATACGCTATTGATCTCTCCCTATCATGTGGTCCGCAACCTTAGAATAGGCGGCTTCCGTTCTGCCAAGCGAGTCATTCCATCGTTTGTGCATTTGAACAAATACCGACGTGAACTTAGATCACTGCTATAATCAGTTGGTATAGAATTAAGCAAAAAACAGACCCGGTGATAAGGTCTGTTTTTTTGTGTTCTGACAACTAGCTAAGGAAAATCGGCATGTTACTAAACGAATCGATTTTCTGATTGTACCGGTACAACCAAAAATTTATAGCATTGTACACAGCACGCCCCCCTTTTACAATGATGCTAAGACTCAATGCTCATTTGTTTCGAGAAGAGAATTTGGCAAACTAACAATAGAGGTGACTGTACATGTACACCATGACAAAAGAAGAAATAAAAGCTTATTTGAACAGAATCGGAATTCCCGAAGTTCAGCCTCCTACCCTATCCTATTTAGTGGAGTTGCATAAGGCACATGTAAAACATCTTTCATGGCAAACGTTGGACATTTTTGCAAGAAAGCCGGCTGCCATTGGTTTTCAAGAATCTGTTCAACTCATTCTACATGGGAGAAGTGGTTATTGTTTTCATCTGAATGGTGCCTTTAGTGCGCTACTACATTCACTAGGGTACAAAGTTTCTCTGCATCATGCTGGGGTACAACCTTTAGGAGCTGAGCCACGCATTAATTCATTTCATCTTGGATTAACAGTGAACTTGCTAAATGAGCAGCAAGAAGATGAAGTATGGATTGTAGATGTCGGACTGGGCGATATGCCATATGAGCCTCTTCCACTCCTGATGGGGACTTATGAACAACCCCCACTTCGTTATAAAGTTATGGAATCTGAAGTTGTTACTAATGGTTGGCGTTTAGAACACGACCCGCTTGCTTCATTTGTTGGCGTTGATTTTGCCCCTACGGTTGTTCAGGATTTGGAAGAATTCAGGCCGAAACATCATTTCTATAGCCGCTCCGTGGAATCTCCATGGTTTAACCTGTTTCTAATTCGGCAAAGGCAAGCATTAGAAGCGAATGAACTCAGAGGATGTATTTGGAAGAAACGTGGGCTAAACGGTTTGGAAAAAATAGAGCTGGATAAGAAGTCGCAGTGGCTGGAAGTAATGGCAGATGTATTTGGTGAGCCGCTCGTTAACTACAGTCACCAGGAACGGGACGAGTTATGGAAAAGAGTACTTGCGGCTCATATGGAATGGAAAAAAATCTTTGACTGAAGCGTTACAATAGAGAAACTTTCTCTAATTCCTTGTTTCAAAGATTCGGTATTCTTTCATAGGAATATGCACTTCCTCTGTTGCCTCTGTTGCGTTGATTGGACTGCCACACAGGAAGAGCGTCGCTTTACCAGTATCCATCCACCCAGCTAACGCCCGAAAACTTCCAGTTCCCCAGGCTATACCGATCAGCTACATCTCACACCTCCAGCATTTCCGGGGAGTGCTGCAACATTTCCAATTCCTTCACCATGTTTTCAATCAGCTTTGTGAATGAAGCCAATTCTTCCGAGCTGGAGGCCTGTTGCCGGGCACTGGCTGTTGTGGTAGCGGTTTCGGACTGCACACTGTCAAGCATACGGGCAATATCCAGCACCTTGCGCTGAATTTGCTCCTGTGCTTGCTTTGAATTAGATGCCAGCTTTCGCACTTCCTGCGCCACCACTTGAAATCCACGCCCTGCTTCTTGCGCATGGGCTGCCTCAATCGCCGCATTCAGTCCCAGCAGATGAGTCTGATCGGACAATTCTCGAATGGTACTACTCATCTGTTCAATATGCTTAATCTCGTCACTCAATTGCAATACCAGTTCCTCTGTATGTTCCTGCGAAGAAGCAGTATTGCAGGCACTCTCCGCGATACTATCGGTATTTTCCCTAAGTTCGGCAATCATCCCCGTCAAATTTTGTGCAATTCGGGACACCACAGTCAGCATCTGCTTTTGTTCATCGGCGAGCTCGTTAACTTGCTCCTTTTCCTTTTCCTGGTAAGCTTCCAGCACAAGTTGGGAATCCAGATTGAACATTTTGGAAAGAGCGTGCACAATAGAATACCAGTCCTCTATCCCCGAACGCTTTAAAATGTCTATTGCAATATCCAGATAAGCAATGTACGTACCCAAATAATAATCGGAAGACAATCCGATCCGGGAATGTACCTGCCCCACAAAAAGGCGGTGTTCGATAAACTGATCATCTATTTTCCCATCTGCAAGAGAAAGCCAGTATTCACGTTGTGTTTGCTTTAGTCGCTCAATATTCGACCATTTAGAGATAATCGACACGAGATGCGGAACCTTTTCTACATGCTCATAAAAACGATCCACTACCTCATTTACAATAGATTGGAATAGCCCCTGATAGTGGTGCAATAAAGCCAAATCACCATCAGTAATACCAATATATTGTATCTGTTTTAATCTACTCTCAGCGACATGAATCATAAGTTCCTCCAAATAATAGTTTACATAGATTTTACATTACCATATTTATCGGCAACTTTTTAGAAAATGTTAAAAAAGCAGAAGATTGATTGTGATTGTTTACATATTAATTTCAGAAAAGTATATAAATTCAACTCCCTAATATTACAAAAAAAGAACCCGCCAGCACCTCAAACGCTCTGTGCCTGCCGGATTCTCTTCACCATCCATTTCAATCCATAGCTTCATTACACAATTGTTTATTTCCCCTTACCGATTCAGGAGGCTGCCTACATACCTCAATAAATCGTTGGCGCTGGCTCCAGTGTAGCCATGCTCCTCAATCAGTCGCTTAATCACCTCATTCATCCGTTTGAGCTGATTAGCATCAGGCGTTTTGGTCGAAGTTGTGATCTTCACAATATCCTTCAAATCGGCGAACAGCTTCTTTTCAATGGCTTCTCGCAGCCGATCATGATGATGATACTCAAACTTTCGCCCCTTGCGGGAATAGGCGGAAATACGGATTAATATTTCCTCACGGAATGCCTTTTTCGCATTTTCCGACACCCCGATCTGCTCCTCGATGGAACGCATAAGCCGCTCATCCGGGTCGAGCTCCTCATCTGTGAGCGGATCGCGGATTTTCGCCCAATTGCAAAAAGCTTCGATGTTATCTAAATAGTTATCAAACAGCGTCTTGGCTGATTCTTCGAAAGAGTACACAAAGGCCTTTTGTACTTCTTTTTTCGCTAATTCATCATATTCCTTACGAGCCACGGAAATGAAATTCAGATAACGCTCCCGCTCTTCCTTGGTGATGGAAGCGTGTTGGTCTAAACCATCCTTAATGGCTCGTAAAATATCCAGAGCATTGATGGACTCCACATTTTGCTTAATCAGCGCACTGGAAATACGATTAATGACGTACCTTGGGTCTACGCCGGACATGCCTTCTTCCAGAAACTCATGTTGCATCTCCTTCAGATCGGCCTCCTTATAGCCTTCGACCTCCTCACCGTCATACATGCGCATCTTTTTAACCAGATCCATACCCTGCTTCTTGGTTTCTTTCAACCGGGTGAGCACAGAGAAAATGGCAGCCGTTCGCAGCGCATGAGGAGCGATGTGAATATGACGCATGTCACTTTGCTCAATGAGTTTGGCATAAATCTTTTCTTCCTCGGACACTTTCAGATTATAGGGAATGGGCATTACAATCATCCGCGATTGCAACGCCTCGTTCTTTTTATTCGCAATAAAGCTTTTATACTCCGATTCATTCGTGTGAGCTACGATCAATTCATCTGCACTGATGAGCGCAAACCGTCCGGCCTTGAAATTTCCCTCCTGGGTCAGAGACAATAAATTCCATAAAAATTTCTCATCGCATTTCAGCATTTCCTGAAATTCCATCAGTCCGCGATTCGCTTTATTCAGTTCTCCGTCAAATCGATAGGCGCGCGGATCAGATTCCGAACCATACTCCGTAATGGTGGAAAAGTCGATGCTGCCTGTCAAATCGGCAATATCCTGTGACTTTGGATCAGAAGGACTGAACGTACCTATGCCGATCCGGTTTTCTTCCGATATAAAGACCCGCTCCACACGCACCTTTTCGATGTCGCCATCAAATTCCGTACGCAATCTCATCTGGCAGGATGGGCACAGATTACCTTCAATGCGTACACCCAGTTCCTTTTCGAATTCGGGACGCAACTCATGAGGAATAAGATGAAGGGGATCTTCATGCATAGGGCAGCCCTCTATAGCATACACAGCTCCCTGATCTGTTCTTGAAAACTTCTCCAGCCCACGCTTTAGCAAGGTGACCAGTGTCGATTTCCCTCCGCTAACAGGTCCCATCAAAAGAAGGATACGCTTGCGGACATCGAGCCGCCTGGCTGAGGAATGGAAGTACTCCTCCACCAGCTTCTCCAGTGCACGATCCAGCCCAAAAATCTCCTGCTCAAAAAATTTATATCGCTTATGTCCCCCAACCTCTTCTACACCAAAAGATTCAATCATTTTGTAAACCCGTGCATGAGCGGTCATCGCCGGTGTCGGGTCTTTCTTGAGTATCTCGATATACTCTCTAAAAGTGCCGTTCCAGGCCAAGCGGTTGTTCTCCGCTCGGTACTCCGCAAGGCGGTCAAAAATATTCATGCTCGGTTCCTCCCATGACTGCGTAATGACTATCCTCCACTCTTGATGATTATGGCTACACTCGTCACGCCTTTCAGGATATGATGCGATCCTCTTAAAAAAAGTGTAATACATACCTATGCAGATTGATTTCAGAATTGACCTATTTTTTGTGACAGGTCTCTACGCTTTTTCCAAAAACAAAGGGATTCACTATGTTAAAATAGACAACAACGACGCGGACCTGACGCATTATGGTACAATATAAGCTCGGAATAATGGGATAAAGGAGCGGGAGAATCCATGGCGGTTCGGCATGAGACGGAGCTGTACGCTCCAGTCAAAGCCTTTTTTGAAAATTTGGGATATGAAGTCAAAGGAGAAGTGCGTAACTGCGATTTGGTGGGAATCAAGCCAGGGCAGCAAACGCCACTGATTGTGGAGATAAAAAAGACGTTTAACCTGGCGTTAGTGCTGCAAGGTATGCAGCGCTTGAAGCTAAGCAGCAATGTATATGTAGCCGTAGAACGGAATCGTGCCAAAAAAGGGGCGGTGAATCAACGCTGGAATGAACTGATCGGACTGTGCCGCCAGTTGGGGCTTGGCTTGCTCACCGTCACGCATTTTAAAACAAAGCCTCCGCTCGTTGAGGTGCTGTGTAAGCCCGTGGCATCTAGTGATGATGTTTACAAAACGACTGCCATTCGTCGCGGCTCGCGCAAGGAAAAGCTGCTGCGAGAATTCCATGCACGCAGCGGTGACCACAATATCGGCGGGAGCACCCGGCGCAAGCTGGTCACTGCCTACCGGGAAAAAGCGCTGCGCGTAGCCGCTGCTTTGCAGGGCATGGAGGAAGCGGCTCCCGCGCAGCTCGCCCGCACAGCAGCCGTCAGCGATGCTGCTGCCGTACTCCAGCGTAACTACTACGGCTGGTTTGAACGTGTAGCCCGCGGTCGCTATCGGCTGACTCCGTTCGGTGAAGCCGCCCTGAGCGAGTATGCGGAAGTGCTGCAGCAGCAGGGGATTGAAACTTCCGCTGGAATGGCGGCAGAGTTTAACGAGAGTAGCGAGCAATTGCAGATTGCGGACGCATCCGTCGGTTATTCCACCATTGTAGCGGAAGCAGAGGATGACTGACCCTCGGATAGTTGTTTTGACTAGCTTCGCGCAGTAAATTCTCCGATCGTCTCACCGATTAGATTCATGCCCATAAGCAGCTGTTCTCGGCCCGGGTGGCTAAAGTTAAGGCGAATATGGGACGCACCTTCATCGCCAACCGCACACAACGCACCTGGCATAAAGGCTACACCCTTGGGTAGCGCCGCTTTGAGCAGCAAGGCGCTGTCCAGCCCAGCGGGCAATTTCACCCACACATACATCCCACCAGATGGAATATGATACGTCACATCTTTCCAAAACGGACGCTTCAGCAGCTCTAAGAGTAATTGGAGCCGAGTTGAATATTCCTTGTTCAACATTGCCAAGTGCTCGTGCCATTGAAAACGCGAGTTGGTCAGCAATTGGAACAGCAGCCGTTGGTTCATCGTACTGGATTGCACGTCAGCCAGCTGCTTCAAGGCGTACATCCCTTCAATCAGCGGCGCAGGACCAGCCGCCCAGCCAGTTCGCAGTGCAGGGGCAACTGTTTTATTAAATGAACCGATATATAGCACTTGACCACCCTGACCCGCATGATCCAGCGCGAATAGTGAGGGGTAAGCCTCTGCAAACTTTCGGCTCTGCGCATGCGGACTCTTATCATGAGTTTCGTGCTTTGTCTTAAAATGCAATTCACCGTAAGAATCGTCCTCAACGACTAACACCTCATGACGTCTACACAGATCCAAAATTTCCTGCCGTCTAGCCGCGCTCCATAAGGAGCCTGTCGGATTCGTAAACGTTGGCGTAGCAAAAAAAAGCTTGGGACGATAACGGATCATTAAAGCTTCAAGCTTATCGGGAATAACGCCCTCTCCATCTGATTCTACAGGAACGACCTGCGCCCCTTGCATAGATAGCACCTGCAAACATCCAGGGGATGTCGGGTTCTCGACCAATACCGGATCACGCTCATCCACCATCAGCCTTACGATCAAGTCAATAGCCTGCTGGCTACCTGTGGTGAGAAGGATTTGACCTGGCGGTACTCTTACTCCTTTACGCTGTTCCCACTCTCCCGCAAGCCATGCCCGCAACGGAAAATAACCCTCCGGTTCACCATACTGGAGGGCGTCAGGGCCGGAGCCAAACACATCATGAGCCGCTTCTTCCAATAGTTTCACCGGAAACAGCTCTTGTGCGGGCAATTCTTCAGCCAAAGATATAAAGGAATGTTTTCTCGCATTTTCCCGGATATGACGCACTGGAGAAGCCAACATCGCAGCCGTTCGTGAAGCAAAGGAATATTGCATGAACATCCTCCTTCTCCTGAAAATAGTCATGATCTCCGGGCTGACGCGTCAAGCATATAACTGCTTCATCTGACGCGCATATAAGGCATAACGTTCAATCGCCTGCGCCCGGCTGGACACACCTAATTTCGCATAAATTTTACGTAAATAATTATCAATGGAGCGCCGACTAACTTCGATCTCGACAGCAATTTTGTCATATGTAATTCCCTGTACAATACGTTCCATAATAAAAACTTCGGTTTGCGTCAATTCGTCAAAAGGCTCCGAAGCCATTAACGGCATAAATGGCCAGTTTCCACAACGAATCCAATCCATCGGTAATGAAGCAAATCCTTCGCGCAAACCGTTGATCAGGTGAATTAACTGGCTCGGTGATGCCTGCTTGGATAGCATTCCATTTGCACCAAGCGAGATTAACTGCTGGAACAACGTAATATTGTCCTCATCCGTCATAATAACAATATGGCTGTCCGGAGACAAGACCCGCATTTGTGTCAAAAACGGTTCCGCCGTTCCCTCAGGCAACCTATAGTCCATTAAAATAATTTCCGGGCGAATGGAGCAAACCAGCTCCAGGCCTTCTGTGCCGGAGGAAGACATCCCTCTAACAAGCAAATCCTGCTGGTCTTCCAAAATAAGCTTTGTTCCCAGCATACTTGTAGGATGAATATCTATGATGACCACCTGCCATATTTTTCTCATATCTAAACCTCCTGATTTACAAAAAAATACATATTTAACGAAAATAATCATAAAACTAAAGAATGCTTATGTAGAAATTGCGTAAATGTGAACGTATAGGAAGCGAAAACGATTTAAGGAAATTGTATCCTAGGACTTCCTTCCGATGCAATCTCTTTTTCCAATATTTTTATATGACTATTTCGCTTTTGCGAAATAAATAGGCCCATGATAGAATTGGTACTGCAAATAAAGACTGGAAATTTGAATTTACACGGGAGTTGAAAATCGCATGCAAGCTTCACCTGAACGTCCTCCTGCCGAAGCCCGGCGGAGCAATTCAAGAAAGGGGTTGCCCGTAAAGACTTTTCTGCTATTTTGGTTCATTCTTATTATACTAGGTGCTCTCGCAACCTATCTGTATAGCAATCACTTGAAGCAGCAAATGCTAAACGAAATGCAAACCCATACAGACCAACAGATTCAGGCACTCAAATCCGACTATGAAAAGCAACTGACTGCACTTTCCAAGGAAGTTAGCGGATTGCAGGGCAAAGTTCAGTCCTTCAACGAACTACTGACCTTTACAAAGGATAATGCCAATAACAAGACCGATAATAGCAATAAACTGTATACTCAATTAAATGAAGTCAAGCAGCAACTCAATACACTTCAGAAAAAAATGGACTTGCTAAAATGAATGTAGATACAAAGCTAGTAAACCGGTTCTTTATGTTGGCCCTTGCTCCTTTTATCGGTTTGTTAGGGTGTATTTTGTTAGTGCATCCCCCTTTGAGCTTTCCTAAATCTACATCTCCGAGTCTGCAAAAAGCCGAAATCACTCTACAAGCGCAATCAGTAGGCAAGCAGCTTGATGAAGCCAAGCAAACAGCAACGTATACCTTATCTACGATTCGCCGGACGTCTGAGCTCTACAAACAAACGACCCAAACGATGAATCAGCTTGTCGTGACTGCCTCTGCGCAGTCCAAGCGACCCGCGGTTATCTATAATCGTCGCATCACTGCCAAACTGGGTGTTCCCTATTACCAGGTAGATAGCAACCGGATTACCATTGAATTATTTAAAGTAAACCCGGGAATTTATCACGGATACGCTATGAAAGTCAAACTTAAAGATCCTACGGCAATGAAAATGTCTTTGGGAAATGACAAGTTGGGTGGCTCAGAAACGACCATGCGTGCAGTCTTGAGACACGGAGCTATTGCTGGCATCAACGCAGGCGGCTTTGCCGATGGAGATGGCAAACGCTATCCATTAAGCACTACTGTCTTGAACGGCCGCTACCTTACTGGCTTTCAGTCGAGTTTCAAGGACTTGTCATTCGTTGGATTGAGTAACGACGGCAAGCTTATTGGGGGCAAATTTTACAATCAAGGTGCTCTTGACAGCTTAAAACCTGCCTTTGGAGCTACCTTCGTTCCCGTTCTGTTACAAAGGGGACAAAAAGTGCCTATTCCTGATAAATGGAAAGTCTCTCCCAAGCGGGCTCCACGTACAGTCATTGGCAACTATAAAGATGATCAGTTGCTCATTATTGTCGTAGACGGCTACAATGAAAGTGGGGGTTCAGGTGCAACGCTCGAAGAACTCCAAGGGAAGATGTTCAATCTGGGTGTTCAAGATGCTTATAATTTGGACGGCGGCGGTTCCTCGTCCCTTATACTAAACGGCCGAATCGTAAACAAACCGTCAGATGGTAATTTGCGTCCAGTCCCTACTCATTTTTTGTTCTATAAATAGTTAGGTGTAGTTTACTATCCAATTAAATATATGCTGTTCAGGCATAGCTCTATCCGAAAAAAAGCATCACGAACGAATGTCGTGATGCTTTTGCCTCATTTAGGAGGAGTACTGTGTCATTTCTGTCAAGCATTGAGCACAAATATAACGTTCTTTGAAATCGTTCACTTGTTCTATTGAGCCGCAGAATACACATTTTGGACGATAACGCTCCAAAATAATATGGTCGCCCTGAACCAAAATTTCGACAGGATCTCCCTCATTCATTTGATATCTTTTACGTAGTGACTTAGGCAGAACTATTCTCCCCAACTGATCAACTTTACGTACCACACCGGCAGGTTTCATCGTGATCGTACACCTCTCCTATTGAGTATTAGCTTTCAATTTTCTTTCCAGGCGAAAAACTAGGTACAAAGACACTATTCTTTATGTAGTATTCGCTGTCTTTTTGTCGAATCCTGCTGATCGCAGGAAATTTTATTACATTTTTTCATAAAATCATGAACCATATCAAAGTATGGTACAGAATGTCTATAATATTTTTATCGACCGGAAAGCTAATTATCATTAGCTTTCACAGAGAATTTCCGCAAATTTATGACCATATATCCTTTATTCAAACTCTACTATCTTGTACTTTCGAGCAATAATAGTGCAACTTTTATCAGCAACTATGGTCCTGGTTCTTTATTCGCATTTATACTTGATCGATTGATGTTTATTACGATAAACCTGGAAAATCCAATTGTCTCAGCGCTTCATATACAATAATCGCAGCGGAATTCGACAAGTTTAGAGATCTTACTTTATCTGACATTGGCATCTTGATACATGTATCAGGATTAGCAGCTAACAGCTCAGGAGGCAAACCTTTCGTTTCTTTACCAAATACCAAAAAGTCTCCATCCTGAAATTCAATATCACTATACTGCTGTTTTGCCTTTGTCGTCGCATAAAAAAAGCGACCTGCTTGATATTTCTCTTGTACTTCAGCAAAAGACTCGTGATACTCAATGTGGACAGCATACCAATAATCAAGCCCAGCCCGTTTTAACGTAGCATCATCGGTACGAAAACCCAGTGGCTTAACCAGATGCAGATGAGTTCCGGTTGCAGCACATGTTCTGGCAATATTCCCTGTGTTAGCTGGAATTTCCGGCTCGACAAGCACAATATGTAATGGCATCAGTTTTTCATTCCTTTCATCATTAAATTCATCAGACAAATAACCTAAAGTCTAACCAAAATGTGTACGCTGAAAGCATGCACTCTCTTCATTTTAACAAAATCAGAGGGATATAGACATCAAACGACAAAAAAATATCAATTTCCCTACACCACTAAAAGCCTTCCCCTATACACATTCAGGGAAGGCTTTATTTTTACTTTTCGATTTCAAATACGTGTATCGAAATATATGTCTGTGTAATCAACTGTTACGTTGCTTAAATCCATCCATAAACTCGGCTAATGCTTGACAGTTCTCCAGTGGAACCGCATTGTAGATCGAGGCGCGAAGCCCCCCTACACTACGATGCCCCTTCAATCCGATGAAACCCGCTTGTTCGGATTCTTTAATAAATTGTTTTTCCAGATCCTCATTTGCAAGGCGGAAGGTTACGTTCATAATAGAACGATCAGCACTGTCCACACAGCCACGATAGAAGCCTTCGCTTCTGTCAATACGGTCGTATAGCAGAGCAGCTTTCTGCTGATTCACACGCTCGATGCCTTCTAAACCGCCTTCCTCCTGGATCCATTTGAGTACTTCATTCACCATGTATATGGCAAAGGATGGGGGAGTATTGTAGAGAGAGTTATTCTTTTGATAAGTACTGTAACGCAGCATTGTAGGAATATTACCTGGTGAGGAAGCCAGTAGCTCTTCACGGGCAACCACGACCGTTACACCAGAAGGTCCCAGATTTTTTTGCGCACCAGCATAAATCAATCCAAATTGAGTAACATCAAAAGGTTTGCAAAAAATATCACTGGACATGTCCACAATCAGCGGTACGGAACCCGTATCCGGGAATTGCTTAAATTGTGTACCTTCAATCGTCTCATTGGACGTCATATGCACATATGCAGTATTCTCAGGCAAGTCCAAGGAATCCACATTTGGAAGACGCATGTATTTCTCATCAGCGGAGGAGGCGGCAATGTGAGCCTTGCCCAATAGCTTAGCTTCTTTATATGCCTTGTCCGACCAGCTACCTGTCATTACATAGCTTCCGATCTGCTCTTCACTCAAGAAATTTAAAGGCAGCATGGCAAACTGCGTACTTGCCCCCCCTTGGAGGAACAACACCTTGTAGCCTTGTGGGTTGCCCAGCAGAGATAACAAACGTTCCTGCGCCTCATTATGAACAGATTCATACACGGCTCCACGGTGAGACATTTCCATGATGGACATCCCTGTTCCCTGGAAATCTACGAATTCAGCTTGTACACGTTCCAGTACTTTAAGCGGCAATGCCGCCGGTCCTGCATTAAAATTGTAGGCTCTCTTACTCAACAATTTCCCATCCCTTCTCTACTCTGGTGTGGATATTATCGCTATGATAGCAGTATTCATAAATGCGTTCAAGACTTGTATAAAAATGTTTCCGAATTCCTTTACGATGTGACAAAGCTGTGAATGTTAATATATTTAACATCTTCATTTTGTAATATTCTTCTTAATGGTAAAAGGTCTCCGGCGTGAGACCGGAGACCTATCTTGAACAACAACTATTCCCCGCAGGCTAATGAGCGTTATTCAAAAGCAGCTATGCTATCGATGCAGTATTAGCAGTCAAAATACAAGCTGTATTCATGTGGATGAACACGGATATTCACCGATTTAGCTTCAGAACGTTTGAACTCTACATAGTTATCAATAAAGTCCTTCGTAAATACGCCGCCCTCAGTCAGGAATTCGTAATCGGCTTCCAGAGCGTCCAGAGCTTCATCCAGTGTACCAGGTACACTGCGGATTTTGCCTTTATCAGCATCAGACAGCTCATAGATGTTAGTGTCGAGTGGACCATAGCCCAATTCGATTGGGTTCAGTTTGCGCTTGATGCCATCCAGACCCGCCATCAGCATTGCTGAGAAGGCGAGGTAAGGGTTAGCTGTGGAGTCCGGTGTACGGAACTCGATCCGACAGCCTTTAGGAGTAACAGCCGCTACTGGAATACGTACAGCCGCAGAACGGTTACCTTTGGAGAATACCAGGTTAACCGGCGCTTCGTAACCAGGAACGAGACGTTTGAACGAGTTGGTACTTGGGTTGGTCAAAGCGATCAACGCAGGTGCGTGGTACAGAATACCACCAATGTAATGAAGAGCCATTTCGCTCAGATTAGCATAACCACCTTTTTCGTAGAACAAAGGAGTATCGCCGTCAAAAATAGATTGGTGAACGTGCATACCACTTCCGTTGTCCCCGAAAATTGGTTTCGGCATGAATGTTGCCACTTTACCATATTGACGAGCTGTGTTGTGTACAATGTATTTATAAACGAGCAGGTTATCTGCTGTTTTCTTGAGTGTATCAAAACGGAAGTTGATTTCCGCTTGGCCTGCTGTAGCCACCTCATGGTGATGGCGCTCAATTCTCAGACCTGCTTCTTCAAGCAAACGGCACATTTCACTACGAATGTCTTGTTGGGTGTCTACTGGTGCTACAGGTACATAGCCGCCCTTCACTCCCACTTTAAAGCCCAGGTTGCCGCCTTCTTCCTTGCGGTTCGTGTTCCAAGCTGCTTCCTCAGAATCTACGAAGAAGGAGGAGCTGTTCATGCCACTTTCGTAGCGAACATCATCAAAGATGAAAAATTCAGATTCAGGTGCAAAGAATGCCGCTGTGCCCACTCCTGCGGATTGCAGAAATTCCTCAGCTTTTTTAGCAATGCCACGAGGATCACGGTCATATTTTTCGCCGTCTGGCGTAGCAATGTCACACAGGATATTCAGTGTAGGATGCTGAGTGAAAGGGTCGATAAAAACCGCTTCTGGATCGGGCAGCATAACCATGTCGGATTCCTCAATGCCACGATAGCCGGGAATGGAAGAACCGTCGAAAGCAACACCGTTAACAAATGTTTCTTCATCTACTTCGGAAGCTGGCAACGAAATATGGTGAGCACGACCAGACAAATCTACAAAACGAAAATCTACCCACTCAATATTATTTTCTTGAATTGTTTTCAATACGTTTTCAACGGACATGTCTTCTTCCTCCCAATTTTTCCGAACATTAAGTCTTATACAACCCTGAAATGTTCATGATCGAATGTTTTTTTCTGTCGTCATTATAAATCTCAAACATGACACGGGTCAATAGCTATGTAAGGTATTTTTTAAACTAATGTTAGATATGCTTACGCCCTTGATAACATTTAAACAATACAAAAAGCCCGAAACATCGGGCTTTTTGGTGATTTTACTCTCATTTACTGCATTGCGGCAAAACTTTTATGCATTAATGTTAATAATTAGTTTTTAGATACGGCACTAGGCGTGTGGAATGTTTTCCCAATTGCAGGGGCTAACAGTTCTAAATCTTTTAGTAAATCTGCAAATTGATCCGGGAATAGGGACTGTACACCATCACCCGTCATCGAGTTGTCAGGGTCTGTATGCATTTCAATAATTAAACCATCCGCTCCGGCAGCTACCGAAGCCTTCGTCATAGGAACAACCAGTTCACGTCTACCTGTGCCATGGCTAGGATCGGAAATGACCGGTAAATGGCTCAACTGTTGCAAAACAGGGATCGCGGACAAATCGAGCGTATTTCTCGTGTAAGTTTCGAATGTACGGATACCGCGCTCACACAACATAACATTCGGATTGCCGCCTGCCAAGATGTACTCAGCAGCATTCAAGAACTCGTCATAAGTCGAGCTGAAACCGCGCTTGAGCAATACTGGCTTGCCGCAAGTACCCAGCTTGCGCAGAAGATCAAAGTTTTGCATATTACGTGTACCTACTTGCAGAATATCGGCGTATTCCGCGCAGATGTCTACGTATTCAGGTGTCATGACCTCTGTGATGGTCAAGAGATCGTGCTTCTGGCCCGCCTCAGCCATCATGATTAAACCTTCTACACCCGTTCCTTGGAAGCTGTATGGCCCTGTACGCGGCTTAAAAGCACCTCCACGAAGGACTTGCGCGCCTGCAGCTTTGACCAATCCGGCAATTTCATCGATCTGTGCAGCAGACTCAACAGCACATGGTCCTCCCATAACGACTAGCTCGCCCCCGCCGATATTTACACCTTTGATGGAGATCACCGTATTTTCCGGATGAAAATCACGGCTGGCCAATTTGTAGGACTTCGAAATTTTAACCACATTTTCTACACCCTTCATTTGGCGTAGATGTTCTGCCAGCTTCGGCTCTACGCTTCCAATCAGTCCGATAATCGTACGATCCGATCCTCGCGATACATGAGCCTGCAATCCTTCTTTTTCAATAACTTCAACAATAGCTTGAATATGTTCTTCAGGTGTTTGAACACCAGCGATTACGATCATTTTTTTCTTCCTCTCTATAAACCATATTTTACAACCACATAGGATAATATTATGACACTTAGACGCTTGTTCGCTTTTAAGCTTTTATTCGTTAAAGCAACTATACCTGTTTTAGCTCGACTCGTCAAGGCTTAATTATCCCGACTTGTTCTATTTTTTTGAATTAGTGTAGCTGGTCTAATTGGATAATATCGGCACTTAAACAGTTTAAAAAAAGCCGCTACCCGGACTTTGTATCCGAATAACGGCTGTAATCAATCACATACTAATTCGTCGTTTTTGACTTTTCTCGTACAGGAGGCAACAGTTTTTTCATATCAATAGTTCGCCGAATCTCCCATGTTTCCGGGTTATCCGCATCATACTGTTCCAAATACGTAATGACCTCTTTGGTAATCAGCGTAGGTGTTGAAGCCCCGGAGGTCACAGCTACTTTGGCTACGCCCTCAAGCCACTCCCTCTTCAGCTCGGTTATATCAGAAATACGATAAGCCGTGGTACCAGCTATTTCCTCCGACACCTGAGCCAATCGGTTGGAATTGTTGCTTCGCGGGTCACCGACTACAATTACCAGATCCGCCTGTCCTGCCTGCTCAGCTACCGCTTCCTGACGTACCTGCGTCGCCAAACAGATTTCATTGTGTATTTCGGCACCTGGGTACTTCTCCAACAGCTTCTTCATAATGTGCTTGATGTCCCATTGACTCATGGTTGTCTGGTTCGTAATCAGGATTTTGTCTGCTGACAGTGTAAGACCGTCAATCTCTTCTTCCTTTTCAATCAGATGAACATGGTCAGGAGCAATACCGATAGCTCCCTCTGGCTCTGGATGATTCTTTTTGCCAATATAAACAATCTGATAGCCTTCGGCTGACTTCTCCCGGATCAGATCATGTGTCTTCGTCACGTCAGGACAGGTTGCGTCAACCGTAGTCAATCCCTTGTCACGTGCCAGCTTGCGAACCTCTGGTGATACGCCATGAGCAGTGAAGATGACAGTACCACTCTCTACCTGGCTTAAAATCTCCATCCGGTTCGGTCCGTCCAATGTAATGATCCCTTCGTCTTCAAAGGAATTGGTAACATGACTGTTATGAACAATCATGCCTAGTATATAAATAGGCCGGGGTAAATCCAAATTTCTGGCTGCCTGACGAGCCAATACCATGGCATCGACTACGCCGTAGCAGTAACCCCGGGGCGAAATTCTGAGTACCTCCAAAAATAGCCCCCACTTTCTTCGACACAGTATACAGCTCCAATAACTGGACAGCTGTGGGCTTTTATGCCTCTACCGGCCAATTCTATGATGTAGTTCCCCTCCTATTATAGCCTATTCCAAAGGCGCGGAAAAGCTGACTGGAAGCCAAATGACAAAGGTCGTTCCTTCTCCTTGGCGCGTAACCACTTCCACAGACCCCTGATGTTCATCAATAATCCACTTGGCAATCGATAATCCCAAGCCAATTCCCTCTGTCACGCCGCGTGACTCATCTGCCCGGTAAAACCGGTCAAAAATAAAGGGAACCTCACTTTTGTCCATACCAATGCCTGTATCACTGATTCGTAGCCCCACCTGTCCCTGATATACAATCGCATCAAATCGGACTGTGCCTTCAGGTGTATACTTAAAAGCATTATCAATGAAAATGAATAGCATTTGCTGCAAATAATCTTTGCTTCCGTCCATATAAATACCATTCAACAACGAAAAGTCGCCTACATTCCATTCGGCCGTTCGCTCCAAAAACTGAGCACGACGAGCAACCTCGTTTACGAGCGGCTCCAGCGCAACAGGCATCTTATCGAACGTTTTCCCTGTGTCCGCTCTTGCGAGTGACAACATATCGCTCACCAAGCGACTCATTCGTTTGCCTTCATCCGCCATGTCATTCAGCGCCTCCATGGAAAGCTCGCGAATCATGGCTTCATCCATATTCGGTCGCTCGCCCGGTTCAGTAGTCCACATTTTGAGCAGAAAATCAACGTTGCCACGAATCGTTGTCAAGGGTGTGCGCAGTTCATGGGAAGCATCGGCCACAAAGCGGCGCTGCGCACCATATGCATCTTCAAGTTCCTTGTAGAACACTTCTGTACGCCCCAGCATGTTGTTAACCGTCCCGATCAATTGTCCAATTTCATCTGGCGGACCGTCATATTCAATCCGAACACTCAAATCATTGCTCGATTGAATCTGATTGGCCCCCTCAATGACCTTAACCAGCGGCTTCATAGATTTACGAGCCAGGAAGAGACCAGAGGTCGCAGCAGCCAGTAAGGCAAATAACGAACCGTACACAAGCACATTTTGTAACCTGTTCATGAGTCGGTCCTGAGAGCCCGTGAATTGCCCTACCTGTAGCAGCCCGACCACCAAGCCCAATTCCTCGGATTTAATTGACTGTTGATAAATCATAAAGGAATCACCATTTACGTTCACACGCCGAACTCCCTCATTTTGAACTGCTCCTGCCGCTGTAGACGGAACAGGGAAGGTGATACTAAGGTCTTTCATATTTTGGGTCGTTTTAGTTACACCGGACGTATAATTGTAAATTTGAACATAGAGCTGTGAGTCATCTATTCCACGCCCCTGCTCCAATCCCAGATCCAGGTTAGGGACCTCAAACAATCCCCCTTTTATAATAAGGCGTAATTGCTTGTTAATCTGTGGCGCCTGAGTCATAAGCTGACTTTTCACTTCATTATATGTGTAGTAATATACTAGTCCGTAAATAGCCAGACCAAAAATGACAAGCACTATAGCCAAGATGCTCGAATACCAAGCTGTCAGCCGCCACCTAATAGACATATTACACATCACCTCTTAAAATATAGCCAGCTCCCCGAATGGTACGAATAAGCCGTTTGCCACCATCCTGCTCGGTTTTTTGTCGCAACATGGCAATATATACTTCCAGCACATTCGATTCCCCGCTATAGTCATAGCCCCAAATTTTATCCATAATCAGATCACGCGACAGAACGCGTTTCGGGTTTTGCATGAACAAATGGAGCAGTTCAAATTCTTTGGCCGTCAGTTCCAAGCGTTTGCCACCACGAACCACTTCACGCGATTCATTATCCAGTTGTAAATCCTCGAAGGTAAGCCGGTTCCCATTATTGTCCTGCTGTTCAGTTTTACGCCGCAAAAGCGCTCGCACTCGTGCTAGCAGCTCCTCCAGAGCAAACGGCTTCACGAGATAATCATCAGCCCCCAGATCCAGACCCTTCACCCGGTTCTCCACCTCATCCTTGGCTGTAAGCATTAGGACAGGTACCGTGCTTCCTCCCTCTCGCATACGCCGGCAAACCTCAAAACCATCGACCTGCGGCATCATTACATCCAGCACGACCAAATCAGGCTCAGCTGTTAGCATTTTATTTAATCCCTCTGCTCCATTGGCGGCTGTCAGCACTTCATATCCTTCAAAAGCCAGCCCTCTGCGCAGCATGGATACGATTTTTTCATCGTCATCAATGATCAGAATAGTAGAACGCATACACGATCAAACTCCTTTATCTCTTCTTCTTTTCCCTCTATTGTAGCAGGAGTAGACGCGTGTAGCATCTTGCCACCGCATACAGCAAGAAACGGAAGGGGCGTCTTCCTTCCGTTTCTTACGTTCATGTTCAATTTTAGAGTTATTCTCTTACTGCTGAAGAGTCGAGCTAAAATCATTTTTGTTGCCTATTTTCAGCTGAATATCTTTTTTCTGCCCGGCTCGTTCGATGTTAAGCGTAAGTGCTGTACCCACTTTTTGTTTTTGGATAAATTGAATTAACTCCTGTGATGTGCTATAAGGCGTGCCATTGGCTCCGATAATTACATCGTAAGGACGCAGATCGGCCTGATAAGCTGGTGATTTGTATATAATATCCCGAACAACCGAACCTTCGGTCAGAGATGTACCCAATTCCTTGGCTACTTCAGGGCTCAAGTTTAGCAGACTTGCACCAATGAAAGGTACAGGTTCTTTCGGAATAGGTTGGTTATTTTTCAGCTTATCGACGACTTCCAAAATCGTATTGGACGGAATCGCAAACCCGATCCCCTGTGCATCTGCACTCACAGCTACGTTCATACCGATAACCTGCCCTTGAAGATTTAACAACGGTCCGCCAGAGTTACCAGGATTAATGGAGGCATCCGTCTGGATGAGATGCTTGTATTGCGTCGGTTTTCCAGTTGATTCACTGTTAATGGTGATAGTACGCTCTTTCGCACTTAGCACACCGGCTGTTACTGAATGTTCAAAGCCTTCTGGGTTACCGATTGCAACCATCCACTCGCCGACTTTAGCGTTATCGGAGTCTCCCAAGGTTACGGTAGGGAAGTTATTTTTTCCTTCAATTTTAAGAACTGCCAAATCTAGATCTGCATTTTTGCCCAAGACCTTGGCTTCGTAAGGCTTGTTGGTTCCCTCTACTGTAACCTGAACCACACTCGCGCCTTCCACAACATGGTTGTTGGTCAGGACGTAACCCGATTTATCAAAAATAAAACCGGAACCAATACCCAGCGGAGTCAGCTGTCCACTGTTGCTACCTTCATTTTCGTTACTATTGCCGCTGCTGCCACTATCGCCATACTGATTACCGAAAAAGTATTGATACAGCGGGTCATTGTAATAAGGGCTGCTTTGTCTGCCGCTGCCAGCACTCGATTGCTTGGCAAGCGTTTCAATTTTGACGACTGCCGGACCAGCCTTGGCCACAACAGATTGAACATCAGCCGTACCTGAAGGCATCACAGCCGGAACTGCGCTTGGAGACGAGTTAGCGGTTCCCGAATTCGTCGTTTCTCCGCTTTCAGCTGCCGCCGAAGTCAACGCTGTCTCCGGTGTGAACATATTGGTTCGGTCAGCTGTATACATCAATACCGTAATGACCAGCATTCCGGCTAAAAAAGATAATAAGATCGTTTTTACCTGCGACTTGGGTTTATTGGGTTTAAATTGCCAGTTTCCACTATTCCGACCAGAACCATCCTGTTGCTCAGGCATAGCACGTTGATAAGAGGAAGGAAGCGGTCTCACTGCCTGCGGTGGCGTAATCTCAACGTCCTCCACCGACTGCCCTTCCCTGCGTTGTCCGTCCGACTGCACTGAGGAAAAAGGGCCATAGGAATAATAATATGAGGAACCGTTTGAATCGTTTTGCCGAGTTGCTTTATCGTTATCAACCTGATCATTGTCGTTCCGGCGCCCGGAATTATTATTTTTAAATTCGTCCATTGTATATCTCCTCCCAAACCCTATGCTTCAAGGTGGTGTTGTTTAACTGACTTTATTTTGCACTTTAAACCTTAATTCCACCTTAAAAAAAATTAAAAAGGAGATAAAACCTCAGACCTATTGTATCTAGCCACTTTTACTCAACGCGAAATGCTCCGGAATCAATCCGGAGCATTTCGCGTTGAGTATGCTTTTTTATTTTGTGTTAAAGTTCTCGTCGAACTTTTCGTTCGGTGTTTGTGCATTGCTTTGAATTTTGCTGCGACTGGAGTTTTGAACTTTTTGCGCTACTGCACTTGTACCGCCTTGATCTGTAGCAAATTCTTCGTCATACTTCTCATTTGGTGTTTGGAAGTTGTCTTGAATTTTATTTTGTTCAGACTGCTTTACCTTTTGAGAAACAACGCCTACCGTATCGTCTTGTGCAAATTCCGCTTTGAACTGATTTCCTGTGTTTGCCTTGAAGCCTTTGTTCGTGAAAGAACTTCCGCCTTGATTTGGCATATTTCCTCAACCTCCCAGTATGGTTTTGCGGGATAAGCTCATCCCGAAACATAGTATGTGAAGTCAGGAAAAACAATATTCAAGGATTATATGGAAGCATCCAGTGTCTCGGGCGGAATGGTCTTATGCGTTTCTATCGCCTTTTGCAGCGATTTTATCATTTTTTCCGTACACTTTCCGTTTCCTTTTTTTATGATTTGAACATCCACATCTTTCTTGCCCCATTCAGAATACACCTGCCGGATTGTTTTAAAATACAAGTCAATTTTATTGCCTTTAATCGCTGAACCTGTATCTGCTACAATCCCGTAGCCGTAACCTGGAATGTACAATATGCTGCCCAAAGGAAACATCTTCGGATCAGCCGCAATCGTGGACAGTGTATTTTTGTCACGACGCACTTTTACACCGGAATACGTAATACCGTAACCCGGATGATTCGGCCGTTTGCCAGTGGATTCATAGCCTGCTGTATATCCTGTTGCCGTGACCGTCATGGTCGTAATAACCTGCTCTTCGCGTGGAGCTAAAACAGGTGCAGACTGCCATTTCTTATGCTGGACCGGTTCTTTGTGACCGTAAACCTCATTGCCTGGCAATACCAGACAAATTGCGATTAACATGGTTCCCAAAACCCGTTTCCATACCAACATGGATCTCATAAAAAACCTCCCCTTGAGGCAAAGGCTTTCCAGAAATCCATGGGTTTATACGAACTATTGATTATTTTTGAACATCCTGCCCCGGATAAAGTCTGCTTAGCTTCACTTTATCTTCAAAAATATGCAGGAGCGTCCGCACAATAGGGGTGTGCTCATCGTCTGTGTGCAATATAATGGAAGCAGGAGATATCGAAATAAGGGTACTGACGATTCGATCTTCAACCTCCATCTCCAGTTCAATACCGGGCATTTCCACAATAATATCATCTGCATCAGGAGTCGGTATGGGCACCATGGCACTATCGAGAATGGTAAAATCATGCCCCCCTTGGTGAAGTACATGCACGAGTGGAACTTTGCTTTCCTGAAAAAACACAAAATATTTAAGCAGCCCCATAAATTCTTCGTATTGCCGATCTGCCCAGAATTCTTCCATGGCATAGTCAACGATTTCTTCAAGCTCTTTTTTATACACATGCAGTCTGAATTGAATAAGCCCTTCCAAATTGATCACACGAAGCTCCTTGAAATCCTTTTCCAGGAGAGTGGTCAGCTTACCATGACGCTTTAAACGTCCTCGGGGACCATCATCATTTAACAGTGAGCGAATCATACTACGAATTTGTTCAACGTCCTCTTTCTCCAGCAACGAGCAGGCTTTGTTGAGAATATGATTGAGTATCCTCCACTCCCTGACTTCGATAATATAATCCGCTATTGCCGAAGACATGATGCTGTATACACAGGGAAGAAAGCTTTCAAACGCCGAATTGCTTTCAGTGCCCTTGCAGGTCCATGCCACTTTGTTGTCCAGCTGTCTGAAAGTGAATCGAAATCCGCGCCGTGACATATGTAGTCCCTTGGTTCTACTTTTGACCACTTCGTAAAAACGGTCGGTTTCTTGATCTCCGTCTGTATTGGTCCACACTGTAAACAGTTCCATTGGCTCACTCCTTTCGATCACTGCTTTCAGTATATGGCGGCCTCCGAAGGGTTATACGAAGTGAACGACTGGAAACAGAAAGACATATGCAAAAGAGGCTGATCAGGTTTCAAAGAGACTTGAAGCGTGTTATAAACAATTACCGTGATTAGGTAAAAAACGAAAGCCGTTTGAATATTTAGGGCGGGGTATGTTAAGGTTATAGTGATATGAATTTTTCACAAGAGGGAGGAGATAAGATGTCAACGATGCTGAACATGCTGCGTACTTTCATGATTGTCATATTGAGCCTCGTTCAGATTTTGTCCCTACCTGTGACGTTTCACGCGGAAGACACCACTCAATCCCTACAATTTACTTCGGGTTCTTCACTTATGCTTCAGGCTGATGTTACTTCGTTAGAAACGGACTCTCACGGTCTGGAACATCATTCCAAACCAGCGGTGCGCAAATCCTCCCCGTTACTTCATCTGGTGATTGCTGCGGCTAAATCACTTCCCTTTGTCATTTTGATAGCGCTTGTGCTGCTCATGAGCATTCCTAAACTACGTCTGCCTTTTATTCCTGTCATCTGTAAGCTAAAGAAGCAATTATTCTTGTTCCCCATCAAATTCACCTCTAGTTATGTGGCTTAACCTCCTTTTAGCATGCATATCACCACATTTGCATGTCTCTTTGCTAATTTTTCCTATTCATCTAATGCGTAAAATTTCATTTTTCATCCTTATTTAAAATTTAATGAATTCTAATTTTATCATGTCACTCCCAAAGTATGTGATTTATTTCCCATATCATTCACTTAAATAAACGTATTATACAGGAGGCTTTATAAATGGATATTCGAGAGTCTATTTTGCCAGGAATCGGAATTAAGTATCGAATAGATGCGGAGAGTGGTGACCGAATTGTCATTATTATTCATGATGATGGCAGACGTGAACTATATCACTTTGATTACGAGGATCTGGAACAAAGCATTTCTATGACAACCCTGAATGATCAGGAAGCACGATTGGTAGCCTCTATCATCGGAGGTATGACTTATAAGCCCAAGCAGCTTGAAAGTGTAGAAATGACTTTTGACGATTTTATTATCGAATGGTATAGAGTGGAATCCCACTATGCAAGTGTTGGCAAATCCATCGGGGAGCTGGATGTAAGGCAAAATTCGGGCGCCACGGTTATTGCCATTGTGGAGAAAAAGGGAAAAAAATATGTAAATCCTGGCCCTGAAGTGATTATTAGCGATGATGCCACTGTAGTTGTTGTTGGAGAACGTGACCAGCAGAAACGCTTTAAACAAATCCTTATGAACGGAAGCGGGTGATTGGATGGATCATCTGGTATTTGAGGTTGGTTTGGCTATTGCTCTAATCGCTGCAGCCGGGCTGATATCCTCCAAACTGCGCTTCTCGGTCATCCCTTTTTATATTCTGATCGGAATGGCAGTTGGACCGCATGCGATGGAGCTATGGCATTTTGATTTTCGGTTTATCGAAAGCGCCCCGTTTATTGATTTTATGGGGAGAATCGGAGTGCTGTTTCTTCTCTTCTACTTAGGGCTGGAGTTCTCAGTAGGTCGGTTGATTAAATCAGGTCGTTCCATTGCTGTAGGCGGTACCATTTATATTGGCATCAATTTTACACTGGGGCTGGCTCTGGGCTTTCTGAGCGGCTTTCCTGTAGCAGAGACACTGGTTATTGCCGGAATTACGACAATATCATCCAGTGCTATTGCAGCCAAGGTGCTGGTCGATCTCAAGCGTACCGCTAATGCTGAAACAGAAATGATTTTAGGTATTATTATGTTTGAGGATGTTTTCCTCGCCGTCTACATCTCCATCCTCTCCGGATTGGTTCTTAGCGATTCTTCCTCGCTCGGGGGTGTACTGCTATCGGCACTCATCGCGCTTGGCTTTATGCTTGCAGTTATTATTATCGGTCGAAAGGCCGTCCCTCTGCTAAATCGGATTCTCCGTATCCGCTCCAATGAGGTATTCGGACTTGTTGTTTTTGGCTCACTGTTTCTGGTGGCTGGCTTTTCGGAAACGATTCATGTAGCGGAAGCTATTGGAGCCCTGCTGGTTGGTCTAGTACTGGCCGAAACGGAACACGCCAAACGGATTGAACATTTAATTGTTCCTTTCCGTGATTTCTTCGGTGCCCTGTTCTTCTTCAGCTTCGGACTCTCCATTGATCCGCTGTCCTTAGGAGGTAACGCCATATGGCTTGCGCTGGCAGCAGTCCTTCTCACACTATTTGGTAATATTTGGGCGGGTATGCTGGCTGGGCGTACGGCGTCCTTATCTCCCAAAGCATCCGCAAATATCGGTTTAACTATTGTGGCGCGAGGCGAATTTTCGATCATCATGGCCAACTTGAGTAAAGAAGGCGGTTTGCTTGATATTGTTCAACCTTTTGCAGCCATCTATGTACTCATACTGGCAATTCTTGGACCACTTCTGACAAAGCAGTCAAAGCCTATCTTTAATATGCTAAACAAAATATTCAAATTTAAGGACCCTCGTTTACGAAAGGAAGAAAGCAAATCGGCGTAACTGTAAAAGCTGGATACGACAATCCATAGGAGGGAAGGCTATGCCGCACGCTGTAAAACATGCCGAAACTCTATGAGGCGGCTTGTGAAGCCCGCTTCAGGAGATGCGAGCAGGTTCCCTGTCTTTTATACGGTGATTGGCGGAATTACGGCATCCGTCGGTCTGGAATTGTTTTTACATCCGCACGATATGATCGCTGGAGGCGTTACAGGAATCTCCAGACTCATGTCGCTTTACACACAGGAGCATTTTGGATTGCTGCTATTCGTATTAAACTTGCCACTAATGCTGCTGTATTCTTTGTTTACTCACAAGCCCATGCTGCTTCGCGCACTCCCCGGCTTGTTTGCCTTTTCAGGCTCAGCCATCATTCTCTCGCCTTTTCCGGCAGTGAGCGGCCATCCGGTCGTATGCGCTTTGGGAGGCGGAATCTGTATTGGGCTTGGCGCAGCACTGACAGCTCGTCACGGGGGGCTGCTTGATTCACTAGGACTTAGCGAATCTGACGATGGCCGTCCATCCACTTTGGTACTAACCCATCGGAAAATTCCGTTAATACAGATTGTAATGTTGTGTAATGGCCTGCTGCTCATTACGGCTGGCTTTGTGTTAGGATGGGAGCCAGCCCTCTATTCCGCCTTATCCTGTCTCGCTGCATATGAAACGACCCGGCTGATGTTTACTGGTCTGAGACGCATGGTCTGTGTTGTCAGCAAAAAACAGCAAACTGTCGAAGATGCCATATATCGCAGGTTGCGTTTACACGGCACACCTATTGAAGGCTCTGCCCAGATAAAGGGTAAGATGAAAAGTGAATCAGATAAAAAAGAACAAATGGTCATCGTTTACAGCGTTCATCTTCTAGATTTGCAGCGCTTTAAGGCAGTCATCCAAATGGCAGACCCACAGGCTGAGATCATGCATATGAAGTGCTGGGAAACGTAGCAAAGCCCAATATATTAACCAAAATACGCTTTTACTCCATTGTCATGCGGATTGGCAATAATGATACAATATAGCTAATATGTAGACACTAAAAAAGAGTAAGGATGTTGTAGCATCCCTACTCTTTAGCAACAGCCGCTTACAAGGGCGGTGGCAGTTCAAAGATTTGTTCACCGAAATAGACCGTATACCTTTGGAGAGGGCGGTCCTTTGCAGGAGACTAGCCGACCGCCCATCTAAACCATTCTGTTGTTTCTAACAGACGACAAAGAACGCTTATCTACATCAATCCCTCCATTTGGATTAGTGATAGATAAGCGTTCTAGTTATAGCGCGTAATAACAGGTCTTAATTTTGCATAATAAAGTCATGCTCAATACTGCTGGCACTGTCAAAAGTACGAATAATATCATAACGGGTATTGCGCTGTGCCGGAATGTGACCCGTCTCACGGATCAACTGTAAAATGGATTCAATGTTGACCTTATACGTTGCACCTGCAGCGGAAACTACGTTCTCCTCAATCATGGTGCTGCCAAAATCATCGCAACCGTAGTACAGCGATTTTTTACCGATTTCCGGTCCCATGGTTACCCATGAAGACTGGATATGCTTGATGTTATCCAAAACAAGACGACTGATCGCTACAGTTTTCAAATACTCCTCTGGCGTCTGGCGTTCCTTCTTCAGGTTGGTGTTGTCTGGTTGGAAGGTCCATGGAATAAAGGCCAAAAATCCTTCAGAGTTATACTTGTTTTCAATGCATTCGTCCTGAGCATCACGGACACGCAACAAATGCAGTGCACGCTCCTCCATCAACTCGCCAAAGCCGATAACCATCGTAGCTGTCGTGTTCATCCCAACCTTGTGAGCTGTTTGCATAACATCCATCCAATCACGCCAGGAGCCTTTGAGACGGCTAATTTTGCGGCGTGTGCGGTCGTCCAAAATCTCTCCGCCTCCGCCTGGCAGCGAATCCAACCCAGCTTCATGAATGGCCCGAATCGTTTCCTCCATGGATAGACCGGATTTTTCCTTCATTTTGTGAATTTCAGCTGGTGAGAAGGAGTGCATCGTGATATCGGGAAAACGTTCCTTAATAGCTTTTAGCAAATCGGTATAATAGCTGAACGGCAGGTTTGGATTTACACCGCCTTGCATTAGGATTTCGGTGCCACCTACATCCTGCGTTTCCTTAATTTTTTGGAAAATCACCTCATCCGGCAAAACATAACCTTCATCGGAACCCGGTCTGCGGTAAAAAGCGCAAAAGCGGCAGTATACGTCACACACGTTCGTATAGTTAATATTTCGTCCGATGACGAAGGTTTTTATGGGATCGGGATGCATGCGATTCATGACTTTATTGGCCGCATGACCTATTTTTTCAACCTCGTCTGATTCGAACAAAGCAACGGTATCCTCTAAATTCAGGCGTTCGCCGCGTAGGGCTTTATCTAAAATATGGTCGATTACACTCATGGTGTATCCTCCTTCGCTGTCACAGGGCGACGAAATGAAAGACAGGACTTATGAACGAGAATGCTTTCACAAACCTGCGTTCGAACCCTGCCGTAATGTATGTTCATGACTAGCCTTGTATGTTGTCTGTGCTATTTAGCATAGTAAAACCTAATGATAATACTAACATATCTTTTGGTAAGGAACCATACTTAGACTGAAAAGTGCCTTTTTTCACACTGTCTATCATGTCATTCATATAGAAAACAGCAAGTCTCCTGAATACCGGAAACCTGCTGCTTAGGGCTGTACCTATTTGCTTCCTTCGTATAACGTTAAGCTGCTACGGTTGTGCTAACTCTCTAGCGCAACGCCTCATCCAGATCACGGATCAGGTCATCAATGTCCTCCAGACCTACGGAAAAACGGAGTAGACCGTCCGTAATCCCGCGCTCCAACCGGACACTTTGCGGCATAGCCGCATGTGACATCATTGCTGGGTACGACAAGATACTTTCCACAGCTCCCAGACTCACCGCCACAATGGGAATACGTACACGACTGAGGACCTCTTTTGCACGCTCACCAGAACCCACATCAAACGATATCACTGCACCATAACCGCTCGATTGACTCTCATGAACTGCACGCGCTGGATGGTTCTCCAAACCCGGATAGTATACCGCTTCAATGTCATTGCGCTCGTTTAGCCAGTTTGCAAGCTTAGCTGCACTTTTTTCGCTGTGAGCCATACGCGCCTCTAGTGTCTTCATCCCACGCATAAGCAACCAAGACTCTTGCGGAGCCAGCACGGTACCCAATCCATTCTGCAGCTGCTTGATTTGTCTCCCCAATGATTCAGTACGAGCTACCGCAAGTCCTGCCAGTACATCACTGTGTCCACCTAAAAACTTGGTCGCACTGTGCAATACAATATCGACTCCCTGCTCAATCGGACGTTGATAATAAGGTGTCATAAAAGTATTATCCAATAACGTCAACAGCCCATTATCTCTTGCCCAAGAGGTTATTCCTGCCACATCGGTAATTTTGAGTGTCGGATTAGAGGGGGTTTCCATATACACAGCCCTTGTATTCTCCTGCAACGCCTCTTTCACAAGGTTGAGATCCGTCATATCAACGAAGGTCGTTTCGATATTCATCCGTTTCAAGATGGAGGTCAGCAGTCGATATGTTCCTCCATATACGTCCTCCGAAACAATGACATGATCACCAGCCGATAAGAGCATAAATGTAGTGGAGATAGCAGCCATACCAGAGGCAAAGGCAAAACCGCAAGCTCCGCCTTCTAATAATGCGATATAATCTTCTAAAGCTTGTCGTGTCGGATTACCTGAGCGGCTATAATCATGCTGTGGAGGATTAAAAATATCATGATGGTGAAAGGTCGAAGCTTGATAGATCGGGACACTCGATGCCCCTGTAACACTGTCAATTTCAGAGCCAAAATGCAGCAGCTTGGTTGCGAATTTCCGCCCTTTGTCCTGATCCTCTCCGATCTTCCTCGCATCCTCTATCATTGCTGCTCCCCTCCTTCTACTTCTTGACGTGCCGCTTCCAGTGCCGAACGCAAATCTTCAATCAGGTCATCTGTATGCTCGATACCTACGGAGAAACGAAGCAACCTGTCATCTACCCCGACTGCATCCCGAATTTCTGCCGGTATGTCCGCATGTGTCTGCACAGCAGGATAAGTCATTAGCGATTCCACACCGCCCAGACTTTCGGCAAACGCAATAAGCTTAATATGACGAAGCAAAGGTTCCACATAACGAGCATCCTTTACTTTAAAGGAGAAAATCCCTGTGTTTCCGCTGGATTGTTTATTTTGTATCTCACGACCCGGATGACCTTCAAGCGCCGGGTAAAATACTTCCGCCACTGCCGGATGCGTCAGTAAATAATTAGACAACACCGTTGCATTATGCTCATGTCGATCCATGCGCAGCGCTAACGTCTTCATCCCCTTCATCAACTGATAACAGTCGCTCGGGGAAAGCACGGCCCCTATGGAATTGTGCAGGAAGGAAATTTCAGCTGACAGCTCTTTTCCTTTGGTTACAATCAACCCTGCCAGCACATCGTTGTGCCCGCCCAAATATTTGGTTGCGCTATGTACCACAATATCCGCACCCAGTTCCAATGGCCGCTGGAAATATGGTGTTAGCAGCGTATTATCTACAATAGTAAGCAACTCATGTTGTGATGCCCATGAAGCCACCGCTTGAATATCAGTTATCATCATTAACGGGTTTGTAGGCGTTTCTATGAATACAGCTTTGGTATTCGGTCGACATGACTGTTGGAGTGCTTCAAGATCGTTTGTATCCACATAGCTTGCGGTCACACCAAATTTGGATAAAATACGCTCTAGCAAACGATAGGTCCCGCCATAAAGATCCAGCGATACAATGAGGTGGTCTCCCTGTCCAAACAATGCAAATACAGTTTGCAGCGCTGCCATACCTGAGCTGCAAGCAAAGCCTGCATCACCAGATTCAAGTGCAGCAGCAGCCTCTTCCAGTACCTTTCGGGTGGGATTAATCGTCCGAATGTAATCAAACCCAGTGCTTTGGCCCAGACGGGGATGGCGGAATGCCGTAGATTGGTAAATCGGGTAATTAACAGCCCCAGTTACTGGCTCCTCAATTGAACCAATTTGTGCCAATCTGCTTTCGATTTTCCACTGTTTCTCACTCATATGAATCCTCCTGTTCACTTCCATAGTAGGTGCTATAACATATGCTGCAAAAATGGATGTCCAAGACTATACTGCTGCGCTACTGCAAGGTGTTACTGTATAAGGGTAAACGACAAGCCCCTTTTTAAATCTGAGGTCCGATATCATAAGGTGTTTCTTGGTATACATAATAGTTAAGCCAATTTGAAAATAATAAATTGGCATGAGCTCGCCAGATAGAGGGTGGTATGCGTTCAGGATCATCGTTAGGAAAATAATTTTTGGGGACGTCAATATCCAGTCCTTTGGCCACATCGCGGTCGTATTCCCATTTCAGTGAAAGCGGGTCATATTCAGAATGCCCTGTTACAAAAATTTGTTTACCGTCAAGTGTGGCTACTAGGTATACTCCAGCTTCCTCGGATTCGGATAAGACTTCTAATTCGGCAATATGATCAATATCTTCCCGCCGAACTTCTGTATGTCTGGAGTGAGGAGCATAAAACAGTTCATCAAAGCCGCGTAGCAATTTTACTTTAGGTTTAATTACGGTGTGTGGAAATACGCCAAAGCATTTGGTGTCGAGCCCGTATTTAGGGACATCGAAATGATGGTATAAGCCTGCCTGTGAGGCCCAACAGATATGCATGGTCGAAGTTACATTCGTTTTCGTCCATTCAAAGATCTGCCGGATCTCTTCCCAGTAGTTCACATCCTCAAACTCAAGCTGTTCAACCGGAGCTCCTGTAATGACCATGCCGTCAAAACGACTGTTCTTGATCTCATCAAACGTTTTATAGAACATGTTCAAATATTCTTGCGATGTATTTTTGGATATATGAGACTTCATATGCACCAACGTGACATCTACTTGTAGCGGCGTATTACCGACTAAGCGCAACAGTTGGGTTTCCGTCGTTTCCTTGGTAGGCATTAAATTCAAAATGGCGATACGCAACGGACGAATATCCTGATGATAAGCCAAGCTTTCATCCATTACGAAAATATTTTCGCCCTCCAGCACTTCCTTGGCAGGCAGCGTGTCTGGGATTTTAATCGGCATGTAAACTCACTCCTTGATCGGTAAGTTGTGCGAAAATCGTCTGGTAGAGATGCCGGGCATATAATAAAAAGACCTTTCTCAGTTAGAGAAAGGTCATATTTGTATCCATATGCGCCTCTCTCATCTGTCAGGGCTACGCTTTTTTGTACAAAGCGCGAGTCCTGCAAGAATTAGCACCGTGCGATAAAAATCGCCGGTTGCCGGGTATCATCGGGCTAGTCCCTCCACCTGCTCTTGATAAGATTTCGCTATATTCATTTTGGGTTCACAAAGTTCTTGTTGTTCACTTTAATGCATCGGCTGGGCTTCGTCAAGATGGACTTATAAATTTGTGCCCTGCATTCACATTTTGTCTACCTTTTCCATAGGTTAAATCATATCCTCGCTGTCGTAGAAGCTCATATGACTGCTGTTGATTTTGCCCATGATTTTGCGCTTGAAAGGCCGTAGGCCGAGCGTTATACTATACAAGTGCTAATAGGCAAAAATATGGTGCAGCAGTGTAGATTAGAGTGTTTTCTGCGATACTGTGGCAATCTAAAAAAGAACATTTGTGAGGTGAATCCGGAATGGAAGGCGACCCGAGTCCGAATAGGCGGCGATCCCTGAACAACAGCATAGGAATGACTTCAGCTTGCCGAAAGACGGGACGCCAGGCTCTGCACGCTCCAAAAGCCTTCTGCTTTTGATGGTATGCACGCTTACCCGAACCGGCTAACTGGCTAACTGAGTCCATTCCTTATGCTTAAGGTAAACGTATTTCCGTTACGACGGAGCATAAGGAGTGACATATATGAAAATCCGTTTGGTTAACAACGGGGTTTTTACCCCTGTCGAAGAAATTGAAATGGCGCTCACTGCACCGGCAGAAGGCTTTTATTGGATTGATGCCGATGTCGAGGATCTGACAGTGCTCCAGCCCTTATTTTCTATGCATGATCTTGCAGTAGAGGACTGTTTAAGTGAAGAAGAACAGCGTCCAAAGATTGAAATTTATGAAAGCCATTATTTTATCGTTGTAAATAGTATTCGTTTTGATGATGAAGAAATATTTTTGCGTGCTTTGAACATTTTTCTCGGCCGCCATTTTATCATTACGGTGACCAAGCAGAAAATCAATGAGCTTCGTACTCTCAAGCCTATGCTGTGGGAGCAGGAAGTCAGCCAG
The DNA here is from genome assembly GCF_019042715.1 of Paenibacillus sp. AK121. Classification (NCBI taxonomy): domain Bacteria; kingdom Bacillati; phylum Bacillota; class Bacilli; order Caryophanales; family Paenibacillaceae; genus Paenibacillus; species Paenibacillus sp. AK121. The sequence goes on from NZ_JAHPJM010000012.1 coordinate 68,494, forward strand.
CCTGACCGTTTTATGTATCTGTTGGTCGACTTGATCGTTGACAACTATTTTCTGGTTGGTGACCGGATTGAGGTTCGTATTGAAAAGCTGGAAGAAGACATTCTAATGCATACGAAAAAGTCGCACTTGAACGAAATCATCGGCTTGCGCAGTGAGATTTTATGGCTAAAAAAAGTGCTCGGCCCGCAAAAGGAAGTCATCAATACCCTGAACAAACGGGATTTGCGACTTATCGACGATCAACTACAAAAATATTTTAGCGACATTTATGAAAATGCTGTGAAAATTTCGGAGACTTTCGAAACTTATCGCGACTTGATGGGGAACCTTAGAGAAGCTTATCAGTCAAGTATCGCCAACCGTGCTAATGAAATCATGCGTGTGTTTACCGCCATTACAACCGTATTTATGCCGTTGACGGTCATTACCGGAATATATGGGATGAACTTTGATAATATGCCTGAGCTTCATACACGTTATGGTTATTTTGTCGTCATTGGGATTATGGTGGCACTAGGTGTCAGTATGTTCTGCATTTTCCGCAAGAAGGACTGGGTTTGAAAAGAAGAGAGTAAACCAAAACTACCAAGCTGGGTGTTTATTCCGATTTTTCAAGCTTGGTCATCAAAAGCAGCAGCTGATTCCTATGAGGAACTCGCTGCTGCTTTTTTTATATTGCACCTTATTTGTACTTTAGGGCACTTCCAATCGTCTCTATATTATCCAACATGTTGGTCAGGTACCTCCTGATGGCGGAACCGTATACGAATCAATCGCAATCGCTCATAAATTTGATCCATTCCTGTTTCCGTCGCTTTTTCTTCTCCATACACTTTTAGCATAATGGGCTTGAGCAGCGTATCTCCCAACTCTGCATAAGCAGACCAGATGGCTGCTTGCTCCTCCTCAGATACATGTGCCAATTCCGTGCAGATCAGCTTCTCCATATCCATTCCATCCCTATCCAAATGTTCCACAGCTTCAATCATTTCTCGACGGTGCAAGCCTGTCTTCATTCCGATATGCTCCAGTGAAAGACCGTCCGAAATACCTTCGATAATCGCTCTAGTCAGGCTAAACTTGTTTAGTTCCTGTCTGTACTGGTTTTCTTTTTGCTTGTACAGCCATGACAAAAAAACTTCTTCTTCAAGTGCCTCTGTTACCCAGTTCAGCGGAAATGGCGTAGTCCGATCATTTTGCTTCGTAATAGCCAATAGCTCCGTTCCATATTGCGACACCTTACCCAGGCCCATACCAGGCAGTTCTAACAATTCGTCTTCGGTATGAGGAAGAAAGACACTGATGAGTCGAAGTAGTCGATTCGTAGCGATTAAATAAGGTGCTTTTCGCTCAGCTGCTGCCTTTTGCCGTCTCCACATTGTCAATTGTTCATACACCTCATCACGCGGAAACAAATCACTATAGCAATACAGCTTTTGTAGCGTTTGTCCACGTCCCGATGATCCTTCTTGTTCATGAAAAACGCCATGAATTAGAGGCCTGTAGCCCTCAGCCATCTTGAGCGCCAGCTCATGACGGTATACATGCAGTAATTCCTGCCACAAACTCCCCTCATACCAAAGATCGTCTATACTTTCATCTGGGACATGGTGTGTGCTCCAGCCTGCACTCCATCCCCCTTCATGTTGTCCAATCCATACCTGCGCAAAGTCCTCACAGCCCTGTTCATTCCGTTTGGACAAGCGATTTAAAAATACAATCTCCATGATTCTTCCTCCCTCATATAATTAGATTACTGACCCGCACAATACAAAAACGCAAAAAAAAGCACCTATCCCGCGTATTCGCAAGAAAGGTGCTTCCCTTTTTGATCCGTACTATGCTGTTGCCTATATGATAACCGGACCTTGGAGTACCGTCAACCATAAATTCTAAGAATTCAGCTTTTCCTTGGCCAAAGCCAGAGCTCCGCACAATCCAGCATTGTCACCCAATCCTGGAGATACGATATATTGCTCAATTTCTGTAGTCAGACTTGAATGCTGTACATACCCGTTTAAAAGTTGTTGAAGCTTGGTACGAATGAGCGGGAACAGCTGATCCTGCTTCATTACTCCGCCGCCCATAATAATTTTTTGCGGTGAGAGGATTAAAATATAGCTCATTAGAGCCTGTGCCAGATAATGCGCCTCCATTTCCCAGGCAGGGTGATCCACAGAAAGCTCGTGTCCTTTAACCTTCCATCTTTTTTCGAGCGCCGGACCGGCTGCCAGTCCTTCCAGACAATCTCCATGATATGGGCATGTGCCCTCATAGTTATCCTCTGGATGACGACGTACCAAAATGTGTCCCATTTCCGGGTGGGACAATCCATGTACCAGCTTTCCGCCAACCAAAGCACCCGCTCCGATGCCTGTACCTATTGTAATATACAGACAGTTGTCCAATCCTTTAGCCGCACCCCAAATGGATTCACCCAGTGCTGCTCCATTTACATCCGTGTCAAACCCCATAGGTACATCGAAATGCTCCTTCAGTTTGCCAATCAGATTATAATTTCCCCAATGCGGCTTTGGCGTTGTTGTAATATAACCATATGTATCACTGCCTTCGATAGGATCAATTGGTCCGAATGAGCCTACACCCAGCGCTTCAATCCCTTTGCCTTCAAAAAATGCGATGACATTCTCCATGGTTTCTGCTGGAGTTGTTGTTGGAAAGCTTGCTCTTTCCAAGACCTCCCCACGTTCATTTCCGATTCCACATACGAATTTGGTGCCGCCTGCCTCAATTGCTCCCAATACTGTCATAGCTGTTGTAATCCCCTCTCCATGATCTCTCTTCACTATATTCACCTGAAACGAGCCTAAGGTCAATCCCCTTATCACAATTGTATAAAATCCTTCACATGGCTATATATCTTCGCTGGCATAATGGCATATAAATAAGGACACTCACGCACCAAGCGTCAGCATCCCTATATAACTTAGTCTATCTGAAATGTACATCCCCAGCCTAACAGCTCTTCATTATGATCCGGTTGCGACACCCATCAACGTACACAAGCTTTTCATTTCAAGTTGCTCAAATTTGTCGACAATTTGCACGTGATCCAGTGTCAACAGACAGCTGTCTAAAGCACATGCAACAGGCACATCACAGTGAATTTTAGCCAGTTTGCGTGAAAGATGCAGCATATCCAAATCACTCTCGATCTTTTTACGGACCGACGGTGTCAATTGATCTAGATTTTCCAGAATGCCTTCAATGGAGTCGTATTCCTGCACCAGCTTGAGGGCTGTTTTTTCACCAATTCCGCGTACTCCCGGGTAATTGTCACTTGCATCACCCATCAGACCTTTGAGGTCCACCACTTGGCGCGGCTTAAGCCCTTTTTCAGACAACAGCGTCTCCGGGGTATATACCATGTAATTGCCATGTCCTTTTTTCATAATAATGACTTGTGTCCGCTCATCTACCAATTGAAGTAAATCATGATCTCCCGATAGAATCATGACATCCATGTCCTCATTTTGCGAATAATGGCGTGCGAGCGTCCCGATGCAATCATCCGCTTCAAAGCCTTCCGCCCCAATGTTGGGAATGCCGAGGCTGTCCGTCACTTCACGGATCAAAGTAAATTGAGGAATCAAATCATCTGGCGCATCGGCTCGGTTTCCCTTATACGCAGCAAAATGTTCCCCACGGAATGTCGTTCCGCCCATATCCCAGCAGCAAATAACATGTGTAGGATTAAAGGTTTGGACTGCATCCCAAAAATATCGAATAAAACCATATATGGCGTTCGTTGGTACTCCAGCTTTTGTACGACGGATATAACCGTTTGCAGCGGTTGCATAATAAGCACGAAAAAGCAGGGCCATGCCGTCAACCAGCATTACGGATTGTTCATTGCGTTGTGTCACAGATTGTATTGCTCCCATTCATCATATTATTTAACCCCCACAGTATAACATATCATGGTGGTAAATTGGGCGTTACTGAGCTCCCCATGTCCCCTCAAATGTTTCCTCTTTGAATCCTACCGTTACTTTACTCCCGTCAGTTACAATTGGACGTTTGATTAATCTTCCATTCGAGGACAAAAGTGAAATTTGCTCTTCACGGCTCATGCTTCCAAGCTTATCTTTCAGCTTTAACTCTTTGTATACTTCACCACTTGTATTGAAAAACTTTTTCAACTCCAGCCCGCTTTTATTAATCAAGTCTTCCAGTTCCTCCGGGCCGGGCGGTTGTTCAAAAATAGGAATCAGTTCCGTCTCATGCCCCTTGTTTTGCAGCCATTTCACTGCATTACGACAGGTGCTGCATTTAGAATATTGATATACTTTCAGTTGGCTCATCGCTAGATTAACCTCCCTTTAGTTTCAATCTATTATTGAATATTTTATTCTGGATGATATTGAGCTCTTAACAGCTCTTGCATTCCGATCATATCGTCCGGCAGAGGAGCGTAAAACGTCATCCACTCCCCGGTCACAGGATGTACCAAGGACAATTCCGAAGCATGCAGGGCTTGTCGAGGCATCCTCGCATCAAGCTGATCATAGCGCTCACGTTGCACAGCGTCATTAGGTGTAATCCGGTACATTTTATCTCCGATCAACGGGCAACCGATATATGTCATGTGCACCCGAATTTGGTGCGTACGTCCGGATTCCAACTTTAGACCGATGCGGCTTCCTCCGCTCCACACTTCCTCTAGCTTATATAGCGTAAGAGCAGGATAACCATCCGGGGTCACCATGCGCAAATGCGGATTATCCGGGTTGCGGTCAATCGGTCCGTCCACCCTGCCTTCCTGCTGCTGAGGGCGCCCATGCACCAAGGCTGTATAGCGTTTGTCCACCGTTCCCGCAATCATCTGTTCGGAAATATGCTGATGGACATACGGATTTTTAGCTACAACTAGCACGCCCGTCGTCTCCTGATCAAGACGATGAACAGGACGAAACCGAAACAGCTCCCCCTTGGTCTGCCAATAATGCACAACCCCGTTAGCCAGCGTCCCTGTGTAGTGACCATGAGTCGGGTGGACAATCATGCCCGCCGCCTTGTTCACTACTAACAGATGTTCATCCTCAAACAAAATCTCAAAAGGAATGGGTTCGGGTAAAATATCGTCGGAACGCTCGCGTTCCATGCGAATCTCTACTCGATCCCCGGACTTTACCTTTACGCTGATATACACACGTATCCCGTTCAGCATAATCCCCTGTTCGGTCAGCTTGAGTTTGGATATGAGCTTACGAGAAATGTTCATACGTTTTTGGAGAATGGTCTTCAACAACATGCCCTCCTCCTCAGGAGGGATCATATATACGATAGGTTCATAGTACAAGCTCATCACAAATTCCCGATTGCCTCCTTATTTGCGGAACACCTTTTTGCTGCGCACATATTCGACATCGGGCACACCCTGACGCACATTCGCTGTGCGAGCCACAACAAAGAAGTAATCGGACAGGCGGTTCAAATACCGACGTACCGCGGGATTGATATCTGTGTGCTTACCTAGTGTAACCGCACGGCGTTCCGCGCGTCGGCAAACCGTGCGGCAAACATGAAGCGTCGAAGATAATGTGCTTCCTCCCGGGATAATAAAGCGCTCCACCTTTGGATTTTCCTCCTGGCATGCATCAATCCAGCCTTCCAGCCGCTCTGCCAGCTCGTCTTTTACCTTATATTTACTTTCATTGATTTTAACAAACGCCAAATCCGAACCACAATCGAACAGCTCCTGCTGTATTTCTTCCAATTGAGTCCGAATGTCCGCAAACTTCTCCCCTTCGGCAAAGCTGATTGCTTGTCCTACAAAGCTGTTCAGCTCGTCAATGGTACCGTACGCCTCCACACGGTCGTCATCTTTGGACACTCGGCCGCCGATCACAGAAGTTTGCCCTTCATCGCCTGTTCTGGTATAAATACCCATATCATTCCATCCCCTTTATCATTCTGTGAGTGCTTTCAGTACCTTGATGGCTTCTTCCTTATTGCTTGTGCGTGGCGGTACAGTAGCAAATAATGTGTTTGAGTTATATTTTAGGTCCTTAAACATCTTCATCTGCTCCACCGGAATTCCGAACAAATGGGTTGCCTTGATTACATCCGTTCCTTCTTCCCCTTGCTCCTTTTTCTTAAATACGCCGCCCTCGAACACACCCCGGGCATACGTCTTTTTGTCAAAGGCATCATCTAACGGTAGATTCGAGCCATTCTGTCCATACAACTTCATGTCCTCTTCCGGCAAAAGAAACAAATCATGCTCTCCGGCCGCATATTCTACGACCAGTTTCTGCTGGTTGTACAGTGGGCTGACTGATATCTCGATCGTCGGAGCCTGTTCGCCCAGCTTATCCTTAAGCTTTTGTGCCAGTTCGTCACGAATAACTGAAGCATCCCCTTTATCCATAATAAATATGGAAAAGCTGTCCTTGTCCCGTCCCCCACATCCAGCCAATAGTACAAGTGCTATGATTCCGATAATCCATGGCGATATCCTTTTTAGCCCTGCTCTCATATATACGCCCCCTCTTCCATGCCACTAATATATCATAAGTTGTGAATGCAAAAAAAGAAGGCCCTGCGGCCTTCTTCGTAGCTACGGTGACTTCACACAGTTACACTCTGCATTCCATACCATACAGCTTCATGTATTCATTGATTTTCAAATCAAGCTTGCAGCTGATCTCGATGACAAGATCAGAGGTGAAGGACTGCTCTTCCTGAAACGTCCGCATCATCTCATTGCGCAGGAACAAAATTTCATCTTCCAGGGAAATGTCGTATCCTATTGAACTCGGCGACTTATATCCAACATATGACATGAGCACTCCTCCTGTAATTGAAAAATTGAACTTCCTGCTTCCGATTTCAAATTATAGCATAGAAATTTAGAAATAAAAGACTATTTTCTATGAATTACCCATAAAAAAATAATTTTAACCTTCTTTTTTAACTTTTTCTACAAAATGACCAATCCGATCCAGAGCTTCCGTCAGCTGAGTGACAGAAGTCGCATATGAGCACCGAAGGTAGCCCTCCCCTCCCAAACCAAACACATTGCCCGGTACTGCCGCAACTTTGGCCTCTGCCAATAGGCGCTGTGCAAATTCATCTGAGCTGAGCCCTGTGCTTTGAATACTCGGGAAAACGTAAAAAGCACCTCTTGGCTCATGGCATTCCAGACCAATGTCACGGAATCCCTCAACCATCAGACGACGACGCTGATTATAGGCTTCTACCATTCGATCTTTCTCACCCATACCATTTCGCAAGCCTTCCAAGGCTGCAACTTGGCCCATAGAGGGCGCACACATGACGGTGTACTGATGGATTTTGAGCATAGCAGCAATCAAATCAGGATGCCCGCAGGTATATCCAATACGCCAGCCAGTCATAGCGAAGGCTTTGGAGAAACCACTGACGAGAATCGTACGATCCATCATACCCGGTACCGAAGCAAAGCTGACATGCTTGTCGCCATAATTCAATTCGGCATAGATTTCATCTGAGATGACGATCAAATCATGCTTTTCCACGATTTCAGCAATCGGAAGCCAATCTTCATAAGTCATCGTAGCCCCGGTCGGGTTGCTCGGATAGCATAAAATCAACACCTTGGATTTTGGTGTAATTTTTGCCTCCAGCGCCTCAGCCGTAAGCTTAAACTCATCCTTGGCAAACGTTTCAATACCGACCGGAATCCCGCCTCCAATCGAAGTGATTGGAGAATAGGAAATGTAACACGGCTCAGGCACGAGAATTTCATCACCAGGTACAATTAAGGCGCGCAACGCAAGATCAATCGCCTCGCTACCTCCAACTGTTACGATAATCTCATTTTTAGGATCATAGCGGACGTCAAATTGCTCATTCAGATACTCACTAATCGCTTCACGCAGTTCTGGCGTTCCCGCATTAGACGTATAGCTGGTGAAGCCTCGCTCCAATGAATAGACACAGGCTTCCCGCATATGCCAAGGGGTTGTAAAATCCGGTTCGCCTACCCCCAGGGTAATAATGTCCTTGTTACCACCCACCAGGTCAAAAAACTTACGGATACCCGATGATGGAATCTCGCGTACCAATGGGGATAAATACGAACTCATAGCCTTGTTACTGTCGGTAAATGCTTCTGTTTTGAGATTCATTATGATCTTCCTTTACGGCGAAATCATCAGACGATTATCTTCCTGATGGTCCTCAAAGATAATTCCGTCCTGCTTGTATTTTTTAAGCGTAAAATTAGTCTTGGTAGACAATACCGAGTCAATAGGCGACAGTTTCTCCGACACAAAATTAGCGACCTCACGGAGATTTCGGCCTTCCACCTCTACCAGCAAGTCATATGCTCCGGACATGAGATAAACAGATTTAACTTGCGGATACAAATAAATCCGTTCTGCAATCCCTTCAAATCCTCTTCCACGCTCAGGTGTAATCTGCACTTCGATCAAAGCGGTAACCTTTTCGTCGTCGACTTTGTCCCAATTGACTACAGCGGCGTATTTGACGATCACATGTTGGTCTTCAAGCTCTTTAATTGAGGTGCGTACATCCTGCTCGTCTACCCCCAGCATAGTAGCCAATAGAGTCGGTGTTCTTCTTGCATCTTCTTTTAACAATTCCAGCACTTTTAGTTTTAATTCATTCAGCTCTGTCATTCTACATAAGGCCTCCATCGAAAGAGATTACTATACATCATACAATACGCACTTTAAACCTGCAAAGAAAAACCGTCCGCCCCGGTAAACCCGGCAGACGGACGGCTGTTATGGGAAATTGCTTCAAAAACGGAAAATCCCGTTTACATATAATAAGGGTTGCTTTGATGAGTAGACTGGCCTTGCTGATGCATAGGTTGACCATATACTCCCGCGGATGACGACTTCTGCTGAATGAACTGTTGGCATTCCTGTTGGGTCTTGCGAGCTTCTTGAATCTGTTTATCCAAATCGATGCGCAGCGCTTTAGTTGGAGCGGCGTACATATTATTCTGGCTCATTAGATGATACAAATCACCTTGCAGACGCAATGTATCATTCGTAAGGTCGGTGAACATCTGACGCACAGACGGGCAATTGGATTCTGTCGTCGCTGTTGTGTACTCGCGCACTGTACGTTTCATATCAGCAAGAATGGTATAGAGCAAATCCTCTTCGGGCATAAATGACATATTGTTTTGTGAATACATTCTGTCAAACCTCCTTTATTAGTTAGTCAAAATTACTGCTGCGGCTGCATTGGAGCAAGCTGCTGATGCTGTTGAAGAGCATTAGAAAGCAGATTCAAGTGGTGCTCATGAGTTCTTGCCAGTTGCAAACAGGCTTGTTGGATGGCTGGGTGCTGAATAGACGCCGCTGTGGCCGCACATTGTTTGAGCAGTAGTTCTTCATTGGAAATGGAGTCCACGATGTACTCCAGCTCTTTGCCTGACAAGGGTTGCATGTTCGTAGATTGCATAGTCTCTGTGCCTCCTTAAGTGTTTTGTTGCACGCTGGTTATCTTGTCCCTTTGACGAAATACTATGTACACATAAGAGATACTACATATTGCCTATAAGGAGTGCTACTTATATGGAATTGATAAGCGGGAATACATATTGGCCGAGTACCTTGGAGCACACGCTGGATTTTCCGCCTTTGGCTGAAGATTTAAATTGTGATGTACTGATCGTCGGAGGCGGGATGGGTGGATCCATCTGCTCCCGGTTAATGGGAGAACGACAGGTTGACACTGTACTTATTGACAAGCGCAAGCTGGTACATGGAAGTTCTTCAGCCAATACTGGACTGCTGCAATATAGTAATGACAAGACCTTAACCTCTTTTATCAACACTTTTGGCGAGACGAACGGCGTACTGTTTTACCGTTTGTGCAGGGAAGCTCTGGATCAGCTAGATAAACTGGCTGCCACACTGGATACGGACCCTTCCTTTATTCGCCGCAGCAGTCTGTACTATGCAAGTACAGCAGAGGATATACAGGTGCTTCAGGAAGAATACAAACAGCTAGCCCGTTTTGGATTTCCAGTGGAATACTGGGATGAACAACAGGTCGCTGCCCGATTCCCTTTTCGAAAACCGGCAGCCTTGTATACACACGAAGATGCCGAGGTTAATCCATTTTTGTTTGCCCAAGGATTGCTGCAATCTGCCAGCCGACTCGGTGTTCGCTTATATGAGCATACAGAAGCCAAGCATTTTGAATTCAACGATAATGAGGTCGTTTGTCATACTAACGGTGGGATTATCCGAGCAAAAAAAGTTATTTTTGCAACAGGTTATGAAACACAAGAGATTAAAACAGATCGCGGAGCCGTTCTAGAAAGCTCTTATGCTATCGCCACCAATCCAATCGGAGATGCTCCCTTATGGTATGAGCAGTGCCTGATCTGGGAAACAGCTCGCCCTTATCTGTATATGCGCTCCACACCGGAGGGACGAATCATTATTGGTGGTTTGGATGAACCTGTACTGAACGCCAAGCAGCGTGAAACCAGACTGTTACACCAACAGCAAAAGCTGCTGCAAGCACTACAGGAGCATTTTCCTGGTGTCCCATTTCAAATTGATTATGCTTGGGCGGCTGTATTCGGCACCTCTCACGACGGATTGCCGTATATTGGTCCACATCCGCGTTTTCCCAACTGCTACTTTTTGGAGGGTTACGGGGGAAATGGGACGGTTACGAGTATGGTGGCCGCACAGCTATTGGCTGATGAACTGACAGGCATACACCGACCTGAAATGGAGCTTTATTCTCTGACTCGTCCTACCAAACCCTCGCCTGAAACAACGGAACCGATGATTTAATTGGGATACAAAAAGAACCTCCTTTTCCTATATAAATGGATTTGGAGGTTCATTTGTATTGAATTTTCAATTATTCAGTTTGCTTGTGCCAGCGTTGTGCGTGGGAATGAGACTTGTTTTGCTTCGTTTTTTGTTCCATTTTGAGTACACTTCGCATGAAAATCCATCCAATCACTGGCATCAATGCAAGTCCAATCAACAACCAGATCATCGCCTCAGGGGCCTTGCTGATACTTAGGACACCCAAGAAAATCAGTGTTCCCGTCAACCGACCTATCATTAAGCATAGTTCGCGCAATACCACCAATTCCACTCTCTGATTAGCGTCTCCTTCACTCGTACCCATTAGATCAAAGCTTGCAGAGATCATAGGAATTAAATACAAGGGCATGAATAAAGCGGTGCCAATCCCCATAATTAGCAGCGTGCTATATTCCATACGCCACAATAGCGGTAAAAGCGCGATCACCAACAGCACGGCACCCAACAACATACCAGCCGAGCGATAGTGTGGCTTGAGCCATTTTCCGACAGCCCAAAAGCTGAAAAATGAAACCCCCGATGTAATAAGTGAAAACTGTGCCAGCTTCCATTCCTGTTGAGTAACTACATACACAAGCAGCGTAATCAGGAAAGCGAACACCCCTTCACGAATGCCCTGCGTAACAAGCGATAACGACAACGGACGCCACATACTTCCTTTTTGTGACAATCGCTGCTTAGGCTCTTTCCAATTGTAATTTCCTGTCGGTTTACGCTTGCGAAGAAAGAAACTTAGCACCACTCCTACGACATAAAAGGCCAAGGAAATACTGAATATCACGCGATAACCCGCGTCATCCTCCATACGCGCAATAATCCAACCAGAGAGCCAAGGACCCACTATACCGGAAAATGAGCCCAGCAGGCCCACCCATCCGTTAAAATGATCGCGACTTGCCTGATCCGTGACTTCGAAAAAAATGACATTAAACGCCAGCCAAAATAAACCTAACGCTGCACCCAACAACATTCCGAGCGGCCATATGTAGTTTACAGCCTGCGGTCCCGTATACAACACGATTAGATAGAATAGACCGGACAATGCGGTTCCCACGCGCAGGGCATTCATTTTGTTATGTTCCTTGACCCACTTTCCAGCTACCCAGACCATAATTCCCAGCGCAATTTGTTGACTGACATTAAACCATCCGATCATCGCGTAATCTTGCCTGCTTTTCCACAAATACACATTAAGAAATGTGCCGGACAATGCTGCTGCAAACACAAACAATCCATTCAAGCTTAATAGCAGAATGGATTGTCCGTTCAGGTTTGATTTCAATGCAGTTCCCCCTAACGGAAAGATCACCAATCAGCTTATTACGAGTCAGCTTGTTCAAAGATTTCTTTGATTTAACATGCCCGTATTGAGCTTGGACCTATCCGGGGAATCGCTATTTAAATATTGGAAATACCGCTGAGCTTCTCCAGCATTCGCAGTCGGTCATTCTCTGACAAAGTCTGCTGAACATGGAAGCAGCTAGGACACACATAAACATTCAAGACAAACGGCAAGTCCAGAACAGGTTTGCCGAGCACCGGAGACATCGATGGTTCGAAGCCCTCTCTGGTTACGGTTTGCGAACCCGCATGCAGCATATACTCTCCACATTGGGAACATTCAAGAACCTCATCTTGTCTGTCGAGTAATTGTTCAGCCCCTTGTTCATAAGCCATTAGATCCGCACCGCTTTCTTCGAATTTTTGTAAAGTATGCAGCACAGGCAGCTTATGAAGCTCATTATCCTGCAATAACGGTGCATCAGCTGGCTTTTCAGATACGACTTCATCCTCTGCCTCGTATAAAATATCCTGCTCGTCATCATCGCCGAGCTGAATACTCAATGTACGATAACCCTTTAGGTCTTCTTTTTCATGAGCATGGAGCGCCGGGGTTACAGAAACCGCATGATCATGTGTCGCATCTTCATGCCCATCCGTATGTCTGTGAACAGATGGAGAAACAGACTCAGACTCCTCTTCATCATCTGTTATGTCTGAATATCCTTTCAGATCATTATGGCAATAAGGACACTCTTCTTCAGGCCCTAATTCTTCATCCCAAATAATTTCCATGTTACACCATGGACAAATAGTCATTTCCAAGCTTTATCATCCTTCCGTTCCAAAGCGTATACCAAGCTCTAGTATACAGGATGTGTCAAGTTACACTCGCACCAATCACATAAGATAACGATATTGAAATAATCATGGAGAACAAACCGACCGCACGGTTATCCTCTTTAATCTCTTGATCGATAGAAAATACCGGTGTCAGAAATTCAAAAAGAAAGTATGCCGCAAGTAGCAGTAAAAAACCAACGAATGACCAGATCATCGTATCATACACGCTGGATTTTGCCTCCATCGCAAAGCGGAGCACGTTGCAAATACCGAACATTTTCCCACCCGTTGCCATGGCTACCGAAACATTGCCTCGCTTGATCTCTTCCCAGCATTTATAACGGGTTACCAGCTCAAAGCAGGACAAAAATACAATTAACTCCAGCACCGCCACGGAGAAATAACCCAGCATCATCCCCAACGGATGTGATAGCAATTCATCAATCGCCATCTTCACCTCGTCCCTCCCGTTCTACCAAGCGTTCTCGGTCAGCAACCCATATCTATTCCAATTCAGCAACCGTTACACCCGTGCCGCCTTCATTGTAGTTACCGATACGGTAGCTTTTCACATGCTTATGCTTGCGCAGGTACTCCTGAATACCGGTTCTCAAGACCCCCGTACCTTTGCCGTGAATAATGTATACCTGACCCAGATTGGCCAAAAACGCTTCATCCATGAAGCGGTCCACTTCCATCAGCGCTTCCTCCACGTTTGCCCCACGAAGGTCAAGTTCACTTCGCACATTATCATCCCGTGTCCGCTTAACGCCAGTCACTGGCTTTTGGACCCTTGGAGCCGTCGTTTGGGCTGGTTGTAGCAGCTCCAGATCATCCAGACTGACCTTCATTTTCATGATGCCCAGTTGAACGATAGCTTCCTTGCTGCCAGTCAGTTCAACTACGTGACCTTTTTTATTCAGACTGTGAACGGATACTTCATCGCCAGCCATGATGGAACGAGTACGCGTAGTGGTTGAACGTTTGGCTGTACTTTTCTTGCGTTGCTTCGGTTCAGCTTCATCCAGTTCTTTACGAGCTGCAATCAGCTTGTGCTCCTTAACCGAGGCTCCCTCTTCCTGAGCCAATCTGCGCAAATCAGTAATAATTTTTTCTGCTTCACTACGAGCCTTATCTACGAGAATTCTTGCTTCGTCTTCAGCCTTTTCCAGCATGCGGTCCCGTTGTGACTCCAGCTTATCCAGCTCGGTCTGATGACGGGTACGCAATGCTTCCATTTCCTTACGCAGCTGCTCTGCTTTTTCCCGTTCTTGCTCAGCGGTCAAACGGTTCTGCTCCAGTGATGCAATCATGTGCTCGACGCGCTGATCTTCTTCCGTTACCTCGCCACGGGCATAATCTAATATCCGCCCTGGTAATCCCAATCGCTCGGCAATGGCAAAAGCGTTACTTCGCCCAGGTACACCAACCAGAAGACGGTAAGTCGGGCTTAATGTAGCGACATCAAACTCCATACTTGCATTAATAATTCCTTTGCGCTCATAGGCATACGCCTTCAATTCACTATAGTGAGTCGTCGCCACCATACGGCAACCCAGAGCATGTATATGCTCCAAAATAGATACAGCCAGAGCCGAACCTTCTGCCGGATCCGTTCCTGCCCCCACCTCGTCAAGCAATACAAGACTTTTGGGCGTCATATTTTTCAAGATGCTAATAATATTGGTCATGTGACTGGAAAATGTACTCAAGTTCTGCTCAATGCTCTGCTCGTCACCAATATCGGCATAGATTGCATCAAATACGCATAGCTGGCTTTCATCCTCAACAGGCACAAACAGTCCAGACATCGCCATCAAACTTAGCAGACCTATTGTTTTCAGGGTAACGGTTTTCCCCCCTGTGTTCGGTCCGGTAACGATAATGGAGGTGTACGAATTACCCAGTTCCACATCTATGGGAACGACCTGTTCCAACGGAATTAGAGGATGTCTACCCTTTTTCAGCTTCAAGTACCCACGATCATTCATTAAGGGCAGCGTTGCCTTCATTTCACGAGCGAGACGCGCTTTCGCAAAAATAAAATCAAGATTGCCCAAAATATCCACATCATACAGCAACATATCCGCTTGTTCTGCGACAAGTGCGGTCAGCTTTTGTAAAATGACTTCAATTTCACGCTCTTCTCTCAGCCTGGTTTCCCTCAGCTTGTTGTTCATGGCCACGATGGATTCAGGCTCGATAAACAATGTTGCGCCAGACCCGGATTGATCATGCACAATTCCGCCAAAATAAGAACGGTATTCGGCCTTGACCGGGATGACAAACCGATCTCCACGAATCGTAATCAACTGATCCTGAAGCATTTTGGACACAGTTGAGGAGCGAATCATGGAATCCAGCTTCTCACGAATACGCACTTCACCGGAGCGCAGCTCCCGGCGAATTTGTGAAAGCTCTGTACTGGCAGAATCCAGCACTTCTGCATTTTCGTCAATACAGCCTTTAATGGAGTTTTCCAAACTTCTTTGTTCCGAAAGCTGCTCACTCCAATACAGCAAAGTTTCAACAGGATTTTCCTCATGCAAACTTGTTACATATACCTGTATACGGCGCGCAGCTTTAACCGTTGTCCGGATACCAAGCAACTCCTGCGGACTTAACGTTCCTCCAATACGGGCACGCTTCACCGCCGGAGTGATATCCACAACTCCGTTAAATGAGGGCACCCCTTTTAGTCGATCAGCAGCATAGGCCTCGTCCGTACCTTTCAGCAATTTCTTGATATGCTCCAAATCATCGCTGGGCTGTAATCGAAGGGCTGTCTGTTGTCCCGTTGCCGTTTGGGCATAGTGACTTAGTTTATTTAGAATTTTTTGATATTCAAGGGTTTTGAAAATTTTAGAGTCCAACTTCACTGCTCCTTTCACTTATATCTATATTATACCGAAAGCAGCAAACTTACGCTATTTGCCAACTATGCTTTACACATAAGAAAGCTCTTCATGCCACACACTAACCTTTGTCTAACCCTGTTAATTCAAAAAAACAAAGGAGGTTATTCCGTGAGCATTCTTGGGCACATTGTACGTTTCATCGTTGCCGCTCTGGTTTTGATGGTCGTAAGCTGGATCGTTCCCGGATTTAGTGTAGGCGGCTTTTGGAGCGCGCTGATCCTTGCCATTGTCATTGCCTTGATTGGCTACATCGTCGAGGCGGTGTTTGGTCGACGCGTTTCTCCATTTGGACGCGGTATTGTCGGTTTTCTAGTGAGCGCTCTGGTTATCTGGGTCGCTCAATATGTCGTGGCCCATGTTAGTGTTTCAATTTTGGGCGCATTGCTCGCTGCATTGGTTATCGGGATTATCGATTTGTTCATTCCGGTATCGACACCATTTGAAGCCGGGCGCAAGGAAGGGAAATAATTTCAGCGGACACTTCCAGCATAGCTGTCCCGAAGCAGATTCGTCTGCCAAAGGACAGCTTTTTGCCACTTACACTTCTTAGCGATCCATAAACAAACAATCCCCGGCCATGAGCAGCCGGGGATTGCCTTACAATTATAATCCGTATCTACTGATCCTGTTCGATAAGTTCAATCCATTCATTATACTCGGTTTGAAGCTTGGTGTATTCTTCCTTTAATTGACGTAATTCAGTCGAAATCTTCTCTGCATTTTCTCGGTCTACATCCTGTTGTACTTGTAATAAACGAAGCTGATGAGCTGCCATTTCATATTTTTGACCCACTTCGTCTAATTCAGACTGCAAGGCCATCCGTTCCTGCTCTATGGACTGCTGTTCTGCCTTTGCGGTGTTGGCAGCTTCAACTGCAGAACGAATCTCTTCCTGAAGTTGTTCCTTTTGTTCAATCGTTACCGCTATCTCCCGTTCCCAAGAAGCAAATTCTTCCTTACGGGCAGCATCTTCAGCTTCCAGACGTTCCGCTTCATCCTTCAACTGATCATATTTCAGCTGCCACTCCACAGATGCCTTCTCAGCACGTTCCAGTTTACTTTGCCGATCATGATTTTCCTGCTGGAGTTGCTTAATATGTTGCTCCAGCTGTCCAGCTCGGCTCTTCATGCTTCCATATTGCTCCTGAAGCGATTGATACGCCTTCGCGCCCTCTTGCTCTCGGACTTTGGCTTTCTCAAGCTCGTCCTGAACGCGAATCAGCTCAGGCGATAGCTCCTTGATCTTCGCTTCAAGTTGAACTAGACGTTGCTGCTGTGAAGCATATTTATCATTAGCAGCTTCAACCTCAGTCACAGTCTGCTGTAGTTGTTGCTCTATTGCTTCCTTCTGTTCACGCGCTTCCAGCAGGGAAAGCTCCAACTCGTCGGCTGCCAATTGACGTTCTTCTGCAAGCTTCTTCCATGACTTCTCACTTTCAGCGAGCGTAGCCAGCTCGCTTTGCAGCTTGCGAGAAGATACATGAGCTTGCTCCAGCAGCTTCTGCATCCGGCGCTGCTCTTCCTCCAGCTTAGCCGCCTGCTGCTGCGTAGCCTTGGCTTCATCCAGCAATTGATCATATCTGTTTTGCAGTTCTTCACGCGCAAGCGTATCTGCCTGCTCCCGCTCTGTTGCCGCCTGTTGCTGTGCTTGCAGCTCAGCCTCCAGTTCGGACTGTTGTTGCTCCAATGCTGCAGCTTGCTCTTGAGCCTCCTTCAAACGAGAAGAAAGCTCTGCACTACCTGCCTGTACTTGTTCTAATTGCTCCTGAAGCTCTTCCATCCGAATCTCCTGCTCCAGTGCAGCTTCCTCGGCACGTTTCTGTGCTTCCTCATGCTGGAGCTTTTGCTCATTTAGAGCCAATTCAGCCTGTTTACGTTCCTGCTCCAGCTGTTCATTCAGCCCGGAGCACTTGATCTGCCATTCGCTTATCTTCTGGCTATGCTCTTGCTGCAAAGCAGATCGCAGCTTGTCTAGCTCAATGCGATTTCGCTCCTGATGAGCCTTTTCCGCAGCGGAAAGCTTAGCTTCAGCTTGTTTAGCCGCTTCGGCTATTTCCTTCTTCAACTGCTCTTCTGTCTGCCGGACACGCGCATTCGCAGCTTCTTGCTGCTCTTTCAGCTTACGGGAAGCTTCTTGGCGAGATTCTTCCAATTCACGCCTAGCTTGTTTTTGTGCATTTTCAAGTTCAGCCGCTTTTTTCTCCTGCTGTTCAAGCTTTGCCCTTAGTTCGGCAATTTCCTTGGCTGACGCAGATTCAGTCTCCACCAGCTTCTTCTGCGTCGTTTCTTTTTCTTCCCTCAATTGAACAAGGGCTTGATGCATATCTGTATTTTTCTGCTGTTGTTCCCCTAGAGCCGTCTGGAGTTGGGCCAGATCTCTCCGGAGCTCCGCCCGTTCCGCTGCCAAGCGGTTCATATGGCTCTGGATCTCCTGAATTTGTACAGCTTCTTCAGCCATATGAACCGCAGCCAGCACGGCAATTCGGGGCATATCCAGACGCGAATGAGCTTGAGAAATGCTGTGCATACGTTCATCTACGTAATTGGCAACCTGCTTCATATAATCACTATTACTGCCGACAAGCTTATAAGAAGTACCGTAGATCTCTACAGTGACGCGAGTACGATCTGGTGTAGTCACAATTATGCCCTCCTTCAATACTACTGTATGTTGATTCTAAGGTGTGTCCGGTACTAGGGTAACCCGCCTTCCGTGAAGCGTTCAACCTTATTAGTCCGGCTTCCCCGCAGCGGGTGAATATCAGAGTAGAGAGCTTCTATGATAATAGGCCAAAAAGCCGTATCGAACCTCTGTCACTAAGATTCGATACGGCTTCCCGCATTTCCTGCTACTTTCTCAATTCCGCTCCAAAAGTTTGTTCCAGAGACGTAACGACAGGAGAATGCGCCGCATTGATCTCTTCATCCGTCAACGTATGCTCCCAATGACGATAGGTCAGGGAAATAGCCACGCTCTTCTTGTCTTCACCAAGCTTGCTGCCTGTAAATACATCAAACACCCGTGCATCCTGCAACAGTTCTCCGCCTGCAGCGTGAATAACACGAAGCAGTTCACCTGCCTCAACGTCTTTATTCACCACGAGGGCAATGTCACGTTCCACGGATGGGAAGCGAGCCAGCTCTCTGAACTGAATATGGGAGTTTGCATGCTCAACAAGCTGTTGCAACGCAATTTCAGCTACATACGTATCGTTCAGTCCATAGGACTGTTGCAGTTCAGGATGGATCTGTCCAACCGTACCGATCCGTTGGGAGCTTCCGTTCACATCCAGCCATACTGAAGCGGAACGTCCTGGATGGTAGCTTTGCGGCTGGTCAGCCACATAACGAATGCTGGCACTTAGTCCGAAATAGTCAAACACCGTTTCAAGCGCACCTTTAATATCAAAGAAATCAACCTTTTCGGCACCGATGTTCCATTGTTTTTCACGACGTACCCCAGTCAGCAGCAAACTCAGCACTTGAATTTCCTGCGGCTGGCGAGTTAAGGTTTGTTCTTCTGTGTAAAATACAGTTCCCATCTCAAAAATCGCTAGGTTATCTTGCTTGCGATTCATGTTGTACACCGCTGTATCCAGCATCTGCGGAATGATACTTGTACGCAACACACTACGATCTTCACTCATAGGCATAGCCAAACGTACCGGATGGCTGCCTTCTGTTAGAGCGTTAAACAAAGCCGTGCTTTGCGGATGTACAAAAGAGTAACTGATCGTCTCCTGCCAGCCACCATGAGCCAGCAATCTACGCAAGGAGCGACGCAGAGATTGCGATGCCGTCAAAGCTCCTGGAGTTGTTGGACCTTCAATCGGCGTGGTTGGGATATTATCGTAACCATACAAACGTGCTACTTCTTCGATTAAGTCCACATCAATGGTAATATCTCCACGGCGTGTAGGTACTTCAACTTCCAGCACCCCTGGCTCTGTGTCGCCGCATCCGAAATGAAGTCTACCAAAAATCGTCTTCACCTCAAGCAGTGACAGTTCGGTTCCCAAATATCGATTTATTTTATCTAGCGACAGCTTGATAATATGATTTTCAGCTTTTGCGGAAGCAGACTCTACAATACCCTGGTGTACAGTGCCCCCTGCATAACGCTGGATCAGCGCAGCTGCACGATTCACAGCAGGTATAACAGCACCTGGATCAACCTCTTTTTCAAAACGCAGGCTTGCTTCCGAACGCAGTCCAAGTTGACGGGATGTTTTGCGAACTGTTCCCCCGTCAAACTTCGCAGATTCCAACGCAATGCTAACCGTTGCATCCGTAACCTCAGAGTTGGCTCCGCCCATTACGCCTGCTAATGCAATCGGCTTCACGCCGTCCGTAATCAGCAGCATATGCGGTTCCAGCTTACGTTCCTGATCGTCAAGTGTAATCAAAGTTTCGCCTGTACGAGCAAGCCGAACCTCAATATTTCCATTTTCCAGCTTATCCGCATCAAAAGCATGCAACGGCTGGCCGTATTCCAGCATAACGTAGTTCGTAATATCTACGATATTGTTAATCGGACGAACACCTGCCGCCATCAGACGATTTTGAATCCATAACGGGGAAGGCCCCACCTTTACACCTGTGATATAACGCGCTGCATAGTGCGTACACAGTTCAGGAGTATCTACCTTTACGGACAGATGATCTGCCGCTGCATCGCTAATTTCCACCAGATCCATAGCGGGGTCAGCCAGCGAAATGTCACGTCCTAGAATGGCACTCACTTCATAAGCGGCTCCATGCATGCTCAGGCAATCCGAACGGTTGGGTGTCAAATCAAAATCCAGCACCTGGTCATCCAGGGCAAGCAGCTTCGTAATTGGCGTACCAATTTCAGCATCTTCTGGCAGCACCAAAATGCCTTCCTGCAATTCTTTTGGCAATAGCTTATCATTCATGCCCAGTTCTTTGGCCGAGCAGATCATGCCCATGGACACAACACCACGCAGCTTGGCCTTTTTAATATGAAAATCTCCTGGCAGCTTGGCACCTACAACTGCAACAGGAACCTTTTGACCTGCATCCACGTTCTTGGCACCACACACAATTTGCAAGTCTTCTCCCTGACCCGCATCGACAATACACACATTCAGCTTATCCGCATCTGGGTGCTTTTCTTTGCTTTTGACATAGCCTACAACGACGCCAGTAATTCCTTGGTTACGATGTTCGACTTCATCAATTTCAATGCCCGAACGGGTGATTTTGTCTGCTAGCTCCTCCGCACTCACTTGATCCAGTGATACATACTCGGACAGCCAATCGAATGATACTTTCATATGGGTTCACTTCCCTTGATATAGTTGTTTATTGACGCGCAAACTGCTTCAAGAACGACAGATCGCTGTTATAAAAATGGCGAATATCATCAATGCCGTATTTCAAAATGGCAATCCGTTCTACACCCATACCGAATGCAAAGCCACTGTATACCTCGGGATCAAAACCACCCATTTCCAGCACTTTCGGATGCACCATACCACAGCCTAAAATTTCAATCCACACGCGCTCGCCGTTTTTCTTCACAAAAGTCACGTCTACTTCAGCACTTGGCTCGGTGAACGGAAAGAAGCTTGGACGCAAGCGGATTTCGGTCGATTCCCCGAACATTTCGCGTGCAAATTGCAGCAAAGTTCCTTTCAAATCACTCATACGAATGTCTTTTCCAATCACAAGACCTTCAATTTGGTGGAATTGGAAGGAATGCGTTGCATCGTCATCATCACGTCGGAATACCGTACCCGGACAAATCACCTTAATAGGCGTTTCACCCTTCATCGCCTCCATCGCGCGAATCTGAACTGGTGACGTATGAGTACGCATCAACAGATCCTCGGTCAGGTAAAATGAATCCTGCATATCGCGTGCCGGGTGATTTTTAGGCAGATTCAATGCTTCGAAGTTATAATAATCGGTCTCTGCCTGCGGACCCTCAGCCACTCGATATCCCATACCTGTAAAAATATCCTCGATTTGCTCGATCACTTTGTTAAGTGGGTGGAGCCCGCCTTGCGGCATTGCGCGTCCAGGCAACGTAACATCGATTTTTTCTGCTTGCAAACGCTCATTCGTTTCTGCTTTCGTGAACTCGTCCTGCTTACGGTTAACGACCTCTTCAATCGCCTCGCGCACCTCATTGGCTACCTGTCCAACAACTGGACGCTCTTCCGCGCTCAGCTTGCCCATACCGCGCAAAATTTCGGTCAACGCACCCTTTTTACCCGAATATTTAACTCGTAGATCAGCCAGCTCCTTAGGTGTTGCCACCTTCTCCAATACTTCCAGTGCTTCTTCCTTCAAGGCCAGCAAATGTTCCTTCATTTGGATGGTTTCGCTCATCGCCTGTTCAGTCCCCTTTCTTCATATCCAGCTTTTCAGACAACAAAAAAAGGTCTTTTCTCCCGAAAAGGGACGAAAAGACCGTGGTACCACCCTCGTTAGACAATGAAGTTTAGCAACCCGATGCGTTGCCTTATGACAATCAGTACGGGTGTTCATTCATGCTATGCATCATCATCTCGCTCTACACGTTGTAACGGTCGTGAACCGGTATCCCCTACTTGCACAACCGCCATTTACATGACGCTTGAGGTTCAAGGAACTGCTCCGGAGCGAACTTCAACAGCCCAATATTTGTAGAAACGCTCTCAATCCTACGGCGCTTCCTCCCTGTTCAATCGGACACTGCCTACTCTTCTCCATCAAGACATTTTCAAAATACGAACTATTGCTCATTATTATATGCAAACTACTGCACTTTGGCAAGCAGCGCCTATATTTCATTCCTTCAGATATCGGGATCATTCCACTGATCTAGCTTGGCACGAATGCGCCTGATGTCGCTCAAGAGCTCCTCATTTTCTTCATTCGTCCCCGTCATTCCCATCAGTTCGGTAAGACGCAACTGTAATCGAAGACATTCCTCCCGCTCCTCCTGATCCTTAGGCTCTCGGATACGGCTCCGTTCATCTTCTTGTTTTTCGTCGGCCGTCCCTTCATAGATTTCATATCCGCCGCCCGGCTTCATATCGAGTAACCGAGTTCCCGTACAACGCACCAGCTCCCGGTCATGCGAGACGAGTACCAACGCCCCATCATATCGGCGTAAAGAATCCTCTACAATTTCACGGGTTTCAATGTCAAAGTAATTCGTCGGTTCATCCAGCACCAGCAGATTGGCTCCACTAAAGTACAGACGCAGAAAAGCTACCCTGCATTTTTCTCCCATACTGAGCGTTCCGATCCTTTTGAATACGTCCTCTTTGGCAAATAGAAAACAGCCCAGCACCGTTCTCGCTTCTGTTTGGGTCATTGTAGGGAGCGCAAGCAGACTGTCGAGCAACGTCTGATCCTCTGGAAGCTGCTCCAGCTCCTGTGAAAAATATCCGATGTTCAACTGTGGGTTGGCTGTAATTGTCCCCATCTGCGGTTCCAGCTGACCTGTTAATAACCGAAGCAGCGTGGTTTTGCCAATTCCATTGGGTCCCCGAACAGCCAAACGTTCCCCACGTGCAACGTTCAGATTTAGATTTTTCACAATGACATGGTCGTCGTAGCTAAAGTCAACCTGTTCAGTACGCAGCAAATATTTAGCCTGAAAACCGCTATCACTTAATTTCATGTGCAAAGACGGAGCTTCACGTGGTTGTTCTACCCTGTTAGCCTCCAGTCGCTCCAGTTCCTTCTCTTTCGCATGATAACGGGAGATATTTTTTTTAGCCTTGGCCTTATAGAAGCTCTGTGTAATAGCCACTTCGACTTTGGATGCGCTACGATGTGCCTGGTGAAACCATTCCCTGTAATTTCGAATCGTTTCCTCCAGCGCCTGTCTCGCCAGTTCCTGCTTCCGATAGCTTGCCTCCTGCTCTCGTTGTTCCCGCTCCTTTTGTGCTTTATATTCCTTATAACCGCCTTTATAGCGCCCAATACCTGTGGATGTAAGCTCAACTATACTCGTGGCCACCTGATCCAAAAATGCTCTGTCATGCGATACAAACAACAGTGTTCCAGGATACGTGGATAGCCACTGCTCCAGCCAGAGCAAGCTTTCGGCATCCAAATGGTTGGTTGGCTCATCCAGCACCAGCAACTTCGGCTGCCTGACCATCAGTCCAGCCAGTCGTACTCTTGTCTTCTGTCCACCACTTAGATCACTATAAGCAATGGACCACGTCTGTGCAGGCATCCCCATTCGGGTGAGCGCCTTTTCCACCTCAGACTCCCAGGCAAAGCCTTGCAGACGCTCATATTCATCCATCAGCTCGCCGTAACGCTCCAGTTGCTGCTCCATATCCTTTCCAGCAGCGGCTAGGCTAGCTTCCAGCTGTCCCAACTCTTGCTTGAGATCCCAGTGCTGAGTGCTCGCCTGCTGTGCGACCTCCAGTGCGGTTCGAGACCCATCCACCGTATCCTGTTGCTTCAGCCAGCCGTGCTCTTCCAGCGGCAAATCATACTCTACTTGACCGGAGGTTGGCGCTTCATCTCCCAGCAATATTCGTAATAGCGTTGTTTTGCCTGCTCCATTTCTTCCGAACAGCGCGAGCCGTTCTCCTTCCGTCACGTCCAACGACACATTCTCAAATAAAGATGTCCCGTTCCATTCCTTAACTACATTGCGAACTCGCAAAATGGTTTTCATACCACGATCATCCTTTCCCAGTCCGGTTTTTATACCGGAAGCAATTAAAAAAGGCCGCAGAAGGCTGCGGCTTGCATACAGGAATATAGAATGACTGTTATGAATGGTTTCAGAACTTATGCTTATGAAAAATAACACCGCGAACGAAAAAAACATTTCCCGTTCCGGAAATATACGCATACGTCCCTACTTTCATTTCAGACACACTTCTCCCGTTGCAGCTTGCAGCCGCCTGCCAGTAACGTGCAGTTGAGTGGGAAAATCAGTGTGCTTACTTCATCGGACGTATGGTTACCTTCCTTTTCATGGGATACTTACTTGCAGTCAGTATAGCAGATCACAGCATATTTTCCAATACCCGCTTTATTTTCCAAAGACCAAAGTTGTATTGGACGAACCTGCATACTTAGTTACGAATTCTTTAGTATATTCAGGAGTTTGAACTTGATAGCTGTAGTTCTTGCTCGGATTCCATCGGGTCACAGGCGATTTTTGGTTAGTGATGGCTGGAAAACTACCTACATCTTTAAATTCACCATTGGCTTTATCATCCAGAATGCCGCCCTTTTCACTACCTTTTCCAAAATAATTATTCTCGGAATAAATTCGTGCATTGGTTGCTATTGTGTAAGCCAACTGAAAATTATTAATATAATTA
Source organism: Paenibacillus sp. AK121 (assembly GCF_019042715.1). Classification (NCBI taxonomy): domain Bacteria; kingdom Bacillati; phylum Bacillota; class Bacilli; order Caryophanales; family Paenibacillaceae; genus Paenibacillus; species Paenibacillus sp. AK121. Next base: position 93,691 of record NZ_JAHPJM010000012.1, read on the forward strand.
TTTTTCACATGGAAATATCCATATCTCATCAGACCTGGACCGCGTACAAGTAAGTTTTCAAAATAATTATTGGCAATCGTAATATGGGGCATGCCGTCATAATTTTTATTGCTGTCATCTGGATAACCCAGAATAAGGCCATATTTATGATTGGCAAATTTGGAGTTGCTAATGGTTACATAATCAGCCGATTGTCCTATGTACAAAAGTTTGTCCAAATCCGAGCCATTTGCATTATAATTATGACCTGCAAAAGTAACATGATCAATCCAATAATTTGTACCTGCAGTAAGATATAGCTGGATATCATCGTTACCATTAATACTGGCACTGTGCTCAAAAGTTAAATTTTGAAAGAGCACATTTCCCGAGTTAGCTGTTGTTTTCAAATGAATATTGACTAGCTTATTTTGCGCATAAGAGCCGATTAGAGATTTGTTAGAACCGATATTGACCACGGTTTTAGAAGAAGCAGAAATATTCTTTTCGATGACCAGAATTTTGGGAGTTGAATCCCCTAGCTGATTTTTCAATTCGTTTAGATTATTGATATAGATGACCTGACCATTTTTGCCCCCTGTTGTAGCTGGCTTTGAAGCTCCTGTTTCGCTTTTAGCCTGTCCAGCAAAACCAATCATGCCATTCGTCGACGTATTTGGGAAATCAGTCGCAGCGAACGTAGCACTTGCTGAAAAGGTAAAAAGCACAAAGGCCAAAGCTAAAAGAAAAGAGATTTTTCTCATCGCAGCCACACCATCCTTTTTTTATATTAAATTCCAATTACGAAACTATACTTTTTTTGCAAAATGGTAAATAGTTCTTTTTATCTGTTTATTTATAGCATATAAGAGAAATATTTAAATTATATTATTTAATAGCGTGAAAATAGTTCGTAGGAACGCAAAAAAGCCGGGATTCCCCATTGGTAGCCCGGCTAAAATATATTCTTATTAAAAACAAAATAAAAACCCTTGAATTTACAAGGGTTTCGGAATTTTAAAGTCGTAAGCGGGTGATGGGAATCGAACCCACGCTATCAGCTTGGAAGGCTGAAGTTCTACCATTGAACTACACCCGCATTATATAACATCTTGATCCATATGTATGACACACTTAAGCTCTCGTCAACCAACTGAATCAGGATGTTATTCAGTATAACTTATCTTTCCACAAAATGCAAGTATACTACATACCATCCTGAACCAGCCAATTGACAGGTTTACGTAAAAACAATTTTTCAAAAACTTCTGCCGGAATGGGGCGGCTAAAATAATACCCCTGCCCTTCATGGCAATCCTGCGCCTGCAAAAATTGAAGCTGCTCCTCATTTTCCACCCCTTCAGCCGTAACCTTCAGCTTCAAATGGTGAGCCATAGAGGCAATGGTAGATACAATGGCCGCATTTTTGCTGTCAACCAGCACCTCATTTACAAAGGAACGGTCAATTTTAAGACGATCAATCGGAAGATTCTTCAAATAATGCAATGAGCTATAACCCGTTCCAAAATCATCAATACTGATTGCAACACCAATAGCCTTTATTTTTTTCAACTGTTCAAAAGCCCGGTCCTTATCAAAAGTCATACTCTCAGTAATCTCCAGTTCTAAATAGCGTGGCTCCAGTCCCGTATAGGCCAAAATGCCCCGAATTACATCCACCAGTTTTTTTTGCTGGAATTGGCGCATGGATAAATTGACCGAAATCGGGATCGGTGGATACCCTAGCTCCTGCCACTGCTTATTTTGGAGACACGCCTCACGCAACACCCATTCCCCCAAGGGCACGATCAGGCCACTTTCTTCAGCTACTGGAATAAAATCACCCGGCATCACCATCCCGCGATGAGGATGATTCCAACGCACCAGCGCTTCCAAACTCGTTAGCTCGCCACTTTGCAGATGGACGCGTGGCTGATACACCAATGAAAATTCTTCATTTTCAAGCGCTCGCCGCAAATCATTCTCCAGCTGGAGCCTTTCATGCGCTCGCATCTGCATCGCACTAGCATACCGCTGAAAATTCACTCCTTGCTCCTTGGCACTATGAACGGCTGTATCCGCCTGCTGAATAAGTTGTTCGCTCTGATTCGCATCCGACGGGTACAAAGCTATGCCAACGCTCACCATCACATGATAAGACTCCCCATTAATATCAAAAGGCTGATCGAACAGCTTCACCATATCATCAATACGATTTCTCATGGCATCTGAATCTTCGTAGCCCATTAGAAGAAAGGCAAATTCATCTCCACCCATGCTAAAGACAGCTTCCCCCTCACGGCAAAAATGCCCCAAGCGTTCGCCTACCGCATACAGCAAATAATTGCCTGCCGTATGCCCAAGCGAATCATTAATCGCTTTAAAACGATCAATATTTAGCACTAAAAGCGCTACTGTCTCATCAGATTTCAGTGAATTGCGCAATATTTTATCCAGGCGCTGGGAAAGACGACGGCGATTGGGAAGGCCTGTTATATCATCGTTATAAGCAATATGATTAAACTCAGATTCTGCCGCCTGTTTTTCCCGATAAGGAACCAGAACCATAAGCCGGACTAGACCGCTCAACAGATTATAAAATGCAATCACGTTCGTCAAAAGTCCTATAAGATGATTGATATCACTCATTTGCCTAGCAAATAAATATAATAACTGGCTCACAACACACAGCCCAATCCCACGAACGATAAGCAACATGCCCAATTCCGCAGGGCGGACTTTTCGGTATTTTCGTACTCCAAAAATAAATGTAAGCACCAGCAGTAACATGACAACCAGATTCAACGTCCAGCCCAGGTTACCTAATTCGTACCGTATACGTAGATCTGGTAAGCCTGCATCATATGCCTTAATAACTCCTAGAATCAGCAACGTACAACCTATCCCTGCCCACAAAGCCACTGTTTTGTATTCAGACTTCGTCCTTCTAAATGGGAGAGAACAAACGAATAGGAGCATAATAGAGGTAAAGGCACGATTTACAAATAGTAGCCACAACGAAATGCCCGGAGACAAAGCAAAGTCCGTCAGGCTTACGAAACTAAACGAAACAATATGAACAAGGTAAAGCAGACCAGCCACCAGAAATGTTGGGGCAATAAGAAGTCTCTGCCAGGTCAACTGTTCCAGCAAAACGGACCAGGATTGATAAAAAATAGAAAAACAAATCGCAGCACAGGCAAACCCTATAATCGGATATAACAACAAAAATACATTATAGGAGTATATTTTATTCAAAGTTACGTGAAATAACTGAACTAAGACAAACAAAACTATGGCGGCAATACCAATGCCTATCGTTTTTTTTACTTCCAGCCGTATATTCATTCAGCCTCTTCAGCCCCCTGCATATCGGAGATTCCGATCATCTAAGACGTTTGACAGCTTTGGAAGCCGTTGTTTAAGTCTATAGTATCAAAAAAAATGTTGTATTCTGGTATATAATAGCATTTAATCTGTGAAAGGTGAATCATTTTTTTGTTCTATATTCATGAATTTATTTTCGCATTTGCGCAAATGCACGAGCTTACAGTACCAAAAAAGCGCATCATCTTTTCAGATCATGCGCTTCAGACGACATTTTTCAATTAGGTGATACCTATACCCCAACGCTGCACACCACAACAGAAATAGTATGTACAGGACCCCTCTGCGAAAATCTCATCATATTAGACTACAGGAAGTGTGATTTTAAATTGTGTACCGCTTCCATGCTTACTGTCTACATGAATGAAGCCTCCATGATTTTTGATAATACGATAGCTCACAGCCAATCCCAAGCCGGTTCCACTTTCTTTTGTTGTAAAAAAAGGATCAAATAAACGCGCCAATGTATTGTGATCCATCCCTAATCCGTTATCTTCAATACAAATGTGGACATAAGAGCCCTCAAGCACGGTATGGATATCAATGCATCCCTCTCGTTCCCCGCCGATGCTTTCAATGGCATCCATCGCATTTTTAATCATATTGAGGATAACCTGCTTAATCTGCTTCACGTCAATGGAAACCTTCATGAGTTCATCATTTTCATCCAGTGCGATCTGGCAGCCCTTCATCAACGCCTCGCTTTCTGTCAGCATCACTACTTCTTTCAACAGTCCCATCACAGATACTGCCGTTTTTTGCGGAGCCGAAGGCTTGGACGAATTTAAAAACTCGTAAATAATGTCGTTCGCACGATCAATTTCGGTTAAAATAGTGCGGGCATACTCATCCCTGCCCAACTCCACCAAGTGCGGCCGAAGCAATTGAATAAAACCCCGGATTGCAGTAAGCGGGTTACGGATTTCATGGGCGATAGAGGCCGAAATACGTCCTAGCATCGCCAGCTTGTCGTTTTGATACGCCGTCTGCTCAATCTGCTTATAATCCGACACATCCTTTACACTAAACAAAAAATCGCCATCCATCTGATCACCGTAGGTCACTGTTATCAACCAATGCCGACCATACTCATCAATCAACTCATGATAGCGCTTTCTATGAAAGATAGTTTCTTTATAAATCCGCATGATTTTCTTCTTCTTAAACCGACTTAACTCAGGATGATGCAAAATTTGCATCAGGTTGCGACCCGCGAGCGAACTACGTGGTAGCTCCAGTAATCTCGCCATTTGCACGTTAATAAAGGTCAGTACCCCGTCACTGTCAAACAGCATGATACCACTATCCAGGTTCTCCAGTACATTTTCATACTTATTATTGGCGATCTGTGTGGAAGGGCAAGCTCCCACGGTATCAAGCAAGGCTTCTTGGAATTCACTGATCATGCCAGGCTTCCCCCTTGTATCGGAATGATAAACTGGCCGTATCGGACGTGTAATATTCTTGAAGAAGAGAAAGGCATCTATCGATCACCCTTCAAATGGTGTAAAAAACAGTTTCAATCAACTCCGACCATTTTTTTCGATTCGAGTCTTATTTTATGATAGACAAGATTAAGGATCACAGTCAATCGGAAAAAGTGTCGAATCCACATTTTTATCCTATTTTCTTTCGTCATAATATCTGCGCAACATTACAAAATAAAAAAATAAGTTAAAAATAAGCGCCCTACACACCAAAGAAGCTCTCCAGATTTGAGAGCTTCTTTGGTGTGTAGGATGTCAACTGCCGCTCTTATTATGTTGAAGCCGGGATCGTCTTTGACTCATAACAGCCAGTCTTCTCTTAAGCTCTCCCTGCCATTTCTCATCATTCATCTGTTTCGCTACCGTCAATAAATCCAGCGACATGTCAATTTGGCGCTTCACAATTTCAAATGCATCTTCACTCTCACGATTTACACAGTTTTCAAATATCGTATCATCGTCTTCCATGACATAATCCTGAAAATCAATCTCGGATGCCCCATCTCCATGTGCATACTCAGCCAAAATTTCATACTCATTTTCAACTTTATAATGAACTTCAATGCGACGACATACCGGGCAAAACAGCAAAGGAACATTATGGACTTGGGTGCGGTAATGCTTCAGCGTTCCCTTGGTTCCTACCATGCTTGCTCCACAGCAATAACTCATCCGGGCTCAGCCTCCTCTGAACAAAACCTGTTCTGCCTTGTTTATCTTCTACAATACCTTATTCGCTTTCATCAGGCAAAATTCCTCCAGAACACAACAACATTTCCATAATTATTTGTTACTTCACTCTGTATTACATGATTCAGACAGGCTATTCCTATATCTCCGCTGCATAGCGCAGGCAAGCAAGCCCCCAACAACGGTAAAGTAACCGCTTGTTGGGGGCTTGCTTGTTTAAATTCAACTTGTAAAGCTAATATTACAGATTTTTATCGCCTGGTTTCCAGTTCATTGGGCACAAGCCACCGGATTGCAAAGCTTGCAGTACACGCAATGTTTCTTCTACACTGCGACCTACATCATTGTGGTTAACCACTTGATATTTCAGTTCGCCTTCTGGATCAATGATGAACAAGCCGCGCAATGCAACGCCTTCTTCTTCGATCAGAACACCATAGTCGCTTGCTGTTTTTTTCGTGATGTCAGAAGCCAACGGGAAGTTCAGTTTGCCCAGACCGTTGTTTTCTTTAGCTGTGTTGATCCATGCTTTGTGGCTGTGCACGGAGTCTACACTGATACCCAAAATTTCAGTATCCAGCTCTTTGAATTGGTCAGCTGCATCGCTCAATGCTGTAATTTCTGTTGGGCATACAAAAGTGAAATCCAGTGGATAGAAGAAAAATACGAGCCACTTGCCACGGTAATCGGAAAGTTTCACCGAGCCAAATTCTTGACCGTCTCCAGATACTGTTTCCAATGCAAAATCAGGTGCGGGTCTTCCTACCAATCTTTCTGCCATAATGTGAAATCCTCCTTTAAAATATGTAAGAAAAACACCAATTGTGTTTTCCTCAATCATCTGTATTGTAATAAACCACCTACTTGATAAATGTTATCATTCGCTGAAATCAAAGTCAATATTGTAACCATTACTTTTTTATAATTATTTTAAACTAGCTTAAAAATTCACAATTTATTCACATTTCAAGAGCTTTCTGATATGCAAGTAGCTCCTGATTGCTCAGGAGCTACTTTGTCAAACAATTGCTATAAAATTATACTGTATAACCTCACTATATAATAGGAAGCTTTTTTTCAGAACAAGTACGTTTCCGGGGACTTTAGCGAATAGCTGCTGCGATCAAATCGCCCATTTCAGTTGTCGAGATCGCTTGTGATTTATCCACCGCGATATCTGCCGTACGGTGTCCTGCATCCAGTACCTCAGCTACCGCCTTCTCGATAGCGTCAGCTGCTTTCTCGTACCCGAAGGTGAGGCGGAACATCAAAGCAACGGACAAAATCGTTGCAATGGGGTTCGCCAGTCCCTGACCAGCAATATCAGGTGCTGAGCCGTGCACCGGCTCGTACAGACCGAAGCTGCCTTCTCCCAGTGATGCAGAGGAGAGCATACCGATGGACCCAGTCAGCATAGCTGCTTCGTCACTAAGAATGTCACCAAACATATTTTCGGTTACAATGACGTCAAAACTGGATGGACGACGCAGCAATTGCATGGCACAGTTATCGACCAATACATGCTCAAGCTCGACATCTGGGTAATCTACAGCGACCCGGTTAACAACTTCACGCCATAAACGGGAAGTTTCCAGTACATTAGCCTTATCCACCGATGCGAGCTTTTTGCGACGCTTTTGTGCAATTTCGAAAGATTGGCGAACAATACGCTCTACTTCTGTTACATTATATGCGCAAGTATCGACCGCTTCTTCCCCCTGAGCACTCTCTCGTCTGTACTTCTCACCGAAATAAATACCGCCCGTCAGTTCGCGCACCACGATCAAGTCCGTTCCTTCCAATACCTCTGGTTTCAATGTAGACGCGTCCTTGAGACAATCGAACACTACAGCAGGACGAAGATTTGAAAATAGACCGAGCTCTTTGCGAATACCGAGCAATCCGGTTTCAGGACGAAGCTCCTTAGGATTGTTGTCCCATTGTGGTCCTCCTACCGCTCCCAACAGCACGGCATCTGCAGATTGACATACGGCCAGTGTTTCTTGCGGCAATGGAGTCCCCTTCTTATCAATGGCAATCCCGCCGAACAGCGCATGCTCTGTTTCAAATGAGAGGCCAAACACTTCTTCCGTACGTTTCAAAATTTTCTCTGCCTCTGCGACCACTTCAGGTCCGATTCCGTCTCCCGCTATTACTGCAATCTTTTTAACGTCTGCCATCACGTACACTCCTCTTGTTATACAGCCATACAGCCGTATTTCTCATACCTTCTTTGTAACATATTTGGGAGGGCTTTGACCAAGATATAGAATCTATCAATTCAATAGGCTCAGCCTATAAGCTGATTTTTTCATCAGAGAATAAGAAAACAGGACCGATACCGATCCTGTCTATACTCATTCCTTGGGCCTGTATAAAATTAGGATTTATAATCTACGCGATTGCTGTAATTTTTACGCTTGTCGATCAAACCATTCAGTGCATCGACATAGGCTCGTGCACTTGCTTCCAAAATATCAGTGCTTACCCCGCGTCCCTGTACAGATATTCCGTTTTGAGTCAGCACCACATGTACTTCACCTAGAGCGTCCTTGCCATGGGTAACAGATTTGATGGAATAATCAGAAAGTACAACACTCTCGCTGCTGGCTTGATCAATCGCATTATAGATCGCATCGACTGAACCATTTCCTTCAGCTTCTGTCTCGATCACCTGACCTTCATCGTTAACCAGGCGTATTTGTGCGGAAGGCGTAGCCTTGTTCCCATAAGTTACGAAAATGGTTTCCAGCTTGAAGACTTCAGGTGCATCGGCCAATTTTTCTTCCAGCAATGCCAGGATATCATCGTCCGATACTTCCTTCTTCTTATCAGCCAAATCCTTAAACTGCCCAAAAGCGCGATTCAAATCTTCTTCGTTCAATTCGTAGCCCAACTCAACCAAACGCTCCCGGAAAGCATGACGCCCTGAATGCTTGCCCAGTACCAGCTTGCTTTCTTTCAGACCGATACTTTCCGGTGTCATAATTTCATAGGTCGTCTTTTCCTTCAGCATGCCGTCTTGGTGAATACCTGATTCGTGCGCAAAAGCGTTGGCACCCACGATCGCCTTGTTGCCCGGCACTACCATCCCCGTCAAACGGCTAACCAATCGGCTCGTGCGTGCAATTTCAGACAGTTGCAGAGACGTTTTGGCTTGGAAAAATTCCTGTCTCGTCTCCAGTGCCATGGCGATTTCCTCAATGGCCGTGTTTCCAGCACGTTCACCGATACCGTTAATAGTCCCCTCGATCTGATCTGCACCGTTCAGGATCGCAGCAAGCGTATTAGCAGTAGCCATTCCCAAGTCATTGTGGCAATGTGCACTCAACTGAATCTTCTCCACATCGACCACATTTTGCTTGATATGTTTGAATATATTTCCGTATTCGTAGGGTGTTAAGTAACCTACCGTGTCTGGAATATTGACGACAGAAGCCCCTTCCTGTACAGCCATGGTGACCATTTCAACCACAAAATCAAGCTCCGTACGCCCTGCATCCTCCAATGAAAACTCCACTTTTGGCAAATACTTTAATCCATAACGAATGGCTGCACGGGCAGTTTCCAATACCTGTGCCTTCTCCATCCGCAGCTTATGCTGACGATGAATTGGAGAGGTTGCCAAAAAGATATGGATACACGGGTCCTGTGCTCCCTTAAGCGCCTCGCGAACCGCATCAATATCCTGTTCCCTTGCACGCGAAAGGCCAATAACGGTTGAATTTTTAACAGCTTTTGCTACTGCATTAACAGCCGCCAGATCACCCGGAGAAGCAGCCGGGAACCCAGCCTCCATACGATCGATTCCCAGCTTTTCCAACTGATGAGCGATCTCTACTTTCTCACGAGTATTCAAGTTCACGCCAGGTGACTGTTCTCCGTCTCTCAACGTTGTGTCAAATATATATATTTTGCGCAACCTAACGCACCTCCTCAGGATTTGGACCCTTAAATTACAATGCGGCTCACGCAATAAGCAGGGCCGCATTGTAATTAATATTTATAAATAATTCATGTTGTCGAGCTTATAGTACAAAAGGTTGTTACTTTTTGATCCAATGCATCATTTCACGCAATTGTCCGCCCACCACTTCAATCGGATGGTTAGCTTCATTACGACGAGTAGCCGTCAGGAATGCACGTCCAGATTGATTTTCAAGGATGAAGTCACGAGCAAATTTACCTTGTTGAATGTCAGTCAATACATCCTTCATGGCTTTCTTCGTATCTTCTGTTACCACACGTGGTCCAGTTACATAATCGCCATATTCTGCTGTATTACTGATGGAATCACGCATTGTTGCCAATCCACCTTCATACATCAGGTCAACGATCAGCTTAAGCTCATGCAAACATTCGAAGTATGCCATCTCAGGAGCATATCCGGCTTCAGTCAATGTTTCAAAGCCCGCTTTTACGAGTGCGCTCACACCGCCACACAATACCGCCTGCTCACCGAACAGGTCCGTCTCCGTTTCTTCACGGAAGGAGGTTTCAATTACGCCTGCACGTGTACAGCCAATGCCTTTTGCGTAAGCAAGACCGATTTCTTTGGCTTGGCCTGTTGCGTCCTGTTCAATTGCGATCAATCCCGGTACACCAAACCCTTCCACATAGGTACGACGTACCATATGTCCTGGGGATTTTGGAGCAACCAGCAATACATCGCTATCTTTAGGAGCTACGATTTGTCCAAAATGAACATTGAAACCATGGGAGAACAAAAGTGCTGCGCCTTTTTTCAGGTTAGGTTCGATTTCGTTTTTGTAGACAGAAGCTTGAGTTTCATCAGGCAACAAAATTTGAACCACATCTGCACGGCTTGTTGCATCAGCTACGTTCAGAACTTCAAAACCGTCATTTCTTGCGACATCAGCTGATTTGCCTTCACGCAAACCAATAACAACATTTACACCACTGTCACGCAAGTTTTGTGCTTGAGCATGTCCTTGGCTACCGTAACCAATTACGGCCACTGTTTTTCCTTTCAATACGCTGAGTTCTGCATCTTTTTCGTAGTACGTTGTAACTGCCATGGTTAATTTCCTCCTTTTAATTGGACCCTTCATAATGAGCGGGTACTCCAAGAGACTTCGCCTCATGATTGGTATCTAAAAATCTCTTCGAGCACCCGCTCTTATGCGGGCGGTTCTTTAATGATGTAATGCGCTATAAGCGGTAAATCGTTAAAGCTTTATATTATGCATTTCCACGTATCATAGCTGTAACCCCGGTTCGGGTTAACTCGCGAATACCGTAAGGCTTCAACAACTCGATCATCGCATCGATTTTTTCAGTATCGCCAATGACCTGAACAATCAAGCTTGTCGTTCCAACATCAATTACAGCTGCTCTGAACGTTTCTACCACGCCCATAATTTCTGGTCGCTGAGGCGGTTCAGCCTTTACCTTAATCATTGCCAATTCCCGAGCAACCATCGGCTTGGAACTGAGATCGATGACCTTGATCACATCAACCAGCTTGTAAAGCTGCTTTTCAATCTGCTCCAGGTTGTTCTCATCTCCTACAGTCACAATGACCATACGGGATAATCCAACTTCCTCCGATTGACCCACAGTTATGCTCTCAATGTTGAAGCCACGGCGACCAAACAGTCCGGACACACGTTGCAAAACGCCGGGATGATCATTTACCAGTACAGCAATGGTATTTTTTGTCGTCATTTTACTCGTCCCCCATCAGCATTTGATCAATTGTCGAACCTTGCGTCACCATCGGATATACATTCTCTTCCTTGCTGACTACAAACTCGACAACGACCGGTCCGGGTGTATCAAGCGCCTCCTGCCAAGCCCGACGTGCTTCTTCCTTATTCGTAGCACGCAGTCCTTTGACACCGTATGCTTCGGCCAGTTTCACAAAATCCGGGCTTCCAGCCAGGTCAATGTGACTGTACCGATTGTTATAGATCAATTCCTGCCATTGGCGAACCATTCCAAGTACCTGGTTATTGATGATTACGATTTTGACTGGAATGTTATTGATTGCACAGATGGCTAATTCCTGCGAACACATCTGCATGCCGCCGTCTCCGTTAATCGATATTACCAATCTGTCGGGATTGGCCATCTGAGCGCCGATGGCAGAAGGGAAACCAAATCCCATCGTACCCAGTCCACCGGAGGTGACCCATGAACGTGGCTGATTGAATTTGTAATACTGTGCTGCCCACATTTGATGCTGTCCTACGTCCGTCGTAACGATTGCTCCGCCCTTGGTCGTTTTATCCAACAATTCAATAACCCATTGTGGTTTAAGCACTGTTTCAGAATCCTTATAAGAAAAAGGTTTCGCAGCTTTCCATTGCTGAATTTGCGCTCTCCATGCATCTGCCAGATCCGCGCGTTTCACATCCTGATTCAGCAATTCCAATACTGCCTTCACGTCGCCTACGATTGGAATATCCGCGGCAACATTTTTTCCGATTTCAGCAGGATCGATATCAATGTGTACGATTTTGGCTTGAGGAGCAAATCCATCCAACTTGCCTGTCACCCGATCATCAAAGCGGGCACCGATACAGATCAGCAAATCCGACTGTTGAATCGCCTGATTGGAAGTGTATGTTCCGTGCATTCCCGGCATCCCTGTCCAGAGCTCATGTCCACTTGGGAATCCTCCCAAACCAAGCAATGTTGTTGCAATCGGAATTTCCGTTTTACGAACAAATTCGTAAAGTGCTTCATGTCCACCAGAGTATACAACTCCTCCACCTGCCAGAATGAATGGACGTTCTGCTTCGGCGATAGCTTGAGTCAGCTTGTCTAGTTGAATTTTGTTGGGCAACACGTTCGGGTTGTAACCCCGCATGGTCACAGGTTCCGTCTGTGGAACAAACAACGTCTGGGCTGCGGAGACATCCTTCGGAATATCAATCAGTACTGGTCCTTTTCTACCTGTATTGGCAATATGAAATGCCTCATGGATGATTCGCGGCAGATCCTCTACATCTCTCACCAGATAGCTGTGTTTCGTAATCGGCATTGTAATTCCCGTGATATCAGCTTCCTGGAAAGCATCTGTACCGATCAGGGAAGATACAACATTACCCGTGATGACCACCAACGGCACCGAATCCATATAAGCTGTCGCTATGCCAGTTACCAGGTTTGTCGCTCCAGGTCCGGAAGTCGCGATACAGACACCAACTTTACCGCTTGCCCGTGCATAACCATCTGCCGCATGAATAGCTCCCTGCTCATGACGAGTGAGGACATGCTTGAAATCCTTGAAGCCGTACATGGCATCATAGATATAAAGCACTGCACCACCTGGATATCCAAAGACACACTCTACTCCCTCCAGCAAAAGGCTACGGAGTAAAATTTCCGAACCTGTAATCACCTCAGGCTTCATCCACTTTTGACGTAATTCATCGGTTGACCTAACTTCAGGAATTTGTGCACTCATTGGTCATCCTCCTTTACAAAATTTACATACAGCTGACATTTGTAAAAACAAAAAAACCTTTCATCCCTAGAACAGACTTGCTGTTACTGAGGGACGAAAGGCTGTAGCTTCCGTGGTACCACCCGTGTTTGCCCGATATTTCGCAATATCGAACCTTGGCAGGTATAGAAATCACAAAGGATCTCCATATCTGGCGTCTGTAACGTAGACCGTACGATTTTCCCTAATAGGCGATTCGGCGCACCGTTAATATCATGGGGCCCAAATACTTTTCAGGAAAACAGCTCCAAGGTGAGCTCGTTAAAAAGGGATTTTGGTGAAGCTTGCAGCTAATGCCTCACTCTCTGAACAAAAGAGCCCTAATCACTTCGTCCTCTTCATTGCCGTTGTGTTCATGTCATTCTTTCAAATGTTTAGACACATTATATGTCCCCCATCTGGGATAGTCAATACCCAGATTTCATAAAAATTTATGTTTCTCTGCTTAAGCCCCTCTGAGCCGCACGCTTGTAAGAGGTACCCGCATATTATAAAAAAGACCGCACAGTGAGACTTTGTACTCCTCCAAAGCCATGACATATCTTGTTAAAAGGGTAAAAAAGGAGGCCCGTTTATGATTCGCAAACGATGCGCCCAAGATGACAACATGATCTTTCGTCTAATCGAGCAAGAGCTTGTCCCTCTATCGCATTTAAGTGCCCAAGAAATGGATCAAATACGTAAAGAATTACCCCGGCGCTTAAACCGAGGCATCACTTTTGTAGCTTGCAGACCGGATAATGCACAGGTTGTTGGCTTCATTCATGTTATGCTGCATGGAGAACTATTATACATTGATTTGATCGCAATTTCTTCGGCTCATCAAGGTAAAAGATACGGAAAAAAGTTGCTGGAGTATGCCGAGCAATACGGCCGACTGCGACGTTGCAAGCGGGCTAAAGTGATGGTGGACGAAGACAATGTGCGAGGGATCCATTTTTATCTACGCCATCAATACCACATGCTACGATATGTGGCTCTAAGCCGATGTCACGAACTCGAAAAGGCACTGTGAAAAGTATGGTTTTCAGGGTCGTGATTTTGTAAAACTAAAAAAAGTTAGGGTAAAAAGGATTGCCTACCCCAGGGTAGCCCCCGTCTGTGTACGGTCCATACTGTGGACCATATCCCTGTCCTCCATAGCCTGGTCCTCCATATCCTGGACCGTAGCCAGCGTAGGCACCCACGTATGGAGCTGTGCCAATGGCAAGCAAATCAAAAAGCACCAGTGGAATAATCGCCTTCGTGTTTACTTTTTTCTTACGGTTTGGTTGGAGAATCAGTCGGTTACCCGAAATGCGAATCAGCTTGCCACTGACCCGGGAGCCATCCTTACGTGTAGCGAAGATAACTTTGCCGACAAGCTTCTCCACCTGCTTTCTGGTTACTGCCTGTTTCATCGTATTTCCTCCTTCTTTCTCAACGGATGGACAGATTGAACGGCTCCTTGATAGCTTACCACCACCACAAAATAGACTGGAGCTGACAGGGGCCGAGCGTCCGTCCAATCTGCATAGCACAGTCTATTCCATTCAAGCCAGAAGCGTATGTTTAAATGCCTGCACAATGTAAAAAAATCTGGTACCTGCACATGCAGATACCAGATTTTCATATACACTAACGCGTATATTTAAAAACATTCAGCTGTCTATGAGTTATTAACGCTTGCTCGGATCATACAGTTGACCCAAAGCAGCCGGAGCGCGTGAACGTCCAACTGCCGCCACCAGCACAATAATCGTCAGGAGATACGGCAACATAAAAATAATTTCCTGGGGAATACTTTGCGACCATGCAAACAACTGCACATAGTTGCGAATGGCTTGTGAGAAACCGAAAAACACTGCCGCGCCAAAAGCACCGAGCGGATTCCATTTACCGAAAATCATAGCCGCAATAGCAATATAGCCCTGCCCCGAAACGGTATTATGTGAGAACATATTGGTTGTAGTCAAAGTGATTGTTGCTCCACCAATCCCAGCCAACGCACCACTAATCATAACACCGATATAACGAAGGCGATTGACCTTGATCCCCACGGTATCGGCTGCACCCGGATGCTCCCCTACTGAACGCAAACGCAAGCCAAACGGAGTTTTATACAAAGTAAAGTAGCCAATAATAACTAATAGAATAGCTAGATATGTCGTTGGGTAGGCTTGGAAAAATGCTTTTCCTGCAATCGGAATATCCACAAGATAAGGGATGGATATCTCGTTAAAGCCTTGAATTCGACCGGTGTCACCATCACCCTCGAATAACAGCTTAACCATGTACAGTGTACTGCCTGCAGCCAAGAAGTTAATGACAATCCCGCTGATTACCTGATCGGCTTTAAACGTAATAGAGGCAACAGCATGAATGAGCGAAACCAGAATACCGAACACCGCAGCTGACAGCACACCTACCCAGGCCGCAGAGGTGCCTCCTAGTCCCGCTTGCTCGGCATAAAATCCGCCAACACCTGCCGCAAACGCCCCAAATACCATAAGTCCTTCCAATCCCAGATTCGTTACACCGGATTTTTCCGAAAAAACTCCGCCAAGAGACGCAAAAATAATCGCCGTCGCAAAAACGAGCGTTGTATGGATTAATTCACCAAGTGTTAACCAACTCATTTTACAACACCTTCTCTTTCTTCCGCTTGGAGTAGAGCGGCTTTACAACCCAACGCACAATACCTTGGGCCGCAATGAAGAAAATAATCGAGCCAATGACTACTCGGATAATTTCTGGCGGTACATCCGCGCTAAAGCTCATCCCCGCAGAACCATACGTAAGTGTTCCGAACAAAACAGAACCGAGCAGTACACCGAACGGATTATTCATCCCGATCAAAGACACAGCGATACCGTCAAAGCCCGTTCCCGGTGACCCTGCCATGACAGATTGATAATGGAAAACCCCCAGCACCTCAAAAGCACCAGCCAATCCGGCAAAAACACCACTAATAAACATCGCTTTTATAATATTGCGATTTACATTCATGCCTGCATAACGGGATGCATCCTGATTAAATCCGACAGCCCGAAGCTCATAGCCCTGCTTTGTTTTCCACATAAAAATATAGAAAAACACTGCCGCCAGCACAGCAATAACTGTGCCCCAATGAACCCGAGCATTCCCCATCATCTGGGACAGCCAATCAATGGAAATGGAAGCGGAAGGTTGGATATCCACAGAGCGATTTTCGCCTTCCATAAGTGCAAACTGATTAATCACCAAATTAGCCAAATACAGGCCGATCCAGTTCATCATAATACAGGTAATAACTTCGTTCACGCCTCGCTTGGCCTTCAAATAGCCAGCAATCGCTGCCCACAAGCCTCCGAAAACTGCTCCTGCGATCACAGCCAGCGGTGCATGAATGATAGCAGGCAGCCCATGAAGTTTGATGCCCACAATCGAAGCAGCTGTCATACCGACCAAAAACTGCCCTTCGCCACCGATATTAAACAACCCGGCACGAGCCGCAAAAGCAAATGCCAATCCTGTTAGAATCAAAGGAGTCATCTCACGGATCGCTTCGCCAAAGTTGTAGGAATCTCCATACACACGGCTAAATAAAGCGGAATAAGCCACAATAGGGTCATACCCGCCAATCATCATCACGATAGCACCCAGAATGAGGCCAAAAATAATAGAGACTAGAGCCAGAACAAAGGAGTCTTTTGTGAATATTTTTAATAAGTTAGCCATTCTCTGCTCCTTTCTTCACTGCACTTCCTGCCATCATCAGTCCCAGTTCCTGGTCATTCGTTTCTTCAGGCAGCACTTCCCCGACAATCTTGCCTTCATAGATAACAGCAATTCGATCGGATACATTCATAATCTCGTCCAGCTCAAAAGAAATGAGCAGTACTGCTTTACCTTGATCCCGCTGGGCAATCAATTGTTTCTGGACAAATTCAATAGCCCCGACATCCAGCCCGCGTGTAGGCTGCGCCGCAATGAGAAGGTCTGGGTTTTTATCAATTTCACGCGCTATGATTGCCTTTTGCTGATTCCCACCAGATAGCGATCTTGCCTTGGTATGAATATCTGGTGTTCTAACATCAAACTTCTCGATAAGACTTTTTGCCTGCTTTTCTATAGCGTCCTTGTTCAAGAAGCCATTTTTACTGTAAGGCGCCTGATAATACGTCTCCAGCACCATATTTTCACTCATGGAAAAATCGAGCACCAATCCATGCTTATGGCGGTCCTCCGGTATATGTGAAACGCCTGCCTCTGAAATTTTGCGCGGTGGCTGATTTGCCAGTTCTTTTCCGAGCAAACGGATACTTCCGCTATCCACCTTGCGTAATCCTGTCAAAGCTTCTATCAGCTCACTCTGTCCATTGCCGTCTACTCCAGCAATCCCCAAAATCTCGCCGGCCTTAACCTGCAGGTTCAATTCATTCAGAACATGAATGCCATCCTTGTTTTTAGAAATTACTTTGTTCATTTCCAGTACAGTTTGTCCTGGTTGAGCAAGCTTCTTATCCACTTTAAAGGACACACGACGGCCCACCATTTTCTCCGCCAGCTCATTTGGTGTTGTTTCAGATGTTTTGACCGTGTCAATAACTTTACCTCGGCGAATGATCGTAACCGTATCTGCAATTTGCATAATTTCTTTGAGTTTATGAGTGATAAGAATGATTGATTTGCCTTCAGCTACTAAGCGCTTCATAATTTCCAGTAACTCAGAGATTTCCTGCGGTGTCAGCACCGCGGTTGGCTCATCGAAAATCAGAATATCTGCACCGCGATAGAGCGTTTTGATAATTTCCACACGCTGCTGCATACCAACAGATATATCCTCAATTTTGGCATTCGGATTTACCTGAAGTCCGTATTGTTCAGACAACCGCTGTACTTCTGCGGCAGCCTTTTTATAATTGATTTTCAGACCTTTACGTGGCTCCGACCCAAGGACAATATTTTCGGTTACGGTAAACGGCTGTACGAGCTTAAAATGCTGATGCACCATGCCGATCCCCAGATCAATCGCCCTATTTGGACTATCAATCTGTACGGGGTTCCCTCCCATTTCAATGGTCCCTTCATCCGGCTGATATAGTCCGAAAAGAATATTCATAAGCGTAGATTTACCCGCGCCATTCTCACCCAAAAGGGCATGAATTTCTCCCTTATGCAGCTTGATGCTGATGGAGTCGTTGGCAACGATGCCGGGGAATCGTTTTGTAATTTGCTTTAACTCAACGACGGGGGTCGCTGCATCCATGAGATCACCCTTATACACTTTATAGTATGTGCTCCAATGAGCTGATATTGACCGTTATAATCTTATAACTCCAGACGTAAGAACAAGGCTAGTCTTATGAACCAGCCTTGTCGCCACCTTTATATTCTTCACCTAACTTATTTCGAAGGAACTGTAATTTCGCCTTTAATGATTTTTTGCTTGTATTGTTCTACAAGATCAAGCACATCTTTAGGAACGTTTTTCGTAGATGTATCTGCCAAACCAATTCCGTTATCCTTCAGAGCCAGTGTTTCAACACCGCCCTTAAACTTACCGTCAATTACTTCTTGGGATACGCGTTTTACCGCTTCATCTACACGTTTTACCATCGACGTTAGTGTTACTTCGTCACCAAACTCAAGTGATTGGTCTTTATCTACGCCGATAACCCATACTTGCTGACCTTGCTGCTTACGTGCGAGTGCTTCGTTAAATACGCCTGTTCCTGATCCACCAGCTGCATGGAAAATAATATCAGCGCCGTCGTTGTAGATCGTTGCAGCAGCAGCCTTGCCGAGATCCGGCTTATCAAACGCACCCGTATAGTTCACAATCAGTTGCGCTTTTGGATTTACAGCCTTAATCCCTGCTTCGAATCCTTTTTCAAAACGTTTGATCAGCGGGCTGTCTTGTCCACCCACAAAACCAATTTTGTTTGTTTTAGTAAGTTTACCAGCCACAACCCCCACCAGGAAGGAACCTTCATTTTCAGCAAATACAACCGATTTAACGTTAGGCGCATCCACAACACTATCAATGATCGCCAAATTTTTGTTCGGATTGTCTTTTGCTACTTGTCCAATCGCATTAGCCAGATTAAAACCGATTCCCCAAGTCAGGTTGAAATCACCCTTAACGAATTGGTTCAGGTTAGGAATATAATCTTGGTCGGATTTACTTTGCAGGTATTTAACTTTAACGCCTGATTCTTTCTCAATAGCTTGAAGTGCCTCCCAAGCAGATTGGTTAAACGATTTGTCGTTTACTCCACCCACATCTGTAACCATGCCAAGTTGGACATTTGATGTTTTGGCAGAACCGCCTGTTTCTCCACCATTTGCGTTGGACGCACCTTGATTTTTGTTACCGCAGCCTGCGAGAATGACCGAGATCGCCAGCAGCATAACCAAAGACATACTAAACAATTTCTTCATGCTGATACTGTTCCCCCTTAGTGTTAGATCCCTGGACTGTCTCTTTTCTTTAGAAAATGCACATCATTTTCATGTCATTTACTGACGAGACAGATCGTACAGAAGACTTACTTTAGAGATTATACAATTATGATCGGCTAAAATCTAGACAATTAATAACCTTGGGTCAATTTTTTTTAAAATCCCAAAAATGTAAGCGTTACAAAATCGAAAAATCCATACATTCTATCATCACACGTCATATTTATTCGTATTTTGAAGAAAATGAAGTCCTTTTTAGTGTTAAGTATGTACAAAAAAAGGCGTCCCTACACAGCGTACTGCTCGGGACACCTTTGTTACCACTTTCGCGGTTTTCACGCCTTAATTAAGCGTTGATTTTACCTTTAGCAACAGTTGCCAAAGAGTTGAACGCATTAATATCATTGACTGCAAGATCAGCCAAGATTTTACGGTTAATGTCTACACCAGCCAATTTCAGACCGTGCATCAATTTGCTGTAAGACAAACCATTCAAACGAGCTGCTGCATTGATACGCACGATCCACAGTCTGCGGAAGTTACGTTTCGTCTGACGACGGTCACGGTATGCGTAAACAAGCGATTTCATTACCTGCTCGTTAGCTGTTTTAAAAATGCGGTGTTTGGAACCAAAATAACCTTTAGCAAGCTTCAATACTTTTTTATGACGACGACGAACGACGAATCCGCCCTTTACTCTTGCCATATCAAAAGACCTCCCAAATAATGTTTATACTTTATTTATTTCCGTGCTTAATGCTATTTCAGGTTAGCAAGACCTTGTTTCAGACGTCTAACGTCCCCAGGTGCCATCTCAGGGTTAGTACCCAGAACGCGTTTTGCACGTTTGGATTTGTGGGAAAGCAAGTGGTTTCTGTAAGCTTTGTAACGCGTTACTTTACCAGTACCGGTAATTTTGAAGCGGCCTTTAAGGCTGCTATGTGTTTTCATTTTTGGCATTGAACTTCCTCCTTAATTTGTCATTGACTCTTTGGAGCCAATATCATAATCATGCTGCGTCCTTCGAGCTTGGGTTGGCGCTCCACGGTACAAAGATCAGCAACTTCCGTTTTTACACGTTCGAGAATTTTTTGTCCCACATTAGCATGGGTAATTTCGCGACCACGGAAACGAACAGAGCATTTCACCTTGTCCCCTTCATTCAGGAACTTCACCACATTGCGAAACTTGGTCTGGTAGTCATGTTCCTCGATGTTGGAACGGAACCATACCTCTTTGATGTCAACGATCTTCTGGTTTTTACGGGCTTCCTTTTCTTTCTTCTGTTGCTCATAGCGGAATTTACCGTAATCCATAATCCGACACACGGGCGGCTTCGCTTGAGGCGCCACGTTCACGAGATCCAAGTTTGCATCAATAGCCATTTGCAGAGCTTCACGAGTCGGTTTAATACCGATTTGTTCCCCGTTTGCACCAACTAGACGTACTTCTCTCACTCGAATCTCATCATTGATCATATGTTCCTTACTAATAACCCTCCACCTCCAGAACCTGTTATTGTTGTATTGTGTTTAAGCACAAAAAAGGGATGACGACTATGCAGCCGACATCCCTGTCTGATACTCAATTCATCATGAAAGTTCAATTCACAAATCATTGGATCATGACCAGCCGGCAATACCGGACAGGTGAGAAGTCGGACCTTCTGCTTGTTAATCCATACTTTTCAATTAACATACTCAAATATCATATCATGCTAATACAGAGGCGTCAACACTTTTATAAAAAATTAGGTGTACACATCCGCTGTAGGTTGCATAGTCTTACTTCATTGTTAATTAGCCTTGCTTGCTCTGAACCTCTTCCAGACGAACGACACGCGTATGCTGGGTATGGCTCCATTGCTTGTTGTTCTGTGTAAAGAACGCATAGAATGTAATCGGATACCACGAAATCAGATAGACTGGGAACAGCAGTAAGTACAGATATACTTTTTTGAACGTGACCTTTTCCAAGATCATCGCGATTAAAAAGGTGATAATATTCAGACTCACAGCCACAAAACCGGTCCATGCAGGGAATTGTACGTAGATATTTTCAATATTGGGACCACCAAATATTACAATATCTACCCACATCGCTACTGTCATCAAAAAGGTAAACAGTACGATGTACACGTTCAGACCATAAAGAGCCATATCGAATTTAATCAGGCTTCTATGCTTGATACTCTGCCACAGCAACGGGAAGAAATAACGACGAGCAACCGTGAAGTGACCTTGCATCCAGCGCAGACGCTGTCTTGAAGAAGCTTTGAACGTCAACGGCTTCTCATCATACACCTTGGCATCGTAATTAAATCTTGGATATACGTTGCGTTGTGTACAACGCATAGTGAATTCCAAATCCTCTACCAGACTTGTTGCACCCCAGCCCATTTCCTTGAGCAGATTTGTTTCAAAGCACATGCCTGTACCACCGAGGAAATTAGCCATATTCAGGTTGTGACGTGACAACTGCCACAGACGGTTGATGTACCAATAAGATACCCCGTATGCTGCTGTGATCCAAGAGTCCTCAGGGTTCTTAGTATCAATGTATCCCTGGATAACACGAGCACCTGAGCACAAATCATTATTCATTTCGCTCAGGAAATTGGTATGCGCCAAATTGTCGGCATCAAACATGACAATGGCATCATATTGACGCGGCATAGCCCATAGCTCTTTGAGCATCCACTCAATAGCATAGCCTTTACCACGCAAATTCGGATTCGTACGTTCACAAGCATTCATGCCGTGAGCGCGAACGATGTCCGCTGTCTTATCTGTGCAGTTATCACAGATTACGAATACATCGTACAGTTCCTTTGGATAGTCAAGCTGCTTTAAATTTTCCATCAGTGCTCCGACAACTTGTTCTTCATTGTGGGCAGCGACTAAAATAGCAAATGATTTTTCTGGAGCCGCCTGCTCTTTCCTTTTCTTACGAACCAATCCGAACAAGGAGAATGCAAACTGATAGACTGCGATCAACGCCAGTATGATCTGGAGCGTCACGAAAATAGCGTCTAACATGATCTCTTGTTACCCCCTTTTTATACCCCTTTAAAAATCTTGCGTTTGTCTGTTTTCTATCTGTGTAGCGCAAGTTGCGGCGCTTTGTGCGCCTTTTCTGTAGTTTTGACCCGACCCTTGCTTTCTTCTTTGGCTCTGCGCAGCCCCCTTTTGGCTGACACAGGAATGCCATTACGATTTTCGTTGGTTTTCAATCTTTTGTCAAAGCCCCTAAACGGGTCTCAGCAGCAAAAAAACACGACAAATTCCCGTTTGAACCGAGAATGCGGCGCTGGACCTCTCATTCATGACGCTTAGGTCTTATTTTCATCCATTTGCTAACTTTTTATTTCTTTGGTCCCTCCTTTTTGTGGGCCAATTAGCAACCACTTCTAATCACTCTATCTTATTAGACGGATGAACGCAAAGAAAGTTATACAAAACGGCTTATATTCCATTAACATTTTTGTGTAGAATTGAACCAGGTAAGTGGTGATTCTTGAAATGAACAGCGTTTAAAAATATGATGAGAGCAAGAGAATAATTACTTAGATCTAATTCTGTCAAATGGATTCAAAATATTTGCCGACAGACCTGAACCGGCAACCGGAGGAAACCAAATGCAACGTCTAGTCGTAAAACTTGTAAATCTGGAGCAGCGATTGTTCAAATGGATCAACGGGCGCTTACACAACCGTTTTTTGAACTTTTGGCTGTATTATCTCACACATTTAGGCGGGGCTACCTTTACAATAGCCTCTACGCTTCTGATTTGGTGGCTCGCTCCGTATCCATGGAAAGATTCCGGCATGAAGGGAGCTATCGCTCTTGCGGTCAGTCACATTCCCGTGGCTATCGTCAAAAAACTGTATCCACGGATACGCCCGTACTTGGCGCTACCAGGTACGAATACATTCCGCAATCCCTTGTCGGATCATTCTTTTCCCTCAGGGCATACAACCGCTATTTTTTCGGCTACCGTTCCTTTTATGCTGCAGTCACCCATGCTAGCACTGTTGCTGTTGCCTGTAGCGATAATTGTAGGTTTTTCTCGAATTTACCTGGGGCTTCACTATCCCACGGATGTACTTGCAGGAGCAGTCATCGGAACGTCTGCAGCAATAGGAACGGTTGCATTCTGGCCTTAAAGCCGATATGGTATGATTGAGAACATCCCAGCAGGAACAGGTGAAATGAGAGTGGCTAAAAAACGAGTGTTATTATTATCGGAAGGTTTCGGTGCCGGACATACTCAAGCTGCCTACGCGCTCTCAAGCAGCTTGCGGAAGCTTTCTCCGGATGTGCAGACAAGAGTGCTGGAGCTGGGGAGCTTTTTGAATCCGAGAATGGCCCCGCTTATTATTACAGCATACAAAAAGACTGTTGTATCGCAGCCTCGCCTAGTCGGATTGGTTTACCGTCATCAATACAAAAAATCATTAAACCGTCTTACAACGCTCGCTTTGCACCGTCTGTTCTACACACAGACCCGGAATATTCTTCGGCAGCTTCGTCCCGATTTGGTGGTATGTACTCACCCCATCCCAAGCGCGGTCATTTCACGTTTGAAGCGCTTAGGCTTACATGTCCCGCTGTGTACCGTCATAACAGACTACGATGCACATGGAACATGGATTAGTCCTGAGGTTGACCGGTACTTTGTATCTACGCCTGAAGTCATGCGTAAGCTGCGCGCGCGCGGAGTACCTGTATCAAAAATCCAAGTGACCGGCATTCCGGTTCATCCTAATTTTTGGGAACATCCAGGGCACGATGAAATTAGAGAACAATTTGGACTTAAACCCATCCCGACAGTACTTGTTATGGGCGGCGGCTGGGGCCTGATGAACGACGAAGTCATACATCGTTCGCTTACCGATTGGAGAGAAAAGATTCAATTTATTTTTTGTTTGGGGCATAATGATAAAATTCGTCGTAAAATGGAGCTGGATCCTCGGTTTAATCATCCAAATATTCATATTTTCGGATTTACACGGGAAATCGACAAATTAATGGAAGTGTCGAATCTGCTCATTACCAAACCCGGTGGAATGACATGCACCGAGGGGCTGGCCAAAGGGATTCCGATGCTGTTTCACAAGCCTCTCCCTGGACAGGAAGAGGAAAATTGTCAGTACTTTACGGCTCAAGGCTTCGGAGAACCGATTACTTCGCTGGATGTTGTCGTTAAATGGATGAACCGACTGCTATACGATTTTCCAGAAATCGTTCGCAAGCGACAGGAGCACATCCATAATGTAGCGCGATATTATCCTCTTCAGAGCGCACAGAGTATTTTGGATATACTGGAACCAAACAGGGTGCTTTCCTAAAAGGAAGCACCCTGTCTTGTTTACTTTATTTATTTTGCCCGCTTTTAATTTCCATATTTTTCAAGGCGTATTTTTTCGTACTCTTCCAAAGCGTCTTTACCAATCAGCACCTCGACACGATGAATATTCATACCTTTACCCATGAACTTTTGTTCATACTCTGTCATGACATGCTCCTCATTGATTCCATCACGATGAAGGTTTAACGAAATATTCGTCATTTGTAGACCACTATCAGCGAATGAATTCAGAGAAAACTCAAACAATGTCTCCGAGTCCGTCTTAAAATGAATTTGTCCTTTGCTGTTCAGAAGCTGACGATACTTGTCCAAAAAACGCGGATGCGTCAAACGACGGCGTGCATGCTTGGCTTTAGGCCAAGGATCGCTAAAATTCAGATAAATGCGCTCTACTTCTCCTGGTTCGAAAACATTCTCGATCTGTTCGATGTTTGCCAGTGCCAATTTGATGTTGGGTGGTGTAACAACTTCTGATTCACTCCAGGCCAGACGAGACTTTTCTGTAGCACGGCGAACCAGCTCGTCATACATATCAAAGCCGATATAGTTAACCTCTGGATTACGGTAGCTCATTTGGCTTATAAATTGCCCTTTACCCATACCAAATTCCACATGAATGGGACGATCATTACCAAATAACTGCTGCCATTTCCCCTTATACTGTGATGGTTCCAAAATGACCAGATCTTGCTGTTCTTCCAGACTTTCACGTATTCCTTTTCTTCCGCGTAAACGCATGTTACTCCTCCATATACTCTGTTATCAAGGAAAAAGGAATTTCACCCCCGCTTGAAGATACGGAAATGAAATTCCTTTTTCAATATATTTGGATTGGGGTCCAACTAATTTAATTGTTCATAGTCTACCCCATCAGCAGGTGAAAAATCAATTGTCTTTTGGCAAGCGGCTCTGATTTTTTGACGTGCGGCCGTTCCAATCTGACGATCCTGCCCAAAACGGACACCAGTCAATGCTAACGCCTCATCAAAGGTTAACTCAACAGTAACTTTATCCATACGCGTCTTATCCTGCGTATTCATAAAAGATCACCTCACGGGTTATTTGTGATGGAACCGACGTGCACTTCCCCTAAAGCAGGCGATAGAAACAGCATAGCTGCCTCCCTGAAGAATAGTCATTAGCAACTGATAACTTTTTATCTTCAGGATCAAAAACAGTCCTTTTATCATATGTCTGGTACCGCTTACAATATAACATATTGTGTAACCTTTTTCAATCCGCAAAGCTATAAAATCAGCACTTTTTAATGACTTTCTCGGGCAAGTGATTCCCATTTAAGATTGAATTTTGTTACAATAGGGTGATCGTAAAAAAAGGAGTCCTCCCATGAAAACAGATTTGTTGCCTGCTCCTCTCCTCTGGGGAGATAAACGGTTCCATACATGGAATTACGAAATGCGCGAGCAATTTCAAAATAAAGTGTTTAAAGTCATGCTGGATGCGGGTTTTACTTGCCCAAACCGCGATGGTTCCATTGCCAAAGGGGGCTGTACCTTTTGTAGTGCACGCGGATCAGGTGATTTTGCCGGACGTCGCCGTGATGATTTGGTCACCCAGTTCAATACGATTCGGGATCGTCAGCATTTAAAATGGCCCAACGCTAAATATATTGGCTATTTTCAAGCCTACACCAATACGTATGCCCCGGTTGAGGAACTGCGAGAATATTTCGAGGTTATTTTGGAGCAGCCCGGTGTTGTCGGTTTGTCCATCGCTACACGTCCCGATTGCCTGCCTGATGATGTAGTCGATTATCTAGCCGAGCTGAACGAACGCACGTATCTGTGGGTCGAAATGGGTCTGCAAACCGTTCATGAATCGACCTCCGAGCTGATTAATCGTGCTCATGATACTCAGTGCTATCTGGATGCAGTGGAAAAACTGCGCAAGCGGAATATCCGTGTGTGCGCCCACATCATTTATGGCCTACCGCAGGAGACGCATGAAATGATGCTCGATACAGGACGTGCAGTAGCCGCTATGGATGTGCAGGGCATCAAAATCCATCTGCTGCATCTCATGCGTAAAACGCCAATGGTCAAGCAGTACGAAGCAGGACTGTTACGCTTTCTGGAAAAGGACGAGTACATTAAGCTTATTGTAGATACGTTGGAGTTTTTACCCCCTGAAATGATCGTTCATCGGTTGACTGGAGATGCACCACGCGATTTACTGATGGGCCCCATGTGGTCGCTTAAAAAATGGGAAGTGCTCAACGGCATTGATAATGAACTGAAATCACGTGAAACGTGGCAGGGAAAATACTGGAGGAAGTCTTAAATGGGATTCCTGTCTGTTCTGAGCTATGCTCATCAATTAGTAGCTGCGCGGGTGCAGCCAGGCGATACTGCCGTAGACGCCACCGTCGGCACAGGAGCAGATACGTTGTTTCTGGCTAAAGCTGCTGGCAAACGGGGCCGCGTCTATGGCTTCGATATCCAGCAAGCAGCTTTGGATTACGCTCGTCGTCGACTGGAAGAAGACACCTCCCCTTCATTAGCGGAAGTATCACTATTGCTGCAAGGCCATGAGCACATGCGGGAGGTCGTCCCAGACCTGCTGCATGGTAAAGTGGCTGCGGTCATGTTTAACCTTGGCTACTTACCGTCCGAAGGCGCCGATCCTACGGTCATCACGCATACAGACAGCACGCTCGTCGCACTTGAAGCTGCCTTGCAATTGCTGCGACCGCGTGGTATTTTGACTGCCGTATTATATCCAGGGCATGCTGGAGGCAGGGAAGAAGCGGAAGCTGTTCTTCATTGGGCTTCTACCCTCCCAGTCTCCAGCGGTCAAAGCATTATTTACCGTCAACTACAACGAGACGCTTCACCTTACGTAGTGGCGGTTGAAAAGAAATAATGTCGAGTTGTTAAACTCGCATATTCTCGCATATTTAGGTAATGAGCGGCTTTTTAGCCGCCTTACATATATTTTATAGCGCCATATGGGTCTATTCTTCCGGTTTATTGCCCAGCGGCACGTTTTAATTGCCTGATTCTGTTAGATCGTACTCATTACTCATTATGGAGGAGAGAAATCATGCTAAAGCCATACCCGCTGCAATTCCAACCTGAGTTCAAAGAGAGAGTTTGGGGAGGACGGGCCTTAGAACAATTTGGTCTAACCCCACCAGAAGGACATATTGGTGAAGGATGGATGATTGCCGATCATCCGAACGGAACAACAACGGTCATCAATGGCGAGCTGGCTGGAAAAGGGCTGGATGAAATCCGCCAGACTTACGGACAGGATTGGCTTGGGGCAAAGGGCGTATCGAAAAAAGGCGGACGTTTTCCACTTTTGATCAAGCTGCTGGATTGCAATGATGATTTATCTGTTCAGGTGCATCCGACGGATGATTACGCCGGACTTCCAGCTGGAGAATTAGGAAAAACCGAAATGTGGTACGTGCTTGATGCCAAGCCTGATGCCAAAATCATTTATGGTCTGACCGAAGGTGTAACTCGTGAAAGTCTGCGTACAGCTCTTGAAAGCGGAGATATCATGGGCAGTTTGCGCCAAGTTCCAGTTGAAGCTGGCGATACATTCTTCATCCCCGCTGGAACCGTGCATGCACTGTGTGCGGGTGTAGTGGTTGCTGAAATTCAGCAAAATTCGGATACAACCTATCGTTTATATGACTATAATCGCCCCGGTCTGGACGGCAAACCTCGTGAGTTGCACATCGAGGACTCCCTTAATGTAACTTCCTACGAAGGTGCAGGCGCAACAACGATGAAAACGGACGGCCTGCAGCTTGGAGAATGGCTCCAACTGGCATCCTGTGAGTATTTTGTTGTGGAAAAGGGTATCGTAGATGGAAGTTGGGCACTTTCTACAACGGAAGACAGCTTCACTATTCTTGTAATTTGCGAAGGCAGTGGGACCATAACATGGGACAATAATACGGAGTCTCTTTCCTGTAAAGCTGGAGATTGCTTCCTGCTCCCTGCTAATTTGGGCGGTTACACGCTAAATGACGGAATGACCGTACTTAGATCTTATCTTCCTTAAAGCTTAAAGGATGTGATGTCTAATCATGCGGGAATACACCTTCACCATCGCTGAAGATGACGGAACAGAGCTATTTGCTTATCGATGGCTGCCCGAGCCGAACATTCCCATCAAGGGAATCGTTCAAGTTTCGCATGGCATGTGTGAGACGTCATACCGCTACATTCGGCTGGCCGAAAAGCTTACCGCTTCTGGTTACGGCGTGTATGCCAACGATCATATCGGCCACGGGCGCACAGCTGGTGATCCTGATAAGCTCGGTATGCCGGGAGCCAATGCATTCAACCGAATGGCAAAAGGCATGCTGGAGCTAGGCGAAATTGCGGCCAAGGAATTCCCTGATCAGTCTCGTTTTTTACTGGGTCACAGCATGGGCTCCTTTTTAACCCAGAAAATTATGTATGATGATCAGCAGGCGTATCACGGGTTTATTTTATCGGGAACCAACGGACGACGTAGTCTGCTGAAACTCGGAGAACAGGTTGCTCTGCTGCAAGCCAAACTGCAAGGAATGGATCATCGTAGCATGCTGCTCAACGCTATGGTCTTTGGCGGCTTTAACCGTGCTTTTCGTCCTGTGCGCACAGCGTTCGACTGGCTGTCCCGTGATCCTGAGGAAGTAGATCAGTTCGTGCACGACCCACTATGTGGAGCTATTTGCACGACAGGCTTTTTCCTCGATTTTTTCAGGCTTTTGCAAGAAATTCACTGGCCCTCCTCGTTGAAAAACATTAATCCCAAACTGCCCGTTTATATTTTTGCCGGGGATCGTGATCCGGTGGGCTTGTTCGGAAAAGGTGTGTTGTCGCTAGTGGATATGTATCGAAGCCTGGAGCTTCAAGACTTGGAGTATCGCCTTTATCCTGACGGTCGCCATGAGATGTTGCATGAAACAAATCGCGACGAGGTAATGAGTGACATCGTGGACTGGCTCGACCGTCATATTAACACAGGGGCAACCTCTGTTTCCGTTGGGTCTGGAGCCTCCGAAGCATCCGCTTTATCAGCTTCGCCCAAGTCATCTTCCTAGTGAGAAATTAGCAAAAGAAGCCTTTAAAGCATGATAAAAGTGGCTTTAAAGGCTTCTTTTGTATTCCTTTATTTTTCATCAGGGCATCATTTTGGAGTTAATTACCATGCATTTCGTTCTTTCAGCGAAGTAATATGAGCTGTGTGATGCTTGCCATGCCAGGCATAGATGCCAATGTTTCGTTCCAGACGGATCGTCTGGCCCGATTCAGGATGAATAAATGTTCGGTGTAGCTGATCTTCCCCCAATGAACGCAACATGGTCACCCACCGTTCATGAAGTCCTTCCAGCAATTGCAACGAAGGTTCCAGTGGAAGCTCTCTAGCGTCTGGTATTTCAGCCCAACGCCCCTCATCATAGGGTTTGATTGTCGGTGTATCTTCTGTCAGCGCTAGCTTAAAACGGATATAGCTGTTCATATGGCTGTCTGCCAAATGATGAACAACCTGCCGAATCGTCCATCCTCCTTCACGATAAGGCGTATTTAACTGCTGCTCATTCAGTCCTTCGACCGCCTGACGCAATTGTCCAGGCAATTCAGCAATGTCGTCGATCCATGTGGTCAACTGTTCTTCTGTAATGGTATCTGGAACCACGAACGGTCCAATCGGGTAGCGCAAGTCTTTGTCCAAAACAGTTCCCGCCCTTCTCTGTATCTGAATGTCTGCAATTGTCTATAGCCTTATGTTATAACTATGCAGGAAAAAAAGCAGACCCGCAAGAGTCTGCTTTTGTCATGCACGTACAAGGGAGATGCACTCGAATGATATATTTTATCCTTCCAGCAACAATGATTCGGGATCTTCCAGCAATTCTTTGACCGTTACCAGGAAACGGACCGCCTCGCTACCATCAATAATACGGTGGTCATAGGACAACGCGATATACATCATCGGACGATTTTCCATACGTTCCTCGTCGATGGCAATCGGGCGAAGTTGGATTTTATGCATTCCCAAAATACCCACTTGCGGCGTATTCAGAATTGGCGTAGACAGCAGGGAACCGAAAATACCTCCATTGGTTATGGTAAAGGTTCCTCCTTGCAAGTCTCCCAGAGAAAGTGAATTGGAACGAGCTTTGCTAGCCAAATCGGCAATGCTCTTCTCAATTTCAGCAAAACCAAGCCGATCAGCATCCCTAACAACAGGAACGACCAAACCTTCCTTGGCAGATACAGCAATCCCGATATCATAGTATTTTTTCAGTACGATATCATCGCCATTGATTTCTGCATTCACAGTAGGGAAGCGCTTGAGCGCGCCAACCACTGCCTTCGTAAAGAAGGACATAAAACCCAGCCCTACATCATGTTTCTCCTTAAACTTATCTTTACGGCGTTTGCGCACATCAAGAATAGCGGTCATATCCACTTCATTAAAAGTCGTAAGCATGGCGGCTGTTTGCTGTGCTTCAACAAGACGCTTGGCAATCGTCGCTCTCCGACGGGACATCCGCTGCCGTTCCACAGGCTTGCTGTACTCTGTTTGAGCTGGAGACGGTGACACAGACTTGCCAGCAGCGGGAGACGCAGGTACAGATGCTGTACGTGATACTTCAGCGCTGTTATGCGTTTTTACGTCCTCCTGAAACACACGTCCAAGCGGGTCCTTTCCTTGTACCTGCTCAAGGTCAATCCCGCGCTCACGCGCCAGCTTCCGGGCGGATGGTGATGCCGTCTGACCATTCCCGTCACTATTGGAGGGGATGGGCGGCGCAGACTTTTCTACTGCTTTACCGCCGCTTTCTACGGAAGTCTGTGAAGTTGCTACGGACGGCGCTTCAGGCGCTTGAGTCGCTGCGGCTTCTCCGGCACCAGTTGCTTCCGCACCACTGTCGTTTCCGATCAAGCCAACAGCTTCACCGATAACCACAGTATCCCCCTCTTGACGAAGGATTTTCTGGACTACACCTGCTTCTTCGGCGCTAATTTCCAGATTGACCTTATCCGTTTCCAGCTCCAGTAGAACATCTCCCTGTCCTACGGAATCTCCTTCCTTTACAAGCCATTTGGAGATTGTTCCTTCCGTGATGGATTCTCCCATTGCTGGCACTATAATATCACTCACAGCCGCTACCTCCCCAGTGTAATATTGTTTTTGGAATCCTGCTTCAACGCCGATTGAATAATTCGCTGTTGTTCTAGGCTGTGTACTTGCTGATAACCGCTCGCCGGGCTGGAACGGTCCGGTCTGCCTGCGTAGCGAATTTCCGCTCCCTGTGGCACAACCTCCCGCAGACGAGGCTCCATATAACTCCAGGCCCCCATATTTTTAGGTTCTTCCTGAGCCCATACGAACTCCTTAACACGTGGGAAGCGACTAAAAATATTCCGAATTTCCTCTGCCGGGAAAGGATATAGCTGCTCCACACGAATAATGTGCAAACGCTCCTCTGCTTCATTCCCGTTTTTATCCTTCTCCAACGCTTCCTCCAGATCAATGGCAATCTTGCCACTGCACAGTACAATGCGCTCTACCCGATCCGGACGTGATCCCAGACCAGATTGCTCCAACACAGGACGGAATGTTCCCTCACTGAATTCAGAAGCAGGCGAAGCGACACGATTGTTGCGAATCAGGCTCTTCGGCGACATCATCACAAGCGGACGAGCTTCCTCACTTTCGCTTAATGCAGCCTGACGGCGCAGCAGATGGAAATACTGTGAGGCGCTGCTCAAATTGGCGACAGTCCAGTTATTTTGTGCAGACAACTGGAGGAAACGCTCCAGACGTGCACTCGTATGCTCAGGTCCTTGTCCTTCACTACCATGCGGTAACAGCATCACCAGACTGGACTTCTGTCTCCATTTGGCACGGCCAGCGGAAATGAATTGGTCGAAAATAACCTGCGCACAGTTGGCAAAATCACCGAATTGCGCTTCCCAAATGACCAACGTCTCAGGAGAAAACACGTTATAGCCATACTCGAAGCCGAGGACTGATGCCTCAGACAATGGACTGTTATGAATACTGAACGAAGCACGTGCTTCCGGCAATGTATGCAGCGGGCAATGGGTACGCCCGGTTTCAGGCTCATGCAGCACAAGGTTACGGTGAGCAAAAGTAGCTCGCTCTGCATCCTGACCTGTCATACGAATAGGCTTGCCGTCTGCTAGAATGGTAGCTAAAGCGAGTGTCTCCGCCAAGCTCCAATCTACCTTTTCACCCTCGTTCAGAGCGGTTTTTCTACGCTGTAAAATTCGTTCCAGCTTCGGATATACATGAAAAGCCTGTGGCCATTTGAGTAAATTTTCATTAATTTGACGCAGTTTTTTCATTTCAACCGCAGTACGGACCGGTGTGCTCTGATTCTTTTTCGCCTTCACAGCAGTAAATTCAGGCTCCTCCTCCGGTTGATTCTTCACATGCTCATGTGCTTCCTTCAGTCGGTTTTGGACCTTCTCAATGAGGCCAGCACTAAATGCTTCATCCACTATGCCCTGCTTCATCAGCTTTTGAGCATATAATTTGCTCACCGTTGGATGATTCTTTACCTTGCGATACACCAGCGGTTGAGTTGTTTCCGGATCATCGGATTCATTGTGACCATAACGACGGTAACCAATCAGATCAATCAGAAAATCCTTCTTGAAGCGATTACGGTACTCACCAGCCATACGAGCCGCTGCAATACAAGCCTCAGGATTATCCGCATTCACGTGTACAATTGGAATTTCGTAGCCCTTGGCCAGATCGCTGGCATAACGGGTCGAACGTGAATCAACACTCTCTGTCGTAAAGCCCAGACGATTGTTCACAATGATGTGCACTGTGCCACCATTACGGAAGCCGCGCAAATTGGTGAAATTGAGTGATTCGGCTACGATACCTTCACCCGGGAACGCCGCATCACCGTGCATAATAATGGTAGCTGCCTTGCTAACGTCCAGCTTCGGATAACCAGCCTCACTGCGATCTTCCTGTGCCGCACGCGAAAATCCCTGCACCACCGGATTCACATATTCCAGGTGACTTGGGTTGTTCGCCAATGTCAGACGGGCCTGGACGGCTTCCCCATCTTTTACAAAACGATCCGCACCCAGATGATATTTTACATCCCCAGTCCAGCCGTAGTTAATTCCAGTGGAACCTTCCGACGGAATCAGATCCTTATTCGGGGAATGATGAAATTCAGAGAAAATTTTGCTATAAGGCTTGCCCAGCACATGTGCCAATACATTCAGACGACCACGATGCGCCATCCCCATCAGGACATGACTTGCTCCTGCATTTGTGGTTAGACGAATAACCTCGTCGAGTACAGGGACAAGCACATCATTACCCTCAATGGAAAAACGCTTCTGCCCGACGAATGTTTTATGCAAGAACTCTTCGAACTGTTCTACTTCTACCAATCTGCCCAGCAACGACTTGCGTTCCTGTGTTGTAAGTGGCTTGGAGGACCAGCCGGATTCTGCATAGCTGTTCAGCCAGCGGCGTTCCTCCTCGTTATGAATATGACTAAATTCATAGGCAATCGGTCCTGTGTATGCTACACGTAGCCGTTGAATGGCTTCCCACCCGTTCAGTGTTCCCGCTGGAGCGTTATCCCATATTAAAGAGGCTGGAAAAGCCTTTAGGTCTTGTTCAGTTAAACCGTAAGATGCTGGATCAAGCAGACGTGTATCCTGCTCTGCATCCAGTCCCAGTGGATCGATTTGGGCGGCCAAATGTCCGTATTCACGGATATTCCACACCATTTTGCCCGCTGTAACCGCTTTCTGCAATGTGTTCGAATCAAGGTGCCCCAAAGCATTTACGGGGGGGCCTTGTAATTTGTTGTCTATCATGGAAGCAGCCGAATATTCGGATTGTGGCGGCTCGCCCCATTGATCAAACAGCTCGCGGTAAGCCGGATCAACCGTTCCGGGGTCCGCTACATACTTTTCATACTGGTCCTGCACATAACCTAGATTAGGTCCGTAATACGTCTGCCAAGGTACCTGTCTGCTGCTCTCTTCCATTGTCATCTCGTTCCCTCCGTCAAATTTTGAAATTCATAGCTGGACGGAAATCATTTTCATTTTGTCGTTTTGTTAAATCTCTAATTTAAGCAATTCACATTATGTTCACATTATATGAAATCCATGATCAAAAGTCGAATTTCACAGTGCTTATTTCTCTTTCATTGTATAAAGTTTTCTAGCTATGAGCATTTCCTTTTTCTCAACATATCCATGCGTAAATGAGATGAATCGGGCTATTCTGTAATTCTGTAGTCTTTATCATTTAAAGATCTAGGATGTGATATAAACGGATATCCTAATCACGAACTTAAATCTGTGACTGGTATATAAAAGTAATCGCTATAAATGGCGAGGATTTAGCTTAATTAAGATTGGAGATTGACACCCTTTTGTGATTCAGAAATCAAGCACATGGCAACTTAAATAACCAGCTGTCGGATATCAACCGATGGCTGGTTATTTAAGTTGCCGATACGATGCAAATTCAAACTTAAAGTGACATTAAAGTCACTTTTCTGTACAATTTTCCTACTTTTCACTATTATTTTACTTAGGCATCTAAAAACCGCTTTGAAAGCGAAAGGGATGGAACTGTGACTGGACTAAAACAAATACTCAGAAACAAGAATTATGTCAGATTTTTTCTGGCAACCTTCGCCTCACAAATGGGAGGAATTATCGGAGTTACTGCATTCATGTTTTATTTGTTGAAACGGTTTACAAATCAGCCTTACTATGCAACACTTGCCGAGTTAATGTATTCGCTCCCGATGCTGGTAGTATTTCTCGTGGTTGGAGTGCTGGCAGATCGGATGGACAGACAAAAAATTGCTGTTAATTGTGACTGGATTAGCGCCTTTTTATCCTTATGCTTGCTTGTTTTTATTTGGATCGATTCGATTCCTTTGGTATTTGCCCTCCTCTTCATCCGTAGTGCTGCCTCCAAGTTTTTCTTTCCAGCCGAAAGTGCCATTATACAGGGGATATTAAGCGAAGATGATTACACCATTGCCGCAGGCCTCAATCAAATGATGGGGAGTCTTTTCATGTTATTTGGAGGAACTCTGGGGGCCGTCGTTTACTGGCACTTTGGAATTACTGGAGCCATCCTCATTGATGCTATTTCTTTTATTGTGTCTGCACTGCTCATTCGTTCCTGCAAAATTCCCAAGGAAGTACGCCTTCCGAACGGTGCACATCAATTCAAACAATTAAAATTCAAACTTGTCATGATTGATTTTAAACAAGGGTTTCTTTACATATTACGCAACAGACTATTGCTTTGGTTGGTTTCAGGCTTTTTTATGTTCGGTATTTTAAATGGTGGTTTTAGCGTTTTACCGATGTTTATCCTTAAATATAAGCTAGCTCCAGGCAACTATGAGCAGTATATGGTTTGGACAGGTATTATTTTTGGAGCTGGTGTGTTGCTTGGTACACTAATCGCTTCGCTCATCTCCGCCAAGCTAAAGCTACACCAAATGATTGCAGCCGGAGTTCTGGTAGCTGGAATAGGCATGTGCATACTTGGTTTTGTTAACCACCTCTATGCTTTTATGATTATCAATTTTGTCATTGCACTGATCCTTCCGTTCATTAACATTGGTATAGGAGGATGGCTGCCTCGTATTGTAGATCCTCAAATGATGGGACGTGTGCAAGGTTTGATTAATCCGTTAATGATGCTGTCCCAGTCTCTTACATTAGGTTTCATTGCTGTAAGCTTTCCTTCATTTATTTCAATTGAGCTCTTGTTTTTATTAGTTGGGGTCTGTACCGTTATGGTAGGCATATACTACACTATTGTGCTTCCCCGTTATGCTGATTACAGCACTTCTTCTAAGGCCCTTCAGGAATCTTTATAGACAAATAAAAAAATCATAAATGGCAGCATTGAGAGATTGTTGATTTGCCACTTTTGCTTCCGAATCCCGTGCAGAAGTGGCTTCATCCTATCTCCCCTCAATACTTCACAAGTACATACATTTGTTGTATACGACTATCTCGTCAAAACCAAGTAGAGACAAAGACCGATAGAGTATGTAATATACAAAAAAATGCCCGACAGGCGCATTATCTGCACCAGCAGGACATTTGGATTATAATCGGAGTAGCGGGATTCGAACCCACGACCTCGCCCACCCCAAGGGCGCGCGCTACCTAGCTGCGCTATACCCCGATAAACCAGTGTATGTAAATCGTTTCTGTTATTTACCATTATAATCTGGTCACAAAAACCTGTAAAGGCATAATTTAGTCAGAATAACAAAAAAAATATAAACCAAAATCTGAGATCACAGGAGCTATCCATGCAGAGCAAAAAAATAATTATCGGAGCAGTAGTATTACTTTTTTTAGTACAGCTAAGCATTCCTATGTGCTTCACCTTTGCACAGGATGAACTTGTCATAGATCAAAAAACGAAAGAAAGAATAGCAGAGCAATATGGCTTGGAAGAATCTCAGCCACCTGCATTAGAGCAGCAGCAAAACATATTATTCGGAGCTGATTGGGGATTTAGTTTTACTGTTAGTGCTGTTGTGCAGGACTTAATTAGCTTAACTCACGACCCACTTATATTTATTAGTCATCAATTAATTCATTCGCTAAAATCATAAGCCTTTTTTCATATTTGGAAAATTCAATAATGTAAAACATTAGGATCATTTTTTTGTAGCAAGTTGCCTGCTGCCTGGAGTCATTTCATCCTTTTTTAAGAGGTTTAATTCAATGGGGCCCCTTCCATATAACCACAGCAGTTCATCGAATAAAAATGTCAGTCCATCCTTCGCGCGTAAGCGTTCGATAATCTCCGTGACAACTTGCATAACTTCCCCTTGTACACCCTCTGCCAGTTGCAAGCCTCCGCTCTCTCCATCCAGGTAAAGATGCGTATGATATGACTGCTCCACCTTCTTCACATGGCGCAAACTCAGTATGCCATTTTCGAGGTAAAAGAAATATTGACAGTCATAAAGAACTCCTTCAAATATCTCATACATATGAGGGTAATCATACGGCCCCTGTACCATGGATACCCGCTCCAATTCTATTACCGATTCTGTCATACATCCTCGCTCCATTCCTTTGTTCAAAGTTTATTATTTGCCAATAAGCTTTCTTTTACAGGTAGTTTTTCAAACTAGGCTGTTGAACGATAATTAATTGCTAATTGCAAAACCTTTTGATACGATAAGCATATTACTATGACGTTCACAAATAACATTTCAACAAACTAAATGCACATTACAGTGTTACTTTTGTTGTTTTCAGAATACATCCAACAGTGTTTATTGTCAATACTTTGATGTTTCTTTTTAACACTATAGAATGCATTAAGCTGGAGGAAAATATGATAAAGATTCATCTTTCCCGTATTATGGGTGAAAAACGGATAAATATTGCCAAGCTTTCCCGCATGACTGGATTACATAGAAACGGAATCACCAAACTTTACAACGAAGAAACAGACGGTGTGAAATTTGATACGCTGGATAAAATCTGTAAAGCTCTAGATTGCCATGTTCAAGATGTTATAGAGTATGTAGAGGATGATACAAATTAGTAAAATGGCACTTCTCTTGTTATGAGAAACTGTTTCAATTAGGTTTTCTAAAAGCTGCCTTTCAATGCAAATGTCCGAATTGACTATCCAACGCTGAAATACACTTTGTAGAACCCTTGCGTACTTCCTGATGAGCTGATCGAATACTTGCCAGAAGACGACGAAGAGAGCCGTTAATATGCATACGGCTCTCTGTTCTTTATATAATACCCAAATGCTTGTTTACCGTTCTTCCCACTCAAATTAGATTCGAAGATCAAACTCCCTTCTTGTCAGGCGATTTTAAATAAATTAATCCCATATATTCCAAATAATGTATCAGGATTATGTTGTCCCTTTAAATTATTATTCTCCTTCTTTTAGTTCTTAGTTCTCTTGCAAACCTATATCAGTCGGTCTAGTAGTCCAATTCTCCTTAAACTATATAAGGGAGAAAGAACCATACAGAAAAATAATCTGAGTGGTTCTTTCTCAAACTCACTGTCAAAGAATTATCTTAGATCAACACATGCATCTTGCTCCCAATATAACCTTATTATATTATATTCTATTTGCCTTGAAGACTTTTTACCGTTCCAGCAATTGCCTGGTACGACCTCACGATAGATTCATATTGAGGGTTACTAGTGAAATTATTAATAATTTTATAGGGTTTTCTATTAAAATTATTGATTCCCCCTACGTTCTTAATATATGGACCATAATTTTGGTCATAGTCCCATTCTCCATCTAACGTGTGAATAAACAATTCTCCTAAGAAATAGCTTGCTAATAGAAGTGTATCCTCTGTCGGTTCCGCACTTAGCAAAATTTCAATGGTTTTTAATGAATTCTCGTCTTTAAAGTTAAGGTTATTTATCTCTACAAATGTTTGTAGCTTCTCCAACCATTCTTCATCTAAAAAATTAGCGGGAGGAAGCGTACCTTTAGGAACATTCTCTTCAAACCATTTTAGAGCATATTGATCAATAATCTTTCCTAAGTTTATAAAAATTTCTCTTAAAGACTGTTCATCCTCATAATAATGAAATTTTTCCATTTTAGTCCCATCAATAAAATAAAAACTATAAACCCATACTGCCTCGGTCATAAACATTATTCGAATCGCATTCTCTGACCAATTACTTTTATCAATTTGAATCGTTTCCTTGAATCCATTGACTATCCTAGTGAAAATCCATGTATTATTTAAATGCTCATATTCAAAATTCAAATTTTTCAGTTTCTTCCCTATGGTTTGTTTAATAATATTTGATATTTTCACGCAACATCCTCCTTATAAGATAACTGGTACGCGCATTCTTGGAACAGGAAGAAATCCTCCTCCATTGGATGAGTTACCACTTGGCCCCGGCATACCATTAGGCAATGGGACTCCATCAGGGTAATATTCAGCAGAAAAAAATTCTTTGATTTTATCCCAAACCGTTCTTGTAACTGGAACTCGTTCATCCAAATTTTTGTCCCTACGATTTCTTTCACCATAATATATCATCCCCTGATCATTTGGATAAGTATAGTAGGCGATTTCCTTTTTTGCATTATATGGACTTGGGATAGAAAGCCCATTTGGATTCCATTTACTACCTACATATGCTTGACTCTCTACTCCTCTGAAACCATTTGTATTAATTCCATCAATATACTTTTGCAATTGTTTTCTACCCTTTTTATTCAATTCTAAACTCTTTTCCTTACTCCAAGATACTGGCTTCAATTCGTAGACCTCATAAGTGTCGGTGCCTGTTTTTAAAATATAATCCGCATAACCTAACTTTCCATTGGCTAACCTAATAGTTTCCTCAGTATACGCTAGTTCTTTTCCTGTTACATAATTAACAAATTTAAATATAAAGCCTAACGATCTATGTGCATAAACACCATAACGATCGCTCCCAAACTGTGGAAGATGGCCGGTTGGATCGCCATATTTAAGTGGGTTATTTAACACATACGTATACAAGTTCAAGCTCAGAGGGCTATTGAAATCCCCCACATACGTATCCTCATTGATAAATCTTCCACTATCAGGATCATACCATCTGGCTCGCAGGTATTGTAATTCCGTTGTATCATCCCACAGTTCGCCAGAGTAACGGAATGGATTATGGACTTTTTCTTCCTTGACCTCTTCATTGCCCCATACATCATACTGATATTGATTCAGCAAGGCTCCAGATGAATCTCTGATTTCAGTAATATCTCCGTGACCATTATAGACTGGATAGGCTTCCGATTGATCCGCATAGGTTATAGCGTCTAATTTCAGACCTCGAATATAATTAGCTTTTAAAACAGGCTTTCCATTTTCAATCGTAGCTTCTGCTATGATTTGTGCACTGTTTCCATCGTAGTAGTATCGGGTATGAACACCATCCTGTATACGGTCTGTGAGTAATCCATCCCCGTTGTATCGGTACTCAACAAGTTTTCCGTCAACCTTGACTTGAGTCAATCGGTTCTGATCGTCAAAGCTGTTCTCACGTGGCTTCGTATGAGGAGGTCTCTCCGTTTCCATCGTGAGACGATTCCCTCTGGCATCATACGAATAAGCATCCTGATTTTCGGTGGAGGTAGCAATCCGATTCAGCTTATCATACGTAAATGAATCCTCTACACCATTATGAGTACGTTTTGTAATATTCTTAACAGGATCGTAGCTATATTGAAAGCTATTGATTTCCGCATCGGATTGTGTATGTTTTAATTCAACTAATTCAATCCCGTTATATTTGTTTTGCTGGCGATAACCATTTGCAGATACTGTTGAATCCAGCAATCCATTTTTGGTGTACGAATATTCCGAAACAGGCTTATCTTTTGTGTTGCCTACGGTCTTCAATCTGTTCAATTGATCATACGTATAGTTTACTTGCTCGCCAAATGGTCCTGTCATTTCGGTCCGATTCCCATTAGCATCGTACTGATTAGAGAGCTTTAGACCATCCGGGTAAGACAA
The DNA here is from genome assembly GCF_019042715.1 of Paenibacillus sp. AK121. NCBI lineage: Bacteria > Bacillati > Bacillota > Bacilli > Caryophanales > Paenibacillaceae > Paenibacillus > Paenibacillus sp. AK121. The sequence goes on from NZ_JAHPJM010000012.1 coordinate 135,065, forward strand.
GGTGTTCAGTTGCTCCGTATACGGATCATACGCATAGGATGTTGTACCCGTCTGATCTGTCATACTTAAGCGTTTGCCCGCAGCATCGTATACATAGCTGACCGTTTCATCTTTTCCTACACGCGACTTCAATCGATTACGGCTATCGTATTCAAAAGAAGTGACATTCCCGTTGCGGTCTGTTTTTTTGGATAAGTTCCCGTTGGTATCAAAATAACGCTTCTCAACCTGGTTTTCCTCATCTTTAGTTTGAATTACTCTACCCAGTTCATCATACGCCTTCACCTTGACATGACTATCCGGATACGTGATCTGAGTGAGATTACCCAGCATGTCGTATGTGTAGTTTGTCGTTTCACCGTTTGGCTCCGTCACAGATGTTTGGTCACCCAAAGCATTATATGAAAATTGAGTCTCATTACCATTGGCATCGGTTTGTTTTAAAATCTGATCGCTTACAGCATCATACTCTATCTTGGAAGTTGTTTTCTCAATACCGTCCATTGCTGATTTTTCTTTGTTTTGCACCAGACGATTCCATTTATCGTAGATTTGAATTTGTTCATTAAGCTCGCCATCTCGTTGAGTTACTTGACGAAGAGCATCATTATACTCGACTACTGCTTGTGATCCGTCCGCGTAGGCTGTTGACGTTGTACGGCTCCAAGCGTCATAGCCATAACGTGTCAGGTGCCCAAGCGCATCTTCACTGGATACTAATCTGCCATTAGCGTCATAAGCTGATTTGGACTTAATCACGTAATCGTTACCTTCATACAGCCCTGACTCGATATTCCAACCCAAAGCATTGTAACGTGTTTTTGTTCGTATCCCCAGCTCATTCGTAACCGTTACGGTGTTCTCAAGATCATCGTAGGCAACACGGATACTTTTACCGTCCGGATAGGTTACAGCCTTTACGCGATCAAGAGCATCGTATTGATACCCAGTTTTCTGACCTTTCCCATCCAACGAGGAAGTGATTAAACCAGTTGACTTATCATACTCTGACTGAATGGTTACAATAGATTTTTCTCCATCAATATTTGTAACCCCTACAGTTTGTCGCGTAGGAAAAGCATAATCGTAGGCTGGGCTGTAATCCGTTGTTGTGGTCACGGACTTGTTACCATTTGCAATCGTCTGAATCTTTGTATTTCCATAAGCATCGTAAACTGCGTAATTTACTTTTTGTAGTAATTCTCCCCCGGAATGATCCTTTGAGACGACAACCTGTGTTACTTTCCCTTGTGGGTTTCGAGTGTACTCTGTAACTCCAGTGCTTTTGGAATCAATCGGTTCTGTAATTGTTTTAATCCTATGCTTGTCGTCATAGGTATACTCCGTTTGTGAACCTTTTTCATCCACTGAGCTTGTCATATTACCGTAATCATCATACTCAACAGCCGTTGTCAAAACGTCTCCATTTTGATTATTGCTGGACGAAGTGCGGGTTGGAACAGGTACCGTATAAGCTTTGCCTGTCACCTGCTTGTTGTATTGATAAGCTGTACTCTTTTCAGAGTCTCCTGCTTTAACCACAGATTGATCCAGGTAATACTGTGGTGGCGTTTCTGCACTAATAAACTTTTTAGTATAATTGAAGGTCGAACGAACTAATCCATTGTCTGTTACAGTAGAGAACGAAGAATCTTTCACATAGCTCTCAGCCATATCAGAATTATAATGAATCGTTTCCTGATTATAGTTTTCCGTTCGATTATTTTGATATGTGATTTGATCTACGCGTGAGACCGCTCTATATGCCTCGTTTACCGAATTGGAGCCAATATAGCGTTTTACTGGCTGGTCTTCGTAAGTATACAAAGTAGAGGCTCCTGTAGGATGAAAGACTTTGGTTAACAAAGCATACGGATTAGAGATTTGTCTTTCTGGATGTGACGCACTCAAATTAAACTTGGCCGGTGCTAATGTATAGGAATATGTCGTTTTTCTGCCTGCAGCATCTGTCACGGAATCCAGTAATTCAACACCTTGTTCTGTATGTTTATGATAGACAACTGTGCGGTTTCCTTTAGACAAAGTAACGTCTGTAGCCGTATATTGAATATCAATCGAGTTGCCGATTGCATCTTCTACCTTACTAAGCAATTTGCGTTTATAAGTAGCATTGAGTTCATAATTGAACTTTATCGTGTTATGATATGCATCTTCAATTTGCAGCAACTGCCCGTCTTTGGAGAAATATTGTTTTTTCATTCCATCAACAGAAGCTAATACATAGGCTGAATTTTCTCCATTAACTGTTACTGAAGTATCCGGAGTGAAACTCAGTCCCTTCCAGTCGTAACCTTTGAGTTGGTCGCCCTCAATTTCATAGCTGCCACCATCCCCCAAGTGTATGTACTGCTTGCCCTCTTTGGTTTCTACATAAGGTAAATTCCAGGACCACCCCTTGCCAAGAGGGCTCAATTGATCTTCCAAGGCAGGATAGGTACGGTTTTGAAAAATAAATGAAGGTTGATAGGCTACAATCTCAGCAAAGACCGTAGCATCCGCATCTGCTGCAATATAATATTTATTCCCATCGTCACCCGGAATTTCAGCCTGAGGATTACTGTTGATTAAATCCCTGTAATGCTCAGCCTCAGCAATGGTTGTGAACAGTGCTGTCTGTCGGCGAACAGCCGTTTCGAGACCCTCTGAAACAATTGTTTCAATTTGCGGCGATCCTTCCATGGTAAAGGCTGTTCTTGTCCTTCCACCTTTTCCGTTGCTAGTCCACTCGCTATAACCAATATCGCTGGTATAACCAGGCTTAGTAACGGTTCCGCTATAATCTTGCCTCCATTCTCGGGTATCATACCCTGGTTTTGAAACAGATCCTTTGTAATATTTAGTTCCTGATACATAGCATATAGAATTTGCTCTAGAACTATCATAACTTGGACAAGTCGAAGAATAATAAGTATTGTAGGCATAAAGTGTCCCACTAAATCCATTAGCAGAAGAGTAAGACATTGAATTACCACAATTTGTAATACTACTACCAGAATAGTACCCTTGTGAGTTGTAAGATCCCATACCAAAAAAACTACACGAATCAACTGCACCCATAGAAACAGGCTGAGATTCGCTCCCAGAAATAACATAAGGTGAACCACTTTGAGAAAGAGTCCCTTTAAATCCATGATGATCATATTTTATGGAACTAACAAAATCATTTCTGGATTTACTTCTTCTATAATCTGTTTCTGTTCTGGATTCCGAAGGTGTAGTATAGGTTATTTTTTGTCCCGCCGCTTGACTAGCAGCTTCATAAGTTGTGTATGTGCCTATAACTTTTGTTTCCGGCTGAAGATTATAGGTATTAACATCAACATTTCCATCACCGTCTGTGTCCTCTTGCACCCATCTTTTTTGCTGATAGGCTACCTTATACGACTTGGTAACAGGTTTCATCATTGCCTTAAAGTACACATAATAATTTTGCACAGCAGTACTGTTGTCAACAATTTCAGCGCCTTTGTCAAAAAATTGAGCACGATTTGTATCATATTGACGCGTCAAAGAAAAGCCTAGTCCGTTTCGTCCAGGCAGAGTTAAATCTGTGTTTTGCAGCGATAGACTGCCTGATAAAGTGGATATCGATTCTTTATCATCGCCAACAGAATAAGGAGCTTCATTAAAAGAAGATTTATTGTAAATTGGCGCTTCTTCTCTAATAGGTGGAAGCTGCGGTACATTTGCCATGAGACTTTGTTTCAGAAAGTCCATTTTATTTTTATATACATCATCGGTGACTGTGTTCGCAAGATCAGGGTCATCTGTCGGATAAACATCATCTGTAACACTATGAGAAATCAGGTTATCTAATGGAGCATCCGATAGCTTATTATATACGTCACTTGTTACAGTCTGTGACTGGTTTTCCTCTGAGGGAAATAACGAAGCTACTGCCTGCTCATAGCTTATATGATCCTGCTCAGCCATATATAACGCTGTATAAATTTGATTTAATGAATACCCTTTTCTTAATTGTTCCGAAAGAAAAGATGATGTGACTCCAAATCGGGCAGCCAATTGGTCCGTCGAATATTGCGAACTGTCATTTCCTGCACCGAACACATTTGGAGGAACAATGCCGCTAATTGTACTGAAAATAAATATGATAATCATGATCTTTGCTATATGACGCCTTATTGTTCTAAATTGCAAGTTCTTCTCTCCATTCCAGACTTAAAATTGAGTTACATACCTATCATTTATTCACTTTTATAAGCTGTATCAAGTTACCGTTAGAGTCATATTGATATTGGAAAACTACCTGACCATTACGATAAACACCATAGTTAAAGACTCCAACATCATCAGTAGATGCTCCCCTAGTTAGAATAATACTGTTCGGCGTAGGTCTGAAGCCTGTTAATTTCTTAGGTTAGAAGGCTTGTTATATCCTTGGGCAAATCATTAATAGCTGGTATACGATCCAATCTTCCGTTAAGCTGTGCTTTGTTACAACGATTAGGTTTCCGTAATTATCTGTGCAGCAAGCAGAAATAGTCGTATTTTCGCACACTTAAAATGGGTTGTTATATGGAACGGCACTTGTTTTAACTTCATCACTAGCATAGGTTCTCAGTGCTTGTGATGAATCCACTGGCTATTGGTGTCCCAATCGGTTTATAAATCTTATCCTCAATTTTCACTCAATGCGTATATCTTATGGGTTAACAATTGTTGTTTTAGTCAAATTGCCATTTTTATCATATGTGTATACTATTTTCTTACCGGACTCATATATAATACTGATCAGGCGACCAGTTGTATTGTAAACATATGTGTACTGCTTAGAAGCCTTTTTCTTAACTAAGTTGCTGGAATCAGATTCATTGCCTGCACTATCCCGTGCACGAACCATAAACGTGTATTCGATTTTAGAATTTAAAGCATTAATAACATAGTTGGTTTCGGTTGTGGTTCCTACAAGAACATTATTTTGGTAGATGTTATAACCAGTTGAATTCTCGTTGCCTGTTAAAGGAGAACTCCAAGATAGTTTTGCTGAAGTGTTGCTTAGCATTTTGATCTGTAAACTCTTAGGTGCCTCCAAAGGTTTTACCTGCTTTGGCAAGTCGTCAATGGTAACTTCTACAGGTACAGTTGCTGTTCCACCTTTTGAACCCATTAATCTTCCCCACGTGTATATGTGTGACGAATTACTTACTGCCATACTTGTTGATCCTCCAGCAGCTATCGAACTAATACCAGACAAACTTTCAATTTGCTTTGGTACAATTCCATAAATACTTCCACCCCATGCAACAACTGTCCCATTTTCTTTTAATGCCAAACCAAAAGAATTTCCCAATGCAAGTTGTTTAACAGACTTTAATGTATCAATTTTTGTAGGTACGGATTTACTAACCTTAGTCCCGTCCCCTAACTGACCAACTGAGTTAGCTCCCCATGTCCAAACATTTGACTGGTCATCTATGACAGCTGCATAAGAAGCCCCAATATAGATGTGTTTCACTTTGACAGGAATTTTAAGTTGTGTCGGAACATCGCTGTCACCCTCACCGATTCGATAAAAAGGGTTACTCCCCCAACCCCATACAGTACCATCCTTTTTTAAAACAACAGTTGTGTCGCCCTTAACCGCTATTTCAACTACATCCTTTAGATTCGGCACTTGAATAGGTTCAGTTCTTGACTTTGTATCTCCGGTACCAAGTTGTCCCCTATCATTTACTCCCCATGTCCAAACAAAGCCATCTTTAGTTAGCGCTACGTTGAAATCTCTCCCAGCCTGAATAGCAATAACATCCGTTAAGGATGTAATTTTAGTAGGTAGATTACTGGCTTCGGGCCACTGCAAGATGACTCCGTCTGCTGTTAAAACTAAACTATGAAATTCACCCACAGCTATATCCACAGCATTGGTTACAGACGGTACAGCACCCAAGTCAGACATAACTCCAATATTAGGTCGACCCGTTTGTCCTCGATCGTTCAAACCCGCTGACCATACAGAATGATCGCGACCTAAAATTAAAAAGTGTTGGGTTCCAACAGAAATCTTATTTAATCCTAATTCAAGATTCTCCTCGGCAAAAATGCTTGTGTTACTCGATAATAATGAGGAAGATACAAAAATAATAAAACATAACATGAAATTACAAATCCCTTTTTTCATCGACTACTCCCATTCTGCTATCCATGATTCTTTGCAATATTGCCTTTCGTCTCCTTTGTCCTAAGATTAGCCTTCCATTTATTACATGTAAATTTTTGAATAGCCTAATTATTATCAATGATTTCACTTTATAAAGATAGCCGCTTTTTTTGTGTTATTTTGTGTTATTTTGTCTTTTTTCGTCGAATAAATTCCTTTTTTATATAAAAAAAAGAGGAATATATATAAATAGACTTTAGAATGTTTATTGGTGAGTTGTGCTTTTATGTTTCCTTTACCTTTTTTTTCTATTATTTACTTTACAAACTGTCTCTGAAAAAATAGCAATTTTACGATAGAAGCAATGACACTCCTTAGCGATAGTTACAATAATTCACCAACAAATTCAGCCCTCCATAATAAAGAATTAACTAGTAGAAATGATTAAATATTTCTTATTTTGACCGCACCGATTTTATAATTAATAGGTATACAATCCATTAGATAAGGACAATTATCATCCCTGTGATGCTGGAACTAATATGCAGGCTGACTGGAGTGGTTAGAACATTTCCCGAGCATGTAAAATGACAATGTCGTATTAAATTTGTATATAGCGAAGATTGTCGAAATTAAGAAAAGTATATAAATATTTATAAACTGCCATAAATTACATTTAAAATAATAGCCTTCTTTTTTATACATTATATAAATTTGAATAGTGAAAAACGTCCTCACGCTCATCCCATCCGTTGATTTAAAATAAACAAAATGTTATATTGTCTATAAAATAATCATCATTTAATTGAGGTGTTTGCTAAATGGATCATTCCGAACTATTCTGGAATGCTGATATTGAAGAACTGAAGCGTGGATATATTCGCCAAGGAGAGCAGGTAGTTTGCCTCTTGGACGGACAACGATACGAGCAAGGCATCATATATCAGGATCAAGGGGTATTTTATGACGCGGAGCGGTATATGCGTCTTCATATTGAGCGGACGTACGGATCGGTCTTTGACTATTTGATCGGTCTGGATAAAAAGCTGACTGGACTGACGGATCATCAAAATCGGTTGCTTCAGTTATTTTATCAAGGGATGGGCGATGCGGATATTCAAAAGGAAACCGGAATCGGCAGTGCATCCACCATACGTAATCATCGTTTTGGTCTCAAGGAAAAAGAACGGCAGGCCAAGGTATTTCTCACATTAATGGAACTGTTAAAGGAGAAAGATCGTCACGCTCCCGCCATGGTAGAAGTACCCGTACGAGCACGGATGGTGGATGAACGCTACAACATTACGGAAGACGAAAGGCTCAAGGTACTCACGAAGTATTTTCCGAATGGTACGGACGGGCGCCTAAAGACCTTTAAAATGCAAGAAAAATACAAGCTGATTGTACTGCGTGAAATTGCGAGCCGTTTTGTGAAGGGACAAATATATCATGAGAAAGATATCAATGCGATTTTACAGGAAGTATATGACGATTATGTCACGGTGCGAAGATATATGATTGAATATGGTCTATTGGATCGCAAACCGGATGGCAGTGAATATTGGTTGAAGGAATCTTGAAGCTAGGCGCTTATAAAATAGGAGGATTCGACAATGGATCGAAGAAAAGAACTAGTTCAGCAATACATGGAGATGAAGACAGAGGCAGGAATCTATTGCATTCGCAATACACATAATGGAAAAATTTTCATTACTTCCACGCCGAATTTAAAATCGCTGAATGGACGCCGTTTTGAGTTGCAAATGGGTATGTTTAAGAATAAACCGCTACAACAGGAATGGAATGAGTACGGCGAAGATTCGTTTGAATTTGAAGTGCTGGATGTTTTGAAGAAAAAGGATTCGGAGTTCTTTGATGTCAAAGATGCGCTGGCAAAGCTGGAGCAGACCTGGCTTGATCGACTCCAGCCTTACGGGGACAAAGGATATTTGTAAACTTACTGCTCCGCAGAAAACTCCTTGCGAAGATAGCCAAAAACAACAGCGTCAACAAACTGACCTTTTTCATAAAAGTAATCTCTCAAGTGACCCTCTTTAGTAAAGCCACTTTTGAGCAGCAGCCGTCTGGAGCCTTCGTTGTCTGGATCAATGAAGGCTTCTATACGGTGAACCTGCGGCAATTGAAAGCCGTAATCCACCACCACCTTCATCGCTTCTGTCATCAGGCCCTGCCGCCAGTATTCCGGTGCCAGCTCATAGCCGATTTCGATACGGGAGTGTTCCTTCTGCCAGTTATGAAATCCAATTGTACCCACGATCCGCTCAGGAGCTTCTTTTAACGTAACCCCCCAACGAAAGCCCTCTTGCTTCTCATATCTGGTTAGCATGGAACGAATAAATTTCTCAGCTTGCTCTACCTTCGTAAAGCTTTCCAAATCATAATATTTAGTAACCTCATCTCTGGAGAAATAGTTGAATATGTCCTCCGCGTCTGCTAATGTAAGCTGTCTTAAATAAAGCCGATCGGTTACCAAAACCGGAAACGTTTCCATTGTCATTATTCATCTCTCCTTCACATCGAAGAACCTATCTTGTCAACCACCAGCCGATCCCCACCATTACTCCATTGATGAAGAATAATGCGGTGCATGCTCTCCACTTGTTGATTTCACTTGTTTGAAAAAAGCCAGTCACGGTACTACGACACGTAAACAACGTAAAAAATAAATTCCAAATAATACGCATACCATATTTAAGGTAGTAAAAAGCAGGACTTAGCTGCACACCGCCTAACGCTGGAGAGATATCGGGAATAGACAGAATTGCACACGCATAACGCATGGTCTCATATGTAAAATAAAATAATGCCAGCCACCAAGCCCACTTCTTACCGAACAACATACCAATACCGGCAGCCGTTCCTGCCAGACCGAGCAACGCGATAAATCCTTGAAACATGCCCCTGCACATGCCTAACAACGTAGAAGCCTCATTTAATGCATTAAGCGTCAATAGCTGTGTCACCAACAGGAGTGCTCCATTAAAAATCAGTAAAATAGCTGAAATGCTTACACCTAAAGGTCGTTCGAAAGCCACGTTCGTTACATAATCTTCTACTTCTTTTTTTGTATACAGATCGGACACTTCTTCTACTCTCCTAACCCAATTATTACATCCATTTTGCGGCGGGCATAATAACAGTGTGTTTTCGCCTCATTTCCATATATCGGCTTTTAGGAAAATATGGTTTAATCTTCCCTGAAAAATTCCGTTATCTATACAATAATTTATTATTCAGGGCAACTATGCTATCAAATCAACGACATGAGAATCCTGATCATTAACAGAATCCCAAATAGAGTAATATCTATCCTTATACTACCATTCAAAGAGTGAATCTGACAAATGGCTGATACTAGCACTTATGAATGTATACGCGTTATCTTCGTAGCTCTATAACCTTCGTATGACTGGATATACTCTACTTGATAACCCATTTGGGCATCCAAAAGCTCTTCCATAAACGGGAGGCACGGGCTGTAGATAAAGCTCCCTCCTGGCCGAATGGCTTTAAGCAAATCCATATATTTACGAGCGTACTCATGGATATTACCATCTGCCTTCAGATGATGATGCATAAAATGATTGGAGAATGCCATATGTGAAACGATCGTTCCCCATGTACTTTCTCCATAAGTGCTCTCTAACCAATCTCCTTGAATGACACAACCTTCTGTCTCAGCCAGCCGATCTGTTCCGTAAGCCTCAAATCCCAAGGAACGTAAATAGGTAACCAACCGTGCCTCTGATCCGCAACCAACATCTAGAACAGGCTCTTGCAAACGAGCAAGGTCCAATCCTAGCAGATTGACTTGCAGCTCCGGCGTATATTCCTCACAAGGTATCCAAAAGGTATACTCACTCTCTGCATACTTAGCGAATATTTCACGTCCATTGGTACGAATAAGGAAATCTCTCAAATGCCCATAATGCTGCTGAAGCAGTAAGTCCAGAGTTGCTCCAGCTATAGCTTTCTTTTGAAACAGCTTTTCAATCCGGGTGAAGAATTGATCATACAGCTTTGCAAGCTCCCTCGCATGATTTGTGTGAAAATGTAGATACTGATTGGTATTTACAAACTGGGACAGTATTTTGGCCGCTACATCTTTCACAAAAGCATGATATGTATGTTGGCGCTTCAAGCTTTGAAGCATGAGGATCAGTTCCGGGCTTCGCTGCGTCAGCCAGTACGTCATTTCCGTTGAAGGTCCTAGCAGAACAGAACCCTCGTGCATGTAAAATAAACTCCGATGCTGATTATGCAGGAGTTGACCGTTAATAAGATTATGAAGTTGAGCGACTGTCATACTACTTCCTCCTTAAAGTCCAGAACATTAAAAGCCCCACCCAAGCCTAAATCATGCTGGGTTTGGGTAGGGCCAGCTTATTTTCTGAGTATATCATGGTTATGGAAACTCGGTGCTATTGCAGATTCTCTGCCTTTACATAAGAGGATAGAGGAATATTCAAATCACGAACCCCTTGGGCTACCAAGCGGGCTATTTGCTCCGCACCGTACTCCTGAAAATGTGTATCATCCTTCACGCCATCAGGAAATGCAGAATACACACCTGGCTCCAAATGTAAAAATAGTGGAAGTGTTCCTTCCAGGCCTAATGTATCATAGTAGGCTACACTCAATTGACTAAGATCGACCAGTGCAACACCCGTCTCTGATGCTGTTTCCTTCATGGCCTGCACATATTCCGGGAAACTAATCCGAAACGAAGCACTTGCTGCATCATAATCGCGGCGGCCTACAGGAGTAATTAGCACAGGTACCGCACCGCGTTGAGTGGCTCCTTGGATGTACGTTTTCAAGTATACTTTATAGTCGGCCGGTGAAACATAACGCTCCTGATTATTGATCGCGGCATCATTATGCCCAAACTGTATGAACAGATAATCTCCTGGACGGATATTCCGTAAAATATCATCTAACCGCCCTTGAACCAAAAAAGTCTTCGTGCTACGTCCACCAATAGAACGGTTCACAAAAATAGTCTCATCTGTAAAGAATGGCGCAATCATTTGCCCCCAGCCTGCCTGAGGCTTCATCGAGGATTTATAGGTTTGAACCGTAGAATCTCCCGCAAGGTATACGGAAGGATGTTCTCCAGCCGTTCGAGCTCCCTTGGGAGTGATAACCAAAGCGTTGATCTTCGCTTCATTTCCTGAGAAATACAATTCGAGCTGACCGTCGATGAGTGCAAGCTCAAACGCAGCCTCGACAAATTGTCCTGCTGTTTTGGCAGTAGGCTCTACTTTAACAATGGATTCGGCTTTAACCGTAATGTCCGTGTTTCTGGCAATATCTCCGGCAATCAGAGAAAGCGTGTAATCCGCAGGTGGTAAATTGACGACAAATGATGAGCCTTGAACACGAACAAAATCTGAGCGGATAGCATCACTTCCACCACGGTTCTCTTCATTTACCTTGGAAAGATCGGTAAATCCATAGCCACGCTCAGGCGTGTAAGCATCCTTAGCAGTGACCTGAGTGTAGCCGTCAGCTACATCCCCAGGACCAAAATCAAAACGAAGAGGCGCCGCAAGCTGCTTTTCCGCTAATGCCTGCCCTGGAATAAGTATGGTTGCAAACAACAAGCTGAACCCTACGCATAACCCAATCATCTTACCGAACGACCTGTGATGCTTTCCCTTTTGTTTCAAGCGCAACCCTCGCTTCTCAGATTATTTGAGTGGTTTGTCATCGTCCATACGTCTATTGATCCCCACCAGCCTTTGGCAGCCTTGGTCCAGTACCCAGGATACCACAATACCAACCGTGTACCTGATCATATCCACGGTCAGAAACCCTTTGCCAAGCACTAGGCCGCCCAAGGTGGTCGCCCGAATGTGGTTAATCCAAGGAGCCTGGTACATCTGACTGAATTCAATAGCGAAGCAAAACAGCACACTGCCCCAAAGGGCTACAGACAACTGACGGTTCACCCACAACATTCTCAGCCCAAAATAAATCATGCACGCCCACAAGGCATCCCCAAAGTGATTGGCAACGAATGCAGGTAACTGGGTGGAGAAAGCCCTGCTTCCCAAGCCCAACAAGATCATGACCAGCACGGCAACCAGATACGCAGCGCGAGCCTTCCAGTGGAACTTTTCCTTTATTTCCTGATTAATTCCCCTACTGCTGCTCTTACTAAATTTTCTCATACTAAATTACCTTTCCTAACACCGGAAAATACCTGCCAAGCTTCTAATAAAACTTCGTAAAGCATCCTCTTGGGATAGCGCTTGCAAGATTGCTGAACCTTAAGCTGATGTCACATTGTATGCACACCAACTTGTCTGTATTTTTCGTCATATTATGAATCATATAAGCTCCCGCAATATCGTACAATCGCTTGCTAAAATTCAATACCACGTACTTTCGCAAAAACCATATGGTGTACCATATTCCCCTCTTCATCACACTCGACATTCCTTAAAATCCCCTCTAATGTAAAACCTGCCCGTTCCGCTACCTTGGCGCTGCGCGTATTTCTGGAATCACAAAGAATCTCCAACCGATTAGCATGTAAATGCTGTATGGCAAAATCCGTAACACCATGCACGGCCTCTGTTATAATACCTTTGCCAGTCCATGAGGTTCTGAGCCAATATCCAATTTCAAATCTTCGTGCATCCCAATTCATTCGATGCAGACCGCTGCTGGCTACAAATTGTCCTGAAGCCGTATCAAATACGTACAGCACCATGTCAGACCGATCCAGAAATTTAAGTCTGGCTTGGCGTGAACGGATTTCAGATTCCTCTACCGTAGGGAGATTTCTCGCAAAAAGAAGCCAAGGCCGCAGCTCATGTACACTCTCGCGTATCGCCTCATTGACCGCCGCACCATCGCCCCACTGTGGAGCGCGTATGGTCAATCGCTCCGTCTGGAATTGTTCCGGGAACGATAACAGAATGGGATTCGGTTGCTGCTCCCTACTCATGATGCCCCCTCCTCCATATTCGATGGATAGCTGAGACGATCCAGCCAGCCAGTGATTTCACGTAGACTCCCAATCTGATGATCCGGTACAATGTCCATTTCATTCCACGTCATAAAGCCTTCCAGCCAGATGGTATGCAGCCCTGCACTTTGCGCACCACGAATATCATTCGTCGGATGATCGCCTACGTAACAGGCATGACCAGGTTCGGCAATGTCCAGCTCTTTCAGTGCCAACTCGAAAATACGAGGATTAGGCTTCTCGACGTTGACGCCACCCGATACGATAATGGAATCCACATAATCTCTCAGCATAACCCGGTCAATCTTAGCCTGCTGCGTACGAAGTGAGCCGTTGGTAATAATACCAAGCTTCAAGCCCCGAGACCGTAGTTCGGACAACACTTCCTTGGCTCCGTCCATCAGGACCGTAAACTTATGAAATTCACCGTACCAAAAGCCCAGCATCTCCTGTACTGTCGTATCGGGATTTTTCAGTTTCAGGTCTGCATGCAGCTCGGTATACAGCTCCCTCTTATCTCGATACCCGTCTTGATCCGCCAGACGTATTCGCTCAACGACAGCCGCGTGGCTGGCTGGTTCTTCTGCCACAATAAATCGTTCTATAAAACGCTCCGTATATGCAGCAAATGCCTGTTTGCGATGAATCAGTGTATTATCCAGATCAAAAATAATGGCTTCTATAGACATAACGAGCTCCTTTCTGTCCGTAAATTTATACCGATCAGCTTGAGACGAATTGAAGAACTCCGATCACAAGAAGCAAGAAAAAAATAGACAAGAAAATGATGACCATATACTTCAGGATTTTGCTAGAAGTCGACTTTTGTTCGAGTTTTGTCTCGATCTGGATTAGCCTTTCTTTGATTTCTTCCAAATCCTGCTCCATCGTCACCTTATGTTCTCCTTCCTTTGCCTCGACTTATTTAACTTCCTAGCGATTCGACGCTTCAACTACATAAATCACTCCAAAAGCGAACTGTTTTTACGGCCTCAAAATCAATCTGTTCGTAAGTCTTCTCTCCAAATTCCTGCTTGAAATATTCCTGCAAACTTTCTCCATACACGATAATATCCGTTTGATACACTGAAAATACCGGATTTCCTTCTTCACAAGGCTGCTCTGGGATATATCGGTGACCATAGATGGGGATCAGCTTGGGCACGCGCAAAAACTCACGTTTACATATGTCCACGGCTTCCTGCAAATCTGTTGGTCTTTCTCCCCATTCGGAAGGCCAGAATATATTCTGCTCCACATCAAAAATCATACCTTCGAGCGGCCAATTCAGCCTTTCCCAAATGACACCCATTCGCTGTGGTGACGTATCTCTCCAAGGAATAAAGCTTTTACCGATTGGAAGAACGTTCATCAGCAGCTCTCTTAAATCGGGCGGAAAGTGAATATCATACCTGTCTTCGACCTCAGTAATCTCCCAGGTGGATAAGCCTGGGGTTAAGGTTACATCGTCTTTACGTAATAGATCGATAATATAAGCGACATCCATCTTCGATTGAACACCTCTATTCGCTGTCTGATTGCACCTTCTGATTGAATTCGAGCAGCTTAGTCGAGCGGATTGGTCAAGAGGCCTACCAGACTTGTAACTTCAACTTCACCGACTCGGCGTGGGCCTTCCATAAAATATCCCCTGGTTCCTACATGTATCCGGTGTCGGTGTACCTTTTCCCTCATTTCTCCAAACAAAATCCACATTCTTGCCTGACCTTCCCGGTGAACCGGGTGCCTGGTATCCATGATCAATTGACCCTCTTCATCTTCAAACTCAGGATGTATTGCATAAATTCCCGTTGTTGTAATATCGTCGCCCTCATAGGAAAAATCGCAGCGATAACCCTGAATAGGCAGTTGTTTCCTGCCTCCTTCTTCCGGTGTGTAAAATCGATATTTTACTATAAAATCGTGCGGATGCTGCCTACTATGTTCATAGGGATTCCACATTTCATATCATCCCCTCTGGTCTTTCCCAGAAATATGTACTTCCTTCTAGTGTAATCCAATAGGAAAAGAAATCCAAGACCTATCCGCAAGGCATTGCCGAATAAGCTTGGATGATATGAGAGTCCTTTTTTCAGATATATGACTTTTATACTTGCTGTCCGTTCATCTGAATATCTACGTCTACCTGCTGTCCCAGCCAAGCCCGCATGCGATTCCACGAAAAAACCTGCTCCATGTGAAAAACACCATATGGAAGTTCTGAACGATACAGGGCAAGCGCCGCAAAAACGGCGGCTTTAGCAGTCAAATCAGACTGATGATGTCCCCTTAGCCTGCATTCAACCCTCGTCTCCTTGCCATTGCGAGTTCCTTGGGCGTCTACCTTGACCGCTACAGCATTTCCTCCTAGATGCACTTTGCCAAAGCTGCGAACTACTGCATCTCGAACAGTTGGCTGTCGGAGCAGACCTGATATTCCTATCGTCCGGAGCCCTGCCAGAAGACGGGTGGTCAAGCGCGAATCGAAGCACAGGCGTGTGCTGACTGTAGGAATATTGAGTGTACGTGGAAGTGTCTGCTGATCCGAAAAGGGAAACCGATACACCCGATGACGACCCACTCCTACACCAAAGTCTGCTACTATGCCGTCGGTAAAGCTTCTTCGAGTCACTGGACGTCCCTGTTCTATCACCTCCAAGTCGGTATGAATCTGATCTACAGTCCACTCAATCGCAGCCTGACCGTGTTGATCACCCAAGCCCAGCATCAAAGATATGTTCAATTCATCCGTCTGATCCATGAGCTGTGTCGCTTGCAGAGCCAATAGATTGGTTAGCCCTGGAGCTAATCCTACACTTAACAATGCAGTGACCTGATAAGCTCGGGCCTCCTGATGACACTGCTCCACCTGACTCAAAAAGGCCGCATTCGCAGTAATATCCATGTAATGCACGCCATGCTGAAGACAGGTGCGTACCAAGGTTGTATTGTCCTGATCCAGACACATAATAATCATTTTAGCTTGCTCTAATATCGACGGGTCTATGGGTTCATGAATATCAAGCTGCAAAGGTCGTATCTTGCCATTCGATTGTTGGCTGAATGCAGTGGCACGTTCCAGACTACGGCCTGCGGCAAATACCTTGCCAGGGAACATTTCACTTAACTCTGTGCATACAATTTTCCCAACATGCCCATACCCGCCAATGATGATGATATTATCCTTTGTCATAAGCCGTCTCTCCCTCTTTAACCGCAAACCATGCATTCACTAAAAAAGCACCATAATACCGGGTAATGCGAGTAAAGCCTGCATCTATCAATAGTTCCTGAATTGCCGCATTGGACACCGGGTTTGACTCACGACCGATAGAAGCAGCGAATCGTTCCCAATCCTCCAGTGAAATGCCCTGACTCAGCATATGGCCTTTCCATGCCTGCATTTGGATGGAAAAAGAAGGATCCTGCGGATTCCCATTAATAGAAGCTAGGCAAAAAGGCGCACCCGGCTTGAGTCGACCGGATATCTGGCGCAGCAATGCCTGTTTATTTTCCAAGCTCTGAAGAAAATGAAGCACCAGCAGGCAGGTAGCAGCGTCATAGACCGGTTCTCTGCATGACTCTTCGCTGCGCTTTTCGTACTGTTCTTTAGGTGATTTTCCAGACAACTCTTCCAACGTACCTGTAACAAATGATATTTTTGAACCGATGCCCGCTTGTGTCACACGTTGACGTGCCAAATCCAGCATGTGCTCAGAGGGATCAACTGCCCTAAAGGACCATGCCTCATGCCGCCCTCCGAGCGTAATCAGTTCCTGACCGCCCCCAGCTCCGACAATCAGCACATTCGGATCAATATTTTTGTTATGAGCCTGCGCTTCAAGCTGTGCGGTTATCAAACAATCTGTCATCTCATACAGATGGGTATATCCAGGTATTTTTAAAGCAATCGTATCCGCGTATTTATGCACATTCGGATGATTCCAGCTCATAGGTTGATTTGAGTCGGTATTTCCAATATGGGGTTGCTTCATATGTGCTCTCCTCCAAACATTTAGCCTTGATCTTCAACGGCCATTCGTTTATTGTAGATTTAATTAAGAATCATTCTCAATTATATAGACAATACGAATAACCACCATCCCACAAATGTGGGATTTAAGAAGATGCGATTGGAGAATCTCCAGCTTTCACGATAGGAGTAAAGGATGAACGCACATAATACACCATTTGCACAGCTTAAGAAGGATCGACAACCAATCATGGAAATGGGAAGTAAGTCACCCTCATCCCCCACCTACAAGCACACGCTAATCGACCGCTTGCGTACTCAGATTTCTTTTGATGCAGCGTGCTGTACCTCAGTAGATCCGCGAACGCTGCTTTCCACGGGGGCATTTACGGAGTCGGGTGTAGAGGGCATTCACAGCAAACTACTAGAATACGAATATCTGCACGACGATATCATGAAATACGATCAATTGGTGCGAGAGGGGCAGTCCATCGCGACGCTTCATGGGTCTACACAAGGCCAGCCGGATCACAGCACACGTTTTAGAAATGTTTTGCAACCCGCCGGATTCGGAGATGAGCTGCGTGTTCCATTTATGTACAAAGGAAGCTGCTGGGGATTTCTTACGTTGTTCCGCCACCATGGAAAGCCTGTATTCAGCACGGAAGAGCAACAACTGCTTGAAGCATTAGCGCCGTCCATAGCCTACCATCTGCGTCAAACTAGTATCGGTGTATCTCCAGTCCCCGCAATGATTATGGAACATGAACTGGAGCCAGGGGTTCTGACGCTTTCCACTCAACTAACCCCCCTCTCGTCCAATATACTAGCAGAGCAGTGGCTAAAGCTGCTTCGGCAGCAAGAGGGAAGCCATGATGGCGAGCTGCCAGCCCCTGTCCGGGCGGTAAGCTTGCGAGCGCTATCCACTTCTACTGCACCAGCCAGACTATGTATCCCTTCCGCTGATGCTGGAACCCCTTGGGTCACGATCAGAGCCACTCTCCTGCAAGGCGGACGCGAGCATATGGGCGAGAAGCAGTTGGCCGTATGGTTTGAGCCTGCTAAAGCAACTGACATGTTGCCGCTTATGGCTGAAATCTACTCATGGACTGAACGAGAGCGACAGCTTGTACGGCTCATTGTCCAAGGCTTTTCTACTAAGGAACTGGCAAGTGCACTTCATATTACGGCCTACACGGTGCAGGATCATCTGAAAGCGATTTTCTTGAAAACAGAGGTAAGTAGCCGTCGTGAGCTAGTATGGAAGGTATATTCCAGATTCAATTAATATATGTAAAAAAGACAGATGACCCGGTTAAGGATCATCTGTCTTTGCATTACTGCTCTATTGAAGCACAAGAGTCTTATTTCTGCGAAGAGGATTTCGTATCATCGTATGATACTGGTGAGGGCTTCGCAATCCATTCATCAGCCTCAGGCTCAATATCCACGCCGTTGTCCAGCTTCGTTTTCTCCATCAAGGAATCTCCGTCCTCGTTCTTCTTGTTGCGGATTTTCGCTTCGTCTTGAGTGTGGTCGCTCATGTTGATTCCTCCTTTTTAATTTCTTCTGATGGTTGTACCTTACTCATAATTACCCATTGCTGTCCTGTACAAACCTCTACACGACTAGATGCCCTTTTTTCTCCGCCGGTCCAATGGTCGCCTCAATGCCAGCATTAAACTCCAGAAAGTCGCTTTCCACTCCATCACTAAAAATAACTCCATTCTCCGGCATCTGCGAAGCAATGCGCAGCGGTCTTTCAACTGCCACCTGTCCAAACACCAGCTCCGCAGCAGTCGTCCGACTGGGAAACGGTTCTCTCACCGTAAAATAAAGCGATGGCGAGCTCCAGGTTGCACGATGATCCTGTCCCATTCCTTCTACTGTCCCCTCCTGACTAAAAGCAGCACCTGACACCAGGTGATCTGGAGTCAGCGAGACCGGATGACGTGTAGCACTGCCGACAATCCCGGCCGCTCCAGCCAGCACACTGGTCAGCCAGCCCGTCGCCCCCAGTCCCGTGGAAACAATAATACCGCTGGACGATTGCTGCTCTACCTGACCCTCCAATCTCAACTCATATCTCGCAGAAACATGAGTTTTGCGCCCGATGAACAAATCGTTCACGGCATATAAGGATTGACCATCATTTAGTTGGGCCTTAGCCAACGTAACCTCCTTAATCGGCCGTCTGTGCACGAACACATCCGGCACCACCCAGTGCAGATCAGATACAGTAAACGGCAGCAATACCCCGTCCCAGCGCAATGGATCTGGATTCACGCCGATTAGCGGCTGCTCGGTCAAATATTTTAACGTGTTGGCTACCAGCCCATCCTGACCCAGTACCACCACCGTATCCTGTTCACCAAAAATAAAGTTCGGCACATGCTCCCGCTCCACAATCTGCACACGGCCCAAGACCGACAACTCGGACGTTGCCGTTGCCACCGCCCTGCGGTAATTTTCATCCTCCAGCACATAATCACTGAAATCCGCACCCAACCGTTCCATAAAGAAGCGAGCTTGCTGCACCGTATTGTATCGGACAATCAGTTCCTCCAGTCGCGTTTTACGCTTCACCAAAATAATCTTCTGCTCTGTCATTCGGTTGTTCATCGTGCTCTTCCTCCAGATCCTCTCGATCCTGCTGATCCGTTTGTTCCCGTATCTGACATGAGACCTTGTAGCAGATCCGGTGTAATATTCAACTGACCGATTTTCCCTGCATTTTCTGCGAGCTCCTGAAATGCGATCGCGATCAGCTTATCCGGGCTCATATCCATGTTGGCCATAGCTTGAAGTACGTTGGGCTCGACATCCTGCAACGATTTCATCACCGCTGTCAGCTCATAGGCCTTGGCATCGGCTTCCGCCTTTTTATTCGTTACGGTCAGCTCAATCAGTTCGCGTTTTTTCTCTTCCAAGGCCGTGTCAAACCGCAGCTGCTCCTCCTTCATCTCACTTTGCTTTTGCTTTACGGAACGCTCGGCATCCAGTTGGGTTTCGCGGATCTGCCTTTTTTTCGTCTCCACTGCAATTTCCGTATTCAGCTCATTTTCCTTTACACGGCGCTCCTGCTCAATGGATGCGTTACGACGCTCATACAAAGCGTGATCCGCACTACGAAGAATTTCCTCTCTCGCCTGCGCTTCCAGTGCTCTCATCGTCTCCTTATTGGGTAAAATCGCCAAAATGGACAGCCCCATGACCTCAATGCCCAGTTTCTCCATTTCTGTATGCTGAGCAATATCCTTCGTCATGTTTTGGGCCAGACGTTCACTGGACTGAACTGCTTCTTTGAGTGGGACACGTTCCAAATACTTTTTGGTAAGCACCTTGGCAATGTTAATCACCCGTTGGGCCAGCTTGCTTGGATCGTCCGAAATGTAGCGCCGTTCCTTCAAATCATACGTGTAGTTTAAAATCTGCGTCGTTCTGCGGTAATCCACAATCCGATAAGTCAGTTGTCCCTGCACTGTCACTGCCTGGAAATCATTCGTTATATCCTCAAACATGAACGGTACATCAATGGAAGAGACCGGCACGACGACGACCGAGGTGGTCGGGGCGTAGTAATAAAAGGATAACCCGACACCCTCTCGAACCACCTTCCCGTTCTTCACCTTCATGACATATTCACTGGGTTGAAATTTAATAAAATTAAATCCAAACATCGTCGCTTCCTCGCTTTCTTTATCGTATCCATCATCTTGTTAATTATTAATTGTTATTATCAATTTGTTATTAACAATAAAATAACACAACTAAACAATAATATCAATATGACATTTACAAAAAAAATAAAGGCTGCTCCCTCTCCGATATGCTCGGTTGGGGAAACAGCCTCAGATTTCTTGCATTTTTTTAATAAAAACACTTTCAAAAATGTATACCTATCTACATATTTAAATAGAATCACTAGCAAAACGAACCGCTCTGCTAACCAAGACCGGCAGCACGGATATATGACCTTCGTCTGCAAATTCCCGGTACTCTACGTGTAGTCCTAGATTGTCCCTAGTCGTTAGACGTGCAGCTAAGTCCCTGGCTTTTTCCTGCATGCCACTAAAATGCCCAGCCTCTAACTCCCCTACAGCAATCAACAGCTTTTTAGTCCAATGCTTCTGAGCTATAGAAGCTACAAACTGTTTCTCTTCATCCTTAATAGCTTGTCCACCCCAGTGTATAGACGGACTTCCCGCTACATACACCTGAAAAGAGTCTGGTCTTGTAAACAGGGTATGTAATACGAACAGTCCTCCAAGCGAATGCCCGAAGATCGTCTGTCGGTTGCGGTCGATAGGAAAATCACGCTCAATCATAGGCTTAAGCTCATCTTCAATAAATGACAAGAAATGCTCGGCGCCCCCGCTTTCTATAGCTGCATCTTCGTTTGGCTTTATGGGAAGCTCTACAGCCGCCCCCGGTAATGTAAGATCGTAATATCGTGAAGGATGAAATGGAGCCTCTGTTGGATAGCCTATTCCTACAATGATAGCTGGAACAACCCCTGTTTTTTCGGGCCGTCTACCCTGAACGCGCACTGCTTCCACCATGGTTCCAAAAACAGAATTGGCATCCAGCACATAAATAATAGGATAACCAGATACAGGAGGTTCCTCGGCAGGGATGGCAATATAAATATGATACTCACGGTTTTCAGCCTGCGAGTGCATCACTCGATGCTGACTACGAGGAACGCATACGGCTCCGTGAGCATCGCTGGAATGATTAGTTTGCGTAAATACGCTTTTAATGAGAATAACCTCCTGTAGAACCTGAATTCTAATGAAATCAGGCCGTTTTTTTCATAAGCAAGACTACAAAATATGGGACCCCGATCACCGCAATAATCAGTCCAACGGGAATTTCCGCAGGCGCAACTACCGTTTTGGCAATAAAATCAGATAATAGCACCAGTACCATACCGACCATACCGCATACAGGAATCACAAAACGATGATGAAGGCCAACCAGCCTTCTGGCGATATGAGGAGACAATAATCCTACAAAGCCTATTCCTCCCGAAACAGACACACAGGCACTCACCAGTCCAATGCTGGACAACAGAAGAATAGACTTTTCCTTTTCGGTCGCAACCCCGAGACTTTTAGCTGTATGTTCATGCAATTGAAATAGATCCAGAACATATGACTTCAGCCAAATAACAGGAATTAAAATGACGAGCCATGGAATTACGGCAGCAACCAGCTTCCAATCAGCACTCCAAATACTGCCCGACATCCATACTGTCGCCATCTCGAAATCCGAGGCTTTCATTTTCAGCGACAGATATAAGCTTAAGGAACCGAAGCCAGAGCCAATCGCGATACCTACGAGAAGCAGCCGCTGCGGATCCAGACGACCTGCTTTCCAAGCAAATAAATAGATCAGCAGCGCAGCCATCAAACCTCCAATCAAGCCGAAAAAGGGCATAGCCAGCGCTGCAGTCCAGCCGGTTGTTTCCATTTGTCCCTGGTAAAAGAACATAAATATGACGATGGCTGCCCCCGCCCCTGCGTTAATGCCTAAAATGCCGGGATCGGCCAAGCCATTTCGTGTAACTCCCTGTACTGCCGCCCCAGCAATCCCCAGACCTAAGCCGACCAAGGCCGCAATCACAATACGCGGTAGCCGAAAATCAAAAATCACCAAATCCAACTGCGGAGTAGGGTGAATACGGAACAAGGTCTGAATTACTTCCTGTAGGGTCATGTCGAACTCTCCATGGGTCAGACTGACATAGGAGGCTGCTAAAATGAGCGCAGCCCCGCCTGAAAGGACGAACCACAGCCGTTTCGCACTGATTTTACGCATGCTCTCCCCCTCCTTTTCTACGTATTAAGTACAGAAAGAAAGGGATGCCAATGACCGAGGTAACCACACCAATAGGCGTTTCAAACGGATAATTAAGAAAACGGCTCAACACATCAGACATGCCCAAAAAAAGACCACCGATCAATCCAGAGCATGGAATGACCCAACGGTAATCTACACCGATTAAATATCGGGTAATGTGCGGAATCAACAAGCCAACGAAGGCAATTTTTCCTGCCAGCGCAACAGAAACACCTGTCAGCAATGCTACACAAAGCATGGCCCCCAGCTTGACCGGTAATGCCCGCTGTCCCAGCCCTGTGGCCACGTCGTCGCCAAGCGACAATAGTGTTATTGGCTTGGCCAGCAGCATCGCTCCCACAATTGCCACAAGAGCAAAGGGAATTGCCAATTGAATCATATCGGGATCCATCTGATGCAGACGAGCGTTAAACCAGAAGCTTACATTTTGCGATACATTAAAATAAATGGAAAGAACGGCCGACAGACTGCTTAAAAACGTGCCGATGATCGTTCCCAAAATGGCCATACGAACCGGAGCAAGACCGCCGGGAATCATCCAGGCTAAACCAAACACAATAGCCACTCCTAAAGCAGACCCCGCAAAAGAACTTCCGATCAGGCCCATCGAAGTGGAGTTTGGCGCGAGAATCATCATTAAGGTGATCACAAATGCCGCCCCATCCGACACGCCCATAATTGAGGGTGAAGCCAAGAAGTTCCGCGTCATTCCTTGCATAATGGCTCCTGAAATCGCAAGAAAAGCACCGATTAATATAGAGCCGACCGCTCTGGGCAGACGCGAGTTTAAAACGACCTGATGATCCACATTCCCAGCATCAAAATGAAAAAAGCTAGCAGTTACCGTCTCCCATTCTATCGTTTTGGCTCCATACATCACAGACAGCAGTAGCGTTAATACGATAAATAAGGGAGAGACGAAGATTACAACATAAGGAGAGATCAACTTTTTTCCCATGTTCCTACCTTTACTGCGAAAGTCGGTTCATAACCGCTTCCAAAAAGGCAAGTTTGCTCCATGAAGTACCACCTTGAGCATTGGGATCTACAATATTGACGAAGGTTTTCCTATTCTTAACGGCATTGATGCTGCTCCAAATCGGATTCTTCTCCAAATCTGCCAACGCCTGCGGTTGATCCTTGTTCTCTCCTTCAGAGAATTGCACGAACAGATAATCCGGGTTCATATCAGCCAATTTCTCCAGAGAAACCGCCTCTTGTGCTTTAACTGTATTTAACTCTTCCGGTACTTTAGCTCCTAGATCAGCATACAGCGAAGGATTGAAATATACATCTGCAGGATATACATACAAATTGCCTGTACGAATCCTTACCATGAGTACCTTTTTATTTTCCCATATTGGCTTTAGCTTCTGTTGGGCCGCTTCCGCATCTTGCTTGTACTTATTCAGGATCTCTTTCGCTTTCGCCTCTTTGCCCGTAAGTTCTCCCAACATTAATAGATTCGCTTCCCAGTTCGTTGAAATATGGGATACTGGAATCATTGGAGCGACCTTACCTAGCTGATCTGCCACCGCAGGCCGAAATTTAGAACTTCCCAGAATTACATCCGCTTTCAGTTTGAGGATCGTTTCAGCGCTAGGCTGCATTCGGTCACCAACGTCTGTAGCTCCTTCCATTGCTTTCTCCATGAACTCAGGGAATTTCCCGCCCGAGGTAACCGCCCCAGTTGGTTTCACTCCAAGGACAGCCGCATCTTCCATCGCTTCCAGACTAGCTATAATAATATGATCCGTTTTGGCCAGCTTATAAGTCTTATCTAGATATGTAATCGTCTTGGCACTTTCTCCGTCAGAAACAGACGTTTGTGTCGATGCATTGGTATTCTTTTGGGCTGAGCTATCCACCTCCTGTACCTTTTCACCACATGCCGTCAACAGCAAACTTGCCGATAACAAGGTACACATCCATACTGCAAACTTCTTCATAATCTAAAAGACTCCCCTCTACCTACTTGAATTTAAAGATAATAATTATCATTATCATTGATAACTATTATCAATAGTAGGAGAGAAATCGGTGTATTGCAATATTTTTTCTAATATTTATTAAAAAGAGAGCTGACTTCTCCTGGAATCATTGCAATTAGGAAGCATCAGCCTCCCCTGTTCTGTTGGATATCATTCACATTCCATTCTCTATAGAACTGCTCCAAATACATCTCCATCCATTGATGCCGGACCTCCGCTAGCTCTCGGGCATAAGTGGTGTTCATTAAATCCTTGAGCTTGAGCAGCTTTTCGTAAAAATGGTAAATAGCACTTTTACCTGCGGCGCGATATTCATACTGTGAATAGTCCTGACCTGGTTCATGCATGATACTGCCCTTTGAGCCTGCATACATAAAGGTTCTTGCAATCCCAATCGCTCCCAGGGCATCCAACCGATCTGCATCCTGTACAACCTGACCTTCCAGCGTTTCCATAGGCGGGTTTTGTCCACCATTGTAGGACATTGTAGCAATAATGGTCATTACGTGTGTGATCACGTCCGGATCGTTTACATGCAGATGCAGCCACTGCTCAACTTTATCCAGCCCCGCTTGTTTGGAATCATTCAATTTTTCATCCGCTACATCATGCAGCAGTGCTGCCAGTTCACACACGAACGGATCTGCACCTTCTTTTGCAGCGATTTCAATGGACAGCTTCCTCACCCGGTCAATATGCCACCAATCGTGACCACTGTGGTCATGCTCCAACTGTTGCTGTACATACGGCTCTGCCTTTTGAATGATATCTACTCTTATCGCTTCCTGTTGCTCTGTTCGTCTGTTCATAAGTCACCTTTCAATCCCGTCCATATTTGCTATGTGAGAGGTTGGTTTATTTTTTTATATGCTTGTCCATTTGCTTAGCGCGAATCATCGAGAGCGCCTTACGGGCTGCCAGCTTCCCATTTGGGCTTCCATGCTTCACTACTTCTTTTAATATTTCGGTCGCTGGTTCATACCCATGATATCCCAAAAGAATACATGCCCGTTCCTGTACATACATATCTTCATCATCCACATAGGAAAGCAATGAATCCACCTCACTGACAGGTGTAATCGCCATTAAGCTGTAAAGAAGCTGACACCTCACGTCATCCTCCATAGATGAATCCTTTTCCAGTATAGCCTGTAATTCATGCATACAGCGAATATCTTCTGCTAGTTGTTCGGTGCTTATGTCCTCGTCAGACGGGTAATCCTTATGCAGCTGTTCCCAATCGAGCTCCGGGTTTTGCTCCAACTCTGCAATCAACGAAGCCGCACTTCGGTATATCGGTGACAAATCTGTTTCCTCGTGATTTATATAACATAATTTATATGCCAACGGTCCTTCTACATACAGGCCTACATAATTAGAATGATCATCCGTCCATAGAGGGACGATATGTTTGAACACCTCGATCTGCGCCATCCACTCAGTACTCTCAGCAAGCTCCTGTTCACTCAGTAATCGTAGCTGAACCTTGTGCCCTTTCTGCTTCTTACTATGGATCAGTAAAGCTTCCAGCGTATCGTCAGGCAGATAAATCGCTAGACGCTCAAACACCTCTCGTAAGCTCATTTTTTCACACTCCTAATCTTTTCTACTCCAAATCTACTATTTAAGTCCCGAAAAAGACAGGCTTTCTTCATTTTATTCTATATGTGTGTGGCATCCAACCTTAGGTCGAGAAGTCCTTAACTATGCAAAAAAAGAACCTCCTCAACCACATCAGCTGTAGTTAACGGAAGTTCTTTATTAAACACTGATTCCCTTATCTTACTCCACGACACCAAGCTCGCGGTTTTTTTCCTTGAATCGGCTGTTATGAGAAGATACATATGCCGCTTTGTCAGCTGTCGGATCAATGTACAGCTTGGCGCTGTTGAGGGCAAGGGCGGCGTCTGTGAACGTACCTGCAATCAGATACAGCTTGCTTCCGTACTCGACAAAATCGCCTGCAGCGAAAATCCCCGGTAGATTCGTTTCCAGCTTGTCGCTCACGCGGGCATGCCACTCTCCCATATCCAGCCCCCAATCTCGCAGGGGACCGAAATCGGATTTTAGACCATGATTCACGATAACTGCATCAACATTCAGCATCTCTGTTTCGCCCGTATCTACATGATTGATCGTCACCTGCTCAATCGTCTCTCCGTTGTTGCTATGTAACTGACCTACCGCGTAAGGTGTGAGAACACGAACCGAAGAGGATTTCATACGGGCTACATTTTTCTCATGTCCGCCAAAATGATCCCGACGATGTACAACTGTCACACTCGCCGCAATAGATTCCAGCTCATTCGCCCAATCTACCGCCGAGTTGCCTCCACCGGAAATCAGGACGTGCTTGTCCCGGAACGGCTCCAGCTCTTGTACGGTATAATGCAGGTTTGTAACCTCGTAACGGTCAGCGCCTTCAATCTCCAATTTAGCCATTTTGAGAATACCATAGCCTACGGCCAGAACGATCGTACGCGTCCAATGCTGTTCCCCTGTGGCAGAAGTCAGCAGGAACGTACCATCTTCTTGCCGATCCAAACCCGTAATCTGTTGCCCCAATACAATGGTAGGCTCGAACGTTTTTGCCTGCTGCTCCAGCTGGTCGATCAGCTTTTCACATAAAATCGGGGTAACGCCTCCAACATCCCATATCATCTTCTCAGGGTATATGCGCATCCGTCCGCCTAGCTCATGCTTGGCTTCGATCAGCTTGGTTTTCATATCTCTCATTCCACTGTAAAACGCGGTATACATACCGGCAGGACCGCCGCCGATGATCGTTACATCATATAATTCCAAGGACTCTGTCACTCTGCAACTCTCCCTATCATAACTTAATATGTCTGCTTCTATTATAAGTGATAATAATTATCAATATCAATTAAGAAATAAAAACATATCTGTGACAGAGGTTTTTGTGATTTTGGAACTACATTTTATACAGTTATCTGGCTATTGCTTTTGTTAATCCGCAGCTTAACCAAGTATTGATCGTACATTCTGTGCTTGGATATGATCTTAAATTCATGCATGGAAGAATTCATATGTTCATTTCCTCCTTCATCTTTTCAGCTGTATTTTTTGAAAAAGTCACTTCCGTGGATTATCCAATATCGTTCAGCAGGAGGGACCTCTTCCAAAAAGTTCTGATATTCCCCTTTCCACCCCACCGGGACATAATGTTCGAAAGAAGCTGGCTCTGGAAATAGCGAGTAGAGAACTTTCTGGTCAAAATCAACATACAAAGCAGGACAGAATTCCAACACTTCATCCTTATGCTGGATTGCATCATCTAGCATCTGGAGCATTGTAGTGAGTTCTCCCGCAGCCACCTTATATTCACAGATGTGTTCCAAAAATGCTCCCGCTGTAGTCTCATCCAAAATAGCGATACCAAACCGTTCCTCCATCTCGGTATTCAAAAACCAATACTCTCTTTCCGTCACATACCAATTCCATTGTCCCTGAAAAACGACACCGACAATAATATTTTGTGCATATTCAGGCCATATTTTCATGAGCTTTTGTGTTCCCCTCCCTCACTTACAGCTCGATCCAAAACCGGTTTACACGGTTTCCATCTTCCTCTATGTAATCCTTGTCTGGTGTTCCGCCGTTTCGCAGAATCGTTCTTTTGGAACTGATATTATCGGAGTCGCATACGACGAGGGCTCTGGAAACACCCAACTCTTTTGCTTTGCCCAATGCCAGACTCAGCATAGTCACAGCGTACCTGTTCCCTCGTGCAGAAGGACGGATACCATAACCAATATGTCCCCCAGCATTTAACAGATGCTCGTTAAGATCATGACGGATATTCACTGCTCCGACGATCTGGTTATCTGCATCCATCAGCCAGTATGTCGAACTTTTAACCCAGCCTTCAGACAAGCCAATTCCATTTTTCTGTTGATTTAAAAACGTCAGCATACCTTCAAAATCATACGGTTCTATAGAAATCACCCAAGGCACCATTTGCTCCTGGCTTTTTTTCCATTCCTCATAAAATGAAAGATAAGTATCCTTCCAGCGCCGATCCGGCTCAACCAATCTTACAGTCTGCATCCCGCTCACGACCTCCTCTTTAAGCGCTCCATATATCTCTAATGGTCGTCATCTCTGCACCCCATAGTTCTTAGTCGTTGCTTCCAGGGTTTCATCCGTCTCCGCCAGCCACACGGAACTAACCTCAAACGTCCCCGGCTCGAAAAACAATGGGAATCTCCGCTTAAACCAATCCTGCATCGGCAAATTTAGTGCTTCCTTCATATCCACCCACAGCAGATCTCCCTCAGGGGGGTTCTTTAATAGTTCACCTTCCGTTGCTGTAGCCAAATAGTTAAAGACCATATATCTCAGCCCTTGATTTGGATCACAATATTCGTCGATTCCTTTAAATACAATTTCCGTAACCGTTAAGCCCGTTTCCTCCTTTACTTCGCGAATGGCTCCGTTCACAATGCTCTCTGGGAACTCTACTTTTCCTCCTGGAGCAATATAACCTGGAAACCCCTTTCGATTGGGTCTATTCATAAGCAATACCTTGGTTCCGTCTTGAATCATGCACATAGTATATATTTTGTGTGTCACTTCTGTAGCCAATCCAATCATACCTTTCTTTATTCACGATTCTCTATGATCTAGCTTTTAACTTTCTCACCGACATATTGTAATTGGTTAATTATAGTATTCCAATCAGAACAATCACAGTCCCTCTTCAAACAACTGCATACCTATAATTTCAAAGGAGACACCATCGCCTGCTTTAACGTGGATATCACCATTCATTTCTTCCGAATCTAAAACAAACGTAGCATCTCCTACAACAATCTCCAGACATTCTATCCCGCCTGCTTCGCCTTGCATCACTTGTTGTATCATTCCTTGAATCCAATAGTCGCCTAGCTTTGGTTGTGGGCGAACAACGCCTGTCTTTTCAGTAGGCCTCAGTCTTCTGAACCCTTCTATACTGGATTGAGAAATTTCAACCGAAATGACACAGCCAGGAATTAACTTGTCCAAGCTTTGTTTATACGGAACAACATACGCATATCCCGAGGTCAGTTCACACCAAAAAGATGTCCAGTAGCCGTATACCTTTTCCTCGCCAATACTACGAATGATGATCTTTTCATCTTTATTTACTTCCTTGATCTGTACACGCATATTCGGAGTCCTCAGTAGATATTTTTCTTATAATAATAGTGTTTAAAGCCTCTAGGAGCCTCCTCAATGACACCGACTACTTCATACCCATGTTTCTCATAGAATTCAGGCGCTTGAAAAGAAAAGGTATTTAGTTGTATAAAATTACATCCTTTATCTCTAGCCATTTGTTCGATTTCACCAAGCAATTGCGAACCGTAGCCCTTCCCTCTATGGACCTGATCTACCCACAAAATATCAACCTCCACCCAGTTCCAACATAGTACACTTAGAAGACCGCCGATGAACTGACCTTCTCCATTTTTCAGCGTAAGATTAATCTCTTCATATTGGGTTTGAATATCTGCTGGGACGTGTTTTGCATTAAACTCAATCAACTTGTTTCTGACGAAACGAGCTTCATCCTTACTACTTCGACTCATTTGAGGTTCCAGCGTCATGGCTTAAATCCTCCAATTTAGAATGTATACTAACACTACTGATTCAATCTATAAAATACTAAAGTTAGAAACCTTTCATCTTCCCACTGTTATTTATTGTATATACTTTTCTAAGTTTAGTCACATGATTCATTTTAACCCGACGTAAACGCAAAAAAGCAGGCTCCCTATGAAACAGAGAGCCTGCTGTCTTTTGTATCATCGTCAGGCTTACAGAAGAAGAGATGGGATGATCAGATAGAAATATCCAGTGATTTTCCAACCCCAGTAATATCACTGCCATTCGAGCTGCTGGCGCGTGTCATTTCCATATTGCTTGGAGCGGACTTTTCCATTTTTGGTGTTGACGTGCTGCCGGATTGAGAACTTTGCTGTGCAATCTGGGCTTCAATTTGTTTAATTTGCTGCTGAAGCTGCTTCATTTTTGTTTCTTTTGTATCTTTATTATCTTTGCTTTGTTGTACCTTGTTGTACTCTGCTTCAAGCTGAGCTTTTTGCTTTTCCAGACTGGCTGTATTGTTGGCACTGGATGAAGATGAAGTACTTGCAATAGATATAGAATTGCTGGAAGTCGCTGAAATATTCATAGAAAAATCCCCCTTTTAAAAGTTAAGTTTGAGTTACAGGTGTGGGCTAACCGGTTTTAAGATACGCTATTGCACCCTAAAGATTATGACGAAGATGATACAGATTGTTCGAAAATCTTGGCGATTTTATCGAATAAAGCCGATATTTCCTCATCTGTTGCATTCGATTCTTCTGTGTTACCCCATGCGTTTTTCAATGCAGAAATCAGATCTGTTTGCTCACCTGTTTCTGCAGATACGGAGCCGGATAGAAGCTCGGAACTCAGGACGTTTTGCAAATCACTCAGTAAGGATCTTTTTTCATCTACCGTAAGCTCTTTTTCAGATGTAGTGGTGTTATCCTCTTGATTGGTGGTCGCCTGAATATTCCATGCAAATGGGGGCATAATTCCACCCATCGCCTGCATCATTGGAGGCAGACCACTGCCATCAACTTCAGGTCGGAATGAGTCATCTCCAGGCGGCGCAGGGCGATTATTTTGGATGGATTCTGCTATCTTATCGAATAAATTGGATACTTCCTCACCTGTTGCTGTCGAAAGATCCACCCTGGATAACAAGTCGCTGACTGCAGCCAAAGGATTTTTCGTACTGTTGTTGATTTCATTCGTTTCAGATAAAGCACTTGAAGACGTTAAGTAATTTTGTAAATCTGACAACAACGCTTTCTGTTCATCTGTAGTCAGCGCCACAGTATCCTGGTCGTACTTGTAGTCATAACTGTAGTTTTCCGTAGGAAGTGGAGCCTGCATACCCCCGGCATATTCCATAAATTCCGCACTTAATTCGAGTGAATCGTTAGATTTCTTGTGTGTGGTATGCCCCGTGTTATTTAGTCCATTCTCATTTGACTTCAGCGTATTCGAATTATCGTAGGAAGTCGAAGTCTTGATGAGATGCCTGTTAATGGATAGTGACAAAGTAGATCCCCTCTCAATGTACATAGTGTTTTTAGCTGCCCACCTCTCTTTCATCGGTAGCAAAACTGAAGGCAGCCTGAGGGAATGCTGAATGATAACTGAATGAATACGGACTGACCCATACGTACTCTTTTTCTTTTTTCCTGGACCATAGTCAAGGAAAGACCCCTCCGCAGGACGGGGAACTGAACCCTACTCCAGACAGGAGCAAGTAAAGGGATAATTTGTTACTCTTAGCAGAGAATAAATGAACGTATATTGAAAATTGAAGGTAGGGAAAGGTGTATGATCCGTATTAGTCATTTGGTTCATGAAAGACTTATGTTCCTATTCAAATTTTTGTACTCACCTGCATATGTAGGTAGCGTAACACCCAGTTCCAGATTTTTAGCTAAAAATATGATAGAATCCATTCCATGGAGTGAAGTTCATGCCGTGGCTGAGCTCGGGGCTGGAACAGGCGCAATTACCCAATACATTCCGTCTACGACAAAAATTCATCCCAAAGTTCTGCTCTTTGAGAAGGACCCGACCATGCAGCAGAGTTTAAAAAGAAGATTCCCGAATTATCTGTGCTATTCCGACTCGCGTGAGCTTCAGCTTGCTATGAAAAATGCCCAAATTGAACAGCTCGACTGTATAATCAGCGGGCTGCCATTCTTCAACTTTCCACAAGCGATGCGAGATCAAATCGTAGAACAAATTCATCTATCACTTAGGGATGGAGGAATGTTTGTTGCCTTTCAATACTCTAAACAGATGAAGCAGCAGTTAGGTGAATGGTTTGATATTGAAGAAATCAAGTTTGTACCTATGAATGTTCCACCCGCATTCGTCTATGTATGCCGAAAGAAAGCTTAAGAAAGGAGTATGGGAATGGATGTTGAATATTTAATTTCCATTATCGAACAATATGGCTATGCAGCATTATTCTTCTCTCTATGGCTCGGAATTGTGGGACTGCCCATTCCAGACGAAGTTATAGTGATGACTGGCGGGGCCGTAACAAGCATGGGGATACTTCATCCGTTACCTGCTTTTTTAATTGTATATCTTGGGGTTGTATCAGGCCTATCCTTAGGTTATGTGTTGGGCAGAAGCTTGGGTACACCCATTTTGGATCGTTTGCGCCGAAAGAAAAAAATGGACAAGTATATTACTTTTTCAGAGAATTTAGTACATAAGTATGGAAACTTCACGATATGCATCAGCTACTTGCTGCCAATCGTTCGCCACATTGTCCCTTATATTGTGGGGATCAATAAAATGAGCTTCAAACGCTATGCCCTCTTCTCTTATTCAACGGGCTTGATTTGGACGCTAATCTTCTTCCTGCTCGGACGTCTCTTTGGTGACCATGTACAAGCAGCAGGAGAATTGATTCATCGTTATGGCTTGCAGGTGGCATTGCTTCTCATCATGCTGACAATTATATTTTTTATAATGAAATTTGTGTGGGGGAAGAAAACAACGGAGGAGTAAAGGTTGAGTCTATTCGGCATGTTCATAAATTTAAAAGTTACCTGTCGTGCCACTACGCAGACGGATGGTGCTTCCCATCGCCCCCGGATTTCTGAAATCGACAAAATACATCTCGATCATACCAAATATATTTATAGGGATTCAAAGATGCTGTGCAATTTTTAAATGAGTTACGTAACACCTATACTGGTTAAGAACTCATAATGATTTTCAACTTTTAAAATATATCTTATGAAAAAACAAAAAAGCGCCTAGAACAGGCGTTTTCATTTTTGTCCTTTTTAGCAATAGTATCCATATGATATACTATAAACTAACAACAGAATGGCTTAGATGGGCGGTCGGCTAGTCTCCTGCAAAGGAGGTGATGCCTGTGGAGGTTAAAGATACGCTGATGTTGATGATTCAATTTGCAACGTTGGTGATCTTGATTGTTTCCTTCAACAAAAAGAAATAGACCGCCCTCTGGAAAAGGTTAGCGGTCTATTTTACTAATCCAACCCTACAGCCACCGCCCTTATAAGCGGCTGTTGTAAAAGAGTGAGGATGTTAGAGCATCCTTACTCTTTTTTAAGTATATACCTATTGTCTATAGTTTATCACAAGAAAAACCATATTGACAATATGGAAAACCTTTTATGGGCAGCTTTCACCCTGAGCTATTTTTTTAATTGAAGCAGCTTAACCAGCTTGTCATGAATAGCCGTATTCGGGTAATTTCCACTAAATTGGGAGGAACCCGGACCCATTGCAGTTAGCGCTACATCAACGGATGTATGTCCTCCTGTGGTCCAGTCGATATAAAACTTCTCATCAGAACCTTTTACGGTAAAAGGGCCGTCCTCTTTGGAGACACCTTCACCGGATTCATCTTCCGCATCTTCGCCTTCAATGGCCAAACCGCCTGTTTCATGGTCTGCCGTCACTAACACCAAAGTATCTGGATGCGCTTTGGCATAGTCCTTAGCTACTTTTACAGCCTTATCCAGCTGCTGCCCGGCTTTAATGGTTAATTCACCTTCATTGTCATGCGCCATCTCATCAGTTCCTTCTTCCTCTACCATCAGGAAAAAGCCTTTTTTGTTTTTGGATAGAACATCAATCGCTTTCGCTGTCATATCCGGTAAAGAAACCGTTGGGTTGTAAGAATTGCCTAGTTTGTTGTGAGCTTGGAACATTTCTTCATTAGCGAATAGACCTAGCAGTTTAGAGCCTTTGGCTGCTTTCATTTCAGCCTGATCTGTCACATAGCTATAGCCCAACTTCTTCGCTTGTTCCACCAAATTTCCTTGAGTTCCCTTACTAGCTTCCTCAGGATCTTCTGCCGGTGCATCTGGATGTTTGCCTGGTGTTCCTGCAGGGTACCAGAAATCCTCACCCCCGCCCAGAATCACATCCAGCTTGCTTTTCTCAAGATACTGCTTGGCAATCTCGCTTTGCGCGGAGCGCTTCTCAACATGCGCACCAAAGGCAGCGCCCGTCGCATCTGTCACTTGGCTTGTCGTCACCACTCCTGTAGACATGCCTGCTTTTTTAGCCAGCTCCATAATGGTTGTCACTGGTTTTTTATTCAAATCCATTCCGATCGCGCCGTTATACGTTTTCACACCTGTTGCAATGGCAGTCGCAGCAGCGGCAGAGTCTGTAACTAGGTTGTCCCCTGAACTCGTACTAACCAGACCCGTTATAGGCATCTTGTCCATTTCAAGCAATCCCGATTTTCCAACCGTTGCTAAGCGAATCGCGTTGCGACTGGCTTCCCCCATACCATCACCGATAAAAAGAATGACGTTTTTAGGAGTATCCGCTTTAGCTGATACAGCCTTCTGTGCCTTGGACTCTGCAACAGTGGACTTCGGAGAAGTCGCGGCTGCAAAAGCTGTAGGGATATCAGCAGATAATAAGGGTACAGTCAAAACGGTCACAGCACTTAACGCAAGGATACTCTTTTTCATGGAAGGCTTTTTCACAAGGTCACACTCCAATAAATTTAATATTCATATATGATAATTTCATCATATATTGGTTTTGTAAAAAATCGTAAAGCACTAGGTTTCCCGAATGTAAAAAATTGAAGTGGTCAGCTATGTTTTTATAATAAAAAAAGAAGACATCGACTCATGGTATACCAAGAGTTGATGCCTTCTGTTGTTTATACTACATAGCGGCGATATTTTTGCCGATGGGCATGGTGTAGTACAGCGGTTTTTGCTGTCCGTTTTGCTGATAGACTACAAGCAGCAATGTGCGGCCTTCGGCTGTTAATGGGCTACCACCACTCAGGATATGATCCAGACTGAACGGCAGCACATCCAGCACAGCGTGCTTTTGCAGTTCCTTTTCACCCAGCTTCAAAGAAGCAAAGGCTGGGATCGTCTCGCGGTATGGCTGCGGCTGTTGACTAGCCAAATCCGTCTCACCCGTATTCTCCTTGCTCACATCTGCCGCCGCAGGGGACAGCAGCGCATCCGGGTGCTGAAGAGCCATTTTCATATAGCTGGACCAATCGTCCTTCTCCAAAGTATGCTCCCACCAGATTTTGCGCGGCTTATATTTATGGTTGAGGAAATAATCAAGCTTCATCAGCCCAAGCACCATATCCATTCGCTTGGTTCCCCGCGATTCCAAAAAGGACTGGAGACGCGTAAACAAGTCTTCGAGCTGATGTCCAATTTTTTGCCATCCCTGTCCTTCCCAGTAGTCTCCGAATTCCTGAAAGAAATCAAAGGCGGACGAGAATTCACGTTCGATCAGGTAGTTCACCGTATGGTCCATACGATGAGAGTTCCAGTATTTTTCCAATACATCTTCCAAGCGTTTGAGCCGTACGATATCGGCAAAGGAAAGGACGTCATTGCTCAACATTTCATACGGCGCAACATCCATATACGTATAGTTATACTTATCGGCATCAATGCGCAGACCAGTACCACGCAGCATTTTGAGGAAGCCCAGTTGAAGCTCTTCCGGTCCAAGCGCAAAAACGTCATTAAACGTTTTACGGAATGTGTTGTAGTCCTCCAATGGCAATCCGGCGATCAGATCCAGATGCTGGTCGATTTTCCCGCTTTGCTTGACCTTTGTAACAGTCCGGGAAAGCTTGGTGAAGTTCTGGCGGCGCTTAACCAGTTCATTGGTGGGATCATTCGTTGACTGGACACCGATCTCAAAGCGAAATACCCCCGGTGGCGCGTTCTCCGCCAAATAATCCAATACCTCGGGACGCATAATATCTGCCGTAATCTCAAACTGGAAGACACAGCCACGGTGATTTTCAATCAAAAACTTGAACATTTCCAGCGCATAATCACGTTTAATATTAAAGGTTCGGTCCACAAATTTAATCAATTTAGCCCCATTGTCAATCAGATACAGAATATCCGACTTGGTGCGCTCGATATCGTAATAACGCACCCCGACCTCAATGCTGGACAGACAAAATTGGCAACTGAACGGACAGCCCCGGCTCGTTTCAAAATAGACAACCCGTTTCCCGAGTTCTGGGATATCCTCTGCAAAACGATATGGTGACGGCAGCTCGTTCAAGTCCGCTTTTGGACGACCTGGCATGATAATGACCTCTTCTCCCTTACGGTAAGCCAGTCCATATACAAAATGGAACTTGCGATCCCCTTCCAGCTCCTGCAGCAGTTGATGGAAAGTTTCCTCTCCCTCACCAACAACGATAAAATCCACATTCGTCAAGCGCTTCATCCAGTGCTCTGTATCGTAAGATACCTCCGGGCCACCCAAAACAATCTTGACCTCGGGCATAATCTTTTTCAACACATCAATGACTTTAATCGTCTCTTCAATGTTCCAAATATAACAGGAAAAACCGATGACATCTGCCCCTCGTTGAAACAGATCGGATACGATGTTCATCACCGGATCCTTAATCGTATACTCCGCCAGCTCGATATCAAAATCCTTTTCACTGTAGGCTTTGAGGCATCGGATGGCCAGCGAGGTATGAATATATTTTGCGTTTAACGTTGATAAAATGACTTTCATAGGTCACAACCTTCTATAAGTTTGCATGGACTCTTACATCCTTAGTATAGCTATTCAAAATCCTCGTACACATCATCTACAAAAATCTCATCCTCGCTCACCATTCCGCCGGTATTCCCCTGATTTTGAAAGAAATCAAGAAACGGCTTGCCATACTTGCGGAACTTCACTTCACCAACACCCTTGATCCGCAGCATGTCTGCCTCGGATTGCGGACTCGCTACGCTCATCTCTCGCAGCGTGGCATCATTGAAGATGATATAAGACGGTACATGCTCCTGAGCGGCCAGATCGCGGCGGATCAAGCGCAATTGCTCGAACACAGTTTCGTTGACCGCGGCAGGGTAGGTATCGCGTCCCTTTCGTCCACGCGATCCCGCTCCACCTGCAAAAGCAGTGGCATGCCGGACCACACGCTGCATGACTTCGCGCTGACCTCTCAGTACTTCAGCAGCAAGCTGTTGCAAGCGTACGACCGGATATTGCCCCTCGGATAGCATCAGATAGCCTTCCGAAACAAGAACATTGATAATTTCAGCAATTTCTTTTTCCGTTCGGTTGCCCATCACACCATAGGTTGGCAGGCTGTCAAAACCATACTGCAGCACCTTTTTGTTGCGCGAGCCTTTCAACACCGAGGCCACCATTGAAACCCCATACCGTTCCCGCATTCGATGAATGCACGAAAAAATCTTTTGCGCATCTATGGTCATATCCACCAGTTCCCGCTCATCTGTACATGAACTGCATATGCCGCAGGCTTCATGCTCCTGCGCTTCTCCGAAATACTCCAGCTGTGCTGAACGTAGGCAGCGAGTCGTGTAACAATAGTCAACCATCTGTTGGAGCTTACGGTAGTCGTTACGCTTGCGGTCTTCATCCTGTGGATTTTGCTCAATCAGGAACTTCTGGGTCACAATATCTTGCGGTCCGAACAGCAAAATACATTGAGATGGGTCGCCATCACGTCCTGCGCGACCTGCTTCTTGTACATACGCCTCCATATTTTTAGGCATATTGTAATGAATGACATAACGTACGTTTGATTTATCTATCCCCATACCAAAGGCATTGGTTGCGACAATGACACGGATATCATCGTATAGAAACCCTTCTTGGCTATCTGCACGTTCCTGATCAGTCATTCCTGCATGATAACGTCCTGCTGCCATGCCAGCGTCGCGCAGGCGTTGATATAAATCATCCACATCCTTACGTGTCGCCGCATAAATAATGCCCGATTCACCCTCATGTTCACGGGCATAATTTAGCAAAAAGCTACGTTTGTCCTCCCCACGCAGCACACTAAATGCCAAATTCGGCCTTCCAAGACCGGTAACGAACGTTTCCGGTGAACGCAGACGAAGCAGGCGTACGATATCATCCATAACCTGCGGTGTAGCCGTTGCCGTAAACGCAGCTACGATTGGACGTTCATACAGCCCGTCCACGAATGGAGCCACCGCCAGATAGCTGGTACGAAAATCATGACCCCACTGGGATACACAGTGAGCCTCATCTACCGCAACGCAGGAAATCGGTAACTGAGCCATCTCATCACGGAACCAATCCAGTTCCAGTCGTTCAGGGGCGACATACAGCAACTTCAAATCTCCGTTCCGTGCAGCGCGGATACGGTCGTTGACTTCTCGACCGCTCAACGTGCTATTAATGTAGGCAGCTGCAATCCCCATCGTGGTCAGCGCATCCACCTGGTCTTTCATTAACGAGATCAGTGGTGACACAACAATGGTCAGCCCCTCATGCAACAACGCGGGAATCTGGTAGCATATCGATTTTCCGCCACCTGTTGGCATGATGCCCAACGTGTCGTTGCCTTCCAGCATACTGGCCACAATTTTCTTTTGTCCCTCCCGGAAATCGGGATAGCCATAAAATTTTTGCAGCAAGTCCTGCGCCCGTTCCAATGTTGGTGCTTGTACACTCATAGTTTCAAAACTCCTCATATTTCTAGCGTCCTCGACGCATATCGGCTTTTCTTTCGTTACCTTTAGTTTACCGGGGTTAAGGGTAATGTTCAACCGCTGGAAGTCTGTCCATCGGGTTTTAGTCTCTTATGGCATTCGCTGTTTTCTCATGATATAGTGGACACGGTGCCGCAAATGGTCCATAACTATGAAGAGATACGGCTCCAAGAAGGAGAAAGAACCCATGAATAATCGGAAACCTCAAAGGAAAAATCATACAAAATCAACCTCAAACTCAAGCCATTCCAAACGCAACCACAAACCCGCCGGAAAATCTGGCTCCTATAGACCGGAAGCTCAACGGAAAACCCATACTTTGGATAAAGCACCTGCCAAAACATACATCGTTCAGGAGCCTGCCGAGCTATTGAGCTTTTTAGTTGAGCATGTGACTGGCATGGGCCGTAATTCCATTAAATCAGCATTGGCGCGTGGACAAGTTTCCGTCAATGGTATTCCTCGTACTGTGCATAATTTTCCGCTGGAGCAAGGACAGACTGTCGCGCTCTCCAAGGAAAAGGTAGCTCCTGTGGTGCCGCTAACCGGGCTGCGTATTTTGCATGAGGACGAAGCTATTATCGTTATCCATAAAGATGCCGGGTTGCTTTCTGTCGCTTCTGCGCAGGAGCAGGAAGTCACAGCATATCGCCAGCTTACAGCCCACGTACGACGCGAGCATCCGTACAACCGTATTTTTGTACTGCATCGTTTGGATCGTGATACATCAGGAGTGATGATGTTTGCGAAAAGCGAAGCCATACAGCAGGAAATGCAACAAGCGTGGAAGGAAGTTGTGTATGAACGAACATACATTGCTCTCGTAGAAGGACAGGTAAAAAAAGAAGCAGGCACAATCACCTCATGGCTGAAAGAGAGCAAGACACTAAAAATGTACTCCAGTCCTTATCCGAATGACGGACAGCACGCAGTCACTCATTACAAGCGGCTTCAGGCCAATCGGCATTTTTCTTTGCTGGAAGTACGTTTGGAGACCGGACGCAAAAATCAAATTCGCGTGCATATGGAGGATATCGGTCATCCGATTGTTGGGGATAAAAAATACGGCTCTAAGTCCAAGTCGATTGGCCGCCTTGGTCTGCATGCAAAGGTATTGTCGTTTATACATCCCGTCACCGGAGTGTTGCTGCGTTTTGAATCCGACATTCCTAAAACCTTTTTGAATCCGTTTAGAGAGTAGACTGCAGTAAAGCACACGAAGAAGAGTGTAATAATACAAAAGGAAATTAGGGGGTTGTAAAAAAACAGCCCCCTTTTTTTGTTGGTTAAGCGGTATACCTCCGAACACCATCAGCCATTTTCATCAATTCATCCCATATATATATGGGTGAATTACACACTGGACATTCTACCCAACCGTTTAAGTAGGGTAGCTGGGCAAGAAGTAATTTCTCATCTATTTTTTGAGCATATTCGTGTAGCCACTGTATATTTGCACCTCTATGGTCCAATGAACGGGGACGAATCGGATAGGGGATTAGATCGCCTGAACTGACAGGGTCTTTATCATAGACAACCAGAGTGTCACCCTGTTCATCAGGCCAAATATAGAGCGGGGTACCGCAATGGGGACAATCCAGCATATATTCGTCACCTGTATCATAGGTTTGCAGCATATAGGCTACCCAATGATACCCCTCAAAGGCGGCAGCCGCAGCAAGAACATAGCGCTTGCCGACATCTTCTTCATGTTCTTTCGCATAGAGCACCATTTCTTCCGTCAATTCTGTAAGGCGAACGATGGCACTTCGATATTGCGCGTAGATATATTCTGCCAGGTTAGAATCCACTTCCACTTGATCCCTTGCAAATTCCAACGGGATTTTGGTATGTAAGGGATTATTATTCTTCGCTTCAAATATTCCGCAAATGTTATATATATCTGCCCGAATTCCTATATCAGAACTCTTTAGCGCAATGTCTACTAGGTAAGGTACAGCCGCAAATGTACAAGTATACAACGTATTTTGGTGATATAATTCCTCCCAATACAAGGTGTCAGCTATTTCGCCATCATATCCGGCTTGGAGCTGTTTTAACATTTCTGGGACGTATTGAGAAGAACCGTAGGGGCCTTGGAGCAGAGTCCAGACCGGATCGGACAAAGCCAGCATCTTGATACTCCTTTCACCGTTTTCTTACAGTAACATGAGATAGATTTATAAAATGAGTTTGCTATCAAAAATTCATTTAACATCATAATTCTTAGCTTGTTACGTTTATTTCATTATACGCATATCAGTAGCTGAAGTTGCTTTTCTCATTTTACGCAATGTACAAAGTCACTATTTTTGAGGGTCTATAATCATATTCGGTTAAGATTTGGGCATTATGAAGATAAGATACATTAAATTCAGGAATTACGAACCTAAAATTTTCTATTACATTACGAATCCACTGTCAATTTCGTTCCTTTCCTGTATACATAGTCCACATTATAAGCCCTGTTACTTAAAAATTGCTGAGTAAGAAATAAAGTATATTAACGTTAAATTCCCATACATGTAAAATCGAGAGGATCTCAAGTGACCCTGCCTGTTTTTAAATATGCCAAACGGGTAAGACATACATATTCAAGTCTTTATTTTGTCCGTTACAGAACGGATTGTATGAATCGGTATATGAAGAGGCGTGTTGGGAATATTACTTATGAATACTGCGACTATAAGGGGAAATAGCCTATGACCATAACACCGGAACAGCGGATTACCCTGCACGGATTTAACAATTTGACCAAATCATTGAGCTTTAATATGTACGATATTTGTTACACCAAAACGAAAGAGGAACGCGAGGCGTATATTGAATATATTGATGAACAATATAACTCGGATCGACTGACAGCTATTTTAAAAAATGTATCCGATATTATCGGCGCCCATGTACTCAATGTTGCTCAGCAGGATTATGTCCCTCAAGGAGCAAGCGTGACAGTGCTTATATCAGAAGGGCCGATTGTGGAGGTACCGAATGAATCATATGCAGAGTCACCAGGCCCCCTACCTGAGTCTGTCGTGATACAACTGGATAAAAGCCATATTACGGTTCACACCTACCCTGAATATCATCCAGACGAGGGGATTAGCACGTTTCGTGCAGATATTGATGTTTCTACCTGTGGGGAAATCTCTCCGCTCAAGGCACTTCACTATCTGACTCATTCTTTTGACACTGACATTATGACGATTGATTACCGGGTACGCGGCTTTACACGTGATACGAATGGTCATAAGCTTTTTATCGA
Organism: Paenibacillus sp. AK121; assembly: GCF_019042715.1. Taxonomy (NCBI): domain Bacteria; kingdom Bacillati; phylum Bacillota; class Bacilli; order Caryophanales; family Paenibacillaceae; genus Paenibacillus; species Paenibacillus sp. AK121. The sequence continues at coordinate 177,898 of NZ_JAHPJM010000012.1, forward strand.
CCATGACATTGCTTCGATTCAAAACTATATTCCCGACGAAGTGCGCAATCAGTATGACATGATCGACGTGAATGTGTATCAGGAAAATATTTTCCATACCAAATGCAAGCTAAAACAATTTGATTTGGACAACTATCTGTTCGGCTACACGAAGGAAAGTTTGAGTGAAAAAGAACAACAGAATATATCAACACGACTCAAAATCGAAATGGATGAAATTTACTACGGCAAAAATATGACGTAAACAAAAAATGGATCATTTCGTTGTACAAAGGACGATTGCTTGGACTGGAATTCAGCCGGGCTTTCGTCCTTTTTGGATACAAAATCATGGATATTACTCAGCTTGATCTGTACAAGTGGAAGAATGTTCACTATGATAGGGAAAGAAACCACTAATTTAAACTATCAGCCCAGATGTTAGACTTGCTCCCGATTGTAAGCGCAATCAATTGATCTCACCATTTTGTTATGAAAGACAAAGGAGGAATTTGTATGCAAGGCGGTATTGGCGGTAAAAATATTATTTTACGACTGGAAATTTCCACCGAGCACATCCAGTTTGGTCAATTGATTACGTTGGTAAACGAACATGGCGGAGATGTCATTGCCATTGACGTCATCCGCACCTCTGAGAAGGCCACTGTGAGAGATATTACAGTCACCATTGCTGATCCAGCAGAAATTGACCGAATGATCACCCGGATTAAAAAAGCACAAGGTGTAAAGGTACTGTCCATCTCTGATCGCACCTTCCTCTTACATCTCGGGGGCAAGATTGAAATGCAGCCCAAGGTTCCGATTCAAAACCGTGACGACTTATCCCGGGTATATACTCCTGATGTGGCGCGCGTATGTATGGCCATTCATGAGGAGCAGGACAAAGCTTTCCGGTTAACGATCAAGCGCAATACTGTCGCTGTCGTCTCTGACGGAAGCGCTGTCCTCGGACTCGGCAACATCGGTCCATATGCAGCCATGCCGGTAATGGAAGGCAAAGCCATGCTGTTCAAGCAGCTTGGGTCCGTCGATGCCTTCCCGATCTGCCTGGATACGCAGGACACGGAAGAAATCATTAAAGCCATTAAGCAACTGGCCCCAGCCTTTGGCGGTATTAATCTGGAGGATATTTCATCGCCACGATGCTTTGAAATTGAACAGCGGTTACGTGACGAGCTGGACATACCTGTTTTTCATGATGATCAGCATGGCACAGCTGTCGTGTTGTACGCAGGGCTGATTAATGCGCTCAAGGTGGTCGGCAAAGCTCTGTCTGACGTCAAAATTGTCGTCTGCGGTATCGGGGCTGCCGGTGTGGCCTGTACCAAAATTTTGCTATCTGCAGGGGCAGTGAACATTATTGGTGTAGACCGGAACGGTGCGCTTACGGCTGATGAAACCTATGAGCATCCGATGTGGAACTGGTATGCGCAGCATACCAACCCCGAACGGCTGTCCGGCACGCTATCTGAGGTTCTGAAGGACGCGGACGTGTTTATCGGTCTGTCGGCAGGCGGAATATTGCAACGAGAAGACGTGAAGCGCATGAAAGAAGCTCCTGTCCTGTTCACCATGGCAAACCCGGTCCCTGAAATTAACCCAGAGGATGTCGAGGACATTGCAGGGGTCATCGCTACCGGACGCTCGGACTATCCTAACCAGATTAACAATGTACTTTGCTTCCCCGGCATATTCCGAGCAGCACTGGACTGTCGCGCACGTGAAATTAACGAAGAGATGAAGCTGGCAGCCGCAGAAGCTATCGCAAGCACAATCCGTCCCGATGAATTAAACAAACTGTATATTATCCCGGGTGTATTTAACGAGGGCGCCGTACAACAGGTGCGTAAAAAGGTGATTCAAGCCGCGATTGCGAGCGGTACGGCCAGAAGAGTGCCTAGAGATTTCAGATAAAAGAAAAGGATTGCTCCCGTAAAGCGGGTGCAATCCTTTTGTATAGAAGGATAGGGCTGTATTTCGGTATCCTTCACAGTGGTTATGATTTCCATTTAGAAAACAATTGACTGGCACGTTGGGCAAACTCCTCCAGGTTGATGCTGGAGTTGTCCAGCTTGTAATACCATTTTTTGATCGTCTCCAAAATCCATGAAGGAACCTTAACCTCGGAGAAACCGGAATAGAACGTATGATACGCCCACACCAGATGCTCCCAACGCTTGTCATCGCCTTCTTTTACATATTCAGATACATCTAATACCTTGGCGCGTCCATCTTGCATGAGTACATTCTTGAGATGAATATCACGAGGATTCAGCCCCCTGGACCGAACAAATTCCCTCGCCTTTTCCACGTCCTCAATGACCTGCTCCGGCACCGGAATTCCTTGCAGCAGGCAATCCAGCAGCGTAATACCAGATTCGTAACTAATGACAATATACTTATCGCCCTTTCCGTAATAATGAGGAAAATAATCAGAACCTTGCAAACGCTCATATACATCGGCCTCTGCATCTTTTTTTTCGATCGCCATGTCTGAATACACCTTAAACGCGTAGCCTGGCAACGTATCGAGCGTAAATACGGCCGCATCTGTCCCAATGCCGATACAGCGGACGCCTTGGGTGGCTGTTTTAATGCTAACTGGGTCATTATCCTCCGTACTATATACGGTCACTTGACTTATGATGTCGTCTGCCTGCCTCCATTGTTCTACCATGCGCGATCCCTCCTTCTCTGTTCTACCCATTTCAAATGAAGTTAGATCTATAACAGATAAATAGTATTACGGACCAGCTTTTGAAATAGCTTCAAAATAGGTTGGATTCTTTTGGGTGACACGAATATGTACCGCGTCTAACGTGCGTCGGGCAGGAGCAGCTTTCTTAGCCCTGCATAGCTTGCCGCAGTTTCATAGGCTCCCGACACATCAGATTCCGGAATAGCATTCCTGTGATTGAACCAAATTACCCGCCAATTTGCAGCTATAGCTCCCGCCACATCATTACGCCAGGAATCCCCAATGTAGCAGCAATGCTCTGCTAAAGTGCCTGTCCGTTCGTTGACTATTTCGAAAATGCGCGGATCAGGCTTGGCATAACCAACAGTCCCAGACACAAAAATATGCTCTGCCGCAACATGATTTTCCAGTGTCATAGCTTTAATTTTGCTCATCTGATGTTCTTCAAGACCATTCGTAATCAAACCGACCAAATAGCCAGCCGAGCTCAATTCATCGATTAATGAGGTAGCCCCCTCAAAAGACTCAATTCGGTACTGTCGATCCAAGTATTCTTGTTGGACATGCACTGCCTGCTCAGGGGTAATAGCTACCCCGAATTCTTGTAGAGCCAGAATAAAACGACCTTCCCTCATATCATCCAGTTCATCCTGCCCTGCTTTCCCCTCCAATAGTCCTCCTTTAGCCGATAGTAAATCGCTGTAATAGCGAATACGGTGGTAGACTTCCTCATATGGAAAACGCTCACTTAGTCCTAATACTGTACGCAATGCATCACGTGTAGGGTGCAAATGATCGTACATCGTATCATCTACATCAAAAAAAACAGCCTTCTTTTGCAAGTTCATATGCCCACTTCTTTCTGTTAAATCTTTGGATGACACTCTCTATACCTTGTCCTGATATTATACCCGTTGACCTATTACGTTGCACCCTGACCTTCCCAACCCGTATCTCTCATTCACCCTTCTCAGGTGATAACATACACTGAAAAGACTGCATTTTCGCAAACTCACTTTACTTCACTACTGCGCTAACATAGGTATCTTGTCCTGGTTTGAACGAAAGCGTTTTATTTTGACAGCACACGGGTAAAAGGTCACATTTTTGAAAAAATTCGTCATACAGGTTTACATTTCGTGTAAAATCACGTACCTTTTAGGGATGAACGCTTTACAGATGTACTTGGATAAGGGAGGTATACACAATGGATTCCGGTTCTAACCTAGCCTACGGATCAGCCACACCTTTGATTGAGGCACTTATAGAGTTTGAACAGGAGCTTGAAGCGAACCGGCATTCTCTGAGTTTTGATTTGGGCTTGATTATGGAACAGGGCCGCGCTCCACGATATATGGCTACACCGCCTGATGTTATTCCTTTTGCCCACGCTGGAGTGGACGGGATACATTATGGCTTTTTAACCGATTTTGGCCTTGAAAAGGACCTTTCACAGGCTCCGATTGTATGCGTTTCTCCCGTCGATTGGACGGGGGTATGGGTGGTTGCCCGCCATTTGCAGGATTTTCTAAGCGTTGTTTATACAGAAAACAGTTCATTAAAACGATACTATGCCAGTGGAGCTGACTATTCTGGACATGCCGGTCAGCGTCCTCTGCAAGCTGTGGATGAACGTACCGCATTTGTACGCGAATGCTTTCGGGAGCGCTTTGGCATTCTGCCGATTCAAGATATGGCCGCCTACATCGACAGCTTGCGAACAGAGCGTAAGCAAAATGAAGTTGCTCCTACACTGAATGGCTTGGGTATTCAGACATCTTCTTCTATGAAGCGTAGCTCTTCTATTGAGAGCGACTTCTTGAACGTAACGGAGCCGTTCCTCTGGGAACAACAAGGTGAAGCTGTACGTGAGTTGTTCCGCAGCGGTTCGCGTGAAGCCAGACTGGCCTTTATTCGGGATGCTCAGACACGGCATCTGTTCACCCATTCAGCCCTTCGTGCTTTTGTAACAGGGCAGCTTAAGTTGATGGGCTTGTCTGAGGCCGCAACATACCTAGAAGAGTCCTACTATACCGTTATTCCGGATACGATGGAATCTCGATAAACTCCATAGATTCCCCCAATTTAACCGCCTCTGAAAAGGCGGCTTTTTGTGCTACAATAAATGAAAACAACAGGGTCGAACGACCTGAGGCGCATGAAAGAGAGCGAGCATGAATAATCATTCCTATCCTACTCCTGAAATCATTGAGGTTTGTCTGCTAGCAGGCAAACTGATGATGCAAAATGGAGCCGAGACCTATCGTGTTGAAGACACGATGTCCCGCATTGCTTCGGCCTATGGCATATCCCAGTCCCATAGCTATGTAACACCCACTGGAATTTTTTTTGCTATTAATGATTCGGAACCTGCCAAGCTTATCCGGATCGTAGAGCGGACTACAGATTTGCACAAGGTGACCGAGGTGAACTCCATTTCACGTAAAATCAGCGCAGGCACTTTGTCACCCAGCGCAGCCGTAAAAGAGCTTTCGGAAATTGAACGTGGTCCCCTCCGCTATTCCAATCGTGTACAGCTGATCGCTGCAGCGTTGGCCAGCGGTTGCTTTATGATCATGTTTGGTGGAGTGTGGCGAGATTTCCCCGGAGCTGTGTTGTGCGGCGGTATCGGATTTGCAGCCTTACAATATTTTCATAGGCTCGTTAAGGTTAAGTTTTTCTCAGAATTTTCTGCATCTTTTCTAATCGGCTTGCTGGCGGCTCTGTTAGTGATCGTCGGCGGGGGACAGATGATGGATAAAATTATCATTGGCTCTGTCATGCCATTGGTGCCGGGCTTGCTAATTACAAATGCCCTTCGGGATTTAATGTCCGGACACCTTGTCTCAGGGCTTTCCAAAGGTGCAGATGCTTGCTTGACGTCTTTTGCCATTGGAGCTGGTGTTGCAGTTATCATTTCTTATATGTAATTTGGAGGAGATTCAAGCTTATGCTTGCACAATTATTCACAAGCTTTATTGCCACCGCTGCTTTCGGCATACTGTTCCATGCCCCCCGACGCTCGCTGCTGCAATGTGGTTTTGTCGGTATGCTGGGCTGGCTTGTCTATTATTCAACCACGGATAGCATGGGACCTGTGAGCGCCAGCCTTTTAGCCACGATCCTTATCGGCATCGTCAGTCAAGGTTTTGCTAGACTGTACAAAATGCCTGTGATTATTTTCAGCGTGGCAGGCATGATTCCCCTGGTGCCAGGAGGAATGGCTTATAATGCCATGCGCCAGTTCGTACAACAACATTATCCTCAGGCACTGGAGCTGGCCATGAGCACACTGATGATCGCAGGAGCGATAGCAGTCGGTTTGGTAATCTCTGAGGTGCTTAACCAAATCTTTCACAACATACGTTTTAAACCTCAGCGTTAAAAACGGAGAAATAACAAAGTAAAAAAAGCTGCCTCTAAAATCGCTACACTGACAGTGTATGAGACGATGTTGGAGGCAGCCTTTTTCTGTAGCTCAATATTATTCTACTCGCTTACCCAATATAGCCAGATCGCGCTCTATGCTGTCCAGCACGGCAACACGTGGATAATACCCCCACTGCTCAAAGCCAAACTTCCGCAGTAGCGCAATACTCGGCTCATTATGACCAAATACAAAACCCAGCAACGTTGTAATTCCCAATCTAGGGCATTCATTTAGCAAGTGCTGTACCAAACGGCTTCCAGTTCCAGTTCCACGAAAATCCTCATGGACATAAATGCTAATTTCTGCTGTACCGTTATAAGCTGGTCGGCCATAAAAGGACTGAAGACTGGCCCATCCAGCAATTGTCCCCTTTTGTCTTAGTACCCACAAAGGGCGGTGGTTTTCCTCATGAGCCTCAAACCATGGAATACGGCTCTCTACTGTCACCGGCTCCAGATCTGCTGTGACCATTCGTCCTGCAATCGTAGAATTATAAATATCCACAATATCGGGAAGATCCTCCCTGCATGCAATTTCAATGGAAAAAGATTGGTCCTTGTTCATTATCGTAGCTGCCCCCCTATTGTGGTGATTTATTTATTGTACAGGACAAGCGCACGAACAGCTATATCGAGTTGTTTTGCGGATTAACCCCAAAGGGTCTTATAATAGAGCTTGAACATAAGCCAACGCTACATTAACCGATTTAACGACATAAGACGGGAGGTATGCTTCGGAGTCAAAGGAATCCGAAGCAGCTTAATATGAATATTGGAACTCAAATTTTGATTTTGGAAGTGTCTATGGGACCTTTTTTTGGTAATTCGATCATTCATCCTGTACTGCTCAAGGACGAGGATGGACTTACATTGATAGACTCGGGCATGCTCGGCCAATTGGAGCCTCTGCGCAAGGCTATTTCAGATGTGGGTGAGGATATAAGCCGTCTGAAAAGAATTATTATAACGCATCAGGATATTGACCATATCGGAAATGTTCAAGCACTGCTGGACTTGCTACCGAACACTGCCCTGCTGGCCCATAAGGATGACATTCCATATATGACAGGAGAACGACCATTTATAAAGCTGACGCCGGAACGCATCAATCTGATGGAGCCTGCACTCAAGCAACAAGCAGAGGATATGATTCGCAACCTGCCAGATTTGCGCTTTGCTCATATTCTTGAGGACGGTGAACATCTGCCTTATGGTGGAGGCATACAGATTATTCATACACCCGGTCACACGCCCGGACATATCAGCTTGTATGTGCCTGCACAGAAGCTGCTGTTGGCAGCAGATGAACTGCGTGTAGTCGAAGGTGAGCTGGTCGGTCCCGCTGAGTCAGCTACGCCGGATATGCCGTTGGCTCTAAAGAGCCTTGATAAGCTGACTGTATTAGATGCTGATAAGGTACTCTGCTACCATGGTGGTTACTACGATCACAACGTACAGGCACGTCTGCAAGCATTAAGTCAGTCAAGAGAGAAAACCATTTAAAGATATAAATTAGGGTGTAACAAGAGCTATAATGAATAAATGGACAGAAAGGATTGAGACTCTATGAATGAGAAAATTGCCAAATTGTATGATGAACTAAAGTCACAAGCTTGGGATGGTCTGCTTGTGACCGATCCCAAACATATTTACTACCTGACAGGCTTTGCCAGTGATCCACATGAGCGTTTTCTAGGGCTCGTGCTGCTTCGTGACCAAGAACCAGAACTGATTGTACCAGCTCTGGATGCAGAAGCCGCTCAAGCTGCTTCTTCGGTGACGCGTATATCCACCCACACCGATACGGACAATCCATATGATCTGTTACGCCAACGCACAGGTACCGGAGTGAAAGCATTCGCACTAGAAAAGGAACACGTCTCCGTCCTCCGTTACGAACAACTACATACTGCCATTGGCGCTGCTCAATATGTGGACCTGGGTCCGGTGCTTCAAGAAATGCGCGTGAGAAAAACTCCTGAGGAAGTACAACGTTTGAAACATGCAGCTCGTTTGGTGGAAGATGCTCTTCGTCACGGCCTAACCCATGTTCGCGAAGGGGTGACAGAAGTCGAGCTGGTAGCCGAAATTGAATACCAGATGAAAAAACTCGGTGCAGATGGTCCATCCTTTGACACGACAGTGTTGTCTGGACCCAAAACGGCCTTGCCTCATGGTGTTCCGGGGACCCGCAAGCTGCAACACGGCGATCTACTCATGTTTGATATGGGCGTATATTCCGATGGTTATGCTTCGGATATTACACGCACTTTTGCCTTTGGCAAGCTATCAACTGAGCTGGAAACGATATATAATACGGTTCTCCGCTCAAACGAAGCCGGAATTGCTGCCATTCGCCCGGGAGTTTCCTGCGCATCCGTAGACCAGGCAGCTCGAGCCGTTGTTGAAGCCGCTGGATATGGCCCTGCTTTTAACCATCGGGTTGGACATGGTCTTGGTATGAGTGTTCATGAATATCCATCTGTACACGGAGGCAATAACGATCTGCTTCATGAAGGGTTTGTGTTCACGATCGAACCCGGCATCTACGTTCCAGGTCTTGGGGGCGTGCGGATTGAAGATGACGTTCTGGTCACCTCTGAGGGTGTTGAAGTGCTGACCTCATTTCCGAAGGAACTGACCGTGCTGGGATAAAAAAGAGGGGCAACCCCAAGCCAAATCATGGCTTGAGGGTTTGCCCCTCCTCTTCTATCAAACGGAAATTGCGTGCGATGTACAAAATCGGTGTGCCCGCCGCAGTCAGTACAAATTTTAAGATGTAAGTGGTGAACAGCAATTCGATCCATATCCCCCACGCATAGCCGTAAAAGGCAATACTACAGAAAATGAGGGTGTCTATAAACGAGCTGATCATCGTGCTGCCATTGCCGCGAATCCAGAGCTGATGACGCTCCGGGAAAAACTTACGAATCCAGGCATATAGACGCACGTCCAGCAATTGACTGACCGCATAGGCTGTCAAGCTGGCAAGCGCAAGCCTTGGCAACAATCCGAAGAGCTGTTGCATCGGTGTCTGGGCAAAATCCGTTGCAGTAGGCTCAAATAACAGCACCATCTGCATCGTGATCGTCGTCATAATCAGAGTGAAAAAGCCGAACCACACAGCTTTTCGCGCCTCTTTAGGCCCATATTTTTCATTTAGTAAGTCGCTGGCCATATACATAGAAACATACATTGTATTTCCCAATGTCGTGGTAATGCCGAGCAGATCAATGGTTTTGGTTACCTGAATGTTGGCCAATACAGTAGCAACGCCAATCCAGGCGTACAGCCCTTTTTTACCAAACAACCGATAACATAACAAAAAGAACATAAAATTGACGAGGACAAATGCTGCCCCCCATAACAGATTAAACATGAAATCCTCCTAGTTTTGATAGCGCGGGATGGTTGCGAACCGCGGTTCATCCGAACAAGCCGGAAAAACATTATTTTAATGTATCATAGATTAGGATTTGTGAACAGCTATAATTTACACTGCCATCAGCCCAAAATAAAGAGCCGACCTTAGGGTCGGCTCTGAGTATGGAGATACACACTGTACGTGTTGCATATGCAATAGGTGCGATATGAGACTGCAGTGTACACCATTCGTCTATCTTTTACTTAAGAGTGTGCCGCTACATCCAGATCCGTGCCATGGTTGTTGAACACGTCTTGATCGTTCTCCTTGAGTACTTTGCCAGAGATAAGGCCTGCGGTAATAGAATCATTAACATTCAACGCGGTACGGCCCATATCAATTAACGGTTCAACCGAAATGAGCAATCCTGCCAAGGCCACGGGAAGGTTCAGGGTAGAGAGCACGATCAGGGAAGCGAAAGTAGCACCCCCGCCTACACCTGCCACGCCGAACGAGCTGACCGTAACAACCAGAATAAGAGTGAGTATAAAATCCCAGCTTGTAGGATCTATGCCCACTGTTGGAGCAATCATGACCGCCAGCATGGCCGGATAAATACCCGCACAGCCGTTTTGCCCAATGGTTGCTCCCAGGGTTGCGGACAGATTCGCGATGCCGTCGGAAACACCAAGCTTTTTCGTTTGTGTTTCAACATTTAATGGAATAGTCGCTGCACTGGAACGAGACGTAAAAGCAAAAACCAGTGTAGGCAATACCTTTTTCACATATGTCACTGGATTATAGCCGAACAAGGCCAGCAAAATAAGATGAATAACGAACATGACCAATAAAGCCACATAAGAAGCGAGTACAAACTTGATCAGCTTCAAGATTTCATCCGGATTTGTCGTAGCTACAACTTTCGTGATCAGTGCTAAAATACCGTAAGGCGTCAATCTTAGCACCAGCGTTACAATCCGCATCACTACAGCGTACACTGCGTCGATCACTTTGCGGAAGGTTTGCGCCTGCTCTGGTTTTTTACGATCCAATCCGAGTACTGCCACCCCGATAAAGGCTGAGAAAATAACCACCGCCAACGTCGATGTACGGCGTGCCCCTGTCATATCTTCAAAAGGATTCGAAGGAATAAATTCCAGCACCTGCTGCGGAATAGTCATATCCTGGACTGTTCCCAGTCGTTCTTCCATCTTCAGGCCTTGCGCTTGCTCCTTTTCACCACTTTGAATCTCGATTGCTTTTAGATCAAAAGACAGGCTGGTTACAATGCTTACAGAAGCAGCAATCGCCGTTGTAATCAGCAGTACTGCAATAATGGACACGCTTATTTTGCCAAGGTTCTGTCTTCCCTTCAAATTCATAATAGCCGAAATAATCGACACCATGATCAGTGGAATCACGACCATTTGCAGCAAACGGACATAACCATTACCTGCAAGGTTGAACCAATCGACCGATTTGGTAATGACCTCTGAGCCGGCCCCATAAGCGTACTGAAGAATAGCCCCGTAGATCAGTCCGAAGCCGAGTCCGGTAAATACTCTTTTTGTAAAAGAGATGCGCTTTTTCTGCATCCAGACCAATACGCCGAGCAGTGCAAGCAGCACGATGACATTCAAAATAATAAAGAAGGTATCCATATATCATTTCCTCCAAACTTAAACGTAAGATGTTTTATAAAAAAGCGACCCTTCAATCCGAAGATTACTATATCACAAAGCCAACTATTTTTGTAGGTTTTATTGAAATAAAAATAATAAAGATGCTTCAGCTTTAGACTTTATGTAAACGCCAAACAGCAAGCCTTCTTAAAATGAAGGCTTGCTGTTTGTTATTCTGAACACAACGATTTGTATTCAGCTTATGCATAGATTTTTTCAACGGTTAGACGATCACTGTGTATAGCAGTTCTTGTTCCTTAACCACTTTATGCTGATTTCCAGCGGGCTCCAACTCGCTAAACTGGTCTACATTCGTAACAATAACAGGCGTAATCGTTTCGTAACCAGCCTTGCGGATTTCCACCAGGTCAAACTCCAGTATAAGATCGCCTACCTTCACGCGATCTCCTGCTTTAAGATGAGGCGTAAAATGAAGTCCTTTTAGTTTAACAGTGTCCATCCCTACGTGAATGAGCATTTCAAGTCCTGAATCACTCACCAAGCCTACAGCATGTCCGCTTTTGGAAATAGAGAACACTGTGCCGTCAACTGGGGAAACAACCCGACCTTCGGAGGGTTCAATAGCCCATCCTCTACCCATAATTTCTTGAGAAAATGCAGGATCATTAACTTCACTGAGCGGTTTAACTTCACCCATAATTGGGCTGAATACCGGGATTGTCTCACCTTTCGGAAGTGAGCTCACCGCAGATTGTGCTACTCCCTTAGTAGAAACGCCACCGGCAGCATCTGCTACTTGTGGTGCCTCTTCGTTCTTTTCATCTGTAAAACCGATCACATAGGTAACAATCGTAGCAACCACAAATGCAATAATGAGACCAAGAATTGCATACAAGAAAGTCGGTCCAATAAACATAGCCAGACCAGGTAAACCAACGAGTCCCCCAACGACGTACGCTTTTGTGCCAAACAAACTCATGAAGCCCCCGCCGACAGCTCCGCCGATCAATGCTGCCGTAAACGGTTTTTTAAACCGCATATTAACCCCATACATTGCAGGCTCGGTTACACCCATAATAGCTGTCAAGCTCGTGGAGAAGGCCACTGTTTTGACTTTGGCATTTTTGGATTTCAAGAATACGCCGAGTGTAGCACCAGCCTGAGCCAAGTTAGCTGCTCCCATAATTGGAATCATGTAGTCATAACCCAGCGTTGCAATCGATCCGATCATAATCGGAACCAACGCGTAGTGCATACCAGTCATAATGATCAGGGAGAAGGTACCGCCGAGCAGCAGACCTGCAAGCGCACCTGTATTTTCAAACAACCAAGAGATACCACCAGACAGGCCGTTACCAATAATAGAGCCGAGCGGCCCTACAGCAACCAAAGTCAAAGGTACAATAATCAATAAAGTCAGTGTTGGGACAACAAGCAACTTCAATGATGCATGAGTATACTTATCAATGAATTTTTCAACATAGGACGCCAGCCAGATCGCGATAACAATTGGAATAACGGTCGAAGAATACGTGGCCGCTGTCACCGGAAGGCCAATAAAGCTAACTTTCACATTCGAAGCCAGTAATGCTGTAATGTCTGGATGTAAAATAGAAGCACCAATCGCCGCACCAATAAACATATTACTGCCGAGTTTTCTAGCAGCACTGACAGCCAGAATAATAGGCAGGAAGTAGAACGCACCATCACCTATTGCCGCTAAAATCGTATAGGTTTGACTCTTGTCAGACATCCAGTGCATAGCTACCAATAGGGCAATGATCCCTTTGATCATACCTGCACCGGTGATCGCTGGCAAAATAGGTGTAAACATACCCGCAATAAAGTCGAACAGTTGGCTGATCGGGTTTTGTTTTTTCTTGGATGCAGTGCTTGCGCCTGTTTCACTTTGCGGTGCCTTGGACATGTTGCTCACCAACGATTTATATACATTAGCTACATCATTACCGATAATCACCTGAAACTGGCCGCCACTCTCCATGACTCCCATGACACCATCCGTTTTTTGCAACTGCTCTTTTTGAGCTTTCTTATCATCATGAAGATTGAAACGCAAGCGCGTCATACAGTGAATGACCTGCTCTACATTTTCTTCTCCACCGACCAATGTAAGTATCTCTTTGGATAATTGATTTCGATCCATGAGGTGTTCCTCTTTTCTTTTTAAGGTATAAAGTGTGAAAATTAGGAATAAAAAAAACCTGAATACAGAAAGCAGACAGCTTTATAAAAGCCAATCTTCTTTCAGCATTCAGGTTTTGCCTTCTGGTTTAGAAGTAGCAATCCTAAATCCCTGATCATCTATAAAATCATTGATTTTTAATGATGCGTTCGATATGAATGGTGAGATACAGCATCTCATCCTGGGACAAGCTTCGACCATAGATCTTAGTCGTATAATCTCTTATTTTTTCCGCACAAGCATAAGCGTCCTTATATTGTACCTTAACCATATCATGAAGGGAATTATCTGTATTTTGTACAGGAGTTCCATTCATAACCCGTTGGGCAAAAAATTTGAGATGTGTAATAAAGCGGTAATAGCTTAACGACTCTTCATCCAGCTCCATTACAAAAAAGCGGCTTACAATGTTTATAATATCCTTGACGATATTAGTCAGGGTTATCGTTTCACGCATTTCACTGTTAAGCTGTGCATTCACCAAATGTAAGGCAATAAACGCCCCTTCATCATCTGGAAGTGTAACCCCCAGCTTGTCCTGAATCATGTGTAATGCTTTGGTTCCAATCGCGAATTCCTTACGGTACATTCGTTTGATTTCCCAGTAAAGTGCATTCTTGATGTCCATACCCAAACGATAACGCTCTATGGCAAAATGGATATGATCTGTCAGCGAAATATAGATGCTGTCATGCAACTCTACACCAAGTATCGTTTTAGCATATTGGATGATTTCATCAGAAATTTCAACATACTCAATAGGGATATCAGACATCAGGGTCATCAATTTACGGGAAACCTCGGTACTTTCAAGCTTGAAAATTTTCTCGACTTTCCCCTCTTCAATCTCATCGCCTGTGTTTTTTTTAAAAGCAATTCCTCTTCCCATAATGACTAATTCTTTCTGCTGTTCATCAATGACCGTTACGACGTTATTATTCAGCACCTTTGCTATCTTCATTCCATCACCTTAAGCCGCTTGGAGTAGTAAAAAAAGGCAACACCAAAACTGACACAAAGTGCCTGTTTATGGTTTTGCCCGATATGCTCAGTAACAATCCATGATT